>NZ_JASOZC010000001.1:0-599765 GCF_030228725.1 Corynebacterium sp. UMB10321 | reverse complement strand
CCGCCAGCGTTCATCCTGAGCCAGGATCAAACTCTCCACAAAAACTATTTCAGAAAGAAACAAGGCCGTGAAAAGCCTGAAAACCTAACCAAAAACAAACCAACCACCAACAACAACCACAACAGTCATCGCCAGTGTCTGGCAAAATCCTAAAATTACAAAAAAGTAAAGTACAAACAACCAGTCCCAACCCGACGGGGCAAAACAGGACCAGTCACAACCACATCAACCAATACAGTCAACATGACCGTGCATCTGCACCACACCAGTGACACCCAATCATAGGTTCAAGCATCACCGCCGGCACACACCAAAACATGGCACACAGCACGCAACCAAAAGTCAATGCAATCAAAAAAATAAAAAGTACATTGGCACACTATCGAGTTCTCAAACAACAACCGCACACCCAACAACCAACCCCAACCAGAGCCAGCGTCAAGCAGCTGAAACAAAGTTACACACCCGTAAACACAAAGTCAAATCCAACCAAACCAGCCAGACCCGAAACCGCCCACAAGCAGCAACTTTATTCACTTTGATCATTCCCTCCAAGCGGCCAGGCCGCTCGTCGGCAACGAGGGATAACTTAACCACGAACCAACAAACAACACAAATCGCCTGCGTAACGAGCATTTTAGTGATATGTAGCGAGTGGCCCATCCGGGCCCTCAATTACATGCACGGGCGTGTTGAAGATTTGCGTGAGCAACTCGTCGTTCATGATTTCGCGCGGAGTCCCAAACGCGGCGATCTGACCATCCTTGGTGGCGCAGATGTAGTCGGCGTACTTCGCTGCGAAGTTGATGTCGTGCAGCACGATGATGATGGTCCGCCCGAAGTCCCTCGCGGCGGAGTACAGGTGCTTCATCATTTCCACCGAGTGTGCAATGTCGAGATTGTTTAGTGGTTCGTCGAGAAGAACATAGTCAGTTTCCTGGCAGAGCACCATCGCAACGTAAGCGCGCTGACGCTGCCCTCCTGAGAGCTGATCCAGGTAACGGTTTTCGAGTTCGTGGAGACCAAGGAAGTCGATGTACTTCGAGATGATCTGCTCGTCCTCGGGAGTGAGACGTCCATGGCTGTACGGGAAGCGCCCGAAGCCGACGAGCTGGCGCACCGTCAGGCGCGTCACAAAGTGGTTCTCCTGACGCAAGATCGAGATGATCTTTGCGAGATCTTTTGATTTAGCGCTGGTGACGTCCATACGGCCGATTTCGACGGTGCCGGAGTCGATAGCTAAGAGACGCCCAATCATCGTGAGGAGCGTCGACTTGCCCGCACCGTTCGGTCCAACGAGCGCGGTGATGCCACCAGCGGGAATCTCGATGTTGACGGGTCCGATTTTGACGTCGTCGCCGTAGTCTTTGCGGACTTCTTTCAGCGTGATCATAAGCGTCCCTTCTTCAAGATGACTGCCAAAAAGGTGATGCCACCGACGAGCTCAATGATGATTGACACGACGCCCTGCGCATAAAACACGTGGTTCATGATGAAGTAGGCGCCACTGAGTACGCAGAATCCCAGCAGTACTGCCATTGGGAAGATGTAACGGTGGTCGTAGGTATCGCAGAATTGGTACGCGAGCGTCGCTACGAGGAACCCCAGGAACGTCATCGGTCCGACGAGCGCGGTCGAGACCGCCATCAAGACGGAAACCAGCACCAATGTGAAGATCGAGTGGAATCGGTGGCTAACTCCGAGGTTCACGGTGACATCTCTGCCGAGTGCGAGGACGTTGAGGCGGCGTGAATTGAAGACCAGTAGTGCTGTGGCGCCGACCGCGAGTGGGATAGCGACCGGATAGTACTCAGGATCCGCGTTGTTGACGGAGCCAAACAACCGCGCGGTGAGGACGTCGAACTCGCTTGGTGTGAGGAGGCGCTGCATGAACGTCGACACGCTGCCGAGTCCGCCACCGATCACGATGCCGACCAGCAGCATCGCGTGCATATTTGCGTGCTTTCCGGACAACAGCCACGCGTACAGCACAAGGCTCAGGCCAACCATGAGCACTAGCTGCAGCACGAACATCTGGAGCGTATATCCATTGTTCAGGCCAGCGGCACCGAGGAAGAACACGGTCGAGGTGTGAATCGACACGTAGAGGGCTTCAAAACCCATGATGGACGGCGTAATGATGCGGTTGTTCGTCACCGTTTGGAACGAAACGGTCGCCACCGCCTGGCACAGCGCCACAATCGCCATCGCGATAACCGAGTTCAAACGGCGCTTCGCAATCAGCCAGTATCCGGTGGTGCCGAAGTCCATGGGGTTGCCGTACGCCAACAGACCGGCAGTAAACCCTACGGCGGCGATGATAAGGCACGCAAGAATTATCCAGTAGCGGGTTTTGCTCTTGGTGGATTGGAAGGCTCCGACGAAGCGGGCGTCGATAAGCTGTTTAGGCACGGCGACTCTGCCTCACGATCAAGAAGACGAAAACCACCGCACCGATGATGCCCAAGATGACGGACACCGGGATCTCGAACGGGGCGATGATCGTGCGGGCCAGCAAGTCGCACACCGTGACGATGCCTACGCCGAGGAGGCAAACCCACGGAAGGTTGGAGCGGAGGTCGTCGCCACGCATCATGGAAACAATGTTGGGGACAATCAGCCCAAGGAAAGGAAGATTGCCGACGACCACCGTCACGACGCCCGCTGCGACCGCAACGAGGCTCGTTCCGACCAAGATGATGCGGCCGTAGTTAAGGCCAATGTTCGTGGCGACGTCCTCCCCCAGGCCGGCGGCCGTAAGGCGGTCGGCGTAGAAGAACACGGCAATCACGACCGCGACGACGATCCAGAGTACCTCGTACTGCCCGGAAATCACTGAGGTAAACGAGCCAGCGAACCAAATCCCGAGCGACTGAAGCAGGTCAGTTTGAAGCGCCCAAAACGTGGAGAATGCGCTGACAACGGCGCCGAGCATGATGCCGACGATCGGGACGATCAGGCTCGAGCGCAGCGTCACCCTCCGAAGGAACGCAAAGAAGACCATCGTCCCGATGAATGCGAAGGTGACGGAAATGATCATGCGCTGCAGGATCGTGCCGTCGGGCAAAAATACGTACGACGCCAGCAAGCCCAGGCCAGCCCACTCGGTGGTACCCGTCGTGGTGGGCTCGACGAAGCGGTTCTGCGTGAGCATCTGCATGATCAGACCGCTCATCGCCATCGCGGCGCCAGCAAGCACCAGCGCGATAGTGCGCGGAACGCGGGTGGTTTTGAACATGTCCCAGCCGTCGCTTGATCGAAAAACGTCGTACTGGCCAACCAATAAGGACAGGGCCAGCAGCACGATCACAATGACGAGACCCACCCCAAGCTTCCAGTTAAGAAGTTTGGGGTGGGTGCGCGTACCCGGTTGCGCCATTACTTGGCGGCCTCCAGCTGGTCAGCAATGCCGTTCAGGATTTCGGTGTAGGTCAGGATGGACTCGTTGATGTAGGTGTCCTGCGGAGCCACATAGATGTGGTTCTCCTTGACTGCGGTGACATTCTGCAGTGCGGCAGAGTCGCTCAGCACGCTCAGAGCAGCCGGGGACTCCCCTTCCTTCTTAATGGCCGCGTCGCGGTCAAGGGCGAAGATCCAATCTGGGTTGGAGTCGGCGATAGCCTCAACAGAAATATCGTCACCCTTGTGGTCGCTCGAGGCGTTTTCTACCTTCAGCGCCGGAGTGAAACCGATGAGGTCAAAGAGGGGGCCAAAGGTGCGGCCGATGCCCGGCGCAACATATCCGATTTCCCCACCAGAAACGTTGACAGCCATCACGGTCTGCGCTGGGTCGTATGCGTCGCGAGCACGCTGTACTGCCTTGGTGAAGTCTTCGACGGTTTTCTCCGCTTCGGCCTGCTTACCGAAGATTTCGCCGAGCTCGAGGGTCTGACGGATCAACTCACGGTCGAAGGGTTCATCGTCACGTGGTTCGAAGTCGACGAGTACTGCGTTCGGAACAAGTTTCTGAATCTCGTCGTCGTACTTTTCAAAACGCTGGCCCGAGATGATTACGTCCGGGTCAGCTGCAACGATGATCTCCAGATTCGGCTCCTTGTGATTGCCGATGTCCGCAATATCGTCATTGTCTCGCAGGCCCGGAACATCTTTCGAAACCAACTTCTTTGGCGCCGCAACCGGCTTCACACCCCAGGAGTCCAGGAGCTCGAAGGTGCGGTTGTCGAGCGCAACGACGCGCTTCGGCGGAGTCGGCACAGTCTTTTCGCCATAGTTGTCGGTCACGGTCACGGTGCCGTTTTCCGCGGCAGTCGTCGTAGCGGAGGCGCTAGCCTGGGTCTCCGAAGTGGACGCGTTGTTCGACTCTGCTTCAGAGCAGGCGGTCAGCGTCATCGCTGCGGCGGCCGCAACAGCCACGATGGTCTTACGTGAAAAACGAATCATGTTGAAAAGTATCCTTGCTACTCATATCCAAGGGTAGGGTTACCTCACTCACCCTAAGCTACTCATGAGAGTTAGGCAAGGCTTAGAGAAGAAAGTGATTATCGACATCCCCCTCCCCTTACCCCCGTGTCATGCATCTACGCAGCTTAGATCGCATCGAATCAGCCATTGGCCGCAGCCCCATCTGGTGCAAGCACACCTTAGCTGTGACAGAATACTCGGAGCACTGGATCTCACCGCGTCAGTACAATAGGAGGACTCCAAATGTCCACAATCGCAGTCTTCGCATTCTTTCTCGCCTACATCGTTGCCCCTAGCAGTCCCATCGTATGGATCTTGCTCGCGGTCGCGTTCGTCGCCCTCACCTGGGACACAGTTGTGCTCGTGCGAAAGGCTGCTGCCCGATGAACTCACCACTCAACAACGCGGCCGTCTACGTCCTCGTCACTGTTCTTGCATATCTCGCGACCGGCTGGACCTGGTCGATTGCCGTAGGCGCTGCCGTAGCTCTTTCAGCGTTCTCCCGTCATTTGTACACAGACAAGGCGTAACGCCACTGAGGGGAACGGAAGAGATTCTACCGATCGTCAATAAACGTGAGATCCCCTCCAAGCCAAAAGCCGCCACTCACAGTGACGGCTACAACTAGCTATGTGCTTTACTCTTCGGTGAACGAGTCCCACGGAGCACCAACCATATCGGCAAGTTCAATATCCGCTTCATCTTCCGAAACCAGCTTCATATTCTAGGGCCAATACTCACCACGTATTCGAGCAAATCTTCACCCGTGTTCAACTGGCTCGCTCATCACGCTTTACCTTTCACTTGGGGCTCTGGCCTCTAGATGTCTTTGACGCTGCCTTCGCCGTCAATGAACTCCAGCGGCGACGCTGGGAGGATCTCGCGACCGACCACCTCGGTGACAACGTCCGCAACAAGCTCCCGGGAGGTCGTCATAATGCCGGTGGGCTCAGCATCCTTGTCCAGCACGGTAATGCCCCGTGCAAGCTCTTCGGTCAGCGCCGCCGGGCCAAGGATGAGGTAGTTGAGATCCGTCGAATTCAGTTTGTTATCGACGGCCTTCTTCGACTCAACATACGCATACCACGACTCATCGGAAGGATCAGTCGTGTTCTCAGTAGCGCCGACGTAGGAGATCATCACGTATGCCGGTGCTTGTTTCCCCTCCGCAGCCAGTTTCTCTAGCCCAGCGATGGAGGCCAGGGCGGCGTCGCGGTCGACTGCCCACGTCACTTCGGCACCAGCGCGTCCACCGTTGCCGGCGCCCCACACGGCGACGTCATACTGGGCAAGGAGCTCAGCCCAGTCCTCAACGGAGATCTCGGTTAGGTCCCGCAAGACAGGGGTAGCTCCAAGCGCTTCAATATCGGCAGCCTGGTCGGGGTTGCGTATGAGGGAATGGACAGTATGGCCAGCGGCGACGAGCTTTGGCGCTGCCAACAGCCCCACCTTGCCATGGCCACCGATGTACAGAACGTTCTTGCGTGCAGTCGTCGTTTCAGTCATGGGCGCCACTGTACGCGTCATCTGCTTTCTCTAACGGTTGGCCGAAATTTGGGTCATACCCAGACCCTCAACTTGTAGTTACTCTCCTTCACAATCGCCCACAATCGAAAACCAAGTCCATGCAACGTATCCGACATATGCGAGCGGAAGAACCAGCGGTAAGAAAATGCCAGCAACCGCGCACATCGTAAGTGCGCCGATGGCCACCCGTGCGAATGACGGTTCAGAACCTGAAGCAACGAGCCTTACCGTCACTACGGCGGTAACGAAGCAGAGGACAACAGTCAGCTCCCACGGGATCCCGCTTCTGGTGGCCAAGATCACCGTCGCAATACCAACACAAATCCACAGGACCTTTGGAAGACTCACACTAGAACCCGATCCATTCCTTAGGGACAGTCACACTGAAGCGTAACAAGCTCGGTCTACCGAGCACCAGGTATGCAACCTGAAGCCGATGGAATAGCCTCGGCAAGATATGAAGAAAATGACCCTCTACCTGCTTAAACAAGTAGAGGGTCAGTGGAGCCGCCGGGAATTGAACCCGGGTCCTTCACCACCGCGCCAGGGCTTCTCCGTGCGCAGTTCGCGCACTGCCTCTGCTCGGCCCTCCGGATCAGGCAAACATGTCCGGATGACGGGCCCAGTCAGTGAAAAATGTCCCTTCCAAGGCCCCACTGACAAGGCCGGAAGGCAAGCCCCCTAAGTCGACGCCAGGTACCGGTTCGGGGGCATCCCCGGCCTGACGGACACGCAGGTCGCTGAACCTTTCTAATTAGGCAGCGAGGGCGTAGTCACGCTGAGAGTTCTTCTCTGCGTTTATTGGTTGCTACGACGCTTACGGTGGTCTCTAGCCTGCACCGGCACGCTTCCCCTGGCTTAGTCGATGAAGTCGAAACCAGAATCGACCCCTCGTACTACGGGAACCGTAGAAGCACCACCCTAGCCGACGAGTATGCTCCCGCGCAAGGGCCCCGACCTAGGCGGTTGGGGTGATGCGCAGGAATTCGACCACGGCATCCGGGCCGGCGTCGACGGCGAGGCGTGCGGCCTTCGCCACGGATTGTGGCGTCATCTTCGGCCCGTTGGTGTCGCCGTGGAGCATGTCGGTGTCGGTGCGCCCCGGGTGCAGGGAGGTCACGCGCACGGCTCCGGCTTCCTCCAAGCGGAGGGAATCGGTGAAGCCGCGCAGACCGAATTTGGAAGCGCAGTAGGCGGAGTTGCCGTCGATACCAAAGAAGCCGGCGCCGGAGTTGATGGTCAGGATGAGGCCGTTGCTGCGTCGCAGCGCGGGCAAGAGCGCTTTCGTCAGCAGCATTGGTGCGATCACGTTGACTTCCATGGTGCGGCGCAGGTCGGCTTCGGAAAGGTCGGTGAGGCGGGCGGGCGTCATCACGCCTGCGGCGAGCACGAGCACGTCGAGCTCTTGAATGTTCGACGCCGCCTCCGCCATCGCAGCACTGTCGGTGAGGTCAACCTCGAAGGGCTCGGCGTTGGGCAGTGCGCTGACGACCTCGGAGGCGTAGCGGGAGGCGCCGACGTAGATGTGGTGGTCGCGGCCGAGTTCCTCGGCGATCGCGTGGCCGATACCGCGGGATGCCCCGGTGACGAGTGCGTGCTTCATCGTGAATCCTCCTTAGGCTTTGATGCCTTTGAACTTCCGGCCGAGGTCGCGGGCGATTTCACGGTCCTCGGTGCGGCGTTTGATGGCTTGGCGTTTGTCATAGTCCTGCTTACCCTGCCCCAGGCCGAGCTCCACTTTCGCGCGGCCGTCCTTGAGGTAGAGCGAGAGCGGGATGAGGGTGCGGTTGCCGTCGCGAAGCTTGCCCTGCAGAGAGTCGATTTCGCGGCGGTGCATGAGCAGCTTGCGGGTCCGGCGTGGAGGGTGGTTCGTCCAGTGCCCCTTGGAGTACTCCGGGATGTGCATGTTGCGCAGCCAGACCTCGCCGTTGTCGATGGTGGCGAACGCCTCGACTAAGGACACCTTGCCTTCGCGCAGCGACTTGATCTCGGTGCCGACGAGCACGATGCCGGTCTCCCAGGTGTCCAGGATGTTGTAGTCGTGGCGCGCTTTCCGGTTAGTCGCGAGGACCCCGGTGTTGCTCAGCTTTTGTTTCTTCTTTTTACCCATAGGCGTTCCACCCTACTACTTCCGCACGTAGCTGCGCAGTGCCACCTGAGCTGCGAGGGCGCCGATGACGACGGCCCCGAGTCCGACAAGCGGCATCACTGTCATGACGGCGGAGTCCGGAACGCGGGCGACGAGTTGGGAGGCGTAGAGGTCACCGAGGATCGGGTCGACGAGCGAGCGCTTCCCCACCCACGCCAACACGGTGGCAAGTACTGCACCGATCAGCACGGAGAGCACCGCTTCCAGCACGAATGGGGCCTGGGTGAACCAGCGGGATGCACCCACCATGCGCATAATGGCGATCTGCTCGCGGCGGTTGTACGCGGCGAGCTGGACCATGTTCACGATCAGGAACAGCGATGCCAGTGCCTGCGCCGCGGCGACGACGAAGGTCACGTTGCGGAAGGTGTCCATGGTGCCGGCGGCCTCGCGTACGGTGTCGGCCTGGTCGCTGACCATGGCAACCTGCGGCATGTCACGGATTGCGTCGATAGGTGCGATGTCGGACGGGTCCTTGAGGCGCACGTGCAGCGCGGCCGGTAGCGCGTCCGGGGAGGTTTCGCGCACGAGGTCCGGCTCGGAGTCCTGGAAGAGCTCTACGAAGCGTTCGTAGGACTGCTCGCGGGAACGGAAGGTCACCTGCTCGACGCGGTCGTTGGCTTGCAGGGTGTCGCGGACCTCGCGGCAGGCCTCGGAGGAGCAGTCGCTGTCCTCAGCGGAGATGGTCTCGTCGAGCTCCACCATGACTTCGACGCGGTCGAGGTAGAGGTCCTTGGTCGCGCTCGTCGCCTGCGAGATGAGGATGCCGGCACCAACCAACACGAGTGAGAGTGCGGTGGTGATGATGAGCGCGATGGTCATGGTGAAGTTGCGCCCGAGGCCGCGGAGGCCTTCGCGGAAAATGAAGTTCCAGTTCATGCTTATCCCCTCACGGTTCCGTAGACGCCGTTGGCGTCGTCGCGAACAAGTTTGCCCAGGTGCAGTTCCATGACGCGCTGGCGCATCTCGTTGACGGCGCGTGCGTTGTGGGTGGACATCACAACGGTGGTGCCAAGGCGGTTGATGCGCGCGAGTAGCGCCATGATCTCGTCGGAGGTTCCCGGGTCGAGGTTGCCCGTGGGCTCGTCGGCGAGGACGAGTGGGGGCTTATCGACGAACGCTCGCGCGATTGCGACGCGTTGCTGCTCACCGCCTGACAGTTCGTGTGGCATACGGTTCGCTTTCGCATCGAGGCCGACCAGTTCAAGGGCCTCCGGCACCAGCTTTGCGATGCGCTGCTTCTTCTTACCGATCACCTCGAGCGCGAACGCTACGTTGTCGTAGACGTTTAGCTTGGGCAGCAGCCTGAAGTCCTGGAAGACGTAGCCGATGGACTGACGCAGCAGGTTTACGTTGCTGCCCTTTAATGCGTTGACGTGGAAGTCGTCGAAGTAGATATCCCCCGAGGTCAGGTTTTCCTCACGGATCATCAGCTGAAGCAACGTCGACTTGCCGGACCCGGACGGGCCGATGAGGAAGACGAAGTCGCCGTCGGCAATTTCGAATGAGACATCGTCGAGTGCTGGGCGTGTGGACGTCGGGTAGACCTTCGTCACGTTGGAAAAAGTGATCACCCGCTACACACTACTACTTCTTCTGTTACTCCTGTGACTGGAGTTGTCCCATGCGCCAGCGGATACCGGCCTCCAAGAAACCGTCGATGTCGCCGTCGAGCACCTTCTGCGGGTCGCCTACCTCGTAGTTCGTGCGCAGGTCCTTCACCATCTGGTACGGGTGCAGCACATAGGAGCGCATCTGGTTGCCCCAGCTTGCGTTGCCGCCGGCACCCAGGGCGTCCATCTCGGCCTTTTCCTCCATGCGCTTCTTCTCCAGAAGCTTGGACTGCAGCACGTTGAGCGCGGATGCCTTGTTCTGGATCTGAGATTTCTCGTTCTGGCAGGTCACCACGATGCCGGTCGGGATGTGCGTGATGCGCACCGCTGAGTCCGTGGTATTCACCGACTGTCCGCCGGGGCCCGAGGAACGGTAAACGTCCACACGGATATCGGAATCCGGGATGTCGATGTGGTCGGTGTGCTCGACCACCGGCAACACCTCCACCTCAGCGAACGAGGTCTGGCGCCGCGCCTGGTTGTCGAACGGCGAGATACGCACCAGCCGGTGCGCGCCCTGCTCGACGGAGAGCTGGCCGTACATATATTCCCCGTGCACCACGAAGGTCGCCGACTTAATCCCGGCCTCTTCCGCATACGAAATGTCGTACACATCAACCTTGTGACCATGCTTTTCCGCCCAGCGGATGTACATACGCATGAGCATCTCGGCCCAGTCGGCAGCATCAACACCACCGGCGCCGGAACGGATGTTGACCACGGCTTCGCGTTCGTCGTACTCGCCGGACAACATCGTCTGCACTTCTAGCGAATCGACGTCTGCTTCGACGGCGTCGAGCTCATCGTCGGCGAGCGAAGGATCGCCTTCCTCCTCGGCGAGTTCGTACATGACGGGGAGGTCGTCGATACGCGAGCGCAAGCTCGTGACTTTCTTCAGGCGTGCCTGGACGCTGGAGAGCTCCGAGGTGACCTGCTGCGCGTGGGCGGGGTCGTCCCAGAGGCTCGGGTCGCCGGCTTGCTGCTCGAGTTCTTTGATGCGCAGGGCCATTTCGTCGAGGTCCATGACTTTTTCGATGGTGGTCAACGTGGCGTCAATACGTTTGATTCGAGCGAGCGTCTCCGGTTGCATACCGTCGAAGTCTAGACGACGCTCCACAAATCGCGCGCACAGCCCCATAATGGGTACATGACTTCTTTCATTGAGCAACATCGCGACTCTGATGACGCAACACTGGCCGCCGCGCTAGTTGAGCATGCTGGCTCGCTTGCGCTGCGGATGCGGGAGGAAGGCCTTTCGACGGATTACAAGACCTCAATTTCTGACGTGGTGACGGAGGCAGACCGTGCCGCGGAACGATTCGTCGCAGAAACGCTTGCCGAGCTGCGCCCACACGACGGCGTCCTCGGCGAGGAAGGCGCTTCCATACATGGCGATTCCTCACGGACGTGGGTAATTGACCCGGTTGATGGCACCTTTAACTTCACGCAGGGCTCCGACTACTTCTGCTCGGCGCTCGCGCTGGTAGAGGGCGACCCCTCGGACCCTGCGCGGATCCTGATTGGCGCGGTGCACCGCCCGGCGATGAATACGACGTGGCTTGCCCACGATGGCGTCGCGACGCGCAACGGCGAGCCATTGCCCGACCTCGAGGCGGCGTCGCTGGCCTCGCAGGGCCTGGTGACGTACCTGCACCCGACGTTCATGCGCGATGACGCCATCCGGAACGCGTGGTTGCGCGCGGTGCGCGACGCGGCGACGATCCGCATGTGGGGCGCTGGCTCCGTCGACCTGTCCAATATCGCTAGTGGCCAGCTGGGTGGGTGGCTGCAGCACTCCGTCGCCGATTGGGACTGGCTGCCGGGCAAGGCGCTCATTGAGGCAGTTGGGGGCGTGGCAAAGAAGGTGCCTGCGGGCGGGGTGACCTGGTGCGTTGCCGGAAACCCACAAATTGTGTCGGACATTGAAGCTAGGCTTACTGAGCATGACGAATCTTTATGACGATGACCTCGCCCTTGCCCTCGAACTCGCAGATGCTGCCGACGCGATCACGCTCGACCGCTTCGAGGCCTCCGACCTGAAGGTGAAGTCGAAGCCGGATATGACCCCGGTCTCCGACGCCGACGTCGCTGTCGAGGAGGTGCTGCGTGAGCGCCTCGCAGAGGCCCGCCCGGGCGACTCGATCGTCGGCGAAGAGTTCGGCGGGGAGACCGTCTTCGAGGGCCGCCAGTGGGTCATCGACCCGATCGACGGCACGAAGAACTTCGTCCGCGGTGTGCCCGTGTGGGCGACGCTGATTTCACTGCTTGTCGACGGCCAACCAGTCTTGGGCGTCGTTTCCGCCCCGGCGCTGGCGCGCCGCTGGTACGCGGCGAAAGGCTCCGGCGCGTGGCGGACGTTTAACAAGGGCAGCCTGAAGCGCCTCGAGGTCTCCCACGTGGGCGAGCTTGCGGACGCCTCCCTGGCGATGTCCTCGCTTGAGGGCTGGAAGGCACGTGGCCTGCAGGAGAACTTCATCGCACTCACTGAGCGCACCTGGCGCCTGCGCGGCTACGGGGATTTCTTCGGCTACTGCCTGGTGGCCGAGGGCGCCGTCGACATCGCGGCAGAACCGGAGGTTTCTGTGTGGGACCTCGCTGCCCTGTCTGTCCTGGTCACGGAGGCCGGTGGCACGTTTAGCTCACTCAACGGTGAGCCTGGACCGCACGGCGGCGACGCGATCGCCACGAATGGTCTGCTGCACGACGCCGCCCGGAAGGTAATCGGCGCCTAAGCCGCCGCAAGCGTTTTAGTCCTACGGCAGGCGGAAGCCGTTGTCCAGCGTGGACAGCACCGCGTCCATCCGGACCGCGCCCGTCGGCGCGTGAATCACGCCCTGCAGCGGGCTGTGGCACGAGACATCGAACGGCGATGGGAGCACCCCGCCGTTCAGGATGCCGACGAGGCGGTCGCCCACCACTACGGGTGCGCCCGAATCACCCTGCATAGCGCAGGTGTGGGAGATGTTCATGGACTCCCAGTCGTGCAGCGTCACGCCGCACGTCCTGCCGGAGGCCACGCCCTGCTTGCACACCACGTTGCCGGGCTTGATCGGCTTGCTGCCGAGGTGGTTGATGTGGACGCCGTTGTAGGAGCGGGTCACCTCCGCGTTCGAGCCCAGCTCGATCAGTGCGTAGTCGAGGTCCCGGTTGACCTCCACGATGGTGCCGGAAGGCCCGACTTGCCAGGAGTCGGCGGAGGTGACGGCGTCGCCAACTTCACCGCAGTGCCCGGCGGTCAGCGCGTACTTGTGCCCTTTATCGTCGTGGCCCGCCACGGCGACGGTGCACATTGATTCGGTGCCATTGGTGCGCTTCACGTAAATCGGGGTGCTGGGCCCGTAGAGGGAATTTCCCCGAGTGAGCGCTTGGTTCGAGGCCTCCGGAATCCGCGGGGCGTCGTGGAAGGAACCGGGCACGCGGTGCAGCACGTAGTCGGTCCAAGGTTTTCCGGCGAGTAGCTTCGAAGCGGCGTCGCTACGCCAGACATAGTTTGGGTCGACGTTGCCCTCGTACTCCGAGCGCACCTGCGCTATTGCCGGTGGCGCGAGCCCCACCCCTGCGACCGCGATTCCAACCCCAGCAACGAGCGCACACACTCGGCGAAGCAACATAGGCACCCTTCCACTCCAACCACAGACGTTTCTTGAGTACACAATGCCACCTTTTGCCCTAATTTGCCCCATCGGCACGGCAGCCAGCACAAAAGGTGTGGGTGCGGAACTATGCTCAAGCCATGCGCCTAGAAGAAAAGTTCACGCCGTTCCTACAAAGCCTGGAAGCTCACCGCGGTGAGCTAGAGAATTTGTACAAGTGGTTCCACCAGAACCCCGAACTATCCATGCAGGAGTTTGCTACCTCCGCTCGCATTCAGGAGGAGCTGGAGGCGCTCGGCGTCGAGGTGGTGCCCGTCGGCACAACGGGGCTCGTGGGCGTCGTGCGAAACGGCGACGGCCCAACTGTCGGTTTCCGCGCCGACTTCGACGCCCTCCCAATCAAGGAAGAAACGGGGCTTGAGTACTCGGCTTCCCCGGAGCTGGGCATCATGCACGCCTGCGGCCACGACATGCACACGACCGCACTGTTGGGTGCGGTTCGCTTGCTGCAGGAAAATACCGACGCGTGGAGCGGCACCTTCCTTGCCATCTTCCAGCCTGGTGAGGAGACCGGCGCTGGCGCCCAGGACATGGCCGACGCGGGGCTAGCCACGAAGGTACCTACCCCCGAGGTAGTGCTTGGCCAGCACGTGGGACCGATGCTGCCGAACTACGGCCTCGGCGCACTACCAGGGCCAGTGTTTGCTGCGGCCGAACAGACGAAGGTCACCATTTACGGGCAGGGTGCCCACGGCTCGCAACCACACAACGGCATCGACCCGGTGGTGATCGCGGCAAGCATTATCACTCGGCTGCAAACGATCGTTGCACGCGAAGTAGACCCGCAGGACATGGCCGTAGTCACGGTTGGCGCGGTCCACGCGGGTAACTCGGCGAACACGATCGCCGCGACGGCCGAGATTTCCGTTTCCACGCGCGCGTTTACCTCCGAGCTTTCGGAGAAGCTCAACGCCTCCATCAAGCGGATCGTTCGTGCAGAGTGCGAGGCCGCTGGCACGCCAAAGCCGCCCGCGTTCGAGCGCATCGGTGGTGCACCGGAGTTCCACAACGACGAGGCGACGGCCGACACTGTCATGACCGCGTTCCGGAAGAACTTCGACGAGGTGGGCGACTTCGGCAGGCTTTCCGGCTCCGAGGACTTCCCCACGATTGGCAACGCGTTCGGCGCCCCGTACTTCTACTGGTTCTTGGGCAGTGTCAAAGATATCGACGGCGCCCCTTCGAACCACTCGCCGTACTTCGCCCCTGACCTGCAGCCGGTGCTTGACAGCAGTATCCAGGCCATCTTGGTCTCTACGTCTCCGTGGTTGATGCGAGGGTAGGCCTGCCGTACGCTTTCGTTGCATGCGTACCGTAGAGCAACAGCAACGTACACGGCTCGTCGTCCCGGATATCGCGCGGGGTTTGGCGCTGCTCGGCATCGCCGTAGCCAACGCGATTTCGTACTGGCTCACTCCTTTAAGCACAACCGTGACAGGCGAGCACCCAGGCACGGTGGCTGACCAAGCCGCGACGCTCTTCGCGGCGATGTTCGTGCACGTCCGTGGCCTGCCGATGTTCTCAACGCTCCTCGGCTTCGGCTTCGGTCTGGTCGCAGCGAGTCTGGCACGCAAAGGGTACCCGGCCGGTGCTGCCCGGCGCGTGCTGGCGAAGCGCTACGGGATGCTCGCGCTCTTTGGCCTGGCACACATGTGGCTGCTGTTTAGCGGCGACATCATGTTGACCTACGGGCTTATTGGTGTGCTGATGGCGATGTTCCTGCGCGTGCGCTCGGGGGTGCTCTACGTCATTGCTGGCATCATTCTGGGACTGTCGTGCATTGTGTACTCGCTGGTTGCGGTGTTTTTCTATGGAACACCCCTGGACCTTGCAACGCCGGCACCGGATGCTAGCTCCTTTGCCACGTACTTTGCCGGGAACCAAGAGTTCGCGATCTACATGTTTTTCTCGCAGCCCCTCGTTGTGATCCAGCTGGGCGCGCTTTCCCTGATTGGTTTTGTGTGGGCGCGTGACGGCGTGCTCACTGACGTGAATGAGCACGCGCGGACGCTGTGGATTTGGGTAGCGGTGGCCGTCGCTGTCGTTGTTGCGATCGGCATCCCACTTGGGCTTGCACAGCTGGGCATCCTGCCTGCGTCGACAGCGGCATTTTGGTCAATTTTGAACCAGAGCTTCGGGATGCTCACCGGACCGGGCATCCTGGCTGCGTTCGCGCTGGCAACGCAGCACTGGAACCAGCAGCCACCGCGCTGGACGATGCCGATGATCGCCCTGGGGAAGCGCTCCATGTCCGGCTACCTTCTGCAGACGTTCGTGTTGCTTCCGACCGCGGTACTGATCGGCTACTCGTGGCTGCCGGGTCTCGGGGAGCTCCGCCCAATATTGCTCGGGACCGCGGTGTGGCTGCTGTCGGTGGCGCTCGCCGCCCTGCTTGAGCGCATGGGCAAGCAGGGCCCGTTCGAGTCGCTGCACCGCCGCCTCTCATACGGCCCGACGCGCCGCATCGAACCATACTCAGATCCTGCGAGTGGAAAGGCCCTCCCGCAATGAGCACGCACCGAATCCAAGTAGCACCGCTTTCGGAGCTCACCTCGCTCGAGGCGTTCGAACTATTCAAGCTCCGCGTCGACGTCTTCGTCGCCGAGCAGCACTGCCCTTATCGGGAACTCGACGAGCAGGACGCGCACCCTGACACGCTGCACCTGCTCGCGTGGAACGGTGCGGTGTTGGAGGGCTGCGCCCGCGTCTTTCCCACCGCAACGGGTTCCCAGTTTGGCCGTTTCGTCGTCGCCCCGGCCGCTCGCGGCACAGGCCTGGGCGCGCAGATCGCGCGAACGGGCATCCAGCTCACCGAGCGCTGGCCGGGCGACCTGATCGTCGAGGCACAGTCTGGCCTGGTCCCCTACTACGAGCAGTTCGGCCTTGTCGCCGAGGGCGAGGAGTTCCTTGACACTGGAGTTCCGCATCGTGTGATGCGTCTTCGTCGCTCATAAATATTTTTCTAGCTTTTCCTAAGGTTTCGCGCTAGTCTCATTCTGTCAGATCATTGATTATTTGAAAGGAAGCTCCATGCGCGCAATCTCTGCAGCTCTTGGTTCTGTTCTCGTCGCAGGGCTGGCTCTGACCGGCTGCAGCTCCACGGATGAGCAAACCCCACAGGCACAGTCCGACTCCGCCATCACCATCGATAACTGTGGCACCGAGGTCACCGTTCAGGGACCGGTCCAGCGTGCGACCACGCTCGAGCAGGGCGCAACGGACACCCTGCTGTTGCTCGGCGCCAAGGATCAGATTGCAGGCTACGGCCACCAGAAGGACCTGCCACCAGCTGGCTTCTCCCTCGACGGACTGAAGGAAGTCAGCCCGTCGGTGCCGAACTCGGAGCAGCTGCGTGACGCGGACACGGACTTCATCTTCTCCCCGTTCGACGAGAACTGGCGCGCCGACGCCGCAGGTACCCGCGAGGAGTGGGCAAAGCTGGGCGTCGCCACCTTCAACCCGAACAGCGAGTGCCCGTCCTACGGCGACAACAAGGGCAAGGACTCCTTCCAGCTGATCGCGAAGGACCTCGAGGACCTGGGCAAGCTCTTCGGCCGCGAAGAGGAGGCGAAGAAGCTCATTGAGAAGCAGACCTCCGAGCTGGAGAACGCAAAGCAGGCGCCTGAGGGCACCACGTTCATGCTGCTCTACTCGTCTGTTGGCGGTTCCCCGTACGTCGCTGGCGGCCCGTCGATCGTCACCAACATGGGAGAGCGCACCGGCATGAAGAACGTCTTCGCCAACCTGGATGAGGAGTGGCCGCAGGTGTCGTGGGAGGCCGTCGCCGAGGCCGATCCGGACGTGATCATCCTCGCGGACCTGCCTGGCCGCGGCGAGCCGGGCGATAAGTGGGAGGAGAAGGTCGCAGACCTCGAGTCCACCCCGGGCACCAAGGAGATGAAGGCAGTCAAGAACAACATGTACATTGTGGTTCCTGGCGTCGCCACCTCGGCTTCCGCTCGTTCCTACGAGGTAGTGCAGAACATCTCGAAGGCAATTGACGACGGCCTCTTCGACGGAGCAGCCAAGTAACTGTGAAGAAGACCGTCACTGTTTCAGCCATCGCGTTAGTACTGCTGGTACTCGCGATGGTTTGTTCTATTCCGATTGGCTCAAGCTCCCTGAGCTTTACTGAGCTGCGGGGGATTTTTGATCCGGCGTTGCCCGCCCCTTCCCCGCTGCGCATGTCCATCCTGACCGAGCTTCGCATCCCTCGCATCCTGATGGCTGCGATGGTCGGGGCGATCCTCGCGGTGTGCGGTGTGGCGATGCAGGCCATCACCCACAACGACCTCGCCGAGCCGTACCTGCTGGGTATTTCCTCGGGCGCGTCGACGGGCGCTGTCGTGGCTATCCTGTTCTCAACCTGGCAGTACGGCATCATCGCCGGTGCAGCGGTGGGTGCGCTCGTGTCCTTCGGCATGTTGATGCTGCTGCTGCGCAACAGTGCGGCCGACGCCGCACGTGTGGTGCTGACCGGTGTGCTGATTGGGTTCCTGTTCCAGTCGTTGACCTCGCTGATCGTTACCGCGTCCGGGAACGCTGAGTCGACCCGCGGCATCATGTTCTGGCTGCTCGGCGTGCTCAGCGCCGCGCGTTGGTACACCGTGATCGCGGTGTTCATCGTCGGCACGCTCGGCACGGTGGCGTTGTGGATGATGTCGCGCTACCTAGATGCGCTCTCCCTCGGTGATGCGACGGCGTCCACGATGGGCATTCCGGTTGTGGCGTTGCGCTACGCGGTGTTGGTGGCGGTGTCGCTCATGACGGCGGCTACGGTCGCGTCCGTCGGCGCGATCGGGTTTGTGGGCTTGATTGTTCCGCACGCTGTGCGCATGATGTCCGGCCCGCGGCACGCGAGCTTGATCCCGATTTCCGCGGTGGTCGGCGCGATCACGCTTGTGGTTGCCGACGCCATCGCTCGCGCGCTGTTCGCCCCGCAGGAACTGCCTGTCGGCGTGATCACCGCGCTCATCGGCGTCCCTGCGTTCTTCTTGATCCTGCGGAGGAAGCACTGATGTTAGAAGTCAAGAACCTTGAAACGGGCTTCCCCGGTACGACCATCCTGAGCGGCATCTCGTTCGAACTCGACGCCCCGTCCGTCATCGGGCTCGTGGGCCCGAACGGCTGCGGCAAGTCGACGTTGCTCAAATCCATCGCCGGGGTGCACCCATTCACAGGCGATGTGCTGTTCGACGGCAAGCCGCTGCGCGACTACCCTCGCACCGAGCGCGTCCACGTGCTGTCCTACGTGGCGCAGCACTCCGGCGACAAGATCCCGCTCACCGTGCGCGAGGTGATCCAACTCGGACGCAGCGCTGGCCGCGGACCGTTCGCGCAGGCCCAACCGGAGGACGAGGAAATCATCCTCCACGCGCTGCGGCACGCGGACCTCGAGGGCATCGTGGACCACAAAATGTCGGAACTGTCCGGCGGCCAGATCCAGCGAGCTATGGTGGCACGCGCGATGGCGCAGCGTTCGAAGGTGATGCTCTTGGACGAGCCCACGAACCACCTCGACTTGCATCACCAGTACAAGCTGATGAACATGCTTCGCCACCTGTCCCGTGAGCACAACACGGTCATCGTGCTGGCGATCCACGACCTGGCGCTCGCCGCGCGCTACTGCGACCGCCTCTTGCTGCTGCACGACAAGCAGCTCAAGGGCAACGGCGCGCCAGACGACGTTCTTACTCCAGCAGTCCTTGAGAATGTTTTCGGAGTGAGCGGTAACCTAGACCGAGATAACCAGGACATCCCGGTACTCCACATTTCCCATCCGGTGTAGTGAAAACGATTCCAGAAAGGTTTCAGTAGTGGCTCAGTCAGTAGATTTCCCCCATTGGGCCGGGATTTTCAAGATCCTCGGGGATCAAACCCGGTTGACGCTGCTTGCTGCGATCCACCACGCCGGCCAGCACAAGCTGACCGTGACCGAGCTCGCAGAGGTCACCGAGCTTCGTATCGCAACCGCGTCCGCCGCGCTGCGCGCGATGGAGAACAACGGCACGGTGTCCTCGAAACGAGACGGCCGCAGCATCTATTACGCCATCGCGGACAATGACATCCACGAGCTGTTGCACTGGATAGGTGCGGGCCATGCCCACGAACATGGACATGGCCCGGATTCGGCCGATAGCAAGTAACTAGTACTGACGCAGGTCGATCGGCCCCTGGCCGCGCGTCTCGGCGCGAACGACGTTCGCCGCAGCCTTGATGATGCGCATCAGGTCCTCCGTCCAGTCAGCAACACCGCGAAGCACAAAGCCAGGAACTTCGGTCTCTGTGACCGAAGCGCTCGCAGTGCCCTTGCCCTCCAGGGAGTTGCGCACTGCATCCCGGACCTTCTCCAGCAGCTCCGGCGTCATGTTCGGGTCGATGCAGATCGCCATTGCGAAGTGGGTGTGCTGCCCCAGGAAGGACTCCTTCACGTCGTTGAAGAGTTCCTTCGTCGGCTCGATGCGCACGTTGTCCACGACGGCCAGCTTGCCGTCGACACGAACGACGTTACGCAGGTGCGCCTGCTCGTACAGGAACTGGCGACCATCCGGCGACCAGCCCGGCGTGACGATGTCCGACATGAACAGCTGCGACTCCGCGTCCATGTTGACGGTAATTTGCTGGCGGAAGTCCGCCTCCCGGTACAGGATCAGCTGATCCGGGATGTACTCCATCACGGCGTTGCCGTGCAGGGTGAACTCCACGTTCTGCACGACGTAGTCGTTCGGCGTGCGGTACACCTTCGCCGCGGACTGGTCCGTCAGGAGCACGGAGGCATCCGGCTCTACTTCAACGTCCATCCGGTACACGTCCCCACCGACGTAGCCCCCGCCGGGGTTCGCGATGGTGTAGTAGACCTGCCCGGAGTCATCCAAGTAGTGCGGGCGGATGATCTTGAACGCACCCTCGTGGTACTGCCGTTTCGCTACCGACTTGGTACCGCCAATGCCGATGCCGAGCTCCAGTACACCAGTTTCCTCATGCGGCGGTTCGTGGGTGAACACCGCGCGTGACTCGCCCCACATCAAGCTACGCCTTGGTGTCGAGATCTTGCATGAGCACATCTCGACGGATCCACTCGATGACCTGGTCAAGGCCCTCGTCGGTCTTGAGGTTGGTCAGCACGAACGGCTTGTCACCGCGGAACTTCTTCGAGTCATCCGCCATGACCTGCAGGTCAGCACCGACGTACGGGGCAAGGTCCGTCTTGTTGATCACGAACAGATCGGACTTGATCATGCCCTGGCCTGCCTTGCGCGGAATCTTCTCGCCCTGCGCAACGTCGATGATGTAAATCGAGAAGTCGACGAGCTCCGGGGAGAACGTCGCGGACAGGTTGTCGCCGCCGGACTCCATGAACACCAGCTCCAGGTCCGGGTGCCGGTTCAGAAGCTCCTCGTAGGCGGCCTCGTTCATCGAGGTGTCTTCGCGAATAGCGGTGTGCGGGCAGCCACCGGTCTCAACACCAATGATGCGGTCCTCCGGCAGCACGCCGTCGCGAGCCAGGATGCGGGCATCCTCGGTGGTGTAAATGTCGTTGGTAATCGCGGCCATGGAGATCTCTCCCTCCAGGGCGCGCGTAATACGCTCAATGAGCTGCGTCTTACCGGAGCCGACAGGGCCACCGACGCCAATCTTGATTACTGACATACTTCTATCTTCCTTCCAAGTTTTAAGACATAAACATTCGCGAATGCAGGAACTCGTGTTCCATCTGCGCAATTTCCATATCCGGCGCCGCCACACCCAAGTCGTGGATCGTGTGCTCCATGGTCACCGCGGCGTAGCGCGACACCCAGTCATACACGCCAACCAGCAGACGCTGGCCCGCGTCCTGGCCGAGCGGGATCGCGCGGATCGCGTTCTGCACCATCGAAGTCGCAAGCTGCATGAGGTACGCCTCGACAGCGGTGTACTCCTCCACGCCAGCCGCGCCGAGCACCAGCCCGAACGCAATGCCGGGGTTGCCCTTGTACTCACGGGCCGCAAGCCCGCGGTCGTACTCGGTGACGAGCGCATCGTTGGCGTCGACAATCTTGGCAACCTTCGACATGCGCCGACCCATCGACTGCATCGCGGCGCGCAGCTCCTTCGGCGTCTGCGTCGCATGCACCAGGGCATCAAGCTCAGCGAGCTTATCGACGCGCTCCGCCTCCGAAAGGCCAGACTGCTGCAGCTCGATCGCGAACCGAGCCGCCAGGGCGTCATTAAACGTGCCCTGGTACAGGTAGCCGCGCAGCCACGTCGCGAACGTGTCGGCGTCGCGGATGACGTCACGCTGCAGGTACGTTTCCATGCCCGCGGAGTGCGCAAAGCCACCAGTTGGCAGGGCGGAGTCGGTGAGGTGCCAGACGACGAGCTGGCTGCGATTAGTGGGTGTGCTCTGCATGACGGAACGCCTTTGGCATCACGTATTCACCGCGGTGGTAGGACACACCGGTGTGCTGGATATGGTGCTCGACGGTGTGGTCGTACCGCACAACCATAACGTCCTTGTCGAATGCATTCTCGCCTGCGGCGAAGAACTGTGCCTGGAGGTGGCGGTTACCGAGCGCGTGCGCAACCTCGAGCGCCTCGCGGATCGTTGCAGGTTCGATCACCAGGACATCGGAAGCCGCGATTTTCGCGACGATCAGCTTGTCCCCCTCGCGGGCAAGAATGTCACCGTCGACGAACTCGCGGAAGTCGTTGTCGAGACGGATGCCGAGCTCGGTGCCTTGCTCAGTGGTCAGGCGCTGAATGCGCTTGACGCGGGATTCGTTGTCGAACACGACGTAGTCGCAGTTCGACGCATCAATACCCTCGGTTGTATTCACGTTGCCGAGAATCTCAGTAACGATCATGTTGCGATAAGTACCTTTCGTTTATTTTGTGGTCGCAGAAAATAAAAAGCGAGCTGAGGCAGCGTCTGCTGCCCCCGCTCGCTTCTGCTACACGTCCACCTTAGAACAGGAAGTAGCGCTGTGCCATAGCCAGTTCTTCAGCTGGCTCGGAGTGGATTTCCTCACCGTTGACGGTCAGTACGTAGGTCTCCGGATCGACCTTGATGTCAGGCGTCTCGGAGTTGTACTTCATGTCTGCCTTGGAGAGGTTGCGGATGCCCTTCGCCTCAACAAACCTGCGGTTCGTGTTCAGCTGATCCGGCACGCCGGCCTCGAATGCGGCCGTCGGCAGGAAGGTGACGCTGGTGCGACGAACTGCATCGCCGTATGCCGCGTAGGAGTAACGCATCGTACGTGGCTGTGGCGTCGGAATGGATGCGTTGGAGTCACCCATCTCTGCGCGTGCAACGTAGCCGGACTTGAGCACGAGCAGCGGCTTGACGCCGAAGTGTGCCGGCTCCCAGACCACCAGGTCAGCAAGCTTGCCCTCTTCAACGGAACCGACTGCGTGCGCGATACCGTGAGCGATCGCTGGGTTGATGGTGTACTTGGACACGTAACGCTTGATGCGCTCGTTGTCGTTGCCCTCGGAGTCACCCTCGAGCGGACCACGCTGCTGCTTCATACGGTCAGCGACCTGCCAGGTGCGCAGCACGACCTCGCCGACGCGGCCCATTGCCTGGGAGTCAGAGGAGGTGATGGAGAGGATGCCCATGTCGTGCAGGACGTCCTCCGCCGCGATGGTCTCCTTGCGGATACGGGAGTCTGCGAACGCCACGTCCTCCGGAAGATCCGGGTTCAGGTGGTGGCAGACCATGATCATGTCAAGGTGCTCTTCCAGCGTGTTGTGGGTGTACGGCAGCGTCGGGTTGGTCGACGCTGGCAGCACGTTGGAGTGGCCAGCCAGCTCAATGATGTCCGGCGCGTGACCGCCGCCAGCACCCTCGGTGTGGAAGGTGTGGATGACGCGGCCGTCAATTGCCTTGATGGTGTTGTCCACGAAGCCACCCTCGTTGAGGGTGTCGGTGTGGATCGCGATCTGGACGTCCATCTCGTCCGCGACCTTGAGCGCGTTGTCGATGGTGTTCGCGGTTGCGCCCCAGTCCTCGTGAATCTTCAGGCCGATAGCGCCGGCCTTGATCTGCTCACGCAGCGGGTTGAGCGCGGACGCGTGGCCCTTGCCCAGGAATCCAACGTTGACCGGGAAGTCAACCGAAGCCTCGATCATGTGCTTGATGTTGGTCGCACCAGCGGAGACGGTGGTTGCGTTGGTGGAATCAACCGGGCCAACGCCGCCACCGATGAGCGTGGTGGTGCCGTTGTCCAGCGCAGCCAGGACCTGCTCTGGGGAAATGAAGTGAATGTGGGTATCCACTGCACCAGCGGTGACGATCTTGCCCTCGCCGCCGATGACCTCGGTTGCGACGCCGACAACGATGTCGATGCCGTCCTGGATATCTGGGTTACCTGCACGGCCGATCTTGAGGATCTTGCCGTCCTTGATGCCGATGTCAGCAACGTAGATACCGGTGTAGTCAATAATGATCGGGCCGGTAATGACGAGGTCCGGAATCAGTTCTTCACCAGTAACACGGGAGTTCTGACCCATGCCGTCGCGGATAACCTTGCCGCCACCGAAGTTGACTTCTTCGCCTGGCTTCAGCAGGTTCTTCTCGACGCGTGCGATCAGTGAGGTGTCCGCGAGGCGGACGCCGTCACCGGTGTGTGGGCCGTAAAGCTCGGCGTACTGACGCCTATCCATCTCAAATGCCATTTTGTTCCCTTCCTTAAAGGTTTCGTAATCCGTTTACTTGACTGGGCCGTTGACCTTGCCGTTGAAGCCGTGAACTTCGCGCTTGCCGCCGAAGTCGATCAGCTCAACAGTGCGGGAATCGCCTGGCTCGAGACGGGCTGCGGTGCCCGACGGGATGTCGAGGCGCTTGCCCATCGCAGCTTCACGGTCGAACTCGAGGGCGCTGTTTGCCTCTGCGAAGTGGAAGTGGGAACCGACCTGGATCGGGCGGTCGCCGGTGTTCTTCACCTCAAGCGTGATTGGCTCGCTGCCTTCGTTCAGGATGACCTTGCCTTCAGTGATGAAGTACTCGCCTGGAATCATGGGTAGTCTCCTTTTATCGGATTGGGTTGTGGACAGTGACAAGCTTGGTGCCGTCAGGGAAGGTTGCCTCAACCTGAACGTCAGAGATCATCTCTGGAACGCCTTCCATGACATCGTCACGGGTAAGCACCTGGATGCCCTCGGACATCAGCTGCGCTACCGTCTTGCCATCGCGGGCGCCTTCCATGAGGTAATCCGTGATGAGGGCTACCGACTCTGGGTAGTTCAGCTTCACGCCGCGTTCCTTGCGGCGACGTGCCACATCAGCAGCAACCACGATGAGCAGCTTTTCCTGTTCGCGTTGGGTCAGCTTCATTTCTTCTCCTTGCTCGTTGACGATTGATATTCGATTATTTGCCGACGCCCCGTCTGTGCCTTTCGGAACAGACGGGGTTCAGTTTTCACTCATTGTGTGAAATTTTTTCGGTTCGCCCCGAACCTACTCCGAATTAGTGGTGATGGTGATGCTTCTTCGGGTTATCCGAGGCTTCTTCCGGTGAGTGTCCGGGCGCTAATCCCTCTCTGACGAGTTGTTCATCGAGCGAATGGTCGGGATTCTCGTGGTCCGGTTTCATCTTCGATTTTGAAAACATTGTGAACATCCCATTTTGATATGCCACTGTACCCAAAATCAGGAAGATACCGATGATCTGCAGTACCGATGGGATCTCGCCGAACAGCGGGGCCGCAATGATAACGGAGGTCACCGGCGAAAGCAGCAGGATACCTGCGGACAGGGTTGGGTCGAGCCAGACCGTGCCGTACTGGACGAAGGTCCACGCCAACGCCTGGCCGAGGATAACCAAGCAGATCAGGTTGAACCAGTTCCATGCAGTCAGTGGGTCGCCGACTGTGGTCTCCGGGTCAACCAATGGGAGCTGACCGTCGATCAAGACGCCATTGACGAAGTCGAAGCCGCCACGCGGGGAGATGAAGAGCGCAACAATGGTAGGCGCAACAGCCTGCGCTGCCATCGTGTACATCATCGGCTGGACGTAGAGGTCCTTACGTGCGGAGGTACCAGCCTTGCGGGAGAGGTAGAGGTAGAACGAGTAGCACACGCCGGAGGTCAAACCGAAGATGGTGCCCAGCGTCGCGGTCTTGATGCCGTAAATGCTCTCCGGGCCGCCGGATGCTTCCGCCGCCTCAAATACGCCACCGGTCAACAGCACACCGACGGCCATGATCGGAACAAGAATCAGGAACACTGGCGGAATCTTGTACTTATCAAAGATTGCCGTAAGCATCGGCACGATAATGACCTGCAGATTCAGCAGAATCGCGGCAACACCAGCGCCTACGTAGAAAATGGAGTAGTTCCAGCATGTGAAGTCCACGCCCAAGAAGAGACCCGAGGCAATGGAGAGCATGATGCCCTTCTTGCTCAGGGATTCTTTCTTGCGGATTTCCATAACACCGAACGGGATCAACACGAGGCAACCGAGCACAACGCGCAGGAAGGCCTGCGTGGCGGGATCCATGTTTGTGGCCTTTACCCACAACGGGGTACCGGCAAGGAATGCTGTACCAAGGGCAAGGAACAACACTGCCTTGCCGTGGCTCACTGGTTTGATTGGCGGACCCTTGATGTCCGCTGCCGTAGTGGCGCTAGAAGTATTTGACATGCCAAACACAATACATTCCGAAACACATTTCAGAATTCCCTAAGGCACTATTTGCATAACTTTCAAACTATTGCATATATAATCCCCCTCCGAGCGACTTTATAAAAGCCCCATTCATATTTTTATACATTTCGACTACCCCCGCATTGGGGTGTGTTTAAACAGTACAAATGTACTGTCAGCTGCAGATTTCCCAAAAATGTCCCGAAAATTGGGCCAAAAATAGAAACCCTCTACCCCTTTATTGAATATCCGAGATTCGATGGTTCGATTGAATTACATACTGTTGTTTTTTCATTATTTTATAAATCAACATTCAAAAGTTTCCTGGGAGCTTTTAAGGTCCAACTTTCAACCTTTCCCGGTTCGCCTGGTCCCATACCCCTCCCCGACCGCACTGTTAACATATTGCAGGTCAGATATAGGGAGGCGGAAAGCAGACATGCCTTTGTCCGAAATCAATGCTGAACGTAAACGAGAACAGCGGCTCCTCGAACGGTTTATGTGGCTCTCCATCACAGCGTCCGTCATCACCATTGCTTTGAAGATGGCAGCGGCCGGCATTACGGGATCAGTCGGTTTCCTCTCCGACGCCATCGAGTCCGTGATCAACCTGGTTGCTGCCCTCGTCGGCCTGTGGGCACTGAAGCTTTCCGCCAAGCCCGCAGACGAAAACCACAACTTTGGCCACGCGAAGGCCGAGTACTTCTCCGCGCAGGTGGAGGGCTCGCTGATTCTGGTGGCGTCCGTGGCCATTATCTATACGTCCGTGCAGCGCATTATTCACCCGCAGCCGGTTGAGCAGATCGGTATCGGCCTGGCGTTTTCTGTTGCCGCCACGGTACTAAACCTCGCGGTGGGCGTCGCGCTGGTGAAAGCTGGGAAGAAGTACCGCTCCTCAACACTGGACGCCGACGGCCACCACCTCCTCACTGACGTGTGGACCACGGTCGGAGTGATCGTCGGCATCGCGGCGGTCTGGATTACGGACTGGCAGCTGCTCGACCCGATCATCGCGCTGTGCGTCGGCTTCAACGTCCTGTTCACCGGCTACCGCCTGCTCAAAGGCGCCATTCTTGGGCTGCTCTCGGAAGCGCTGCCGCAAGATGAGCTGGAGAAGCTGCACGGCTTCCTTAATAGCTACGCTGCCGAGCACGACGTCGAGTTCACGTCGGTGCGCACGGCTGCGTTTGGCCGCGATCGGCTTATCAGCCTCGTCGTGCAGGTCCCCGGCGGGTGGACTGTGGCGTACTCCCACGAGCACGCCGACGCCATCGAGGATGGCATCACTGCGGTCATCGGTGAGTCGGAAACGATCGTGCATGTGGAGCCTGCCGGGTACCACACCCGCACCGGACCGCTCTGGGCTTAAGAACCGTTTTCAGTCACTGACGCATACTGTTCGCTGAGCTTGTCAGCCTCGGTGACGTAAAACATTGCGCGCTTCCCCATCGACTCGTCGCGCTTGTCGGTGCGGGCCTGTAAATCTTCGATCTCGGACTCGGGCACGCCGATGCCCCGCATCTCGTCTGTCTTTGACCAGATGGTAATGATGGCGTCTTCGAAGGCGGGCTCGTCCATCACGCCTGGATCGGCATCGGGCGCGGTCTCTGCTTCCTGCGAAGCCGGTGCGGCGGGTGTTTGCTCGAATGGGAGGGGCTGGGTGGTGCACGAAGTGGCCGTCGATACGCAGGCGGCGGCGAGTGCTGCGACGAAAAGCTTTGAGTGTTTCATTCTGCTTATTCTAACCACCGAAATTCGCTGGTCATACGATTAAGATACAGAGGTATGGCTGTACAGCATGGAACGATTCCACCACCGGCGCTCCAGCAGCGCGCCCCCTCCCTTTCGAAAAAGCAGTGGGCGGGCCTCATTCTTGGCGCCGTGCTCTTCGCGCTCCCCTTCTTTTTCAACATCCCTGGCCTCGAGGCTCCCGGCCAGCGGATGCTTTCTATTTTCCTGTTAGCGATTGTCTTCTGGATCCTCGAGCCGATCCCGCTGACCGCGACCGCGGTGCTAGTGATCTTCTTCGAGGTCATCCTGCTTTCAAAGGGCGCCATCGTTGACCCGACGGGTGGCGCCGAGGCGCTGAAGGAGACGGTGCTGCCGGCGTCCGACTACTTTGCGGCGCTGGCGAACCCGGTGATCATCCTGTTCTTGGGCGGGTTCATGATTGCGCATGGCGCGGAGAAGTTCGGGCTGGACAAGAACCTGGCCGCGATTATGCTGCGGCCGTTCCCGGACAAGGCGCGGCTGACGGTGCTGGGGCTCATGCTGATTACCGCGCTGCTGAGCATGTTTATGTCGAATACGGCGACGACGGCCACGATGTTCGCGGTGGTCATCCCGATTCTGCGCACGCTGCCGCCGGGTAAGGTGCGCGCGGGTGTGGCGCTGTCGATTCCGCTGGCGGCGAATGTGGGCGGCATCGGTACGCCGGTGGGCACGCCGCCGAACGCGATCGCGATTGGTGCGCTGGCGGAGTACGGCATCAAGGTGTCCTTCGCGCAGTGGATGCTGCTTGCCGTCCCGTTCATGCTGGTTGTGCTGGTGTTTGCGTGGCTGTTCCTGTGCATTGCGTTCATCCCCTCGGAGACGCGGATCTCGATTGCAATGGATGCGTCCTGGGATACGTCGTCGAACGCGAAGCTGTTTTACGCGGTGGCGGGGCTGACGATTGCGCTGTGGATGAGCGAGCCGCTGCACGGGATTTCCTCGAATATTGTCGGTTTCTTCCCCGTCGTTGCGCTGCTGAGCCTGAAAGTGATGAAGGGCAAGGACGTCCAGGCGCTGGACTGGCCGGTGTTGTGGCTGGTCTCCGGCGGTATTGCGCTGGGCACGGGCGTCGGTGCGACGGGCCTCGACGATTGGCTGGTCGGCTCCGTGAACTGGAAGGTGCTCGGCCCGATGATGATCCTGGCGCTGCTGGGCCTGATCGGGTTTGCCATGGCGAACGTCATTTCCCACTCGGCGGCGGCGAACCTGCTGGTGCCGCTGGCGGTCTCGCTGGCGATCACGCTGTCCGAGCCGAGCCCGATGCTCATCGCGGTGATTGTGGCGATCGCCTGCTCGCTGGGTATGGCGCTGCCGATCTCCACCCCGCCGAACGCGATTGCGTACGCCACGAAGGAGATCACCATCCCACAGATGGCGCAGGTCGGCCTGGTGGTGGGCACGGTGGCAACGCTGCTGTTGATCTTCGTGATGCCGTCAGTATGGACGCTGCTGGGGTTGCTGTAGATGATTCCACACTCAACAATCGCGGTCATCGGTGCGTCGGAGGCGTCGCGCACCGTCCAGAGCATCGTGCGCGACGCGTTCGGCGGCACGCATACGGTGCTCACCTACCCGTCGCTGACGGACTTGCCTCGCACGGACGACCTCGCGCTCGTCACCGTCACGGTGCACGAGCACGGGCTCACCGCCGATCACCCGCTGGTCAAATTTCTTGACGACGCCCACTACGAACACACCCGCATCATCGTCCTGACCACGGCACCGACGGTGTCGGGCCTGGACCGGCTCAGCGAGCTGGGCAGGCTGGACATGCTGGTGTACACGCCGGAGATCCACGACGAGGCCCTGGCACGGAACCTGCAGCAGCAGCTCACCCGCTATTGGGCGTCGCGCTACCACGACAACCCCGAGTTGACGTCGAAGTACGACCAGCCGGCGGCGCCGGCGCTGGACGTGGAGCTCAGCGACGAGGAGATCATCAGGCACATTATTGACGCCGCCGACCGGCACCTCGGGCGCCGGCCGCGCCTGGTCTTCCCGCCCGGGGTGAACCTGACCACGGAAGGCAAAGAGGTCGAGGAGGTCATCTTGACCATCTCGGGCGAGGTGGTGCTGCAGCGCAGCACGGACGCCGGGGATATTACGATGCACCGTGGATCGACAGGCCAGGTGATTGGACTGTTGGCGCTGGCAGGCACGCGCATTGGGTTCTTCACCGCGCGGACCACGACAGAGGTCACCGCGGTGCAGCTGCCGATGGACCAGCTCAACTACCTGCTCGACATCGCCCCTGGCCTGGACCGCATGCTCGCCGTGTTGCTGGTGCGCTCCTACGACCGGCGCCTGCGCCGCTCCGAGGACAGCCAGGTGCACCAGCACGAGATGACCGTGGAGCTTGAACAGGAGCGCGCACGGCTGAGCACCGCCCTGCGAAACCTGGAGGAGGCCCGCCGCGAGCTGATGAGCCAGGCCCGCTTCGCCTCACTCGGCGAGTTGGCGGCGGGGGTCGCCCACGAGCTGAACAACCCGATGGCAGCGATTGAGCGAACGGCGGCGCATCTCGGAGAGGACGTCGATACGCTGCTTGCGGCGAGCCCGAACCGGAAGTGGCGCGAGGGCGTGCTGAAGGCGTTTGACCAGGCGAAACTGGCGCCCTCGGTGAGTACGAAGGAGGCGCGCAGGCTGCGGCGTGACCTCACCGAGATCATCGGCGACCGCGCGCTTGCGCAGCGCTGGGTGCTCGCCGGGCTTCACGACGCCGCCTTTGCTAAGCAGGTGGCCCGCTCCCGCAGGCTCGACTTCGAAACCATCGAGCGCGCTGCGGCGATCGGCACTGGGGTGCGCAACCTCTCCACCGCGGCGACCCGCATCACGGAACTCGTCGCTTCGCTGCGCTCGTACGCGCGCCCAGACGGCGACCCCGTCACCGACGTCAATGTCCACGAGGGTATTGACGACACGCTGCGCCTCATCTCGCACCGGCTCGACCACGTCGAGGTCATTCGCGATTACGCGGAGCTGCCCAACATCACGTGCATGCCTGGCCAGCTGGCCCAGGTGTGGACGAACCTGCTGACCAACGCCGCAGAAGCGATGCAGGACACGGGCGTTGGCAGCACAGTCACGATCCGCACGAGTACGCCTGAGCCGGGCTGGATCGAAGTCGACATTATCGACGACGGCCCCGGCATCCCCGGTGAGCGCCTCGAGCGGCTCTTCGAACCGCGTTTCACCACGAAGAACGGCCAGGTGCGCTTCGGGATGGGCATCGGCCTGAGTGTGTGCCGAAGCATCATCAATAAGCACCACGGAACCATCACGCTGGAGTCCTCGCCACGAGGCACCCAAGCCAGCGTTCGCCTACGTATCAACGGACCAAGGAGACACCATGAACCTCACCATTCTGATTCTTGAAGATGAAGCCGAAGTGCGCGCCGCCCTTGAGCGCGACCTCCTCCCCTTCGCGGACACCGTCCGCCTGGAGGTTGCCTCCAACGCCGACGAAGCATGGGAGGTGATCGACGAGCTCAGCGACGACGGCGACCTCCTCGCGCTCGCGCTGTGTGATCACCGCATGCCCGGGACCACCGGCGTGGAGTTCCTTGTGCAGATGATGCAAGACCCACGCACCGCGGCGACCCGGAAGGTGCTGGTAACCGGGCAGGCGCAGCTCAAGGACACCGTGCACGCGGTGAACGAGGCGAACCTGGACTACTACATCGCTAAGCCGTGGGACGTCGAGAACCTGCACAGCGTAGTGCGTGACATGTTGACGGACTACGTGGAGGCGCTAGACATCGACCCGCTGCCCTACTTCGAGGTGCTGGACCAGCAGCGGGCGCTGAAGCTTACCCGCCACCGGGACTAGCGGGCCTAGTGGATCGAAGTCGGGGTGTGCTCAGACGGGATCTTCGGGTGGTCGAGGAGGTCGAACCCGAACAGGATCCGGTCCTTGACCCCGGCCAGGATCGCTTCGACGGAGTAGACGTCGCGGAACGTCTGCTTCGTAAACACTTCGGCGGGTGAGCCTTCGGCATAGATCTTGCCTTCGTGGAGCACGATGATGTGGTCGGCGAAGCGCTCAATCAGGTCGATCTGGTGCAGGGTCACCACCGTCGTGATGTTGCGCTGGACGGTGAGGTCCTTGATCTGGTGCAGGATGCGGTACTGGTTTTCGATGTCGAGGGCGGAGGTGGGCTCGTCGAAAAGGAGAATCTCGGGGCGCTTCACCATCGCCTGCCCGATGAACACTTTCTGGCGCTGCCCGCCGGAGAGGTTGCGGATCGCGACGTCGCGGAGAGGCTGCAGCTCCAGCATGTCCAGCACTTCGTTGACGTCGTCGATGTCTTCCTGCGTGGTGCGGATGCCCAGCTTGGATACTTTGCCGATCATCACCGTTTCGAAGACCGTGAACGGCAGGTCACCCTCCGTGTGCTGGTTCAGGTAAGAAATGGTGCCAGTGGTTTCGATGTCGCCGGAGATCTTCTTGCCGCGCCCCTGGTTGTGTGAGCGGACAATCGACGTCATCAGCGTGGTCTTGCCCGCGCCGTTGCGTCCCATCAACACGGTGACCTCGCCGGGTTTGGCTTGGAAGCTGATGCTGTTGATGATCTGGCGCTCGCCGTAATCGAACGAGAAATTCTTGACGCGAATCATGCCGCTACACCGCCCTTTGACGGCGCTGGCTTGTCAGCGCATAGACCAAGAACGGGATGCCGATAATCGAGCTGATGATGCCGATTGGCACCACAACGCCCGGGACGATCAGCTTCGAGAGGATCGAGGACACCAGCAGAATCATCGCACCAAGAATGGCGGAGCTGGTCAGGTAGAACCGTTGGTCCTCGGAGACCAGTCGGCGCGCCAGGTGCGGCGCGGCCAGGCCGATGAACCCGATCTTTCCGCAGAAACTCACCGCCAGCGCAGTCAGGATCGAGGCCAAGACGAGGGAGAGGATCTTCACGCGCCCGACTTTGACGCCGAGCGCTTCCGCTCGTGCTTCACCGAACTTCAGCGCGGTCAGGTTCCACGCGTTGCGCAGCAGCACCGCGAAGACAACGACGAACGTGGAGAGCAGGATCCACGCCTGCGGATACGAGGCGCGGGTGAGCCCGCCCATCGTCCAGAAGACGATGTACGACAGGCTCTCTTCTGACGCGCGGTACTGGATCAGGGACAGGAAGGCGTCGAAGAGGAAGTTCAGCGCGATGCCCGCAAGCACGAGTGATGAGTTGCTCATCTCGATGTACTTGCCCACCGCGAAGATAACCAGCACGGAGACCAGCGCGAGCAGCAGCGCACCGCCGGTAACGAACACCATCGGCAGCGCCATCACAAAGACGATGGCTGCGCCAAGGCTCGCTGCCGAGGACACGCCAAGCGTGAACGGGCTGGCAAGCGGGTTATTCAGGATCGTCTGCATCACGGCACCCGCCAACCCCAGACTCATCCCCACCCCAACTGCCATGAGGGCAGCCGGCATGCGCATGCGGAAGAACGCAATGTGCTCAACCGAATCAGGATCTAGCACGGCGGAGAAGTTCGAGAGCTTGATGTTGGCGGGGCCGACGCAAAGATCCACCACGAAAAGGACTACGACCGCCAAAATGGCAAATGCGACCAGTAGTCCTTTCGGGAGGCTTTTTGTTGGTGCCTTACTCATACTTGATGAACCAGGTTCCCTCGTATGGGATCGGCATGTACTTATCGAAGTACTCCTTGATCAGCGCTTCCGGATCCAGGTCCGCGAACTCCTCCGGGTGGAAGAGCTTGGCAAGCTGCGCGTAGGAGTAGAAGTCCAGCATTTCGCGGGTCATAGGGTGACCAATCGCGTACAGCTCGTTGTTCTGGATTGCCTTGAGCTTGTCCCAGCCCTCGCGCTGGCGGAACGGCTCCATCGAGGCCAGCGCCTCCTCATTGGAGACCGAAAAGCCCATCTTGACGGAGTCCGGCTGGTTGGCCCAGAGGGATCCCGCAAAAATAATCTTGTCCGGGTCGCTGACCAACACCTGCTCTGCTGACAACGCTTCCGCGTCGTTGGCTGCCATGAAGTGCGTGGCGATGTTGTCCGCACCGACGGCGTCCAGGATGGCGCCCCACATAATGTCAGCACCGTAGGTGTTGCCGAACTCCGTCGGACCGCTGGAGCTGGTTTCAAAGTACACCGAGGTAGAGCGGTCCAGCTTCGAAGCGCGCTCCTCGATGTCGCCGACGACGTCCTCGTAGAACTTCGTGATCTCGTCGACATTCTTCGTCAGCCCAGTGGCTTCAGCGATGATCTTGGTGGACTGAATATGGTTTTCCAGCTTTTGGCTGTGGTAATCGATGTAGATTACCGGGATGCCAGTCTGTTCAGCGATGACATCCATCTTTGCCTTTTGGCGAACCGGAGCAATGACTCCGTCGACACCCATCGTCAAAAGTTGTTCGGCGGAGATCTGATCCTTCGTCGCATCACCAATCTTCGGGATATCAGCAAGCTCCGGGTTCGCCTCAAGCAAAAGGTCCCACAGGTCCTGTCGGTTGGACTCGAGGCCCTTATCCATCGCAGCGATCTTAGACGTGTAGTTGTCCCGGTCGAGGGCCGCCATCGTCAAAAGCGGCCCGCCTGAACCAGAAAGCTGGATGGCGGCGTGCTCGAGTGGCTTCTCCAGCTGAATCGTGTTCCCGGTGATGTCCGTGATGGTCACTGCATGCGAGGCGTCTGCGGCAGTCTGGCTCGTTTCCGAGGCAGGCTCGTTGTCCGCAGGGCTGCTGCATCCAGTCACTGTCCACATCATCGCGGCACAGAGCACTACAGCTGGGAGGGATTTCTTCGCGGAGAAGGCCATGATTATCGACTTTCACTGTGGTTTGGTTGCACCGATTCCGAGCAAGGAATGTGAAGGCGCAAGGGTGGATGGCTCCACCCCACTAGCAAATGTTCAATTAATGAATTGAACAATCAAATTACAGCACATGCGAAAGCGATACGTCAAGCCTGTCAAATTATTGTGAGACCTCTTCTGAGGCCTCCGCAATCGCGGCCGTGAGGCGCCGGGCCGCCTGCGCAATTTCCTCGTCGCTGATCACCAGCGGCGGCGTCAGGCGGATCACGTCATCCGCCGGCGCGTTGAGGATCACGCCGTGCTCAAGGCCAAGCTTGACGACGCGCTTCGCCACCGGCCGCTCCAGCACCACGCCGAGCATGAGCCCACGCCCGCGGACTTCCTTGACGCCCGGGATCTTCGAGGTGGCGTCGGCAAGCAGTTGCCCCTTGCGGCGCACCTCCGCGAGGAAGGCGTCGTCGATGGTGGCCAGCACTGCCGTGGCCGCCGCGCACGAGACGGGGTTGCCGCCGAACGTGGTGCCGTGACTGCCCGGAGTGAAGAGCTTCGCCGCCTCGCCGCGGGCGATCGTCGCGCCGATGGGCAGGCCGCCGCCGAGCCCCTTGGCCATAGTGATCACGTCCGGGAGCACGCCCTCGTGTTGGAAGGCGAAGAAGTCGCCGGTGCGGCCGACGCCGGTCTGCACTTCGTCGGCGATGAAGAGGATGCCGTGCTTGTCGCACAGCTCGCGGACCTGGGTGAGGAAGCCTTCCGGGGCGGGGATGACGCCGGTCTCGCCCTGGATGGGCTCCAGGATGATGGCCGCGGTATCCGAAGGGTTCTGTTCCACGAGTGCGGTGAGCGCGTCGATGTCGCCGTAGGGGTAGAACTCCACGCCGGCGGGCAGGGGCTCGAACGGCTTTTGCTTGTCGGGCTGGCCGGTCATGGCGAGCGCGCCCATGGTGCGGCCGTGGAAGCCGTGCTGCGCTGCAAGGATGCGGCGGCGACCCGTCAGGCGCGCGAGTTTGAAGGCTGCCTCGTTGGCCTCGGTGCCGGAGTTGCCGAAGTAGACGCGGGCGGTGTTGTCGCCGACGTGCTCGCGGAGTGCCTCGGCGACCTTGACCACGGGTGCGGAGCCGAACAGGTTCGAGACGTGGCCGAGCGTCGATAGCTGGTTGGTGACCGCCTCGACCACTGCCGGATGCGCATGGCCGAGCGCGTTGACCGCGATGCCGGCCAGCATGTCGATGTACTGCTTGCCATCCGCGTCGGTCACGGTGGAGCCGGAACCTTCGACGAGTTCGACTGGCGGAACCGGGTAGTTATCTAAAAGCGCGCCCGCCCAACGCTGCGTGAAGTCCTTCATGCGTCATCCTTTCTAAAAATGGTGCCGTCCGGGTACTGGGAACGGTCGTAATCATCTGGCAGAACCATGGTGCCCACCCCGCCCATCGTGAGCAGCTCAAGCAGGACGGAGTGCGCGACGCGCCCGTCGATGACGTGGGCGGCTTTCACCCCGCCCTGCACTGCAGTCAGGCACGCCTCCATCTTGGGGATCATGCCCGAGTCCAGCGCTGGCAGCATCTGCTCGAGATCCCCGGCCTCGATCTTCGACAGCAGCGAATCCCTATTCGGCCAGTCTGTGTAGAGGCCCTCCACGTTGGTGAGCACCACGAGGCGCTCCGCGCCGATCGCCGCGGCGAGTGCGCCAGCTGCCTCGTCGGCGTTGATGTTGTACACCTCGCCGTTCTCGCCCGGCGCGATGCCGGAGACCACCGGGATGCGCCCGGCCTCGATGATGTCCATGACGGCGGCGGGGTTCACGTCGGTGATCGTGCCGACGAGCCCGATGTCGCGGGTTTCGCCGTCGACGTCGACGGTGCGGCGCTTCGCGGTGAACAGGCCGGCGTCCTCGCCGGAGGTGCCCACCGCGTAGGGCCCGTGGGAGTTGATCTTGCCCAGCAGGTCACGCCCGACCTGGCCGAAGAGCACCATGCGCACCACGTCAAGGATCTCGGGGGTGGTGACGCGGAACCCGCCGACGAACTCGCCGCCGTCGAGGCCGAGCCGGGAGAGCATCGCGCTGATCTGCGGGCCGCCGCCGTGTACGACCACGGGCTTCGCGCCGACGGTGCGCAGGAAGACCATGTCGGCGGCGAATGCGGCCTTGAGGTCCTCGTCGATCATGGCGTTGCCGCCGTACTTGACCACGACGATTTTGTCGCGGTAGTGCTGCAGCCACGGCAGTGCCTCTGCCAGGACGGTTGCCCGCTGCTCGCTGCTGAGATTCGGTAACACGACTGCCTCCTAGCTGCTGTATGCGGAGTTGATTTCGACGTAGGAGTGCGACAGGTCGGTGGTGCGCACGGTGGCACTGCCCTGCCCGCCGGTGCCGAGGTTGACGACGACCTCGATGTCCGCACCGCTCAAGTCCACGTCGCGCGCGCCCGGCGCGCCCGCCGACTGCTCGCATACGGTCTGCCCGTTGAAGGTGACTGAGATGTTCTCGGCGTCCATCTCGGCGTCTGCCATGCCGACGGCGGCGAGCACGCGGCCCCAGTTCGGGTCGGAGCCGAACATTGCGGTCTTGACTAGGTTGTCGCGCCCGATTGTCCGGGCTGCGTTGAGCGCCTGGGCGTCGTCGGCTGCGCCTTCGACGGTGATGGCCACGCGCTTGGTCACGCCTTCGGCGTCGGACTGCATCATGGCGGCGAGCTGCGAGCAGGCGTCCTGCATCGCGGCGTCGAGTTCTGCTTGCGTCGGGGTGACGCCGCTTGCGCCGCTGGCCATGGCGATGACGGTGTCGTTGGTGGAGGTGGAGCCGTCGATATCCAGGGTGTTGAAGGTGGTGGCGACGGCGCGCTCGAGCGCGGTCTGCAGCGCTTGGCTCTCGACGTCTGCGTCCGTGGTGATGCACACGAGCATCGTGGCAAGCGACGGCGCCATCATGCCCGCGCCCTTGCCCATCCCGCCGAGCGTCCACCCGTCACCATTGACGACGACCTCCTTCGCCACCGTGTCCGTGGTCTTAATTGCGACGGCGGCGTCCGCGCCATGGTCGCCGAGCTGTTTCACAACGACCCCGATGCCGTGCTCTATCTTGTCCATCGGCAGCAGGTCACCAATGATGCCGGTGGAGCACACCGCGATCTGCGAGGCGTCCACCCCGATACCCTCGGCGGTCAGCTGCTGCATCGCCTTGGCGTCCTCGACGCCCTGCGCGCCGGTGCAGGCGTTGGCGTTGCCGGAGTTAAACACGACGGCGGAAATAGCGCCGCCCTTGATTACTTCGCGGCTGACCTTGACCGGGGCTGCGAAGACTTTGTTGCGGGTAAACACGGCTGCGGCCGCGTTCTTTGGCCCTTCGTTGACCACGACGGCCATGTCCGGCTTGCCGGATGCCTTGATGCCGGCCGAGATTGCTGCGGCGCTGAATCCCTTGGGGGCGGTAACACCAGTAGTGCTCATGATGAAAATGTCCTTTACAGTCCTATACGAGAAGAAGAAGTAGAGATGGGGTGAGGCTGGCGGTTACGGAGCCACCCCGGCTCGCGAGAGCCCCGCGGTCTCTTCGAGGCCGAGTGCAAGGTTCATGCACTGCACGGCACCGCCGCCGGTGCCCTTGGTGAGGTTGTCGATGGCACTGGTGACCACGAGCTTCTTGGCCGATTCGTCGACTGCTACCTGCACGTGGCACATGTTTGAGCCGACCACGTGCTGCGTCTGCGGCTGCTGCCCTGCCGGGAGCAGGGTGACGAAGGCTTCGCCCGCGTAGGCGGATTCGTACGCCGCGCGGACAGCGGCAGCGTCCACGCCCTGGGCAAGGGGTGCGACCACGGTGGTGAGGATGCCGCGCGGCAGCGGTGCGAGCACCGGCGTGAAGCTGATGCCGACCGGAGACTGCGCGACTTCTTGCAGGTTCTGCTGGATCTCCGGGGTGTGTCGGTGGGTGCCGCCAGCGCTGTAGGCCTTCAGCGAACCCATTGTTTCCGCGCCCAGCATGGCAACGCTCGCCTTCTTGCCTGCGCCGGAAACGCCGGTGACGGAGACGATAGTCAGGTCCGGCTCGACCAGGCCGGATGCCACCACGGGCCACGCCGCGAGCGTAGCGCCCGTCGGGAAGCAGCCGGGCACCGCGATCCGCGTGGCTGCTGCGATCTGCTCGCGGTGGCCGGGCAGCTCCGGCAGGCCGTACGGCCAGGAGCCGGCGTGCTCGGAGCCGTAGTAGTGCTGCCAGGCATCGGCGCTGCGCAGGCGGAAGTCCGCAGCACAGTCGATGACCGTGACCTCTGGCGGCAGCGCCGCGCCGATCTTCGCGGAGTGCCCGTGCGGCAAGCCGAGGAAGACGACGTCGTGGCCCGCGAGCACCTCTACCGTGGTGGGTTCGATGACGCGGTCGGCAAGCTCGGGCAGGTGCGGCATGATCTCCCCTACCGAGGCGCCCGCGTTGGAGGCTCCGGTGAGCGCACCGATTGCAAGCTCGCCCGCGAGGTATGCCGGGTGGCCGAGCAGCAGGCGGAGGATCTCGCCGCCGGCGTACCCGGTAGCGCCCGCGACTGCTACGTTCAACACTTTTTGCTCTGACATACACGGCAGCGTAACAGATATACGGCGCGCTGTATGTTATTCAGAAAACTTTTTCGCCCACTACCCCCGAAAACACAATTGCCCACCACCGAACCGGCCTTAAGCCAGTGTCGGCAGTGGGCAACCGAGTGTATTTTATGCCATCAACGCATATTCATATATCCCTAGATGACGCCCTGCGCCAGCATCGCGTCAGCGACCTTCTTGAAGCCCGCAATGTTCGCACCGGCCACGTAGTCGCCCTCCATGTCGTACTCCTTGGCGGTCGAATCGACCGTCTTGAAGATGTTCGACATAATCTCGTGCAGGCGCTGGTCGGTGTATTCGAAAGACCAGGAGTCGCGCGAGGCGTTCTGCTGCATCTCCAGCGCGGAGGTGGCCACGCCACCTGCGTTGGCGGCCTTGCCCGGCGCGAACGCGATCCCCTTCTGCTGGAAGTAGTGCGCAGCCGCTGGGGTGCACGGCATGTTTGCGCCCTCGGCGACGTAGCGGACACCGTTGTCGACGAGGAGTTTGGCGTCGTCACCATCGAGCTCGTTCTGGGTGGCACACGGCAGGGCAACGTCCGCCTGGACCTCCCACACGTTGCCGTCCCGGTGGAATTCGACGCCCTCGCCGGCCTCAGCCGCGTAGGTGGAGATGCGCCCGCGACGCACTTCCTTGACGTCCTTGAGTAGTTCGATGTCCACGCCGTTCGGGGTGGTGACGTAGCCGGAGGAGTCCGACATGGCCACAACCACGCCGCCGAGCTGCTGCACCTTCTCCGCAGCGTAGATAGCCACGTTGCCGGAGCCGGAGACGATGACCTTGGAGCCTTCGAAGGACTCGCCGTGCGTCTGCATCATCTCGGAGGCGAGGTAGACCAGGCCGTAGCCGGTTGCCTCGGTGCGGACGAGGGAGCCGCCCCACTTCAGGCCCTTGCCGGTGATCACGCCGGACTCGTGGCTGTTTTCCAGGCGGCGGTACTGGCCGAAGAGGTAGCCGATCTCGCGGGCGCCAACGCCGATGTCACCGGCTGGCACATCGCGGTATTCGCCGATGTGGGTGTGCAGCTCCGTCATGAAGGACTGGCAGAAGCGCATGATCTCGGCGTCGGACTTGCCCTTCGGGTCGAAGTCAGAGCCGCCTTTCGCGCCGCCAATTGGCAGGCCGGTCAGGGAGTTCTTGAAGATCTGCTCGAAGCCCAGGAATTTGATGATGCCCAGGTTGACGCTCGGGTGGAACCGCAGCCCGCCCTTGTATGGGCCGAGCGCGGAGTTGAACTGTACGCGGAAGCCGCGGTTGACCTGGATTTGCCCGTTGTCATCGACCCACGGGACGCGGAACACAAGCTGGCGCTCTGGCTCGCAGAGTCGCTCGATGAGTCCGTAGTCAGCGTAGTGAGGATCCTTGTTGAGGACGATCTTGAGGGAGTCAAGCACTTCCGCGAGTGCCTGGTGGAACTCCGGTTCCCCCGCGTTCCTCATCTGCAATTTGCCGTAATAGTCTGAGATCTGTTGATCGATAGACATGTGAATCCTTTCTTCGTAGCGCCCCTTCCGTGGCGAGCACTTCATTGGCTGGACCCCTGTTAGTTTTCCCTCATTACACGAGCAGCGCAGCAGAAAACAACGCAAACTTCTGGGACATAGGTCACATTTTCCGCCCCTGCCCTTCGCTGCTTTTCGACGCCCCTCCGCCCACACTCGAACACCCCACTCGAACACGCCTTCGGCAACATGAACACTGTATCCCGACCTCTACCTGCCAAAATGCGCCACCAGCACGACCGATACAGCGTCGCCCGCGTGCTTGCCCACCGAAATGTCGGACCCGTTCGCTACATTGCAGCAACACCAACGACACCGAAGGAGACCAATCATGACAACAACGCCCACAGTGCGGTTCCATGGCTACCCGAAACGCCTTGTCCCCGACATTTACGGTGGCTCCGACTGGGACCTGCCAATGACCGATCGCGATAGCACCTCGATCTCCTTCCTCGTGGAGTACTTGAAAATCACCGATCCGGACAACGCGAACGAGCCGACGGCCTACACAATGCTCCGCGAGCTCAGCGACGAACACCGCGCAACGGAAGTGAACGTATTCAATTTGCTACGCGAGACACCAGGGATCCAGGAGGAGAAAGACCAGGCGTTTTACCGGGTGATGTTCCAGTTCCGCCATTACCAAGCTGGTCAACTCGCGGCTAAAGCCCTGGAGGTCGCCGACGGGAATCCGTACAAGGTGGTCGGGATGATGCGCTACCACTACCCGGGAATCGAATGTGCCTGGGCTGTCGACGCCGTCATGAAAACCACCGTCGAGGAAGCATTGAAAACGCTCGGGAGGGACCACAGCCCGCAGGCCGTCGAGGAGCTGTGGTTGGAACTCAACCAGGAGGCGGACCTGATCGCGCAGGCGAAGAGGGTGTTGCGTCTCGCCGGGTGGGCGAAGGACGTCGCCGACATCCCGCGCAGCAGAGAAGCGATGGTACAGATCTTCCTACAAGACCAGAAGGAAGCCGCCTGGACCGTGATTGACCAGCATCTGACGGAGCCGATCAACACCCTCATGGACCAGCAAGAAGAGGACGAGCCCTGGGCGGTGGACTGGGACAGTTAGGCCTGGTGCCCTGCTCGCCCGCTGCTCATCTGCGCGTAACTAGCAAAGAGCAGCTTCTGGCGCTTACGCTCGTTCGCAAGTTTGCGAGAAGCCCCAAACGTCTACATCGCGCCTGGGTGAACCGCTACCGGATGATCACCCAGGCGCGACCATTCCAGTCTTCAATTCACCTGAAGCCGCGCTGTCATCAATGTACATGACCGCTGGCCAAGCAGTCCGATCCGCTGCCCGTGGCCCAACCAACCATTCGGCATCGAGTACGCCGCCACAGATAACGAAAGGTTCCAGTCATTTGTGCATTTCCCTCAAGGGAAAGAGGCTTGACCGGGAATCTATCGGGGCCCACTCTACGGAGCCTCTTCCAACAAGTTCAATGCGCCTGCTGTCGGGGTGTCCGCTTCGAAACCCCAGCTTAAACGCGAAAAAAGAGTGGGCCGGACGCGGCTAGTTACACAAAAATTTTGTCCCTTAAGCCAAAGTACGGTCCTCGACCCGACCAGCATCGAGTTCGCCCCATACCTTTGGCATACCCTCGTCGACCACGCCGAAGTTGCCGTCGACAGCACCATTACCTTCACATTCCGGGATCAAAGCGCTGAGTGGGTTGACATCAATTCCTGTTCTTGACCAACTTTACGACCGCCGAACCGAGCCCTCCGAGTGCTGCCCCCGCCCCCACCACTAGGATCTTCTGCCCGGCTTCTTTACGAGCGACTTTTCGCTGATTGGGGTCGCGCCATGCTTCGCTCCGCGTAACCGCGGCAATGTTGTCTCTCTCAACTGTCACTCCAAGAGACTCATGAAACTCCCGAATCGTTTCGGCCGTGGAATTCAAAGACGCGATAATGGCTTGCGCTTGACGGGAGTGAAGGATGATATTCTCGTTCGCAACAGCTCCGCAGCGATCCAACTGATGCATCAGCGGCCGAGTTCTCCCTAGGATCTTGCCGCGTCGCTGCTCTCGGTTCTTCATCAAACCTTGCCGGTGGCCTTCCAAGTAGTCGGGGGCGGTTGCCATGACATGATCCAGTTCGATGATTCGAAACTGATCCTCAAGTTCGAAGCACCGCGCTAGGACGGCTAGGTGCAGGGCAACTTCTTGCTCGATCTCGCGAGTCGTTTTCTTGATCGCACGCGGCTTTTCCTCCGCCTGAGCTTTCTCGACGAGGTCCTCCAAAGCAAGCAATGCTTCTTCCTGCACATTACTTATGGTTGAATGCGCACCTTGAACTTTGTCCCAAAGCGTCCTGGGATCTCCACCTTTCTCACGAAGATTCTGTGCCTCCTTGATCTGACCAGCTGCCGATTGCATCTGAGCAATGACGGCGTTCCGTTGGCTGCGGCGCACATCATCGAGTTTCCCCTCAATCCTGACCAAGAACTCACGAAACTCCTGAGCTTCTGTCTGGTGCGCAACCTGACTCATCAGGCCAGCAACTCCTGCAAGCATTCTAGGGTTGGAAATCAACGATGACGCCTTGGTGTCTACCTGGAGCCACTTCATCGATCTATCGCCGGTCTTACCAAGCATTGCGTGACTGATACCCTTGGTCTTCGTTGGCATCAGACCACCTGAGTCTCTTAGACGTTGTGCAGACTCAGGCGTGAGCTTCAGGTACATGGCGGACTGCTCAGCAATATTTGAAACGCTTTCGAGCAAATCTGAACCTACACCAAGAACCTTATTTAGCCGTTCAAGATTGAAGCTGTCGGCAGCATTCGCAAGACCATGCTGCTTCAGGAAACGCCGCACGGCTTTGCGGGAGCCGAGCACGAGCGCTCCTTCGCCATCACTGACGATCTCGACTTTATCACTCACCGCGAATCCTCCTTCTCGAATGTCCTGCTACCCTTCTCAAGGTACCCAAGAAACCAGCGAGTGCTTGCACCAATCATCTCTGGCATGAACCACTCATGCCGCGAGCACGACTGTGCCGCCATTTTGCATCCAACTAGGGTTGAAAGCTTCCAACTGGACTCCGAAAATCAGACTGCGTCGAGGCACCTTGGCAAACCTAGGTATGCGGACCAGATCATGGTGCGGCGCCACTGGATGGATCAAGAAACCCATCAGCGAAAAGCTCTGGATGATGCGTGTGGAGCCACGATGACAAGCAGACACGCTCGAAGGCGGCGTAATGCGCCCACTTGACCACACCCGAATCCACCAAAGCCGCCAGAACCTCGTCAGGGATGGTCTGGCCGCCTGCAAGATCGACCACCTCGACCGGGCCACCGTCAACCGTATAGCCGAAGAGAAGCAGGTCAGAGTCTAGGCGGTCGACATACTGGTAAACACCCGTCTTGGCGAGCCGAACGGGGCTGAATGTCTCGATACCAATGGAGAGCCTGCGCATGACGAAACTCCTTTCACGTCACGGAAATGAGGTGGAGGGAACCGCCTTGATCGGTCGTTCCCTCAACGAGTCGGTTATTTACAGGGGTGAGGCTTCTGCCTTCGCGACCTCGATGGCCTTGATGCGTACTCGTTCTTCTTCGAGCATCGCTACGTATCGGCGTTCTTCACGCTTGTCCATCCCCCACGAAACGAAGGCAACAATGCCGTTCGGGATGAGGTAGTAGGCCCAGTAAGCCAAAGTGATAGCCCAGAAACAATCCATAAACATGATGTGTCCTCTCAGTCCAGGAAGTCGTCGTCGGCTGGGATGAAAGCACCGAAGTCGGTCTCAGCAGAGACACGCCCGCCGCCGAGGGACTCGCCGTCGCGAGTCTTTTGGATGTTGCTCAGTCCGCAAGCGATACCGCGGTTGCCATTGGTGTTGAACGCATAGAAGGACAGAGATACTCGTGCGTAGCAGCCCGAGTACACTTCGGCGCGGTCCAGGATCGAGGCAAGGTTCATGTCGACGATCTGTGGAGCCGTCAGATAGTTCGCGTTGAGGAAGTAGGCGTTCGCGTAGGCTTCATCGTCACGCTCAATATCCCCATCACACAGCGGAAGCTTGAGGGCGGCCTTGTTGCGGCGCTTTCCACCAAACTTCCCGATCCCCTGCTCGATGGCGGCGTCTACGGCCTTCTCAATCGCAGTGATCGTGGCGGTGTCAGACTTCGGGATAATCAGGGAGACGGAGTTCTTCGGCTTGCCGCCTTGAATGGGGTTTGGCTCCCAGACGTGTGCGCAGGACAAGCGAACTTCGCCGGTCACAATACGAGTTGTGTTAGTCGTTGTCATAACTTTTTCTGCTTTCGACTTGTTACTTGTTGGGTTGAAAATCGGTCGCCGCACTCACCAGGTCGAGCGACGGCCGCTCATCGGATGCAGGAACCAACGTGGGTTTGCCTGCAGGCTTGGTCACGAGAGCACCGAGGATCTCGTTGAAAGCGGGTTTACCCATGAGGCGTTCCATGGTTGTGAGGGTGATGAACTGGCAATCCCAGATGCCCCTATAGCCAGACACCGCAGCAGCCTTCGCCATGTCGGTTTCGGAGGTGTATTTGTGTACCGAACGCCCCGCTACGAGCTTGAATCCCTCAAACGTGATGCCTTGATTGATGGCCTTCGACAGGGCGTAAGCTTCCGCATCCGCCGCCCATGACTTCAGATCCGGAATCTTCGCTAGTACGTCAGCGATCTCTGCATCACTCAGTTCTGCTGGTGGGGCGAACTCGAGCTTGGCCAACGCAAGGTTCGCTTCGGCTCGTGCCCGGCACGTGGTCGCGATCTTGCAGAATTGACACCACGAGCCAGGACAAAACTCGCCCTCCCCCGCCGAGGCCAGCTCTGCCTGAGGTATCCCCTCGGTTTCAGCCCACTGTTGGAGCTCGACGACGCTGGTTTCCCAGGTGTCGAAGTTTCCTCGGCGGGGCTGATAAATCGTCACCGCCAGAGTCTCGATGTCATACAGATCCCCGAAGGCGTGGAGCGCCCCCAAAGCGTAGAGCATCAACTGCGGGTTGCGCTCGGCATCGAGGAGAGCGCCCTGGCCGTACTTCAGGTCGATGATCTGAAGTTTCGGTTCGGCGATGATTAAGCAGTCCCCGGTGCCGAACCCGCCCGGAACCACATGGGAAAAGTCCAGGTGCTGCACGATCAACACCTGCGGATCAGCGCAGGTTTCACGTGCCAGCGAGGCGTGTTCCTGCACGAACGACACGTGGTCGTCGGTCAGATGCTCCATCTCCTCGTCAATCCAGTCCGATTCGGGCTTGAAGGTGGGTGCCTGGTGGAGGGTGCGCCGGAGCTTCCACTCCGCCAGAGCGTGCGCTGCGGTGCCTTGCTCGGCGGCATCCGACGTGGAGTCCGGCTCGTGGGACTCCAGGACGGCGCTGCGTGTGCAGTTCAACCACCGGTGCGCTCCCGATGCCGACAACAGCGCGTGATCACTGGGAGCCATCAGACAGCTCCTTCGCCTTGGCGAGCAGCCACGAGAACTTGGCCGGGTCGACAGCGGAAAGTCGGTCTGCTCTGGTAGCGACGATGAGTTCACACACCTGCTCGGTCAGCCCCTGGCTGGACAGGTCGGCGAGGACGCCACGCACCTGCACCAACGACACAGGCTCCGGCTCCGGTTGAGGTTCCGGCTTGGGTTCGGTTGCGGTCTGTTGGGTGGCCCCGTATTCGGCGGCTGCCTCTTCAAGGGCGGGTTGCGCGAGCTGGGCGGCGGCGATCGGACGCGCACCGAGCATCCCGACGTGATCCTCAAACGATTGCCACGCGGTCTCCTCGATCGCGGCCGCGAGCATCGTCAAGCCCTCGGCGATCTTGTTCAACGCGGCGATGTGCTTGTTCGCATCGGTGACATTCACGACGCATCACCACCCTCACGAGGAGTGGCTCCGACCGCGTCAGCCAACGCCATCAGGTCGTCGGTTTCGGGGATGTCGATCTGCTTGACCGGGTTGCCAGACACGACGATGATGACTCGTTGCTTGCGATCCAAGAGCTTACGCATAATGCGTTCGCGTAGGGTGACGGTGCGGGTACCGACAACCCCCGGATCATCGGGGATGTGCTTAGCGATATGGAGCTTGAGCCTGTGCTCGGTCATCTCCTTCACCTGCCTTCCATGTTAGTGGGAGTAGCCCGGGTGGCTGCTCCCTTCACCCCACTGCCGACACCGTCGGAAGTGTTAAATCGCGTCGCCTCCACCGCCTGCCGAATCACCGCAGCGGCCTCCTTAAACAGCTGCGAGACCCGAGCACGCGACAGTCCCAGGGCGCGGGCAACATCGGACTGCTTCATGTCCGTATCGGCGAGCATCATCTCCATCACTTGCCGGGCCTTGCCCTCCAAACCGGCGATCGCCTCCCGCAGCGCTTGGCTCTCGCGGGCTTTCTGGGCGGTATTCTCTGTGGCGATCAGCCGGTCTTCGGGCGACGCAGTGGGATCGGCCGGGTCGCGGTCGATCTCCAGGAACCAGTCGAGCGACCACGGCGCGTTCCTCGGCACCCGGCAGCCACGGCGCGGACCGCACCCGGCACCACACGTGCATGTGCGTGAGCCAGGGCCGCGGTCACCCCGGTACGCCTCGTGGAAGACGGCTTCTTCCTTTCGAGCCAGGTCGTCGAGAATCTGTTGTGGATGCCTCGGCTCGACCTCGTCGACCGGGCGACCGAGCTGCGCTGCGCGTTCACGCTGGTCTGCTTCCACCATCACGGCGAACTCACCTGAGGCGATGTCGTAGACGTCGATGACGGATTCGTGCTTGTTGTTGTCGGCTTCGTGCCTGAAGGTGACCTTCATGGCGGTCTCCGTTCTCCCCAGTCACGGGGTTTCGGAGACCTGCGCCGTAGCGCTCAGATCACGAGCGAGAACCGTCCAAGAACGACAAAGGCGAGCCACCCCACCCGCCACCTCGCAAAAAAGAGTGGTGGATGTGGTGACCCGCCGAGCGCTCTAGGAGCAGGTCTCACTAGTGAATAAAGTTGCCTACAACCACAGCCAGCATTCGCTGTGGAGGTCGCCCATCCGCCAGATGGGCACCCGGGCACCAGGCCCGGACTTGAGGACGAATAGCCGCGTTGGCCACCGCAAGCAGCTCGCCCTCACCTGTCCGGCACGACACAAGTCGAAACCGGACAGGTTGCTGGAGGTTCGCCAATGCAGGGTGGCCCGCGTAGGTATGTTGATCTGCTCATAAACCAGAGCTTGCCGGAGTCCAAGAGCTAAATCCTGACTCACCAAGTCGGGAATGAAATCGCTGGTCAACGCCGTGTTCGTCGGTTTTCGGGCATGAAAAAGGCCCCTTACGGGGCTTGATCCTGACTTGCGGAGTTTTCGAGTTTTAGCTGGAGCGGGATTTGCTTCCCAGCGGTTCAATTCCGTGGGCTTCGAGTATGCCGTTGGCGTCGTAGATGGAGATTCCGGGGAAGCGTTCGAGCATGAGCAAGTAGACGCTGTCCGGTCGCATGTCCCTGTTCAGGTGTATTTGCGCCTTTTCCATGAGCTTGATGGTGGCGTAAGCGTTGAGGCCAAGACCGATGGCAAGTGCCATGAGGGTTTCTCGCTTCATCGTAAGCACGGTGTCTTTTTGGATCTTGTTGAAGAGCGCGTCGTACAGGCCAGTGCGTTCCGTGAAGGTGCGTGGGTATCGGATCTCTCGGTACTTGAGCAGGTTGGCGATGGTTTGGCACAAGGATGAGTGGCGATCACCAACGATGTCGTCGAGCCTTGCGGCATCCTCCAGGATAGAGTTCATCGTCCCGGCGGCGGAGGCGAACACCTTCTGGTCGTCGTGGTCGTCGGGCGTGGCTTGATGAGCTGGGTCGATGTAGATGATGCGCTTGTCGACGCCTTGGCGGTGTTCGAGGTGGAACAGCGAGTCGAGGTCTTTGTCGAGGCCGACGTAGTCCTTGGTGACGACGGATTGAATGCGCAGGAAGGCTTTCGCCGGGCTCTTCTTCGCAGCGGGTTTGAGCCGGTAGGTGCCGTGGGCGTCGATGCGCACGTATCTTGTGCTGTTCTTGACGAAGTAGCCTTCGACGAAGATATAGTCGCCAGCTTGTACCCATCTACGCAAACGGGGGTGCCCGCTGAGGAGGACAGCAGCATCTTGGTAGCTGAGCGCCGTGAAGTCTTCCTTGCCTTCATCCATGAAGCTGTAGACCCGCTCGTAGTCGGCGAGTTTGGTGATCCGGGATTTCAGTCCGACTTCAAGGAGCCGATACTTCACAGCCGAGCGGGAAACCTCGAAGAAGGCGGCCAGCTGATCGAGTAAGGTTCCGCAGCTCAGATTGGGTGAGGAGTCCAGGATGTCGTTGGCCGCGCTGATGAACGTGGGCCTTGGCATCAGCACCCGCGGAGCGAGCCGGTGGGCTTGCCATTCGAGCCACTGAAGTTCGGTTTCCTTGCGCCTGGATTTCTCTGAAGGCGTGAAGAAGGTGGTGGAAACCCGCGACTTCATTGGCTCCAGGCTTCCACCTGTGGCAGCTAGACGCGCATGGTGGATTTGAAAGAAGGTGCGGTCTTTTTCCCAGTGGAGGATTTCGTGCATGAGTGCGTTTCGTCGTGCACCCTCGCCCATTGACCACTCGGAGGTGGGGTCAACTAGGATCGTCCCGGCTGGATAGAAGCGCGGCGCGCATTTACCGGTGGCTGGATCGTAAATGCTCACCTCGCCATCGACGAGAACACAGCAGGCAAATACATCCGAGCTGGCGGACAGCTGCGCCTCTTTGATTCGTAGGCCGCTTTCTTTCGCAAGCTCCTCGACAGGGATGGCCATCGGCGTTTCGAGCGCTTTTGGGTAGTGCTCGGTCAGGTACTTTTCGGCGTAGTCGTCTAGCCGGTTTTTCCCCAGAATGAGAGCACCGGTTTTCTTGTTGATGTCGTACACATCAGCGTGGCTACGCATCGCGGGTGGCAACCGGCACGTCTCCTTCGCTGATATGGTCGAGCGGCATCTCCTTCAGCGACTTGTCGGCTTCCCGCCACGTCGGGCAGTACTTTTCCACCAGCTCTTGGAACCGGTGGGTGTGGTTCGCTTCAACCAGGTGAACAAGTTCGTGGGTAATAACGTAATCGAGGCACTCCGGTGGCTTCTTGACCAGTTGCAGGTTCAACCAGATGCGTCGCTTGGGAATATTGCAGGTGCCCCAGCGGGTCTTCATGTTCTTGATTCGAAACTCTTCAGCCTCAACGCCAGTTACTTGTTCGCATCGCCTTGTAGCGGACTTGAGAACTCTGCGCAGCTCAGTCCGGTACCACTCCGTCATCACGCGTTCGCGCTGTTCGAGCGTGTAGCCGGCAGGCACAGTCATCACCAGTTTGCTGGCCTTTTTCACCACCGAGGCGCGAGTGCCGTCGTAGACTACTTGCAGTCGATACGGTTTGCCCCACAGATAGTGAGCCTCGCCTGAGACGTAGGTTCGCTCCGTTTGCCGGGGTTGTGAACGCATCCGTTCCTGTCGTAGGTAGATGTCCGGGAGCTTCGAGAGGAGAAAGTCGGATAGTTCCGCAGTCGGAACGTAAGAAGGTGCGCTGACGGTCACCTGCCCGTCGGGTGGCAGGATACGTAGGTACACATTCTTCAAGTTCTGTTTGCGAAGAACCATCACGGGGACATTCCCTACTTGAAACTCCTCTTTAGTCATCGAAGTACTCTCCCTGCCTGGTTGCCAACTCGTAGATTTCCTCCACAAGCTGGTCAATTCTTGGCTCCAACAACTCGTAGTCCTCTAGGGTCTGGGCGATCGCGTTCTTAATGCGTTGCTGCTTCGCGCGGTTCGCTAACCATCCCACCTCTACTGAGTCCACGATTGCAAGGTGTACTTGTAATGCCACGTCTTCAATGGCGAGACCTTCAAAGTCCTTCTGCTCCTGTGCAAAGTCGTAAAGAGCCCGTTTGGCTTGCGAGTCGCGAATCTGTTCTGGATAGTTTTCGGTTTCCTCCGGGCTGTGGATACGTCGAGCCAACTCGGTTACCTGCCGCAAGTACTCAGCATACGACAACGCTCCCAGCCGACGCTCCCCGATGAGCCTCTTCAATAGCTCCGACATCTTGCCGTAGTACGACTGGTTCATCGGCATTTTGCGGACGATTTCGCTGATCAAGTTCGCGTCGATGATCTCGGCCTTGGCGTTATCGTCACCAGTGACCCCGTCCAAGATCTGGTCGACCGGGGTGGTCGAAGCGTTATCCAGTAGCAACTCCACCAACGGCGTGTCATCAAGTTTAGAGACGACAGTGCTGTCTTGGGCGGTGACGTAGGTGTCCAGAATGAAGCGCATGTCTTCCTGGTAGCTGCGCAGATCGATCCAGTCTCGCGCGGCCAACATAACCGCGTCCTTCAAATGGTTGTAGTTGTAGACATCTGTGCGGATATTTGCCACGTCCACATCGGTGTAGTTGAAATCCGTGACGAGGCGATCGGCACAGTCCGCGAACGACCGTGTCAACGCTGACACCAGTCCGTAGAACGTGTTGCGCTTGCGTGAATCAGCGTCAGCATCATCCTCTGCTACGGCAGGTTCGCAGAAGAAGCTGATATGGGCCGCATCATCGCGAGGCGCTGGCACTTCAGACAGCAGTTGGCGCAGCGAGTCACGCGCCCCCTCCATCTTGGCTTTCGCTTCAAGGGCACGCTGTTTGATGAGACCTTCGACGTCCTCCTTGTCGTACTCTTCGAAAGCCTCACTGGTGTAGTCAGTGAACGCGGACTGCACTGACCGGAAGAGATCCTTGTAGTCAACGATGTACCCATAGTCCTTAGACGGATCGTCGGGACGGTTTACTCGACAAATCGCCTGGAACAAGTCGTGATCTTGCATCGATTTGTCGACGTACAGGTAGGTGGCGCTCGGCGCGTCGAAACCCGTTAGCAGCTTGTCGACAACGATCAGCAGCTTCATTTTTGCTGGCTCGTCTTTGAACAACCGCTTGGCTTCATCCTCGAAGTCCTTGACCGTCTGGCTGCCGAGCATGCGTTCGTAGATGCGCTTCTTGTACTCGTCCTCGCTTTCCTGATCCAGGTCAGACGCGGAGGTGCGAACGGAGGCATCCGTTGGCTCGTAGGAAGTCACGACCGCGCAGCGCTTGAAGCCCGCTATCTGGAACAGCTCCCAGTACCGGCAAGCCTGGTAGATGCTGCCTGCCACCAGCATGGCAGTGCCACGCTCGCGTGTCAGCCGCGGCTTGGTTTGCATGTCGAAGATGATGTCGTTGACGATCTTCTGTAGCCGGTCCTTCGACGAGTACAGCTTGTTCAGCGTCGACCAAGACGCCTTCAGCTTGTCTTTCGCGGTCTGGGTCAACCCTGCGGTTCGCGCCTCGAACCACTGGTCAATCTTGGCTTCGCTGGACAGATCCTGGTCAACGTCACGCGCTTCGTAACGCAAGTCAAGAACCACACCATCATCCACGCCTTCGTTGAACTTGTAGGTGTGGATGTAGGGGCCGAAGACCTCCAACGTGGTCTTCTTATCCTTCTTCAACAAGGGTGTGCCGGTGAACCCGATGAGGGTTGCTCCCGGCATGAGCTGGCGGACAGCTTCGTGGAGCTTGCCAGAGTTGGTGCGGTGCGCCTCATCGATGAACGCGACGATGTGTCCCTTGGCCTGGTAGTCCGCAGGAAGGTTGTCCAACAACTCCTTCCGATAGGAATCGATGTCGGAGTCCTTGCCAGCGTTGTGACCGTACTTGTGGATCAGTGAGCACACCACGCGATCGTCTGGCTTGCTGAGGATAGCTCGCAGGTCGGCTCCGCTTCTTGCCTGCCGGATCTTCTCATCGATGTCGATAAAGAGGTCGCGGATCTGTTTGTCCAATTCGTCGCGGTCGGTGATGATAACCACGCGTGAATCATCGACGTGCTCGATGATCCATTTGGCCAGCCATGCCATGATTAGTGACTTGCCGGAGCCCTGGGTGTTCCAGATAATGCCACCCTCGCCCCGTTCGATGAAGGGGCGGGCAGCCAGATTAGCGAACAGCTGGTTAGGCCGGGGAACCTTCTTGATCCCGGCGTCGAAGATCACGAAGTCGTGGATGATCTGCAGTAGGCGCCGCTTTTCGCACAGCGAGATCACGCCCTGTCGCAGCGGATTTTTAGTTTGATCCCGCAAGTGTTGAACATCAACCGACACCGGGTCAGTAGCCTTCGGATCTTCGCGCCACTGGAGGTAGAACTTCTCCGGCGTCTCGATCGTTCCGTAGTAGAGCCCCTGGGTTTCGTTGCCCGCGAACAGCAGCTGCTGGGTGCTGAAGAATCCAGAAATGTATTCGCGCTTCTGGTTCGTGATCAACTGGCGGATGCCCTGGGACGCTTCGACACACGACTTCTTCAACTCGAACATACCCACGGCAATTCCGTTGACGTACAGCACAATGTCTGGCCGTTTGGACTTCTTGCCGGTGGTGTAGCGAACCGTGACCTCCTCGGCCACAGTAAACTCGTTCAGTTCAGGTTGCTCCCAGTCAATGTAGTGGAGCCGCTTCTTTTCCTTTTGACCGGGCTCACTGTAAGTGATGCCATAGCGCAGCAGCGAATAGACCTTCTTGTTCAACTCGTAGAGCGAGGCAACACGGTCTTCGCTCAAGTCCCGCAGTTCCTTCGCGGCTTTCACCACTGCCTCCCGGGGGTAGCCCCTGCTACGCAGGTAGGCGGTCAGGTGTTCCTCGTCGACCGGTTTGTTGAACAGGTCGTGCAGGTTCCCGATGTACTCGTAGCCCAGATCGTTGACCAAACAGTCCTTGATCAAACGCTTCTGCGTCTCGAACTCGCTACTCACTACGGCGCTCATGCCGCTTCCTCCTCAATCGTTAGGCGAACCCGCCCCGTCAATAAATCATCCATCGCGCCAAGTTTCAACCGCTCCACCTTCTTGCGTTCTTCTTTGAGGACGAGAAGATCTTCTTCAAATGACGACATTACATCGGCGATGGCTTCCTGCTCGGGTACATCCTTTGGTGCACGGAAGTGAAAACGCCCTAAGTCTTTTTGGTACAAGTGTTTAATCGTCGATCCGGCTGACAGATCCGCAATGAATCTATCGAAAATGTCTGACCTTAAAACCCAGTACAAGAAGCGCCTAGCAACACCATCAACCGGCCTAAAAACATAGACTCCGCTGTTGAGCGTCGCCGGCTTCTCAAGCCGGGGAACCACAGCCACTTTTCCGATTGTTCCATCTTTCGTGACTAGGACATCTCCTTGATTCACTTGGATGGCTGGATCCATTCGAAACCTCTCTTCGCTAACAAACTTGCATGAAGCGAGGTCTACTGTCCCGTCGGAAAAATTCGTTCCACCAATTATGTAGCTGTAACCAGAATCCAGGTATTCATCAGTCCTAAGATTTTGCCATCCGATCCTGGCTTTAGGGGCAACCATATTTTCAAAGGAGATGTCGGTCCACTTGTCACCAAAACCACCAAGCCGCGAATTGCCGCTAACCAATTCCTTCATAGCACCGTCGCGGATCGCCTTCTTCTTCATGATCAACTCATCCAAGTTCGCAAGATGCTCATCAAACCCCGACAACACCTCAGCAATCGCCCGCTGCTCAGAAAGACTCGGAATAGTGACGCAGAAGTCTCGAACAGTATCTGCATTCACCGCTTCGAAAGTGGTTCCCGTTGAGAATTCTGACCAGGTATTTTCGTGTGCCTTTAGCGAGTAATACAGGTAGTCCCGGTAAATCTCAGGGCCTACACTAACCGCGCATAACCCGCGACCAATGCATACGTCTCTATCCAGGAGGGCAACGTCACCAACAGGTGCGCGAACAGAAATAACAATAGCCCCACAAGATGCCATTCGTAATGGGGTTGTGGTTCGAATCATCGATTTGCCCAGATTCTTGCCCGAGAATTCGGAGTGCCCCTGATGAAACTCGACACCAACTGACCCAAGAGAGCTACCCAAAGGAGATTGACCCATAGTTAAGTTAGCGATATTTCCTAGGGAGACTTCGCGCCAGCCCTCCGGATAACTCACCATGTGTACCCCATCCTTTCCAAGCTGCGTATCACGTTGGCGCGAGAACGCTCGACGGCGTCCTCAATTGCGGGCAGGGTGCGTTCGTAGCGTCGGGCAATGTCGGTGATACGGATCGCGTAGGTGTTGACCTGCCGGTCGAAGATGTCGGAGATCTGCGACTGTAGGTGTGGGAGCCATTTACAGTCGAACAGCAGGTGCTTGATTTCGTCTTCGGTGAGCTTGCCGTACTGGGCGAGCACCTTCTGGTCGAGTTCTTCACGGGCTGCCTTCGCTTGCTTCTTCACCGCCTTCAAGTGATCGAGTTTGTCCCGGTAGCCGACCAGGGCTTCGTACTCGTCACGATACGCCTCCGGAACGGGAGCCGTGGCTGCCAGCTGCTGGCGAGCAGCAGCCAGCTTCGTCTTGATGGGCTTGCCGCTTTTGCCGTACAGATCCAGCTCGGCGATGTCCGAGTGGTGTTTGAGTAACCAGTTGACGCGGATCAGGTTCTTCTGCATGAACTTGTCGATTAACTCGTCCAGGACGTCAAGTTGCGGCGACTGCTTCATGGCGTCGAGTGCTTTGAGCCTGGCGTTGAGTTCCTTCTCAATGACCTTTCCGGTGGAACTGAGGACTTCGGCGAACGGGTTGTCTTCTTCGGGCTGATCCTCCAGGAGAGCCTCCAAGTCAGCTTCGATGCTGAGCAGGGTGCCGTCAAGCTCAGAAAGCTGTACCTGCTCTTGCGGGAAGTATTCGGCCTCGATGATGGTGGTGGGAATCAGCAGACCCTCGAACCCTTTGACCTGCCCAGTGGTGGTCGTCTGCCCATCTTCAGTCTTCTTCTGCTTGTAGGCGTACTCCACTTCACGGCCAGCTTCGAAACCGGAAGCTTTGAGGATGTACACGTCGTCTTGAAGGCGCGCGTTCCAGTAGTTCAGGAGAACGTCGAACACGTCGTAGGGATCAAGCATCTTCGCACCGGCGTAACCATCGAGAAGCTCCTCGCCGATCTCACGAATCATCATCCGAGGATCAGTGTCGCTGTCCACGCCGAGCAGGGCAGGCTTGGCGTAGGCTTCCGCCCATCGAGTCAGCAGATCGGTGGTCTCGACGGTCTTTTGTGCGGTGAGCATCTCGTCTGCTGTGATTTGTGCGGCGAGTTCGTCTGGGTTGTGCAGCAGCGCGAACCTGCCTGAGTCTTGCTGGGCAAAAAGGCGCTGCTTCAGGTTTGGCGCCACCTGCCACAGGGTAGCCAGTGAATCAAGGTCGGAGGCTGGGATGCCGCCTTGCAGGTGCGCGGCGATGTCTTGGGGCGGTTCGGTGCTGGGGCGTTTAATGTAGCGGGGGACGTTGAGGTTGCCGTTATTGTCTTCAAGGATCTCCTCGTAGCCGACCATCCGGGAATAGCCGCCGACTTCGATCCGCTGGTTGAAGGTCAGGACGATGCGTTCGATGTCTTGCTCGCGCAGGCGATTCTTGTTCCCGTCCTTTTTGAACCCCTGGCTGGCATCGATCATGAAGATGCCTTCGTGCTCGTCGGCGTTCTCCTTGTCGATCACGACGATGCACGCCGGGATGCCAGTGCCGTAGAAGAGGTTTGCCGGCAGGCTCACGATCCCCGTGACATACTTCCGCTCCAGTACCTGCTTGCGGATCGCTTCTTCCGCATTACCCCGGAACAAAACACCGTGAGGCATGATGATTGCGGCCTTGCCGTCCTCGGTCAAGGACTTCAAAACATGCAAAAACCACGCCCAGTCGCCGTTCTTCTCCGGAGGAATCCCGAAGCCGTCAAATCGGTGGTACATGTCATTGGCCGGGGAGATGCCGTCCGACCACGACTTGTCGGAGAACGGCGGGTTCATCACGATAAAGTCGAACTTTCTCAGTTGCCCGTATTCGTCGATGTACTGCGGCGACGACAAAGTCGAGTGAGTTTTGATTTCGCCCGTACCCTTTTGATGGAGCACCAGGTTCATCTTCGCCAAGCCAGCCGTCGAGTTGTCCTTCTCTTGACCGTAGATCGACACGATCGCATTGCCCTGGCGATTCACCGGCGCTTCATCAGCAGCACGAATCAATAGGGAACCGCTGCCGCACGCCGGATCATACAGCGTCCACGGGCGACCTGTGCGTGGCTGAATGCTTGAGATCCCAACCAACCTGGCCATGATCCTGGACACTTCAGGCGGCGTGTAGAACTGCCCTTTGCTCTTGCCAGATTCTTGGGCGAACTTCATCATGAAATACTCGTAGGCATCACCGATGATGTCATCACCACTGGCACGGTTGGTTTTGAAATCGATCGCAGGGTTCTCGAAGATCGCGATCAGCCCCGTGACCTTGTCCACCAGTTCTTTGCCGCGACCCAGCTCGTCCTCGTTGTTGAACGACACTTCCGGCAGTGAGCCCTGGAGCTGGTTTTCTTCCAGGAATGCGGAGAGGATTTTGTCGACGCGCTCACCGATGTCCTTCTTGCCTTTGGCAGCAATCAAGTCATCGAAGGATGCACCCTCTTCGACAGTGAAGTCGCCGTAGCGTTGACCTTTGTACCGGTCTGAGACGTACTTGAAGAACAGCAGGGTGAGTACGTAGTCCTTGTAACGAGCAGGCTCCACACCGCCACGAAGCTTGTTCGCGGCTTCCCACAGTAAGGAATAAAGCTCTGTCTTTTTTACTGCCATCCAAAATCCCTCGTCGAAAATCCTCAGTATTCGGTGATGTCGATACCGGCCTCCATGAGCCGTTCGTAGCGTCCACTCGACATCAGCACAGCCAATGGCCTGCCGTTCTTCGGCACGAACGCGGCGTCGTCGTTCTCGGACAGCTTCGTGATGATCTTGGACGACTAGCCACGCAGAAAATCCGATATGTTGTAAAAGTCCATCGTCGTCTTCTCGGGCGCATCATCCACGCTCAACACCTCCCATATGATCAGGTTCCAGCACCAACCGGGAGTGCCTTTACGAACCCTATAGATGGTACCAGCGTGGAGAGCCCGGTGTACTCGACACGCTCACGCCAAGCTTCGCCGCTAACCCCCTCCGCACCCGAAGGGCAGCCGCCGCAACACCCCTGGCAGGCTTCTGCCGGCCGCCCGAGCGCCTTCCAGCACCGGCGCAACCACCGGGAAGCACACAAACTCTCTAGTCAGAGTGTGTTTCGGTGGTTCACGCCGCCTTTATCAAACTCGACGTCTTTGGCTCCATGAATACGTGTGTGGCGAGACTGTCGCGGAACTCCTGGAGCTTCCTCACACTGGTTGACTTCGAGTTGATGAGGCGATCGGCTTCTTCGCGGAGCTCGTCGAGACATAGCGGGCCGAGCGTCTTCAAGATGTTCTTCTCAGACGTGTAGTGCTCACCGTCGTCGCGGCGAGCCTCCTTCGACTTCACCAGTTGGAAAAGCGAGCCGAAGATTGCCGGGGAGATGTTGGTCCACTGGAACCGGCAGGCAACCAGGATCGCGTCGCGCATCTCCGGGGTGAAGAACTGGGTGGGCATGATGGTTTCAAACAGCGTGCCGTTCACGTACGGGAACGCAGCCATGGAGTCTGGGACGCGGCGGCGACGCTCCTCCGGTGTATTGAGCACCTCGAACAAACCGGCAAGCTGCGTGCCGAGGTTCTCACTGTTGGTGTGCTCAAGAATGAAACGATAAAACAGGTCCTGCTCCCACAACCCGGCATCATCGCCGAAGAGGAGAAACAGCAGGCGCGTGAGGAACATGGATGTTTCCTGCACCGCGAGCTCCTCGTCCTGCATGTAGGTGGGGGCTGCGTCGCCGACTGCTTCGTCGACGTCGTCGCCGACCATGGCGGTAAACAGGTTCGCCATGATCTTTGATGCGGCGATCGAAGCCTGCGTCTGCTCAACGTGCGTGAGCTTATCCTCGTAGCCCGCCAGGAACTTGAGTTCGTCGACGTGATCCGTGATCTCCTCAAGTGGGAACTCGATGTTGAATCGAGTTTCTGGATCGCCCAGACGCATGAGCCTGATGCGGTAGAAGTCCGTGGCGATGATGTAGCGGGGTTGTTCGGCGTCGTTGACGGTGCCGCCGAGGAGGTAGTCGCGGGCTTGGTCGATTGCTACTTGTAAGTCGACGCCTGGTTTCTTGGCTTCGCCGATGACGACGCCGGGCCAGAAGAGGTCGATGTAGCCGCGTTGACCGCTTGAGGCGCGCTTCGCGTCCTGCTCAAACAAGTCCATGCGCGAGGCGGTGATGCCGAAGCATGCGAGGAGTTCTGCCCAGTACGACTGTGCGTATTTGCGTTCTAGTGCGCCTTCGTCGAGTGAGCGCCACCCATCGAGGCGTTCGTTCCAACGGTGTTTGAAGCTGTCGAGGTTGCGGCGCATGGTGGCGCGATCAAGACGCGGAGCAGTTGTCACAGAACTCATACGGGTAGCTTATCGGAGGCACCCGACATGCGAGCGGGCGATCGTCGATAAGTCTGGGGCCTCAGCCCCAGAGAACTTCTGCTTTGGGGCTCAACGCGCTTCAACGCCGGCGTTTCAAATGCCCTTTAGCAATTGGCATTCCAACTGGTCTGTCAAAGCCGATTTCATGACCATGGCTCTAGCTTTTGGGTCCACGTCAGGTCATAATTTGAAGCATCATTTTCCCTATAAAAAGAGGAGAACCATGCCGCTACAGCAAACAGCCATCGTGATCCCTGAGGCGATTGCACAAGGATTGAAAACAGGTGAACTCATTCGCAACGGTAGTGTAGTCCGCAACAGTGCCGGCCAGATCGTTAAACATTTGGCAGAAGTGACGATTGAGCCTAACACCGCCGAGAAAGCAGTAAACACTGTGCGACTCGTAGCTGGACGTGGAATTGAACTGACCCGGAAATACCCAATAGTTGCTGGCGCGATTGGTCTTACGGCTCTCGTTGCAGGTGGAACGATGGCCACGCTATCTGTCAGAAGCAAGAAGGCCAAGATTCAAGAACGCGTAAATATAGAGGACCGATTTGCAGCAGCGGCCACCGCCTGGTTTGACGCCGCCGCTGCAGGAGCGGTGACCTCCGACACGGTCTCAGAACTTGAGGAGGCGTGGGAAGAATACAACGATTCGAATAAGGAGTGGCATGCTCAGCCCAACAATCTAGCGATAAGCCTTATGCAATCGGTTCAAACCTGGAACTCACAGAACGGGCTGAGCACCAACTTGCCTGCCACACCCCACGACTCAACTGACGATACCGTCGTGAATCTCAGCGAGTATCTGGCAGCCCAGCGAAAGTTTCTAGGCGAGGCCGAGGGTCGCGGCGTCGCTAGTGCTTGAGCTACGCCAATGTACTCGTGAACGACCCCATCGGCCGCCAAGCTGGGCAGCCGGTGGTGTGCCCAAAGCGGGAGTGGCCAGCCGACTCGGTATCGGGCAAAGGACCTTTTTTAAATTCCTTGCGGGAGGCGCCGAGTAAACGTCCTCTTTCCTCGTGGTCGCTCCTATTCCCGCTCTTCGCTGTTGTAGCGCTCAATGAGGCGCCCAAGGAAACTGATGATGACTGCGGTAGTTAAATACCCGCTGACCACAATGCTAAACCAGCCATCGCCCATCCCACTGCGAAATATGTTGTACATCAGAAAAACGGGTACTGGTAAAATCATCGCAACTAAGAAGCGGTATGCAGAAAGCACGTTTCGCTCAGTGAATAAGTGGACTAGGAATCCAACTACCAAGATGCAAAAGCACACGAATAGCGCGGTTAATGCACCTGAACCTAAAATCGCAAAGACCATGTTTCTCTCCTAATTCTTCTTTTGGGGTAATTGGTGCGAGGCTCTAGGTCCTAGCTTCCTCTGAACGAGACCTTTCTTCCGCAAGTCGTCGTTCGACTTTCACATTGGACGTATAAAGAGCTTCCGTAAAAGCGAGATCCCCGCCTTCCACAATCTCTCGTGCGGACTCGGCGACGATGAGCATCGAGCTGTTCTTCGTCCGGACCCCGAGGCCAAACGAAAAGTAGAGGGCTGGCTTGTCCACAGGCATGGGAACGAAATCCCAAACACCATCAACCTGGTCGATATACCAGCACCCCAACAGGTAAGCAATTGCTTTCTGACGCTCCTCTTCGCCGAGGTCCGAATCGCGAATCCGCTCCACTGAGCTCCGCGGGAAAGCGACTCCCCGGAGATTGGTGACATCCATATCTGCCAAGACCAGAGGAGGCTGCAGAGTCTGGTATTCGACAAGCAGGGCGCGCGACTCTTTGTCAATCTTCTTCAGGCGCGGCGCGTAAGAATCAGCGAGGAAATAGCTGGAGTGTACGTCGGTGCTCATGAGGCTGCATCCTCCTAGGTTTCATGCCGGTGCTGGTGCCACTTTAATCCCGCACCCATATTCGATTCGACCCATAAGCAAAATCCAGCAAATCGCTCCAGGTAGCAGGAACGAAATGTTTCGTATCAGCTCTCATCCAAGTGATGCGATCCGGATCCTCAAAACTGAGTGTTTGAAGAAACGAATCGCCAGCAATTTCGTACGCCCACAAATCATGGACATTCTCATACTCGACCGAATCTTGTTGAAACGTTCCCTCGGGCTGAAAGAGGGTTTCAAACCCCACGAAGGTGGTCCCAGTCGACGTTTCCACTTCCAAAATGAGATATAAAAACGTATCAATCCAAGCGGCAGCCCCATGAAACTTCGGCAAATCCACGGCACCCTCAACCCTAGAATCGCTTTCGCTCAACGCATCCCTATTGAGGATGTCCGCCAAATAGTTTGCAGCGGCCTTTAAATCGAATTGATGCTCTGCGGCTGTTGCCATTTCCGTAAATCCAAAGTGGGAACTTCTGCAGCGTATACGCCCGCGCGTCACCAGATGCTAACACGTGCCTTATCGAATACGCGCCACCCAGCATGCGCCCAGCACGGTGGTCGAACTGCATCGCACTCCTTAAGCACCTCGACACGAGCAAACCCCTGCAGATCAATCGAGCTACAGCACCTTTTGGCCCCAAGCAAGAATCGGAACGCCCAGTGAAATCCCCTTGCCCACTGATATGTACAAGATGTACATTTACGATATGGAAATAAAATCAGTGGCATCCAGCGAGTTCCGCAATTCGCAGAGCCAGCTATTAGAGGAAGCGCAGCGCACACCTGTCGTTATCACCAGCCGGGGCAGCCGCGCTCGCGCAGTTGTCGTCTCTCCTACATTCTTTGCCCGCGCTGTCGAAGCTCTCGAGGACCTGGAAGACATCCGCGCCGCCGAAATTGCTCGGCAAGAGAGCGAGGAAATCTCGTTTGAGGACCTCAAAAAGGAACTCGGCTTCGCGTAAAGCTCGGTTATGTCAAACGCCACTTATCGCATCACCTTCAAATCTTCTGCTGCGAAGGAACTAGGCAAACTCGACAAGCAGACCCAGAAGCGTATCCGCGTCGAGCATCACCGCGTTGTATACGAGATCGCAGACGCTAGATGCTCGGCCTCAGTGCAACCCAGCCCGTGCGGCCAGCACCTGGGCCGTCACCGAGCGCGAATCCGGGTCCACGCCCTGCTGAGCGACTGCCGCCGGCGTCCCTGTGGCCAGGATCTGACCACCTTCGTCGCCGGCGCCTGGGCCGACGTCGATAATGTGATCGGCCTGCGCGACCACCCGCAGGTCGTGCTCGACGACGACCACCGTGGCGCCGTCGTCGACAAGGCGACGCAGCTGGGCGAGCAACAGATCAACGTCCGCCGGGTGCAGGCCGGTCGTCGGCTCGTCAAGGAGGTACAGGCTGTGCTTGCGGCTGGAGCCGCGCTGCATCTCGGAGGCCAGCTTGATGCGCTGCGCCTCCCCGCCCGAAAGCTCCGGGGACCCCTGCCCCAGCCGCAGATAGCCCAGGCCGAGCGCGTGCAAGAATTCGACAGAGCGCAGAATCTTCGACTCCTCGGCGAAAACCTCCAGCGCCTCGTCCACGGTCAGGGCCAAGATATCCGCGATGCTGCGGCCGTTCCACTGCACCTCAAGGATCTCCGGCTTGTAGCGCTTGCCGTGGCAGGCCGGGCAAGTGGTGTACGTGCCGGGCAGGAACACCAGCTCGACCTCGATGCTGCCCGCACCGTCGCACTCCGGGCAGCGGCCCTTCGTCGTGTTATAGGAAAAGTCCGACACCGACATGCCCCGCCGCTTGGCCTCTGGGGTCGCGGCGAAGAGCTTGCGGACGTGATCGAACAGCCCCGTGTACGTCGCGACGGTGGAGCGTACCGTGCGCCCAATCGGCTTCTGAGTGATGTGCACCAACCTGCGGATCTTATCGACGCCCTCTACGTTGTCCACCCTGAAATCCTCAGAGGGATCTGAACCTGCCGTGAGCTCAGCATCCACATCCCCGTCCGAGGCCTCCTCGGCGCCGACCACCTGCTTGGCAGAGCGGGACACCACGTCCGCCAGCACCCCGATGACCAGGGTGGATTTGCCAGAACCAGATACGCCCGTGACCGCGGTCAGTGCTCCCAGCGGGAAGTCCACGTCGGCCCCATCGAAGGCGCGTGCGTGCACGCCGCGCAGGCCGATGGATTCACCGGTACCGGCAGGGGTGTCCGTCAGCTCGGGGAATTTCTCGTTCAAAGCGGCAGCCGTGGGCGAGCTCAGCTCACCGGCGTTGGCCCGGAACTGGCTAGTCGGGCCGGAGAACACCAGCTCCCCGCCGCGCTCCCCTGCGCGGGGGCCGATGTCCACAATCCAATCGCATCCCGCCACCAGGGACATATCGTGCTCCACCAAAAGCACCGAATTACCCGCGTCGATGAAGCGCTGGAGCAACTCGGAGACCGCCTCGCGCTCCACGACGTGCAAGCCCGCCGAGGGCTCATCCAACACATAGGTCGTGCCGAATAAGCTCGAGTTCAACTGGGATGCCAACCGCAGGCGCTGGTGCTCGCCGGCAGACAAGCTCCGTGCCGGACGGGAGAGGCTTAAGTGCCCCAGCCCCAGCTCAATCGCCGCGCGCACCGTGGGCAGCACCTGATCCAACAGCAGCTCTTCGGCCTCGTCGTGCTCGTTCCACTCCTGCTCCGTGATGCCGCCCAAGCGCTCCAGGTGGTCTTCCAGCACAACCAATACGTCCTTCAACGCCAACGCGTTGAACTCGTCGATGGCGTAGCCAGCGTAGGTGACTTGCAGGGTATCCGGCTGGAAACCGCGGCCCTGGCACGTCGGGCACGTCGATGAGTGCATGAAGGACAGCACCCGACGACGGTTCTTATCCGACTCCGTCTCCGCCAACGTGTCAGTCAGGTAGGTAGCAACCGAGCGCCACTTGCCCTTATACGACCCATGCACGGCGTTTTCGTCTCGCACCGGGTGGACGGTCACCACCGGCTGCTCGTCCGTGAACAGGATCCAGTCGCGGTCCTTCTGCGGAAGATCCCGCCACGGGACGTCCAGCGGGTAGCCGAGGGTGCCCAGGATGTCCCGGAAGTTCTTCCCCAACCACGCCCCCGGCCATGCGGCGATCGCGCCGTCCCAGATGGACAGGCTGGGATCCGGCACCATCGACTCCTCCGTCGGCTGGTGCACGGTACCAGTGCCCTGGCACTCGGGGCACATGCCGGCCGTGGTGTTGGGAGAGAAGGCGTCGGAGTCGAGCCTGCCGTATTCCAGCCGCTCGCGCATGCCGTCCGGGTAGCTGCCGGAGCGGGAAAAGAGCAGCCGGATACTATTCGACATATTCGAGATCGTGCCCACGGAAGAGCGCGCTCCACCCAGGGTGGTGGACTGCTGCAGCGCCACTGTCGGCGGCAGCCCCGCGACCGAGCCGACGCGCGGGTTGACCGCGCCACCGATCAGACGCCGCGCAAACGGCGAGACGGACTCCAGGTAGCGGCGCTGTGCCTCCCCATGAATCGTGCCGAAGGCCAGACTGGACTTGCCCGACCCCGACACACCGGTGACCGCCACGAGGGTATCCCGAGGCAGGTCGACGTCGATGTGTTTCAGGTTGTGCAGGTGCGCATCACGCACCCGAATCATTGGATCGTGACCCGCACGCGCCGAAACGTGCGCAGCCGGGGACTCGGACGTGGAGTGAATCATGGTGGCCACCCTACCGTGTGGGCTGCTCCCCTATCTGGCGAGGTAGCTGATCGCTTTGGACGCGGCCCGGGACGATCTTCCAGGTATAACAGCCTCTTCGGAAAACCTCCGCCGAAGCAATCACTGGCCATATAAAGAAAAGTCGCAAATCTTTGCGATAGAAAACACGCTGAGATACCCCTCTGACCAGCGCTGACTCAAACACAGAATGCCAATATGCCGTCCCGTCAGCATAACTCCATGCCGCCATGTCGGCATGCCTGCATAGCATTACCCAAAAAGTAGAAGGGAGTAACGATGACCACACCACAGATTCAATTTCACGGTTACCCGAAGCGACCAGTACCAGACATCCTGGGAGGATCGGATTGGGACGTTCCGATGGTCGATCGCGACAGCGACTCGATCTTTCTGCTCGTGGAGTACCTGAAGATAACCGATCCGGAGAACGCGAACGAGCCGACCGCGTACAAGATGGTGTCCCAACTCAACCAGGAGCACACAGAATTGGAGCGCAAAGCGATCGACGTACTGCGCTCGACACCGGGCATTCAACAGGACAAGGATCAATCCCTGTACCGAATAATGTTCCAGTTTTTGCAGTACCAAGTAGGACAGCTCGTGATTAAAGCCTTGGAAGCGACGGGAGGGAACGCAACGAGGCTGGTAGGAATGATGCGCTGGCACAATCCAGGGATCGCACCAGCAGAAACGAACGACGCAGTGATGAAGACTACCGTGGAGGAAGCACTGAAAACGTTGGGCAAAGACCACAGCCCGCAGGCTGTCGAGGAACTTTGGCGGCAGCTGAACCAACAGGTCGATCTGTTGTCGCAGACTCGGAGAGCGCAGCGATTAGCGGGATGGGCGGAGGACATCCAGAGCCTTCCGGACAGCAGCGACGAGATGAAACGAATCTTCCTGCAGGATCAGAACGAAGCCGCCTGGACGGTAATCGACCAACATCTGACGGAGCCGATCAACGCGCTGATGGAGCAGCAGGAAGAAGAGGATCCCTGGGCGGTGGACTGGGACAGTTAAGCGGGGTTGTCGATACCGCAACTCGTTCTGGCACACCGGTTCGGTTTGACCGGTCAAGCTTGGAACGGGTTGCGTCCTCGCCGCGAGCGCGCGTCGAAGCCAACATTGAGGCAATACGTCCCGCGCAGCACGGAATACACGGTGCGCTCAATATCGTGTGCGCTCATGACTGCCCTGCTTCAAATTGCTCGAACGCGTGTTTTGCCTCAATAAGATGGATACGACGAACCGCCTCCTCAACGACTTCGCCTACAACGCTCCTAACATCGCCCGTGCCCAGGAGAGCGTTGACAGCATCAATCTGTTCATCCGTCACTTCGTCGTCGACACCCGCAGGAACCTGGTAATACTTGGCCAACAAGTACCTAGAAAGGTCTTCTGTCAACGCGTTCAATCGCTGAAACTGCGCTCCAAGGGTTTCCGGCCCCAAAAGCCGCACTGCTTGGTCAATGCCAAAGACCTGCCACCCGCTTGCATCCGCCTTGCTGTCATCTCCTCCCCATGTTGCCGCGCACTCGGCGATATGTGATACGAGCAATTCTTTGGTTCGGTGCTTAATCAGGCTCCATGCCCGTGGCGACACACCGTTAAAAGCCCTGCTCATTGACACAATGTGTTCATTAATCGTGGTTGTTTTCATCATGGCAATACTCCATCTGCGAATGCTTGTCTATATTTAGACGCTGGAGACCGCGTCTCGGTTCCCAACGCTATTGCTCGAAGATCGAGTGTGGGCGTAAGCGACATTTTGTGTGTATATGTCTATCTGGTTTCCCGGGATGGCCTCGGCCAACAACCAGATATGGTTTTCAAAACAGTTCCATTTGCCCGTTTTGAGAAATCAACACCGAATGACGTCTGGTGTGTGGTATGGAGTCTGCGGGCAGCACAGGAACCCCAGCGAGATCAAGGACTCTAAGGAACTAGAACCAGCCGCCTGTGCGTTGGGCGGTCGCATATAGCCAGGGGGACGAGCAAAGCCCTTGACGTGCACAATTCTGGTCGCATAGAGGTATCGGGGGTTCCGGTCGACCTCATTGCATCGACCAACCCAGGTCAGCGGTGATTTGGATGATTTTGGGGCTATTTTGCCGATTTTGCGCTGACCTGCGTTGGTAAACCGGAGTAGGTCGACGGGAAGAGGTCGACGGGCCGAAAGAATTCGATACCGGCATTGATCATCAGTGGAACCCCAGCTTAGGCGTGAGAAAAGGGTGGGCTGGACGCAGCTAAACACACACAAAATGTCCCTTATCGCGACACACCGTAAAAACACACAAAATGTCCCTTAAGCCCCTAACAGGATGTCGCCAGGGTCAGTGTCCAGCGACAGCGCTAAAACCGCTCTAATTCAGCGAAAATCGAAGAATTAGAGCGGTGTTTTTTGAAGCGTCCTGGGTTCAGATTCAGGTAACTCAAGGATGAGTGTGAATCCGGGGTTTGTGTCTTTGAGAAGGCCCTTTAGAAGCCTTCAAGTACTTCGTAGAGGGCGGTGGCTAGGGTTAGTCGCCGTCGCTAGCTGTGCTTGGCTGTTAATGTCATGTCGACCAACTGCAGGAAGCGTATAACGTAGTCTTTGACAAAGCCTGCGGTGCCTTCATTGAGATGGCCGGAGTCTTCGAAGAGGGTGGGGGATTGGCCAAGGAATACCTCGGGCTGACCAGGAAGCGGCATATCGAAGTAGGACAGGGCGAGCCGGAGGTTCTTCTGTGAACTGTAGCCGCCCATGCGGCCTACAGAGTGACTGATGATACCTGCGGGAAGGTTCTTCCAAGCCACATCCGAGTTGGGCTTGGAACCGATGTCCACTGCATTCTTGAGACAGGCAGGGATAGTACGGTTATTTTCCGGGGTAACAAAGAGGACGCCGCTCGAGTTCTTGATGGTGTCGCGGAAAGTGGTGTACTCAGCTGGAATGGGCTTGTCCGTGACCGAGGGGTCATCGTAGTCGAAGTCATAGAGCGGCAAGTCACGGATTTCAACGATGTCTGCCTGGTAGTTTTCAGGGATCATTGTGAGCACTTCGTGTGCAATCTTGCGCGCAAATGAGCCGCGGCGCAGGCTGCCGACGATAACACTAATGCGTGGGGTGGTCATAGGAAGTCCTTTCTTCTTAGTTGGGCGTAGGTACGTGCGATCAAGGGAGAAAAGGCTTGCAGCCAAAGGCAGGCGGTGGCCCGGCGGCGTGGGCGGCAGTAAGAAAGTTATCCACTTTGTCTTCTTCATGGCGGAAGTACAGTTCGATGAGTCCTAACAGTCCCCCGAGGACGGCCTCCCGTGCGGCGGACGTATCCAAAAGCCGCATGGCTGCTGGTTGGTTTCCTTCGCGGATGGCTTCAAACAGCGCGATGGTCTCAAGCCAGCTTCCTTGGTCTGGTCGTGGAAACGGTTTAGAAATCCCAGTCATCATCACTCGTTTCTTCAGCGGTGCCAATGACATAGGAGGAACCGGAGCCGGAGAAGAAGTCATGGTTTTCATCTGCTCCAGGTGCTAGGGCAGCGAGGATTTCCGGGTTCACTTCCGTTTCTTCAGGTGGGAAGTAGTCCGGGTAGCCCAAATTCATGAGCGCCTTATTGGCGTTATAGCGAACGAATACAGCTACATCATCCATGAGCCCCAACGGCTCATATAGCTCGCCGGAATAATCCAGCTCTAGGGCATAAAGCTCTTCGAGCAAGGAAATAGTGAAATCATGCATCTCCTGTTGCCGTTGTGGAGCAGACGTTTCCAGTCCGCGCTGGTACTTGTAGCCTGAGTAGTAACCGTGCACTGCCTTGTCACGCAGAATGAGGCGAATCATGTCTGCCGTATTTGTCAGGGTGGCGTGGACGGAAAAATGCAGGGGAAGATAGAAACCCGCGTAGAGAAGCAGCGAGGAAAGCAGCGTCGATGACACTTTGCGCTTGAGTGGATCGGGCCCAAAATAATGAGTGAGCACTTTTTTGGCGCGTGCCTGGAGAAGGTCATTATTCACCGCCCAGCGGTATGCCTCATCAATTTCTTTCGTACTGCTCAAAGTAGAAAACACTGAAGAGTAAGAACGGGCATGGACTGATTGCATGAAGGCGATGTTGGTATACACGGCCTCCTCGTGCTCGGTGCGGGCATCTTGGATCTGACAGATTTCGCCCACAGTGGCCTGGACGGTGTCCAGGGTGGTGAGTCCCGTGAACACCCGCATGGTGAGGTTGCGTTCCTCCGGTGTCATCCTCTGCCACGCCGGGAGATCGTTTGAAAGTGGAACCTTTTCTGGCAACCAAAAGTTGGCGGTGAGGCGGTTCCACACTTCAAGATCCTTCTCATCGCTCACCCGATTCCAATTGATGGCGCGGATGCGGGCTGAAGGGTCATGCCGGTAACTTGGCGGCGTAACTGAGATGCTGGTTAGCTCAGCAGTGTTTGATGTTGAAGACATAGCTTCTTTCTTTCTTGATGGATGGTTGTGAATGAAGGAAGGACCGTGTTCCTACAGAGCACAGGAAACGCAGCCTTCGACCTCGGTTCCCTGGAGTGCAGGTTGGCGTAAACGGATGTAGTACAAGGTCTTGATTCCGGCTTTCCAGGCATAGATTTGTGCCTTGTTGATGTCCCGCGTAGTGGTGTCAGCGGTGAAGAACAAAGTCAGGGAAAGCCCTTGGTCCACGTGTTGGGTGGCCATAGCGTAGGTGTCGATGATTTTTTTGTACCCCACGGTGTAGGAGTCATCGAAATACTCCAAGTTGTCGTTGGTCATTTCCGGTGCGGGGTAGTACACGCGCCCCAAGCGGCCTTCCTTGCGTATTTCAATCTTGGAGGCAATCGGGTGTATGGACGCGGTGGAGTCATTGATGTAGGAAATTGATCCAGTGGGTGGAACTGCCTGCAAGTAGGCGTTGTAGATGCCGTCTTGCATCACTTGGTTCTTGAGCCGTAGCCAATCCTCGCGTTGAGGAATCTGCACGCCAGCCTCATGGAATAGCTGTTTTACGTGGTCAGTGGCCGGCGCCCAGTCTTGGTCGATGTACTTGTCGAAGTAGACGCCAGTGGCATAGGTGGATTCTTCAAAGCCAGTGAATCGTTGACCTTTCTCAACCGCTAGCGCATGGGATGCACGGAGCGCATGATAGGTCACGGTCAGGAAATAGATATTTGTAAAGTCCAGTGCTTCGGCGCAGCCATAAGGAATACGCTTGGAAGCCAGGAAACCGTGGAGATTCATTTGGCCCAACCCGATGGCATGCATGGATGCATTACCGTGAGCGATGGAAGGAACAGCTTCGATATTTGTTAGGTCTGAGACCTTCGTGAGAGCGCGCACCGCGGTTTCAACAGTTTCCCCAAAGTCCGGTGATTCAAAAGCTTTAGCGATGTTGAGCGACCCTAGATTGCAGGAAATGTCCTGGCCAACGGTGGTGTAGTTACCTGAGGCGCCGTAGGTGGATGGCGTGTTGACCTGGAGGATCTCACTACACAGATTGGACATATTGATATGTCCTTTGAGGGGATTAGCGCGGTTGACCGTATCCTCAAAGAGTATGTAGGGGTATCCAGATTCAAACTGAAGCTCAGCCAGCGTGGTGAAAAACTCGCGGGCCTTGATAGTCGTATGAGAAATTCGCGGATTGGAAACCAGCTCGTCGTAATACTCGGTGATAGACATGTCAGACATGGCTACGCCGTACTCGCGAGCGATGTCATACGGGCTAAAAAGATGCATATCCTTGTTCTCTTTGGCCAGCTGGAAGGTTATATCTGGAATAACAACTCCCAGCGAAAGAGTCTTAATGCGGACTTTCTCATCGGCATTTTCCCGCTTGGTATCCAGGAAACGAAGAATATCTGGATGGTGCGCATGTAGGTAGACGGCTCCAGCGCCCTGTCGAGCGCCCAATTGGTTGGCATAGCTGAAGCTATCTTCCAGAATTTTCATAACTGGGACTACGCCGGAAGCTTGGTTCTCAATCCTTTTGATTGGGGCTCCGGATTCGCGCAGATTGCTCAGTAACAAGGCCACACCACCGCCGCGTTTTGAAAGCTGCAGTGCAGAGTTCACGCTGCGGCCAATGCTTTCCAAATTGTCTTCGATGCGAAGGAGGAAGCAGGAGACCATTTCGCCACGCTGGGCTTTTCCTGCGTTGAGAAAAGTAGGGGTGGCGGGCTGGAAGCGTCCGGTCATGATGTCATCCACCAGCTTCTCCGCAAGCTCTTCATCGCCCTGTGCAAGGTACAAAGCTGTGGTGGCGACGCGTTCTTCGTAGCCTTCCAGAAATCGCGAGCCATCAAAGGTTTTCAGTGCGTATGAAGTAAAGAACTTAAATGCGCCGAGGAAAGTGCGGAACTGATGCTTGGCTCGGTGGGCTCTGTCGTACATAGTGCACAGAAAATCGTCATCATAAAGCTCAAGGAATTCCCGCTCGTAGTATTCGTTATCAACCAACCACTCCAAGCGCTGCTTGGTGGATTCAAACTGATGCATGCGGGGAGTGACATGGTGCGCTAAAAAGTCTTGTGTTGCCTCAATGTCCTTGTCGAACTGGATTCTTCCCGAATCGTCGAATAGGTTCAGCTGCGCGTTGAGTGCATGGTAGCTCTTGCGCTTACCGACACCGCCGGCATCGTCTGCTGAAGCGGTGCGGGGCGTAGGGCCAATGGGCTGTGTGGGGGTGGCCTTAAGTGGCGGCATTGTGGTTTCCAATCTGTGTGTTGCGGATGTGGTCTTCATTTTGTGGGAAATCAATGGGGTGTAATTGTTAGTTGCTTTGCTGCTCCCAAAACTTGTGAAGGCCCTGCTTTACAGCGGCAACGTCCTTCTGCGTGCCGAGTAGCTCGAAGTGATACAGCTCTGGAACGTGGCACTTAGCGGAAATGATGCGGCCGGCGACGCAGTAAGCGCTTCCGAAGTTGGTATTGCCTGAGGTAATCACGCCCCGGATAAAGGAACGGTTGATTGGGTCATTGAGGAAGTCGATGACCTGTTTGGGGACTGCGCGTTTGAGCGAGCCACCGCCGTAGGTTGGAACGATGAGTACGTACGGGTGTGAAACCTGGATCATTCCGGTTTTCTTGGGCCGCAGTGGAATGCGCACTGCGGGTCTATCTAAGCGTTCGACGAATCTTTTTGTGTTTTCAGAAACGCTAGAAAAGTACACCAAATCTGGTGAGTCTGACATGACAATCCTGCTCATCCTGGCCTTAGCCATAAGTGGGATAGGTGATGATCGAAAAGATTAACTACGTACTACCGTAGTTGCAAACTACGCCGCACCGTAGTTTTTAAAAGGGCAGGTAGGGACAGGATTAATGAGAAAGGGAAAGACTACAGGCTGTGGTGTGCTACAAACACTGCGTCCGTAGCTGGGCGCCCAAGTACTACCCACTGAGTACTGTCGGCTACCTGTACTTCGAGCGATTCTGAAAAGGGCGTTCCTTCGCGCGTGGTAAGAACAGCCCCAATGACGATGCCTTGCTCTTTGAGGAAGGCCAGCAGTTGTGGGTCGGAATCAGAAATGCGTTCCACGGTCACCTGCGGTTGTGCGCCGCTGTCGGTGAGACGGTGCGCACTGGGGATAGTGACCTGTCCATCAACCGTAGGGATAGGGTCGCCGTGTGGATCCCTAGTGGGGTAATTGAGGAACTTATCCACGCGCTCTATGAGCATGTCAGACACCGCGTGTTCAAGATTTTCGGCTTCATCATGGACCTCGTCCCACGTATAATCCAATGCTTGAACCAAAAAAGACTCAAGCAATCGGTGGCGGCGCACCATGACCAATGCGTACTGCCTGCCAAGTTCGGTTAACTCCACAGAGCCATAGGGCGTGTGTGACACGAGCCCTTGCTTCGACATTTTGCGCACTGCATCGGAGACCGAGGAGAGCTTGAGTCCCAGCTGTTTCGCTATAAGTGTGGCGGTAACGGGCTCGGATGACCATTCCTTTAGCCCCCAGATAGCTTTCAAATAGTTCTGGGTACTGGTGGACAGCTCAGAAACAGACATGAGTAAATGTTAACCCAGCTTCCGTATGCGCCTTAGGCGCTGTGCCCCAACGCTCATAGCGAACAGAGGCCAAGTTTGAGAGGAATGCCGGTAAGGTGGGGCCAGTTAAAGCATTCTTCACTTGAAGGAGAACCACTAATGTCTGAGAAGATTTCAATGAACTTGAAGTGCGCCAGCGTAGTGCGTAATGGAATGGCTAGTACACAGTGCAGTAAAACAGCGCATGTAATGGCTCATGTAATGCACTGTGTAGAGACAGAGCGTCTGGAGCAGGAGTATCAGCGCTCCCGTACTGGACGGCGACGGCGTTATGCGTGGTCTGTGCTGAAAAAATAACCCCGCAGGTTTCCCTGCGGGGTGTTGTTGCAACTAGAACGGCACTTCTTCAGAGTCATTAGCAGCAGCGTTATCTGCGCTGTTCTCGCGGCGTGCTGCTCGTGCCTCAGACTCCTTCTTGGAGTCGATCAGCTGCACAGTGTCGATGCGCGCTACCAGCGGATAGTGCTTGTTGCCGTCCTTATCGGTGTAGTTGTCAGTCTTCAGCGAGTAGCTCACTGCAACGCGATCACCAGCGCCGATGCATCCGAAGACGCCGAGGTTCTTGGCGTCAGCCACGTAGCCAGTGAGTTCGACAATCTCTGATTCCACCTTGCCTGTGGACTTGTTCTTGAACGTATTACGTGCGTAGACGTTGAGCTTCACCGTCGCACCGCCGTTTGCGTGCTCAAAGATCTTCGGCTCGCGTGCTGCGTTGCCAACGATGGTGCCATTGTTAAACGGGTTGGACATTGTGATTTCTCCTTATATGAGTGAGTGTGTGATTGTCTTTCAATTGTGTGTTTGAGCAGCGGCTTTGCTGCTGCTGTAAGTGCTGTTACAGCACTGCCCAGGGCAGATGTGCCCCTGCTGCTTCCAGGTCGCGTAGCTCTTGTGCGGCACCCGGATCGGCGTCTTCGCCATCCATGCCGTCAGACATGAGGTAGAGCAGCTCTAGGTCTTCGTGGGTGTAGTGGTACATGGCGTGCCTCCGTGTCGTGGATTGATTCTCAATCCGTTCTTTGAGACAGCTCTGCTGTCTAGAGACCTCTCCCCTGCTCGGTGGAGATTTCCTTCTTCCCTGGTCACGGCGTGGGTAGAAAAGAAAAACCCCGCTACAGCAACTGCTGCAACGGGGTGTGAAGTACTAGTTTTCGAACAACTGCACGCGAGCCTGAGCACCGCCCTCGTGAACCACTTCTGCGAGACGACTGCCCTCGCCAATGTCGATTAACTTCGCCACCAGCGACGGGAACGTCTCTTTGCTGCTGATCTCGGTGGCCCTGTGTGCGGCAACGCCAGCCAGACCCGTCTGGCCGGTTGCCTGGGCCAGCACGGCGACAGTGGCCGTAAGCTGTGCCCTCATCCCAGGCCAGTGAGCCGGTACAGCGCGCATCACCTGCTCAGCGAACTTGAGACCTGCTTGTGGCTCCTCAAGCAGCGCAGCAAGCAATGGATCACGCAAGCGCGGTGTCGTGAAGCACTTCAGCGCAGATCGGATAGCACGCGCACTCGGCTGCGTCATCCCCGCCGCTGCCTGCTCGTACTCACGCTGCAGTACGTCTCGGAAGATGGGTGGAACATACGCCAGCGCGTCTTCGATGATGTCTTCATGCTCTGCGGCGTCGATGTCGTGCTCGGTGCTGTTCAGCCTGTTCTCAATCTCTTCACGCGAGAGCGCTGGGAGATCGCCGGTCTGCTCAAGCAACTGCTGTAGCGCTGCTGAGGCGTGGATGTTGCTGATTCTGCCCGCCTGTGGCTCACATGAGTTTGGGTGCAAGTACATCGCACACCAGGCAGTACCAGCGGTGATTTCTGACGTTTGAATGACCGCCAGTACCTCACTGCGCAGCGGGGAATCCTCGCTACAGAGGAAGTGCGCCGCTGCATCTGCTTCAACCATGTCGTCGGTGATGACGTACGCCGCAACAGCGTCGAGATCCAGCGTCTCAGTCCATGCTGCGAGCTTCTCACGATCCTCGGTGAGCTGTTGGATCGCTCCGTCGAGATCAAGCCGGGCAAGTGGCCCGAGGCTCAGGCTGTGCGTGTCGCTGTCTTGTTTGAAAAACGCGAACACCAGCGAGTCCTGCGGGTAGAAGCCCAGGATGCCGGGGATGTTTGCGAGAATCTCGCCGTGAGAGGTAAGTGTCTGCGAATAGTTGGACATGAAACACTCCTTGCCAAATACGGGATGTGTAAGGTCAGTCCCGTATTTGGTCCCGGCTCTGCCGGGCGGTGTTACCACCGCCCGGCAGCACCCCAGCGTGCTCAGTGCGTCGCTAGTGCTCACCTGGTGCTTGCTTGCAGGACACAAGCACTAGCGGCGCAGCCTGTGCTTAAGCGTCTGCTTCGATACGCTCAATAGCGCGGTAAATCGTTGGCCTGGACACGTTGAACGTCCTCGCCACTGCACTCACGGACTTACCACCATCGATGAGTTCTTTTGCGACTTGTGCCTGTTCGTCGCTGAGCTTGGGCTTCGGCCCGGCTACCCTGCCCTGCGCACGGGCGTGAGCCACGCCTTCACGGGTGCGCTGAACAAGCAGGTCACGCTCCCACTCAGCCAAGCTGGCCATGACGTTGATAACCACTTTGTCGGTGGGCTTCGACGTGTCCAGCGCTGGCTCCAACACCTTGACGTTGATTTTGCGTGCAGCCAGGTCGGCGATGGTGTTCACGGTATCTGCGAGGCTGCGGCCGAGCCTGTCGAGGCGCGTAACAACGAGCGTGTCGTCGGGGCGCATGTATGCGAGAGCATCGTCGAGGCCAGGTCGCTGCCAGTTGGTGCCGGAGATGGTGTCTGAGTAGATGTGGTCCGGGTCGCAGCCAGCGTCGATGAGCGCCTCGCGCTGGGTATCAAGTGACTGCCCCTGCTTGGACGTTGAGACACGGGCGTAGCCGATGAGCATGGTTAATCACCGACTTTAAGCGTTGCCCTTGGCACGGTTGTGCGACTTGCAGAGCAGCTCACAGTTGCTCTCCTCGGTCGATCCACCCTTGGACCACGCAGTGACGTGATCAGCGTCCATTTCTTTAAGCGCCCAGATCTTTGCTTTCTTCTCATCGTGACCGATAGCGCAATACGAGCAGTTGGAGACACCCTTCTGTTTTGCAGCATCAGTCTGGCGCTTGTAGACGCGCTTCTTCACCGCTTCAGTGAAGACACGTACGTTAAGTAGTTTGGTGTCTGTCTTGCCGCCAAGCAGGTACTCGTAGATACCCTTCTTGGACTGAATTTGCGGGTCAGACAGCAGCTCCTTTGCAGCAGCCGTCATCTCAGTCGCGTTGTAGCCCTGGCCGCCGTACTGCTCATACAGAGTGTTCCATTCGATGCCTCGCATGGACGTGTCTGTCATTTTGAACACACTTGCTGCCCAGTCGATAACTGCAGTGAAGTAAGTCTGTAGTTCGTTGCAGTTATCGTCTTCACGGTGCTTTGCCATGTAGCTGTCGATGGTGGTGCCTTCACGCTGAGCGATCCAGTCAAGGGCTACCTCAAGCACCTCCTGGCGAGCAGGGTCGCCTTTTACGAAGTTCGACCATTTCGACATGACCGCAGAGCCGGAGTTGGAAAAGACCTTCTTAGCAGCATCAACGAATGGGCCAGAGTACACGGCGTTACGCAGCTCTTGGGCTGTCAGCGGCACACCAACGATGTTGATGGTCTTGAACCACTCCTTGATCTCAGACTCAGTGCCATTGCAGTCGTAGATAAGCAGCTCAGTCTCAAGGATCTGCTCTTGCTGGTGCTCACTCAGCGACGAGAAGTACTGTTCGTTGCCGTCGGTATCTTTGACGACGAACAAGTCCTTGAAGAAACGGCCGATAGAGGTAATACGCTGCTGGCCGTCAAGGATCTCGAACTTGTCTTCGTCCTGCTTGGGCTGGTTGAAGTAAATCAGCCCCAGCGGATAGCCCTTGAGCAGCGAGTCAATGACGGCAACATCTTTCTTACCGTCGTTGTAGATGTAGTTGCGCTGGTACTCAGGCTGGATGGTGAGGTTGCCAGCCAAACCGTACAGACCTTTGCCTTCGAGTTCGTTGTAGTGGAATCCGTCAACGATGTCACGGATCTTGCGGGGGTTGAGTTTTGCTTCCATGGCTTAAGACTCCTTGACATTGGGGTTGCGGTGGCGGATAAGAACTCTGCAATACGGTTTAGTAAAGAATTGTCCGTCGACCTCGTAGTACGTCACGTCTTGAGGCTCTGTGTCATGCGGTATGGCGGCACCGTCATTAAGCTTGCCCACCCGAGATCTAACGCCGTTCTTGCTGACCTGAATCTGGGTTGGATAGTTCTTGAGCTTCAACCCCGAATGATCGTCCCATGCCTGCGTGATCCCAAGGATTTCAAACTGGTCTGGGCTGTACTTATCGAGGAACGAGATGGGAACACCCATCATGTCGTTGTAATCGTTGGGGATTGCTTTGGTCTCCGGTACTTCTATCGCGTCGTAATTGTCGTACTTTGGATACCTCACGTTTCGGACCGTCTTTGAACCGTAGATCAGGTTGTCCTCCATCGACATGAGCACGAGCTGTTCATGTCGGCGTCCATGCTCAATGTTGGTAAACCATCTAACACCCTTTACATGGACGAATTTATTCCCCTGTTCATCCACACGCTGACCTGCAGCGGTAAGCGGGTAACTTTCGGGTACACGAAATTCGCGATCACCACTTGAGATTGAGGGGCCGTACCAAACCTTGTTGTCTTTGAAAAGCGGGAATACCTCTTTATAGGTAACTGCGTTCATGTTCCCGATAACGGAGAACTGGACGTCGCCATCAATCAGCCACGCAAGGAACTCGCGGAATAGGGAGAACGGTGGGTTGGTGATAACGATGTCGGCTTCATCGCGGAGTTTCGTGACCTCTTCAGAACGGAAATCGCCGTCGCCTTCAAGATAATCCCACTGGAGGTCTTCTTTGTTAAGGCGCCCGTCATCGTTAAGGTCCTTGCCCTGTTCCATGACGTAAATGCGTCCCCGGAGCCAAGTGTCGTCTTCGTTGAACTTCTCGTCCTGGTCCTCACCAAGTGCGAAGTCCAGCAGCATCTGCCCCTTCTCAGTCACGGCTGGGTTTGATGCTGGCACATAAGACGTAGAGACCAGCTTCTTCAAGCCGAACTTCTCAAAGTTCAGTGCAAAGTACTTGGTGAAGTTACTTGCCCCGGGTCGTCACACGGCAGCAGAACTGTCTTACCTCTGAATACGTCGGGATCGTATTCGAGATAGGCTTGCATCTCGTTTTCAATGTCATTCCACTGCGTGTAGAACTCGTCCTTCTTGGCAGTCTTGGCTGTGCCTAAGTTAGTATTGCCGCCCATTGCCTACATCACCTTGTAGATTGATTCAGTCTTCATCCGGCAGTGAAGAATGAGAGAACCCGGGTGAAGCAAGGTTCTCAGATAGCGGAAGACCCCGGGGAGCAGGGGGGATTGCTCGACCCAGGGCCTTCGGACGCCTGCGGAGCAGGAACCCACCCCAGCGTCATCACGAAACTATCATTTGTACAAGCAGCGTGCAGGTCTTACGCGTTAGGGATGACTACTACGTCAGTCAATTTGTCGATTTTGCTGATGAGCTCTTCCTCAATTTTGTAGATCTGGCGGTATCTTTTTGCGAGAGCCTTTTGGCGGTCCAGGAGGTGTGCCCAATTGGATTACAAGTACCTACACACTTGATCGGTGCTGCACGTTTCAGGGTCCGGGTGTGCGGCGTCCTGTCTGAGGTCCGCGATAGTGTCGCGCAGCACGGAGAGCTGCGCGATCTGCTGCTCGATCTCAGCGAGGCGCATGTCAAGCAGGTCGCGCACGTGCTCGCAGGGCGCCTGGCCGCCGTCGCGGATGTCGAGGATCTGGCGGATCTGGGCGAGGGTCAGCCCGGCGGCCTGGCCCCGGTGGATGAACCCGACCCGACCCACGGCATCCTCGGCGTAGTCCCGATAGCCGGAGGCCAATCGCTCGGCCGGAGGGAGCAGCCCCGACTCCTCGTAGAACCGCAGGGTCTTGGTCGTGGTTCCGGTTGCTTCCGCAAGCTGTCCGATCCTCATGTTCGCCGATTCCCTTCCAATGGCCACCACACTTGACTTGACCTTCCATTGTACTGGAAGGTTCACAATGGTTCCATAGGAACTTTTGAACCACAGGGAAGAGACATCTGGAATGACAAACGAAAAGTTCGATCTGGCGATTATTGGTTCCGGCGGCGGAGCGTTTGCGGCCGCGATCCGGGCCACCGAGCTGGGCAAGCGCGTCGTGATGGTGGAGCGCGGCACCGTGGGCGGGACATGCGTGAACACGGGCTGCGTCCCGTCGAAGGCGCTCCTGGCTGCCGCGGAGGCCCGCCACGTGGCGTTGGATTCGGCCCGCTTCCCTGGGGTGGCGGCCTCGGCGGGCCCGGTGGACATGCCGGCCCTGATTCAGGGCAAGGCCGCGCTGGTTGAAAGCATGCGCACGGAGAAGTACGTCGATCTGGCCGCGGACTACGGGTGGACGATGATCTCGGGGGACGCGTCGTTCACCGGAACCCAGGACGCACCGCTGCTCCGGGTGATCTCCCCGGATGGTGCAGTGAGAACGATCGAGGCCGGGCACTACCTCGTGGCCACTGGCTCCGCACCCTACGTGCCCCCCGTTCCCGGACTGGCCGAGGCCGGGTACCTGACCTCGACGACGGCGATGGAACTGGACGAGGTGCCCGAATCAATGCTGATCCTGGGCGGAGGCTATGTTGCCCTGGAGATGGCACAGCTTTTCTCCCGGCTGGGCTCCCGGGTGACCATGCTGGTCCGTTCCCGGTTGGCCTCGCAGGAGGAACCGGAGGCGTCCAAGGCGTTAGCGGGGGTGTTCGCCGACGAGGGGATCCGGGTGGTCCGGCGGGCCATGGCCGACTCCGTGGCCTCCGGCCCGGACGGGGTCTCGGTGACGGCAAACATGGCCGGGGGCGAGGAGGTGTTCCGCGCTTCCCACATCCTCGTGGCACTGGGCCGCCGCCCGGTGACCGAGGGACTGGACCTTGACGCCGTCGGGGTGAAGACCGGCGCATCCGGCGAGATCGTGGTCGATTCCCGCCTGGCCACGTCCAACCCGCGGGTTTGGGCCGCCGGGGACGCGACCGGCCATCGGGAGTTCGTTTACGTCGCAGCGGCCCACGGCGCCCTGGCCGTGGACAATGCGTTCACCGATGCCCTGGCCGAGGTCGACTACCGGCACCTGCCCCGGGTCACCTTCACCAGTCCCGCCATCGGGGCGGTCGGGATGACGGAAAAGGAAGCTGTCGCCGCCGGGATCAGCTGCGAGTGCCGGGTCCTCCCCCTGGAGTACGTGCCGCGAGCCGTGGTCAACCGCGACATCCGCGGCTTCATCAAGGTTGTCGCGGACCGCGACACCGGACGGATCCTGGGCCTCTCCGCGGTGGCCAAGGACGCCGGGGAAATCGCCGCCGCCGGCGTCTACATCCTCGAAGCGGGCATGACCACCGCGCAGGTCGCCGCCGCCTGGAGCCCCTACCTGACGATGGCCGAGGGCATCAGGATCGCCGCCAAGGCCTTCAACACCGACGTCTCCAAGCTCTCCTGCTGCGCCTGAGCTGCAGCCCCCACTACCGAAGCAAAGGAATGCCATGACCGCCACCGACCAGGCCCTCACCTATCTGTTGTCCCCCGCGCGCTCCGGAATAGACCCGGAATTGTTCGTGCCGCTGCTGCGGCTCCTGGCCGAGGGCGAGCCCGTCACGGTCGCCGAACTGGCCACCGCCAGTGGCCGGAGCGAAGACACGGTCCGGCAAGGACTGGCCGCCGTCCCGGACACCGAGTACGACGACGAGGGCCGCATCATCGGCCTGGCCCTGACGATGCGGCCCACCCCGCATCGCTTCACCCTGGCCGGGGAACAGCTCTACACCTGGTGCGCCCTGGACACTCTCTTCTTCCCGGCCCTGATCGGGAAGGCCGCAACCATTGAGTCGACCTCCCCGGGTAGCGGGACCCTCATCCGGGTGATGACGGGCGCGGACGGCACGGTGACCTCCGTACAGCCGGCCACCGCCGTCGTGTCCATCATCAGCCACCCGGGCACGGGGCCGGTGCGGTCATCGTTCTGCAACCAGGTCCACTATTTCGCCTCCCGCGAGGACGCCCAGCCGTGGTTGGATTCCCATCCCGACGGCGAAGTCCTGGACATCGAGGCGGCACACCGGGCCGGTGCCGCCATGGCCGCCGCCCTCCTCGCCGCGGCCGCCACGCGGGCCCCCGCGGCGCAGGACTCCTGCTGCTGAGCTTTAAAAGGACATGACATGACCCAGCACCCAGAACAGCCAGACACCGGCCATCAACCCGTCCGGCAGACCGGTCGCCCCGGGCGATACCACACACTGGCCGCAGGAATCGGCATAGCAGCGGCCATGATCCTGTGCTGCGCAGGACCCATCCTCATCGCCGCCGGAGCCCTCGGCGCGATCGCCGGATTCTTCTCAAATCCCCTCGTGTTACTCGCGGCCGCCACGGTGCTCCTGGCCGGGATCATCGCCGTCACCAGGCAGCGAAAACGCCGCAGGACCGACGACTGCTGCCCTCCCGCACCCCCCGAGCACCACCGCACCGACCACGGCACCGCCTGAGTCCCCATACCCATTTCTGGAAGGAACCACTAGACACCATGACATACCCGAGATCCCGCCGTTCTCTGTCCGTTCCCCGGCCCAGGCACCTCGCCTCCGCCCTGTTTCTGGCAGCGGTCATGGCACTGACAACCGCCTGCGCCAGCTCACCGAGCGGCCCGTCGGCCGCGCCAGGCGGTTCGTCGCCCGACGCGGCCGGTGCCGTTGCTGTTACGGTCTCCGACATTGACGGCACTACCCGGACCATCCCGGACGGTAAGCCCGCAGCACTGTTCTTCTTCTCTGTCGGATGCGGTGAGTGTGTGAAAGGGGCCGATTCCCTGAACAAGGCCTCCACGGCCCTGGGAAGCTCGGCCGACTACCTCCTGGTGGACGTGGACCCCCGAGAACCGAAGGAGACCATCAACGGATTCCGCGATTACATCAAGGCCCCTGAGCTCCCTGCCGTCATCGACACCGGGGCCACACTGACCACCCGGTACAACGTCACCTCCATAAGCACCCTGGTGGTGGTCGACGCGAAGGGTGACGTTACCTTCCGGGCCACCGACCCGTCTGCGGAAAAGATCCAAGAAGAACTCACCAAGGCCAGTGCCCAATGACAGCCCTGCTTGCCCTGGCCTTCGCCGCTGGAATGATTGCCCCGGTCAATCCCTGCGGTTTCGCCCTCCTGCCCGCCTGGATAGCCCAGACCATCGGGGACGCCCGGACGCGCCCGCTCGCGCTGCGTCTGGCCCACGGGCTCCGGGCCGGGCTCGCGCTCAGCTTCGGCTTCGCCGGGACCCTGGCAGCCTTCGGGCTGATCGTCAGCGCGGGCGCCAGGACCCTGATCAGCGCAGCGCCCTGGCTGGGAATGGCCACCGGGGTGATCCTTCTCCTGCTGGGCCTGGCCATGCTCACCGGACTCACACCACGGCTCCGTCTGCCGGCCTGGGCCACGAAACCCCGCACACAAGAAGCCGCAGGGGCAGGTCGCAAAACCGGGCGCATGGTGGCCTTCGGGGTCGGATACGCCGCAGCATCCCTCGGCTGCACCCTCGGGGTGCTCCTGGCCGTGATCGCCCAAGCCCAGGCCGTCGCCAGCTACGCCGGGCTGCTCGCGGTCTTCGCCGCCTACGCCGCAGGCTCGGCCACTGTCCTGATGCTCGTTTCGGCAGGCACGGCCATCGCCGGGGCCGCCCTCGGGCGAAGAATCACCGGCCTGGCCAAGCACAGCAACCGCATCGCCGCCTTCATCCTCACCATAACCGGCGCCTACCTCAGCTGGTATTGGTATCCCGCCGCCACCGGCGGAACCGCACAGGCCAACAGCCTCGCCGTATGGTCAGCCGCCGCCAGCGCCTGGATCAGCGACAACAGCACCCTGATCGCAGCCCTCGCCGCAGCCGTGGTGCTCGCATCGGCATTGGCCGCCCTCAACCGGCGCAGGAGACTGCGCATTAGACAGGGAACGCCGCCCACAGGCGAGGGCCCCGGGCAAAGCGGGGAACCCGACTGCTGCACACCAACTCCGGACAACAACTCGACCGAGGACCGGCCAGGCACGATCCCGTAGCTGGCCGAGGACTCCCAAAAAGCAAGGGGGAGAGGGAACCTTGCCCATCTTCTGGCAAACGAGGCGCCCGCCTATCAGGACAGGTTGGTACAGCGGCATCAGGCCGGAAGTCAATTCGTGCAGAGGACTTCGGGCAATCCGTCAGGAGCCCTCTGTACCGCCCCCGCAATGACGGGAACGTCAGTGTGGTGGACTTCGGAAAGCCACAGTGACACCCACTAGTTGTACTCGACCGTGACGTTGGTGGCACTTTCGGTCTTGTGAAATAGCTAGGCCTCCTGGCTTAGTGGAGCTGTCTAGTTCTTCACTGCCAGGAGGCCTCTATGCCCAACGGTAACGCCCGCTTGACCACGCATGCGAGAGCGTTGCTGGTGGCCAGGCAAGCTCATCCATATCGATGTGAAGAAACTCAGCCGCATCCCCGACAGCGGCGGTTGGCGAGTCCACGACCGATCCGCGACCGGAAGACCCGATCGGGTTCGACCACGTCCATGCCGCTGTCGATGACCACACCCGACTCGCTTATATGGCCCACTAGCGGTCGCGGAGCGTCCTGAAAACCTAAAGTTTTATGAGACACCCGGCAGGAACTGGAATGTGAGACCGTTTCATGGGGCAATTGGCCTCCTCCCCGTCTCACTAAAGCGTCTCGCCCTAAGTTGTCGCAGGGTGGTGCTCGGTAGGGGTTTGTGAGGCATAATCGAGACATGCGGCTTTTGGGGTACACCTCAAAAGAACAGTTTTAGAATTACTGTCAGAGTCAGAAGGCGTTGGCACAGATGGCCCCGGTGACCAGGGTTGTGACGACGGCTTCGGAACACCATCCGGTCAGTACTCGTGCCTAAGGGTGTGGATCCACAGCTGTTGCGCGAGGTTGACCGCGTGATCATCCTGGGAGGTGATGCCCAGCTGGAACTTCCCGACGACGCCCACGGAACGTGCGAACGGTGGGTGACTGACGAGCCGTCCAGGAGGGGGATAGAGGCGATCGAGCGCATGCGTCTGGTCCGTGACGACATCGACACGCGTGTACGCCGGCTCGTTGCCGAGTTGCTCGAGAACTGACCACCCCACCTCACACCATCAACGACCCCGCGCGAACTCGCGCGGGGTCGTTGATGCCTGAACTGATCATCAGCGTCGTCGGCCTGAAACCGGACATGCTGGTAGATACCAGGAGCGTGGCAGGTTAGGACTGAGCCTGCGGATGCTCCTCCTCCTGGTTACTGGTGGTGTCGGTGTCGTCGTCGGCGACGATCTCGACACTGCAGCAATCGGAGTTCGTATTCTTCTTGTGAAACAGGTCTTTGAAGCCCATGAGGGTCTCCTTTCGTTAGAGGTACGTGGTTTAGAGGATGATCGTCATCGCGTAGCCGGCCAGCATGGCCGCCAGCAGAATGGTGATCACGAAGGTGGCCAACAGTTTCGGCTTGAACACTGCCGCCAACATCGAGATTTCCGGTGGCGAGGCCCCGGACCCGCCGATCATCATCGCGAAGATCGGGCCGATGGCCACCCCGGCACCCGATAAAGCCAGGGCGACCGGCAGCATCGTCTCCAGTCGGACATACAGCGGGATACCGATCGCCGCAGCCAGTGGAATCAGCCACCAGACGTTTTCACCGGCCATAAATCTCAGGCCGTCTTCGGGCACGACCCCGTAGATGAATGCACCGATGGCCACGCCGATGATCATCGGAAGGAGCATGGGGCGAAGATCGTCCCATGCCTGACGGATCGCTGCCGGGGTTTCTTGTTTGATTCCACGCCACGGGGTCCCGTCCAGCTGGCGCCCGCCCTTGACCTTGACCTTGCGCAGCTGGTCTTCCATGCCCAGCGCGGTCCAGACCCAGGGTGCTCCCAGCGACAGCAGCACCATGATCACCGCGTAGCTGATCGCGACCTGCCAGGAAAGGGTCAGCCAGATCCCGCCGACGATAACCGGGTTGAGCAGCGGCGAAGCGATCAGGTAGGTCACGGTGGTACGAAAGGCCACCCCGGCTTTGAGCATGCTGACAAACATCGGGATCGTCGAACAGGAACAAAACGGAGTGATCGCCCCCAACGCCAGTCCCTTGACCTGACCGGGAACCGCTCCACCAGCCATTCAGCTCTGCAACCGCTCCGGGCCGAAGCGCCGGTTGATCAACGCGACCGCATAGGAGATCACCAGAAACAGCAGGAGCAGTTCGACCAGGAGGGTAGTGAACGTGCCGAGCGCGTTAATCAGCATCGACGACCTCGCTTTTCAGGGAGGTGTCCGTGCAGCAGGCGCGTTGTCCCTCCGGGGTCAACGTCGCCAGGTGCGCCAGCCAGCGCACCGGATCAGCCAGCTGAGTACAACACACCGAATTCAGCGTGGCACGACCCGTCGGCTCCGAGTCCACCAGTCCGGCCTTGCGTAGGGCAGCCAGATGATGGCTGACCAACGCCTGACTCATCCCGGTGGCCTCATGGAGCTGGCGGTTGGTCATCGACTTCTCCGCCAAGGTGAGCAGGATCGTCAACCGGTTTTCATCCGACAGCGCGGACAGGGTGGGTACGAGTAACTGGGCCCGCTCGGCGGGACTGAGATCCGACGCGGGGATGGATAAGGAAATCTCTGTAAGCACACCCCGATATTAACAAGCGACTACTTGTATTTCAAGCAATGGTTTGAACGTCGAGAAAGAGGCCCCTTCCGGCCTTTCCCGAGCGCCTCACTTTCAAGGAAGTGGGACACCATCAATGGCAATGGATTGAAAATACATATCCCCAGGAGGAGCATGTCTCACAAGTCACACCCAAGCGCCACAATCTGCACCGTTCGCCATGGATTGCCCCAGCTTTTTGCTGTAGTTTTTACTGCTTCTACAGAAAGCAAGCACGCTTTGAGCTCGTTCGAGTTACTGGAGCTTGAACTCTACGATGTCGACTTTGTCATCGGCAGCTAATCCGGGATAGTGAGTATCTAGCGCTTCCTGAAGCTCGGAAAGGGAGCCAAAACCGTCATTTCTAGCTTGCTTTTCCGACAATTCACTTCGCTGGGCAGAGGCAACGGACGTAACCTGTGCCTGGATAGTGACGACCTCTCCGGATTCTTTCTCGAAGACAATTTGGGCACTTCCTTCATGGAAAGGATCATCTACCCGGATGGTTTGTTGCTTTTCTCCGCTACGAATTGATTCCTCGTAGCCTTCCCACATGTAGATGCGCTGCTCTTGTTCCATATCTCGCCAGTTGAATGCGAATGGCAAGAGTTCTTCTACGGTAGGTGCTTCAAGTCCATTGCTTCCGCGCACGATGCACCGGATGGACGGATCAACATCAAAAAGCACCTGGCGGCATTTACCGCAGGGAGGAATAATTTGACCAGTAGGTCCGTATACGGCGACTACTGCTTGGATTGGGTCCTCTGGATAACTAGCAGCATGGTTGGCTAAAGCCGAGATCTCCCCGCAAGGACCACCGAGGAAATGGTGCGCGTTCAAACCGAGTACGTGTTTTCCTGATTTGGTAAGGAGCGCTGCGGCTACAGTGTGGTCTTCTCCGTCCTGAAAACGCTGTGCATGGGTGGTTGCTTTGGCCAGTAAATTTCGAAGTTCGTTGGTAATCACTCTTTAAGGGTAATAATTGCCAACGCGCTTTATCTATGTGAAGACAGAGATCGTGAACACCGGGGTTTCTGAGATGTACCAATCGCTTACAAAGCAAGACAGGACCATACGAGGACGTTGAGTGGATAGAGCGTCGAGTTTTAAGTTCAATGTTAGCTAAGGGCCTTATTAAAAGCGTTTGGCAACACGCGCTCCTATTTACCTTCGTATCTCGCGAGACGCTGACGTGGATGGCCTCACCATCGACCGGCAGCGTCAGGACTGTGAAGCCATTGCAAAGCAGCGTGGCTTGGACGTTGGACATAGGACATAACTACGTCGATCAGTCCATTTCCGCGTCAAAGAAGAATGTGGCTCGCCCCGACTACGACGCCATGGTGGCATCCTTTGAACGCGGCGAAATCGACGCGATCATCTGCTGGGACCTCGAACTACCCGCCCCACGTCGGTGGGTAGTCCGATCAGTCGGACAAAACTACTCCCGCACCACAGCGTAATAAGGGGTGCACCTTAAAAACATCCGGAGGTGGGGGTAACTCCCCCTCGTTGCCCAGAGACAAAATACGCCAGTGGCGTCTGTACGACGAGCCGAAGGTAGGACAAATTCCAATCCAGAGAGGTCTTGCACTGTTGCGGTGCGGTTGTCTTCTTTCTCACCGTATTGGACCCTGCGAAATTAATTGGATACGATAGGCCCATGTTGATTTCAGGTTCCGTTTTCATGCGGCCGCTCACCAGCCGCTAAGGCGGTTTTCTCCCTCCCGCAGGTTAGAAACCGCTCCGGTCCTTTAGCCGGGCGGCCATTTGCCATGCCCGGCTCCGTTTCAACTCCACGGAGCACACCTGATGTCTACATACGGATACGGCCGTCACGAACATGGCCAAAATTTTCTCACAGACCACAAGATCATCAACTCCATCGTCGATCTTGTAAAACAAACCTCCGGCCCCATCATTGAGATCGGGCCAGGAAGCGGTGCCCTCACTCACCCGATATCCCACTTGGGGAGGGCAATAACGGCAGTTGAGGTAGACGCAAAACTAGCTGCCAAACTCACAAAAAAGACCGCCTCGGCGTCGGTCGAAGTGGTCCATGATGATTTCCTCAACTTCCCGTTACCCGCCACTCCCTGCGTCATTGTGGGAAACATTCCCTTTCACCTCACCACTGCCATTCTTCGAAAGCTGTTGCATGCGCCGGCATGGACTGACGCTGTACTCCTCATGCAGTGGGAAGTCGCTCGCCGCCGGGCCGGGGTAGGTGCAAGCACGATGATGACAGCTCAGTGGTCCCCATGGTTCACGTTTCACCTTGGTTCCCGAGTACCAAGGTTTGCTTTCCGGCCACAGCCAAACGTTGACGGGGGGATCTTAGTGATCCGCCGGGTGGGTGACCCGAAGATCCCGATAGAGCAACGCAAAGCCTTTCAGGCGATGGTGCACACCGTTTTCACCGCCCGGGGACGCGGGATAGGGGAAATTCTCCGAAGGGCAGGGTTGTTTTCATCACGTTCAGAGACACAATCATGGTTGCGCTCGCGAGGAATCGACCCCGCAACCCTACCTCCCAGATTGCACACCAGCGACTGGATCGATCTCTTCCAGGTGACTGGTTCCTCTTCACCGCGCCATCGGCCCATTTCACAATCGGGAAGTAGTCAACGCCCTCCTCAACGGAAAAATCGAGGCCGGCGGCGGTAATCCCCCCACCACCAAAACCGAAATCCACCAGTAGTAGTGAACGACCCATGTTCGTCTACCGTGAGCCGCGTTATGGCAGTGACGTGTTCTCGTCGGGCACAGTCATAGTTCCCGGCGTTGCCAGCGACAGGGTTCTACACCCAGCAGCGGGACCGATCAAAATCACCCGCACGGGGAACGACCCTGCTGGTGGTTTCGATTTTGATGAAAGCGAGGAGACATAGCCCCTCGCCAACTCCCCGTAGCTGGCGAACAGTAGCTCCTGGTGCTGGCGCTCGTTGGTGAGTTTGCGTGCCACATCGAAAGCCTTATCGACTTCCCGGTCCAAGTTGTTGTGAGCCTTGAGCAGAATTGGGTCCATCGATAACGGGTTGTAGTGCTCCGCGAGTGACCGCTGGGGGTGCCGCTCGCGTGCCCGCAGCACCAACTGTCCAGCGTCGATGATTCGCTGCTGCGCCTTCTCATCTAGTTCACACAGAGCTGGTCCGCAGTTGTAGCTCCCGATGTACTCCGAAAAACGGAAAAAATAAATAGTGGGGATACATCAACCTTCCACTTTCCATTCTTCCGGCTCAGAGTATTGAGGGGTCTGGGACCGGGTCCGTAAACCCTTTATGTTTTTCGCGCACAGCGGTTTTTAGCGACGCACCCTATAGGTTTTCCGCAGAACTTATATGTGTTTCTGTGCACCCCATATGTTGTCTGTTTTAGCGGTATTTCGTTGTTAATTCCGCACGCGCGCATCAAATGGTTATTTATCGACGACACTCCGTGCCGCACCCCTATATTTAAGGATGTGGAATCGCCTACCCCTCCGGGTTAGAGCCCGCTAGATCCACTTCGCAATCGGGTACACCCATCTGTACGCGCTGACCTGCGGCGTTGTGGGTTGTGCCGAGCGTGCTGCCGGAGTCCCTTTCAGTGTCCCTGGGGTAGGAGCGGCCGCATGAAGGTGCGCTCGTACCGCAGGACGCACCCGGACTCGTCTCGAATCCGGTCAGCGGCGATGAAGTCCGGGTGGGTGCCGAACAAGGTGCGGTACTGCTCGTAGGCAGCCAGGCTGGGGAAGCTGAACAGGGATTCCGCACGGTCACTCACACCTTCCGCGGGTAGGTAGTACCCGTGGTGGGTGCCGCCGTGTTCGTCGACATGCCGCATCCAAGCGCGGGCGAACTGTTCAAAGGCCGCGATCTGGTCGGGGTCGATGGTGTAGTGGACGACACAGGTGATCACATCCACAACGCTAGGCCCACAGGCGCTCATTGGGGAGCCTTTGTCTGTGCGCCTCGTGGTGCACCTGGGGCACACCAATCTGCCTGGTTTACCTGCGGAAATGCGTCAGTTCGCCAAGTTGGCGCCGATTTCAACGGTGAGAACTCCGACGGCGATGAAGAGGATGCCGAGGGCCATGGTTCGGGTGAGGGGTTCGTGGAAGATGACCCGGGCGAGGATCGCGGTGAGAGCTACGCCGGATGCTGCCCAGATGCCGTAGGCGACGCCAAGGGCCATGCCGTCGGCCAAGGCGAGACTTAAGGCGACGAACGCCACGAGATACCCCGCGATGACGCCGATGAACCATTTCTTCACCCGGCCACCGTCGGAGGCTCGTAGCGACATGGTCGCGACGACTTCGGACAAGATGGCGCCTGCGAGGAAGATCCATCTCATGAGTTGACTCCTGCTTCCTGGGCTGCGGTTTGCTGAGCTTTCTGGGAGCCGAGTTCGACGGTGAGGACACCGCTGATGATCAGAACCATTCCAAGACCCATCACAGCAGTCAGAGGTTCACCGAAAATCGCGGCGGATAGCACAGCGGCGAGCACGACCCCGCTGGCTCCCCAGATGCCATAGGCGACGCCGATCTGCATTCCTTCGCGCAGGCAGAAGGTGAGGAAGACGAAAGCGCCGATGTATCCGGCAGCAACCACGATGTACCAGGATGGGTGATTGAGCGCCGCCTTGAGAGACAGCGTCGCCGCCACTTCGGTAGTGATGGCACCAGCGAGCAGGAACCACTGCTTCATGGGGTTGTTCCTTCGATTAGGGAGCGAATGCTGGAGACGACGGCTTCGAGATCCGCGCCGTGGAGGGTGGACACACCTGTGGCCTGGGAGCCCCAGAGTCCGTCGGCGGCGAGTCGGGCGGTGGTCAGCCTGGCTCGGGTGGCGGCGTCGAGATCGTCCGGGAGTTCGAGCCAGCGGCCCATCCGCGTAGTCCACGGTTCGGTGAGTTCGGGCCGGTACGTCGCTTGGCCCCAGATGATGAACTCGGCGCGCTTGGCGGCCCCGTGGGCGGCGACGTGAACGTAGCTCAGGAGCCGCTCGGTGGCGTTGGCGTTCTCGAGGGGCTTGCCAAGGGTGGCAGTCATGTCGTTCTCGACGTTGGCCGCAGCGTGGTCGACGATCGCGGCGAGCAGTACGTCGCGGTTGCGGAAGTGATATAGCAATCCCGGTTTGGTGAGCCCGGCCTCGTGGGCCACTGCGTCAAGGGTAATGTCGCCACCCTCCGCTGCGTTCATGACGCGGAGGGCAGCTTCCAGGATCTCGGAGCGCTGACTGGTTCGCATATAGCTAACTTTACCATTTGGTAGGTGAAGCCTTCAACTGCGGGCGCTGGTAGGGGCACCTGGGGTACACCCCAAGCGAACAATTTGTGAATGAAAAAACTTCCTGTTCGCTAGGGTTAGTTCCAAGACTAACGGAACAGAACCGTCACTGCCTCTGGAGATCACTGAACAGTTGGGGGCGATCTCAGGACAAAAGGTGGGCTATGCCCGGGTGAGTTCGAAAGATCAGAACCTTGATCGTCAGATTGAACAACTCAAGGCAGAGAAGGTCTTCACCTATTACACGGATAAGGCCAGTGGTGGATCGCGTGAGCGCCCTGGACTTGATGAAGCAATGCGATATGTCCGTGCAGGAGATCAGCTTGTCGTCACGTCGATGGATCGGTGCGCGCGTTCACTGACGGATCTGTACGCCATTGTTGACGAGCTAGTCAGCAAAGGAGTGTCGGTGAAGTTCCTCAAGGAGGGACAGACCTACTCAAAAGACTCCACCCCGATCGCCAAGCTGATGCTAGGGCTGTTGGGTTTTGTTCAGTTGGGTAAGGCCGTGAAAGAGCTGGATCAACACCGTGAAATAGTTGAAAAAAATAACCCCGCAGGTTTCCCTGCGGGGTGTCGTTGTTAGAACGGTGCTTCGTCGTTGTCGGCGTCAGCGCCAGCCAGGGCGGCGTTCGCCGCCTCGCCTCCGCGACGGGCTGCGCGCGCAGCGGACTCTTTCTTGGAGTCGATCAGCTGCACGGTGTCGATACGGGCGACCAGCGGGTAGTGCTTCACACCGTCCTTGTCGGTGTAGACGTCGGTCTTCAGCGAGTAGCTCACTGCGACACGGTCGCCGGACCCGATGCAGCCGAACACGCCGGGGTTCTTCGCGTCCTGGACGTAGCCGGTCAGCTCCACGATCTCGCTTTCCACCTTGCCGGTGGCCTTGTTCTTGAAGGTGTTGCGCGCATAGACGCTGAGCTTCACCGTCGCACCGCCGTTTGCGTGCTCGAACAGCTTCGGTGCGCGAGCTGCGTTGCCGACGATGGTGCCGTTGTTGAAGGGGTTGGACATGATGGTTCTCCTTATGTGGGTGGGTGTGAATTGCCGTGCAATGTGGGTGTTGAAGCAGCTGCTTTGCTGCTGCGGGGGGGTTGCGCTGTCGTTACAGCACTGCCCAGGGCAGCGGCGTGCCTGCCGCCTCTAGGTCGCGCAGTTCTTGTGCTGCACCCGGATCGGCGTCCTCGCCGTCGATGCCGTCGGCGAGCTGGTAGAGCAGTTCCAGGTCGGTGTGGGTGATGTCGCGCATCACGTGCCTCCTTGTTCGGATTGGTGGTCAATCCGTCTGTTGGAGACAGCTCTGCTGTCTAGGGGTCGCTCCCCTGCCTCGTTGAAGTGTCTGCTGTCGCAAGCCACGGCCGACGAGAAAAAAAGAAACCCCGTTGCATCGCTGCAACGGGGTGTGTGGTGCTACTCGGTGAACAAGATCGTGCGGGTCTTCTCGGCGCCCTCGCGGACGAGTTCGACCATCCGCTCGCCTTGGCCGATGTCGGTCAGCTTCGCCACCAACGACGGGAAGTTCTCGTCTGGCCCGATCTCGGTGGCTCGGTGCGCGGCCACGCCAGCTAGTCCCGGCTGGCCTGTGGCGTGCGCAAGCACGGCAACCGTGGTGGTGAGCTGCGCGCGCATCCCTGGCCAGCTGGTCGGGACAGCACGCATAACCTGCTCCGCGAACCGTAGGCCCGCCTGCGGGTCATCGAGCAGCGCCGCGAGCAGCGCGTCTCGCAAGCGCGGCGTGGTGAAGCATTTCAGCGCCGATCGAACAGCGCGCGTGCTCGGCTGGGTTATTCCTGCCGCCGCCTGCTCGTATTCACGCTGCAGCACGTCGGAGAACATGGGCGGGATATACGCCAGCGCGTCTTCGATGATGTCGGCGTGCTCGGCAGCGTCGATGCCGTGATCGGTGCTGTTCAGGCGTGCCTCGATGTCGTCTTTGCTCGGCTCCGGCAGCTCGCCGGTGTGCTCTAGCATCTGCCGCAGCGCCGCCGATGCGGCGACCTCGCCGACAACGCCGTGGCGCGGCTCGTCGATGAGCGGATGCTGGTACACAGACCACCACGCAGCCCCGGTGACGATCTCGGGCACTTGCACCACCCCGAGCAGCGGCGGTAGGTGCACTGCCCCACTAGTGAGATACGTGGCCGTCTCGTCAAAGACCGGCTGCGCAATGTCATCGCTGATCATGTACGCGATAACAGCGTCGAGTTCGAGGTGGTGGACCCACGCTGCGAACCGCTCGCGACTCTCGGTGAGCTTCTCCACGGCCTCGTCCAGATCGAACCGCGCGACCGGGCCGAGGCGGACGGTGTCGACGCCCTCGTCGTCGACGAAGAACGCGAGGATCAGCGAGTTGTTCGGGTAGAAGCCGAGGATGCCGGGGAGGTTCGCGAGGATCTCGCCGTGAGATGCAAGCGTGTGGGAATGAGTGGACATGGCAGTGCTCCTTTGCACGAATACGGGGTGAACGTGGTCAATCCCGTATTCAGTCCGGCTCTGCCGGTCGCAGGCGTATCCCCGCAGTGCAGTGCCTTTGTGCGCTCGGCGTCGCTAGCGCAGCCTGATGCTCGCTCGCTGGGTGCGAGCGCTAGCGACGCAGCATTGTTAGATCCCCGCGTCGCCGCTGGTTAAGCGTTACCTTTGGCGCGGTTGTGAGACTTGCACAGCAGTTCGCAGTTGCTTTCCTCGAACTGCCGACTCCCGTGGCGTTCCTTCGTTGCTGCCGTCCTAGCAATCACTAAGCAATGCACCGAAAACCTGCGCCGCGTCGTTGGAGCGTCGCAGTTCCGTTTGGTGCAGGATTTTGACCCTAGTGCACCAGCTAGTGCACCAAATGGCGATCCGATCACAAAATGAAGAAGGCCCCTACCAGCGTTTCCACTGGTAGGGGCCTTATCTTAGTAGCGGGGGCTGGATTCGAACCAACGACCTCTGGGTTATGAGCCCAGCGAGCTACCGAGCTGCTCCACCCCGCGTCGGGTGATATTTGATTTTCACCTGCTGCCTTAACGGGCAACGAGTGATAACTATACGCATACCTCTTTCAAACACCAAATCCCCTGCGCACCTCACGGATTCGCAGGGGATTCAGGCTGTCACACGGGAAGGGTTACATGCTCTGGTATTCCTTCACGGCGCGGTCCAGCTCGTCGAGCGCCTTGCCGTACTCCTCGAAGGAGCCGTTGCGTGCGCCTTCCAGGTTGCGCAGCGCGTCGTTGATGTTGTTCAGCGCCTCGTCCTTGTTACCGGCAGCTGCTGGTGCTGGGGTCTCGGCCTTCTCGCCGTCGGCTGGTGCTTCCTCGGCTGGCTTCGTGTTGCCCTTGTCGTCGACGATGTCGATGTCCTGGGCGGCCTCAGAGTGAATGCCAACCTGCTTCAGCGCCTGGGAGATCGTCGGCGCATAGCCGACCTGGCCGCGGTAGAACACGAGCACGCGCAGCAGCTTCGGGAAGGCCGATGCCTGGTCCTTGCGCTGCGAGTAAATCGGCTCCACGTAAAGGATCTCTCCTCCGCCGACCGGCAGGGTGAGCAGGTTACCGTTCTTCAGGTCGTTGGTGCCCTGCCACAGGGTGCGGTCGCGCGCCACCTGGTCAGAGGACATTAAGGCATCCTGCGCCTGCTTCGGGCCCTGAGTCTGCGTGTTGGTTGGCAGCACGCGGACGGTGATCTGGCCGTAGTTCTCCGGGTCGGAGGACACGGACATGTGCGCGGAGAGGAACTCGCGGTTCAGGCCACGGAACGGCGTGATCAGCTGGAAGGAAGGCTGGTTGGTCTCCGGGTCGCCGGCGACGACGTAGTACGGAGGCTGGTTGAGCTCCTTGCGGCCTTCCGGCGCGGTCGGGTCGTTCGGCACGGACCAGAAGGCGTCGTTGTTGAAGAACACGCCTGGGTCGTTCACGTGGTAGCGAGCCAGCAGTTCACGCTGGACCTTGAACAGGTCCTCCGGGTAACGCAGGTGGTCGCGCAGCGAATCGGAGATGTCACTTGCCGGGCGCACGGTGCCCGGGAACGCGCCCATCCACGCCTTGAGCACCGGGTCGTTCTCGTCGAATGCGTAGAGGTCCACCGTGCCGTCGTAGGCGTCAACGGTCGCCTTGACGGAGTTGCGGATGTAGCCGACGTTGTTGTTCAGCAGGCGCTGCGTAGTCCCGTCTGGGTTCAGCGCGTCCTGCGTCGTATCGGTCAGCGATTCGCGCGTTGCGTACGGCAGCTGGGACAGCGTGGTGTAGCCGTCCACAATCCACTTGATCTTGCCGTCGATCACGGCCGGGTAGGTCTTGGAGTCGGTGGTCAGCCACGGCGCGACCTTCTCAACGCGCTCGCGTGGGTCACGGTCGTAGAGAATCTTCGACTCGGAGCCAACACGGTCAGACAGCAGGAACTTTAGCTCCTGGTACTTCGCGGAGTACGCGATGCGGTTGACCCAGTTGCCGATGTTGACGCCACCTTCACCCTGGTAGGTGTAGGTGGAGCTGTCCGTGTCATACTCGACGGGGCCCTGGCCGTTATCGCCGACGATGGCGTAGTCCAGGCCGTCGTTCGCAGAGGCGATCACCGGGCCGTAGTAGACGCGCGGCTCGTCGACCTGGATGCCCAGCTCGTCTGCCTGGTCCTTCTCAGCAGCGATCGCGTTGGTCTGCAAATCGGAAACGGTGAAGATCGGCAGACCACCACGGGTGGAGCCTGCGTCCTGCGCGGCCTCGTCAACGCGGTTCGCCTGCGCTGCAATGAAGCCGTTGCCGTGGGTGTACACGGTGTGGCGGTTGATCCAGTCACGCTGGTTTTCGCGCAGCGCGTTCGGGTCCATCTCGCGGGCCGCGACGACGAAGTCGCGCATCTTGCCGTCAACCTCGTAGCGGTCCATCGCCAGCTGGTCCGGGAAGCCGTAGAAGTTACGCAGCTGCTGGTTCTGGGTAAAGGTCGGTGAAATGATCTCCGGGTCCAGCAGGCGAATGTTGCTGATCGTGGCAGCGTCGTCCGCAACCTTATCGTTGGAGACCTTTTCCGCGCCCCAGTTGTCCTGGTATTTCACCTGCTCGTCGGTCAAGCCGAACGCGTAGCGGGTGGCCTCAATATTGCGGGCGATGTACTCGGCTTCCTTCGACTGGCGGTTCGGCTTGACCGAGAACTGCTCCAGCAGCGCCGGCCACACACCGCCGACTACGAGCGAGGACACAAGCATCAGCACCGCGGCCAGCACAGGAACGCGGAAGTCCTTATATACAACGGACGCGAAGAACGCCGCTGCGACGAGCACCGCGATGACCGTCAGGATCACCTTGGCCGGCAGCGACGCGTTGACCGTGGTGTAGGACGCACCGGTGAAGATGTCGTTCTGGGAGTACAGCAGGGTGTAGCGCTCCAGCCAGTAGCTAACTGCCTTGAGCACCATCCACAGGCCCGCGGTCACGGCAAGCTGCACGCGAGCGGACGTCGAAATGTGGCCCGGCACCCCGCTGACCTTATTGCCGATGCGGATGCCGCCCAGCAAGTAGTGGCCCACCGCGCCAACGATGAAGGCGACGAGCAGCAGGAGCGAGAGGCCGTCGATAATCGCGGTGATACCCGGCAGTGCGAAGGCGTAGAACCCGAGGTCCTTGCCAAACTGCGGATCATCCACGCCGAAGGATTCCCCGTTGAACCACAGCATGAACGTGCGCCACAGGCGCTGCCCTGCCAGGCCGGAGAAGACCGCGATCACCACCGGAACCCACACCAAGAGCGTGCGAACGCCCTGCTGCAAGTTGACCTGGGTCCGCGTGTCGCCGACAACGGCTTCAAAGCTCAAGGCTTCTTTTGTGCGGCCGCGCCACGCAAGCCACGCGGCGAGGTAGGTGATCAGCGCGCCAACGGCGGCAAAAATAACAAACAACACCACTCGCGCCACGATGACGCGGTTGAAGACCCCACGGAAATCAAGCTCCCCGAACCAAAGAAAATCGGTGTAGAGACCGATCAGGATCGGGATGCAAAACAGCAATACACCGAGGACACCAATGGTGATGGCAAGTCCGGAGTTCTGTTTCTTCGCGTGGGGCTGTGGTTGGCTGAGGCGGGTGGCCAAATCCTGCTCCTTCGAAATAGTCTTAGTACGCGTATTAAGGTTCTACCTTAAAAAGTGTAACGCCTGAACTGACAGAAGGGTTCCCGTGCTCAACCAACAAGCATTAAATAAGGCCATGTCCGAAGCCGTCGAGTTCGTGCACGCGGAAGGCTGGGACCAAGGGCCAACGCTCTTCGCACTCGTGCCCTCCTCCCTGCTTGTGGACGAGCTCGAGCAACTCGAGGTTGACGACGCCTCTTCGCCCCTGACCCTCGTCGTGCAGGACAACCTGCCGGACAACATCCGCCCCGGCTCCGAGGAGCTGGCGGAGTACGTGGCACGTATCGCCTGGCCACACGCGGTGGAGGGAGCCGTGCTGGCACAGGAGATCATGTTCCGGGACACCAGCAGCGACGACCCCTCGCCGCGCCCGGCGCGCCTCTTCTCCGGTGTGTTGCGCGAGGAGGGCATCGAGCAGACGCTGCTGCAGATGCGCCTAACCGAGGAGGAGCTGGAGGAGCGCGGCCTGTTCGCCCAGGATGATATTGAGCTTCGCGGTGGGCCTAACGTGGCGCCGAATGTTATTGCTGCGTTACGCTACGGTTTGGAACAAGACCCTGATGAGCTGTCCTAAGAGGTTAAAGGAGCACAACGTGGCTACATTTTCGAGCGTTTGGCGTCGGCGCGTCGGTACGCCAGCGGTGCTGGCGATGGCGCTGGTGGTAGCCACCGCGTGCGGTGGCAAGGACGAGCCATCGGAGGAACCGACCACGACGGAGGCGCCGACCACCTCCGCTGAGACCACGGAGTCGCCTTCGCCGTCGGAGTCTGAGGCTGAGTCCGCGGAGGCTACGACGGAGGGGACGTCAACAAGCACTACGAGCACTGCGAAGAAAGACGATAACGGCGTTGCTGAGGTCGCCAAGCAGTTCTCGACGCTCGCTCCGCCCGAGTTCTTCGAAAAGCTAGACAGCTGCACCCCGACCGGCCTCCCGGACGCGTTCGATTGCAGCAGCTCCGAGATGGGCCAGTTCCAGTTCATGGAGTCCGAGTCCGTCGCCACCACGAGTACGCAGGTGCTCACCGAGCTGCGCTCGAGCGAGGTCGTGGAGGACACCGGCCGTTTCGTGGTCGGCTGGTCCACGGTTGGGTCCTCCGCCGTGGTGACCGTCATTGATAATGACAAGGGCCAGATTATGAAGCAGCTGCTCACCATGGACCGCGAAGGCCCGCGCGAACACATCTACAAGCTCGGGCTGGCGAAGCGCCCGGAGGGCGCCACCACCCCTGCGGAGGCAACCACCTCCACCGAGTCTGAGTCCTAGCTGCAGCTGCGCACCGGCTGGCCGTGGGCGAACGCGTCCATGGCCTTCACGGCGTCATCAAGCGTTTTGACTGCCGCGACCTGCATCTCCCCGCTGTCCGTGCGCATGACTTCCGCGCAGTTGCCCTCGGGCGCGAGGAAAAGCTCCGCGCCTGCGTCGCGGGCACCTGCGATCTTGTGGGAGATGCCGCCGATCGGGCCGACCTCCCCCGACTCATCAATCGTGCCGGTGCCGGCCACGAACTTCCCGCCGTTGAGCAGACCCGGCGAAAGCTTATCGATCACCGCCAGCGAGAACATCATCCCGGCACTCGGCCCGCCCACATCGTTAAGGTTGTAGGTCACCTGCACGCCGTCGGCCGGAGCGGACGTCATCAAGATCCCCAACATGGGCACCTTCGCATCCTCCGGATTCGCGCCGAGGGTGATCTCCTCCGTGTGCGGCGTGCCGTCACGCAACACGTCGACGCTGAGCCGGTCGCCGGGGGCGTGCTCGCGCACGATCTGCTGCACCTCCCGCGGCTGTGAGACGTCCTTCCCCCCGACCTTCGTGATGATGTCTGCCGCCTGCAGCGCACCGTTCGCGGCGCTGCCCTCCATCACCTCGTGAACCACCACTGTCGTCGGGCGGCCGAGGTAGTTCATCGCGGCGATCGTCGCCGCCGACTCCGAAGCAACGAATGCCTCCTGGTTGCGCTGCTTCATCTCCTCCCGGTTCGTATTCGGAGGCATGATCTGCTCCAGCGGCACAATCGTGTCATCCGTGGTGATCCAGCGGGTCAGCGCCTGCACCAGCGTCATATTGGTGCGCACGGACACCGTGGTCATGTTGAGGTTGCCCTCCGTTTTGTCAGAGTCCGCGCCCTCGATCTCAACAACGGGCACGCCCTCAACATCGCCGAGCGTGTTAAACGTCGGCCCCGGCCCCTGCGCCGCGTACGGCACGGCCAGGGAGATATCGGTGCCAGGAATATGGTCGAGGCTCAGCGCCGCGGCCAGCACCGCAAGGGGGATGGCGCCCCACACAATCGTGGCGAGGCGGCGGCTGCGCGGCTGTGCCTGTGCTTGTTCTTGCTCGGCGTTCATCACGCCCACAAATCTTAGATGTTCGCCCACAGCGTTGCGATTTTCCAGCTTGCAGCCGACACAACCTGCGCACACGACTGTAGGGTGGTGCCTATGAGTAATGGATTCGGATTTACCTTCCCCAACAACGACAACGACGGTGACAACGGTGACGACGAGCGTCGCAACCAGCAGAACAACCCGTTCGCCGCGTTCGGGTTCGGGGGCAACGTTGGCGGTGGCCAAGGTGGCTTGGGCGATATTTTGAACCAGTTCGGGCAGATGCTCTCCGGCATGGGCTCGACGATGAACGCCCGCACAGAGGGCGAATCCGTGAACTTCGAAATGGCGCTGCGCATGGCACGCCAGCACGTCGGCGACAAGGCTGCGGTCTCCGCGGGGGATCGCACCGCGGTTGAGGAGTCTGTACGCCTCGCCGACCTTTGGCTTGACGACGCCACTACGCTTCCTTCCGCGAACGCCCAGCCGCGCACGTGGAATGCGGACGACTGGCTGGTTGAGACCATGCCGATGTGGAAGCGCCTGGTCAACCCCGTTGCGGAGCAGATGAACCGCGCACAGCGAGACACCATGCCCGCCGAGGCCCGCGAGATGATGGGCCCGATGGTCGGCATGATGGAACAGATGAACGCCATGAACTTCGGCGTCAAGCTCGGCCACGCCCTCGGTGATCTTGCCGAGCAAGCCCTGACCGGCTCCGACTTCGGCCTGCCCGTCGCCCCCGCAGGCGTGACAGCCATCTTGCCGAAGAACGTCACCGCCGCCGCCAAGGGTCTCGAGATCCCCGGCCAGGAGGTCCTGGTCTACATCGTGGCCCGCGAAGCAGCCCGCCAGCGCCTGTTCAAGCACGTGCCGTGGCTCGTCGAGCGCCTCGTCTCCTCCGTTGAGGAGTACGCGGCAGGCCTGGAGATCGATACCTCTCAGCTCGAGGAGATGGCCCGCGGCCTGAACCTGGAAAGCGGCGACCCGCAGGCCATCCAGGAGGCGCTGCAGCAGCTTGAGGGCGCGGACCTCTCCCCGCGTGTGACCTCCCGCAACGCGTCCGCAACCGCCCGCCTGGAGACGCTGCTCGCGCTCGTCGAGGGCTGGGTCGACGTCGTCACCGACGCTTCCCTGGCAGACCGTATCCCGTCGACGCCGCAGCTCGCCGAGGCGTGGAACCGTCGCCGCGCAACGGGTGGCTCCGCCGAGCGCGCGTTCGCGAACGTCGTCGGCATCGAGCTGGGCGCCCCGAAGGTCCGCGAGGCCGCTGAGCTGTGGCGCCGCGTCGAAACCGCCGTGGGTCAGGTCCGCCGCGACCAGATTTGGGACCACCCGGACTTCCTGCCGGCCCCTGAGCACCTGGCCAACCCGGCGGCGTTCATCGACACCCTGCTGGACGATTCCTCCGACGACAACTTCGACGAAGAGCTCGCGCGCCTGGAAGAGGAGCTGCGCAAGAACGACGAGGACTAGCCTTCCCCGCCGAACCGCTGGTAGGCCTCAAGGTAGCCCTTCGCGCGTTCCGCGAGGGGCGCTTTGTCTGCCCACTCCCAGAACTTCGGGCCGTGCCCCGGGATGAAGGTGTGCGTCAGCTCGTGCACGATCACCGCGTCGAGGACGTAGCCCGGCACGTGCTGCAGCCTGTCACTGATCCGAATCGTGCCCGTTGACGGGGTGCAGCTTCCCCACCGCTTCGTCTGGTTCGACACCCACCGTATCGAGCCCACTTTCGCCCGCCCCTCAAGCACCTGCTCGTTGAGCACCTCCGCGCGCGCCTGAAGGTCGGCGTCGCTGACGTGCTGGTGGCGAGTCTTCTTCCGGATCTTTCGCAGCATCTCGGCCACCGCCTCGCGCTCCTCGCGCTCGCTGAACCGGGCTGGGATGCGTACTTCCACGACGCCGTCGATAAGCCGGGCCTGCACTGTGCGTGTGCGCCGCGGCGAGCGAATCACCCGATACTCAAACTCCGACTCCTGCATGCCGAAGATTGTATGCTGTACAACCGACACAGCTTAAGGGGCACGAGGGGGAAGCATGTGTAACCAGTCGGATACTGTCATTGCGCTGGCCATGGGGGTACAGATACTCAGCAGGGGCCCGCACGCGCTGCAATTCGGCCTCGACGCCACACGCAGCGGCATCATCGAAGTCGGCGACGCCCGCGCAGTCGCCGCGGTGCTCGACTCGCTGTCCACACCGCGGCCACTGCCCGAGGTGGTTCGGCGGCTGGCGGTCTCCATGGACGCGGATGCGGCGCGCAGCCTCATCCAGGACCTCATCGCCTACCGCGTCCTCGTCGAAGTCTCCCGCCCGGAGGTACTGCTGATCGGCACCTCAACGCTTGCGAACACGCTGGTAGAAACACTGCGTGCCAGCGGCATCCACGTGCGCTCCCCCGAGCCCACCCAGCCACTGTCCCGCTTTCTTTTCGACGCCCCCTCGCCCCTCCCGCTCATCATCGTCGACCAGGCGCACCGCACCCGGGCGCTTGCCGCGTACACCCGGCACCGCACCGGCCCCGTGCTTCCGGTCCTGCAGATCGACACCCGCGTCCTCATCGGCCCCTACGCCGTCGGTGTGGAAGGCCCATGCCTGATCTGCCGCGAACACTACCTGCTTGAGCGCGACCCACAGTGGGCAGCGATCGCCGCCGCGGCACCCGCCGGCGTGCGCAACCCGGACCCGGTCGTAATCCAGGCAGGCGTGGCCGCCGCAGCAACCATGACCAGGCGGATCTGCCAGCTGCCGGACCCGCCGGGCGTATCCGCCCCGGACCCCCGCACCGGCGACACCCTGCTTGTGGACCCCTTCAACCGCACCCCACTCAAGACGCTTCGCCTGCAGCCACACCCCGACTGCCCGCTGTGCTTCTAGGTGGTTTGTCGCGGCTAGCGGAACTCCGCCAACGTTTCCAGAACCTCGGCGCCGTAGCGCTCCACCTTCACCGGACCCACCCCCGACACGGCGAGCAGGCCCTGCTCGTCCTCCGGCATAGTCTCCGCGATGGCGAGCAGGGTGGCGTCGGAAAACACCATGTAGGCGGGCTGCTTCGCCGCGCGCGACGTTTTGAGCCGCCAGCGCTTGAGCGCCTGGTAGACGTCCTCGTCGATGTCGGCGTCGCAATCCTGGTGCCGACCAAGCGCCTTGTCCGCCGGGGCGAAGAGCACGTTGCCGCACACCCGGCAACGGCGGGTCTGCTTCAGCCGCTGCGGGGTTTCCTCCGCCTCAAGCTCGGGCACCAAACCGTCCAGGAAGCGCGAGCGCGAGCGCGACTTCCTGCCGCCCTCCTGCCTGGCCAGCGCCCACGACAGCTGCAGGTGCTCCCGGGCGCGCGTCACACCAACGTAGAAGAGCCTGCGCTCCTCCTCGATGTTCTCGTCGCCCGCCTTGATCGCGTGCGAGATCGGCAGCGTATTTTCCACCAGGCCAACGAGGAAGACGGCGTCCCACTCCAGGCCCTTCGCCGCGTGCAAGCTGGCGAGCGTGACCCCGTCAATCGCCGGCGGCTGCTTCGCCTCCGCGCGCTGACGCAGCGAACGCAGTACGTCCTCCAGGCTCGAGGCCTCCTTGGTGTGCACGATCTCCTCGATGAGGTCCACGAGTGCGCGCAGCCCCTGCCAACGCTCCCGTGCCTGGGCACCCTCCGGCTCCGTCGGCGTCAACCCGAGCGGCGCGAACGCCGCCTTCGCCACCACCACCGGGTCATCCGGCAAGTCGTGGCGCCTGGTTGCCGCGACGAGCGCCTGCAGCGCCTCGCGGATCTCGCCGCGCTGGAAGAAGCCCTCCCCACCGCGCACCTGGTAGACGATACCCGCGTCCGCGAGCGCGGCTTCAAACGCCGCCGACTGCGCATTAATCCGGTACAGCACCGCGATCTCCTTGGCAGGTACCCCGGAATCAATCAGGCGCTGTACCGCCGCGGCGACCTCGCGGGCCTCCGTCGGCTCGTCGTCGTAGGCGTGGAACGTCGGCTGCGGTCCGGACTCTCGCATACCGATCAGCTCAAGCCTGGTCCCCGAGGCCCTGCCCGTCGCGCGTGAAATCACCGCGTTGGCCAGCTCTGTGATTTCGGGTGTCGAGCGGTAGTCGCGCTGCAGCTTCACCACAGTGCCGTGCTCGTAGGTTCGCGAGAAGTTCAGCAGGTAGTCCGGGGTCGCGCCGGTAAAGGAGTAAATCGTCTGGTTCGCATCCCCCACCACCGTCAGGTCATCGCGCTGCCCAAGCCAGCCCTCCAGCACGCGCTGCTGCAGCGGAGTCACGTCCTGGTACTCGTCAACCACGAAGGACTGATACTGGGAGCGGAACTCCTCCGCCACCGCGGGCGCGTTCTCCAGGGCACCCGCGACGTGCAGGAGCAAGTCGTCGAAGTCGATGAGCATGCCTTCCGGGCTCGTCTTCGCTTCCTCGTACAGCCGGTAGACCTCCGCGACCTTCTTCGGATCCGTCGGCGGAGTTCGGTTGGTATCCGCGATGCGGTCCACGTAGTCCTGCGCGCCGATCACGCTCGCCTTCGCCCACTCAATCTCGCTCAGTAGGTCGCGGACCATCTCCTTATCTGACTCCAGCCCGGCTGCGCGAGCCGCCCTCCCCACCAGCGGGAACTTGTTGTCCAGCAGCCGCCACGGCAGATCCCCCGCAATCTGCGGCCAGAAGTAGCGCAGCTGCCGCATCGCCGCCGAGTGGAACGTGCGCGCCTGCACGCCGCCAATGCCCATCGTGCGCAGACGGTCGCGCATCTCCCCTGCCGCACGCTGCGTAAACGTCACCGCCAGCACCCGGTTCGGGCTCACCGTGCCCTGATCAATCATGTGCGCGATGCGGTACGTAATCGTGCGAGTCTTACCCGTTCCGGCACCAGCCAGGATGCACACCGGGCCACGAGGAGCGGTCGCTGCAATCCGCTGATCCTCATCCAGCAAGCTCAGATCTACAGCCACTTACGTTCCTCTCCGTTTCTCGTTGAACTCTCCACGAGCCCATTGGTCAATCATCCGCCGCGCAATCGTCCCCGGCACCGCCAGCGTGACAGTGCCCAGCTCGTCGCGGCGCAGCCAGCGCAGCTGCGTCAGCTCCCCATCCAAGGGGCCCACAGCATCAACATCACTTGTCGACGCCACCATCCCCAACATCAGCGCACCCGACAGCGCCCACGGCTGCGACCCAACATAGCGCACGCCCCCGACACGACGCCCCGTTTCCTCCCACACCTCACGCGCGAAGGCGTCCTCGATGGTCTCGCCGACATCGATGTATCCCGCGATCAGCGTGAAGTAGCCCGGGCGGCGCGCGTTCTCCCCAAACAAAATCCGCTCCCCGTCCGTCGACTGCACCACCCCGATCACCGACGGGTCAATGCGCGGAAACAACGGCTTCCCGCTGGCGCCACGCGCGACAACGCCGCCCTCGCCCCAGGCGACTTCGCTGCCGTCGCGCGGGTCGAAGCTCAGCTGACGCTGGTTGCGCAGCAGGCCGAACCCGCGCGCAACCAGGTACTCGCTTGCGTGACTGCGGCAGGTGCCGAAGCGCTCGCCCATCGCCTCAAGCTGCGCCTCGCTCACCAGCACCGCCCACACATCGTCGCCGACGTGCACCGTGTTCTCGGCGTGGGGTTGGGCGGAGTGGGCGTCGAAAAGTGTGGGCGTGTCATCAGCTCCAAGCACAAACCTGCCGGCGGCATCGAAGGCAATGAACCGCTTCATAGGCCGCCTACTCCGTCGGACGCGTGCGCTCAGTCAGCGGGGTCGGCTGCGTCATCTGCACGAACAGCAGGCGGTCGCCGGGCTCAACCGTCTCGGCCTCCGGGGCGTCGATGCGGTAGAGCTCGCCGGAGCGCACCACACCCAGCACAATGTCGGCGAGGTGACGCGGGTTCGCTCCGACCTCGTCGTCCGCGATCGGGCGCTCCGCAACCGCGAAGCCCTCGTCCGGGCTGAGCAGGTCCTCCATCATCTCCACCACAGGTGGCGTGACCGTCGCAATGCCCAGCAGGCGGCCCGCCGTTTCAGAGGAGACCACCACCGAGTCCGCGCCCGACTGCATCAGCAAGTGCTGATTCTCACTCTCACGGACGCTGGCAACGATCATGGCGCTCGGCGCCAACTCACGGACAGACAGCGTGACCAACACCGCGGTATCGTCCGAGGACGGCGCCACCACAACTGAGCGCGCACGCGCCACACCCGCGACCTTCAGCACGCTCGAGCGAGTGCCGTTGCCGTGGACGGTGACAAGGCCGCGCTTCTCGGCGTTCGACAGCACCACGGCGTCATCATCAACAACAACGATGTTGCCCGGCGCGGTACCGCCCGCGAGCAGCGCATCCACCGCGGACCTGCCCTTCGTGCCGTAGCCGATAACGATGGTGTGATTACGCACTGTTCTCCTCCATTGCTGAATCTGTAGCGTCTTGCGGGAATCCTCCGTCAACACCGACAACGTCGTACCGACCAAAAGCATCAGGAATGCCACACGACACGGCGTGATGACCAAGATATTCATCAGGCGCGCGCTTTGCGTCACCGGCGTGATATCGCCGTAGCCGGTCGTTGAGAGCGAAACCGCCGAATAGTACAGGGCGTCGATAAAGGTCAGTGGCTCGGTGTACCCCTCTTTGTCGAAGTAGACCACCGTCGCCACGGCCAACACCAACATGGCCGCGTAGCCGAAGCGCCTTGCCATCAACGCCCATGGAGTGGTGCGTTCCGCCGACGGAATCCGAACGACATCCAGCAGGGTGTGCACCGGTATTTCCGACGGATCCGCATCCGCACGGAACCGGTCACTCCATGACAACGCAAACGGCAGTTTCACTCCGCTATCCTTCCTCGCTACTACGGCGTGAAACTGTACCGGAAGTTGCGCCGTTTGCTGCATCTTCCAACAACTTCGTCAGCTGCTGCGCATCCGGAAGCTCCGTCGCGGTGAAGTCCTTTCCATCGCGGACGTAGAAGAACACGGCCTTCACTGGGCGGCCGTCGTTGGCGATTCGCTTCCACGCCTCCGTGTACACGGCAAGCTGCAGCTTCGCTGCCTCCATCGCCGCACCCACCGGGCGGTTGCCGGTCTTCCAGTCCACCACGACCCAGCCGTCGCCGTCCGCAAAGACCGCGTCCATGCGGCCGCGCACCACCGCCTTGCCGAGCGCCAGCTCAAACGGGCACTCCACGTGCGTCGGCGTCTTCGACGCCCAGTGGCTGCTCTCGAAGTTGGCTTTCAGTCGCTTGAGCGTCGAGGGATCTACCTCAAACTCGCCCATGCCCGGCAGCTCGTCCTCAGTGAGCAGCGGGTGCGCACCGTAGAAATCCTCGATCCACTCGTGGAATGCGGTGCCGCGCTTCGCGTACTGGTTCGGCTTGAACGGCACCGGGCGACGTGCCCGGCGCGCGAACTGTTCCACGTCCGCCTGCATGGCCACCACATCCGAGGCGGTCAGCTCACCAGGCAGCATGACGGGCACGTCCGGCGACTGCACCGCCTTGTGCTCCTCAATGAGCGCGGTGGCGTCGCGCTCCCACAGCTCGTAGAGTTCGCCGGCCGCGGGCGCGATTTCAGTCTCGAGCGCGCCCCTGACCAGCTCACTCGGGCGAGTGGCCTGACTACTGGCAGCGTGCGCCGCTTCGTAGGACTGCACAGGCCACGTGCCGACGGCCACCTCCGGCTGCTGTACCGTTTTCTCCGCATCCTCGTCCTCGACCTGCTCCGGCAGCTCGAGGCCCTCGAACGCCGCGAAGTGCTCGTACGGCCCGTTCGTATTCTTTTTGCCGCCCAGAGAGATGTTCGACCCGGTAAGCAACAGCCTGTTTTCCGTACGTGTGATAGCCACGTAGAACAGGCGCGCCTGCTCCTCAGCGAGATCCTCGCCGATGTGCTTGCGCCACGCATTGGCAGCGTTCTTAAACTGCGTGCGGTGCTCTACCTCTGCGAACTCCTCGTAGATGTCCGGGTCACCGAACGTCTCAGGCTGCAGGAATGGGATCTGGGCGAGGAAGGTCTCAATCTTTGAGCTGTAGGTGTCCTTATCCGCGTGCAACACAGCGACGGTATCCCACTCCAGGCCCTTCGCCTTGTGCACCGTCAAGATCTGCACGCGGTCCCCGCGCACGGTGACGTTGCCCGGCGCAAGCCCGTCCTCCTGCTGCTTCGCCAACTCGAAGTAGTCCAGCAGCGCTTCCACGCTCGTGCCCGGGTACTCCTCGACGTAGTGCAGCAGCTGGTCCAAGTGCACCGTGCCTGCCGACGAGCGCCGCGCCAGCACCTCAACGCGAATACCGAAGACCTCGATGATGTCCGCGAACAAGTCACTGAGCCGCTTGCCCAGCGAATTGCGCCGCAGCTGTCGCAGCCGCGACGCCAGCAGCTGCAGGCGCTTGTAGCCTTCCTCGCTGTAGCGCTCTGGCTCGCCCAGGTCCGCCACCGCGTCCGCCAGGCCCGCGGGCTTCGCCGACTGCATCTTCAGCGCCTCCGCCTCGAGTGCAAGCTGCGTCAGCTCCTCGATGAGGCGCTCCTCCGGGTCCGCGGGCACTGGCCTGGCTGCTTCCTCCTCCGCGACCGGGCCGTCCGCGCGGGCTTGCAGGTTCTTGGCACGTGCGGCGAGCGCCTCCATATCCGCTAGCCCGAGCCCGACCGACGGCCCACCCAGCACGCGCAGTGCCGCCTCAGAATCCTCGGGGCGGACCAACATCGTGGCCACAGCCAACGTGTCCTGCACCTCCGGGGTATCCAGCAGGCCGCCGAGCCCCACGATCTCATACGGCACACCACGGGCCTCAAGCGCCTGGGCGATCGGCTGCGCATGCCTGTTCTTCCTGGTCAGCACCGCGGCCGAGAGCTTACCGCCCTGCTCAAACTGCTGCTGCAGCGCGTCGGCAACGAACTCAATTTCTTCCTCCTCCCGCTGGAAGAACTGCATCTCCACGTCGCCTGCCGCAGCGTCCTTGCGTGGCTCCAGAGGCGCGACGGCACGATCTTCCCCGCTGCCAAGGATCGCGGTGGAGACCTGGTTCGCCATCTCAAGCACCTTGCTCGGGTTACGCCAGGAGATGGTGAGCTGCTTCTTCTGCGCCGGCACACCGCCCGCGGCAGGGAAATCCTCCACGAATGCCGCGAGGTTTTCCGACGTCGCCCCGCGCCAGCCGTAGATTGCCTGCATCGGGTCGCCCACCGCAGTCACCGTCAACGTGGGGTCCTGGCCCTCGCCAAACAGGCTGCGCAGCAACACTCGTTGCGAATGCGAGGTGTCCTGGTACTCGTCGAGCATGACCACGCGGTACTTCTGCCGCTGCGCAGCACCGACGGACGCGTGCTGCTCCGCGAGCGTGGCCGCAATGTTCATTTGCTCGTTGAACGTGACCACACCACGCTCACGCAGCGCCGCGTTAAGCTCCTCAACCAGCGGCAACATCAACTGGCGCTGGCGCTGCTTGTTGCGCCACCCCGTCATGGTCTTGCAGAATTCGGTTTTGCTCCGCGGCGACTTCGGTAGCGATTCCGTCTCTTTCAGGAAGATCTCCGCGGCCTCGTAAATATCGTTTGGGTCTGCCAGGGCGTTGCCCATCGCCGTGGTGAGCTTCAGTAGGTCCTCCACCACTGTGCTCATCGCGGGGGCAGGGGCACCTTCCGCGATGAGTGGTTTGTTGTAATTGCTCACGACTTCGACGGCGATCGCATGCAGCTCAGCCTGCGTAATCAGGCGCGCGTCCGGCTCTACCGGGACGAGCAGCCCGTAGTCGCGAACGAGCTCGCCCGCGTACGAGTCGTACGTAGCAACAGTCGGCGCGATAACCTCCAGGCTTTCCGCCAGCGCGCCCGAAGGATCGAGCTCCCGTACGAGCTCCCGGTGACGAGCCAACGCCTGCAGCCGGTTCCGGATCCGCTGCCCCAGCTCGCGGGCCGCCTTGCGGGTAAACGTCAAGCCGAGGACTTCCTCCGGCCGCACATACCCGTTGGCGACGAGCCATACCACGCGGTCCGCCATCGTCTTCGTCTTGCCCGCGCCAGCACCGGCCACGACCAGCATCGGCCCCGGCTCGGCACCAATCACGTCGGCCTGCTGGCTACTAGGGGGAAATGCGTCCCCGAGCGCCTGGAAGAGTTCCTGGGGTGTGAAATCAGCCATTGTAAATCATCGTCCCTTCGATCTGGACCGGGCACAGCGCGCGCACAGCGCAGTAATCGCAGTGCTTGCCCGCCTGCGCTTCGAGTTGCGGCCCTGTTGTCTTGCCGGGCAGCGGTGCAATGAGTTCGGTGAAGTACTCGAGTTCTTCCTCTTCTTTGCGCGGTTGCTCGCGCGTGGTTGCGGCGTTCGTTCCGTGCTTCGAGTACACGAGCGCCGCCCCACCAACGTCCAGGCCCTCTTGCCCATCGGTGGACGTCACAACACGAAGATCGTCGCCCTCACCGATGAGTTGCCCATGGCTCAGCGCAAGCTGGTACGCCATAAGCTGCTCGCACTCCTTCGCGCTATCTACGGAGAGCATCGTCGAGCCAGTCTTCAGGTCAACGATGTGCACGCTGCCGCTTTCTTCCTTATCCAGCCGGTCGGCTCGCCCGCGGATATGGACGTCTTCTGCGACCTGGACGGAGATCGGCACCTCCATGCCCACAACCTCGAACTTCTTCGCGCGGTTTTCCCACCACTTGTTGGTTCGCTCCAGCATCGCCTCGAAGTCGCGGACTTGGGCCTCGGCCTGCCACACGGGGGCGTCAACAATCGCGCGGTACGTGGCCAGCGTGTGCATCCGCGCCTGCTCTTCCGGCACGCCTCGGCCGAGCGCCTCGAAGTAGGCGTGCACGATCGATCCGATCACCATCGGCATCGAGCTATCAAAACCGAGAGTGCGCTCGAGCACCGAGCTCATCGGGCACTTCAACAGCGCCTCAATCCTCGACGGCGACAGCGAACGCTGCCCTTCAACGGGCTCATCCGTCGAAGGCTCCGTGGTGGTCCACCACTGCTCCGGGTCCGCAAGCGGCACCCCGGCCTCCACCAACCGCGCAATCTGGCGCGCGGCCTGGCGTCGGTCTGCCTCCGTACTGTGTTCCTCGTCTGCGAGTGTGCGGCGTAGCTCCCCCAGGAAATCATCGCGGGACAGTACGCGCACAACCGTGGCCTCCGCACCGCCATCCCCAGCCGCGGCGTCCTCCGCGGACAGCGTCACCAGCTGCGGGGATATGCCGGTTTCCTCGCAGAGCTCCTCAATGAACCGGGACGGCTCGATGACCTCCTCGCCGTCAGTCTGGTCGACGGCCGTGACCAGGACGCGCTCCGTCGCGCGGGTCAACGCCACGTGGAACAGGCGACGCTCCTCCTCGAGGCGCTCGCGCAAGTGCGACACCGGGGTAGCGGGATCCACGTCGTGGTCAACCAGGTCCACCAGATCCTGCTGGCCGAAAATCGAGCCGGTCTCGCCCAGGCTCGGCCACTCGAGATCCTGCACACCGGCAACGACAACACGGCTAAACTGCCTGCCCACCGCACCATGCGCAGTCAACAGCGCCACTGCGTCCGGCGTGGCCGCTCGGCGATCGCGCACACCGGTGGGCAGTTCCTGCTCCAACATGCTGTTCACGAACAGCTCGAGCCCACCCTGGGTTTTACGCTCGGTGAAGTCACCGGCGGCGTCGAATAACGCCATGACCGCATCCAGATCCCGGTCAGCCTGCGAGCCCGTCGTGCCGCCCCGAAGCGCAACCGCAGTGAGGTGATCTGCCAAACCCGTGGCGTTCCACAGCGCCCACAACACCTCCTCGACGCTGCCGTCAGCGTCGTAGACCTCCCTGGCGGCATCCAACACCTGACGGATGCGGTGCAGCATCTGCAGCTCACGGTCAGTGAGTACCTCGCCGAAGTCCGGCAGCTCTGCCTTGGAAACAACAAGGTCACGCAGCGTTTCCTCCGCACGCGCCTCTGGTTTCCAACGCCGCAGGCCGCGCAACAGGCGGCGCAGCGTCACCGGGTCCGTACCACCGATGGGCCCAAGCAGCAGGTCGCGCCACTGCTCAACCGTCAGCGGTGTGTACAGCGACTGCAACCCAAGCAGCAGCGAGGCAACAATGCGTTGCTCGCTGAGCACCACATCCGTCGGATTCAGGGCTACCGGCACGCCCGCGTGCAACAGCGCGCGGCGGAATGGCTCAATCATCCCTGACGAACGCACAATGACCGCCATATCCCGAAACGCGACCTCCTCCTCGAGGTGCGCGCGACGAAGTGCGTCCGCCACCGCCGCGAGCTGCGCCGTCGGCGTCTGCGCTAGCGCCACCGAGACCTCCGGCGCACGCCGCGTCTGCCCCAAGTCAATCACCGTGTGCTCAAGGCCCCCCAGCGTGGCAAAGAACTCCGGGCTTGCCCCGCGGAACTGGTAGACGGACTGATCCAAGTCACCACCCACAACCCCGAGTGTGGCCCCCTGCAGCAGGCGCTGCACGAACTTTGCCGCCGCGGGCGAGAGATGCTGGGCGTCGTCCACAATCACGGTGTGCCACGTCCGTCCCAACGGCACGTCGAGCGCCCTGGCAATCAGCTCGGATGCCGAGTAACGCACCGTCCCGGTCAGCGCCATGACCTGCTGGTATTCCTCCAAAAAGTCGCCGGCCGCGCTCCAAATCCCCTGCCCGTAGCGGGCTCCGAGCACCTTGAGCTGCTCAGCGTCCAGCCCGCGCTCAATCGCGCGCAGCAAAAAGTCACGCAGCTGGCGCGCAAAGCCCACCATCGGCAATGCCGGGCGCAGCTCAGCAGGCCAGCTCCCCCGGCCATCCTCGGCGTGCCCCTGCAGCAATTGGCGGATGACCGCGTCCTGCTCCGCGCCAGAAATCAGGCGCAGCTGTTCCTGCTGCTCCCGCAGCACGGCAAACGCCAGGGAGTGCACGGAGCGAACCATCGGGCCGTCGGCAACAAAGTCAGTATCAGCGAGCCGCTCCGAAATCTCCGCCCTGATCCGCGCGGCGGACTCCTTCGAATCCGTCAAGAACAAGACGCCCTCCGCGTCCGACTGCCGCTTCGCCGACGCCACAAACGTATCGATGAGAAAGCTGGTCACCCCCGAACCCGCCTGGCCGGTTACCTTCCATAACCCCTCGGTGGGAAGTGGCTGCGACCACGTTCTATCGTGCGCTTGGCGTTCGCGCGGGACTAAAAACGCGCGGGGTGTGGTGGACTGCTGGTCATTCATGCCCACCATTGTGGCATGCTAGCGGGACATAAGGAGCTCGGAAACCTCCGAAAACTTCGAACGCGCGTTCGCATTCTGGAACGTTCCGTCGTGCTGCGCCATCCGCATCCGGAAATCCAACGCGCGCCCCGCCAGGAACACAAGGTCCGGAATGTGGGACCAGCGCTCCACGATTCGCGGATCGACAGCCCCGGCGAGCAGGGCGTCGACAATTACGACGGCAGCCGAGTACCCCCTCGGGCGAAGCCGCGCCGAAGGCACAAGATCCGTCAACACGGGCGCGGCATAGCCCGAAAACAGCGTGTGGGAGAGCACGTCCACGTGCGCCACGCACAGCCCCTCAGCACTGGCATCCTCGTGGCCCTTCCACGCACCGCGATCCGCCTCTGCGATCACGTCAGAGCTATCGCGTTCGGGCAGCTCCTGCGCCACCTCGGCCTGCTGCAGCGCGCGCTCCAGCGCAAGCGCCGCCGCCACGGCCTCATCCACGCGGGCCGCCGGCGCACCCGGCGAGAACTCGTTGGCCACGAAGCCAGCCACCACGAAGCGCCCGTCCGTCGCACGCACCGGGCGCGCAACATGCACCCCCTCAAGGTGGTCAGCGATGCGCTCACGCACCTTGCCCGACCACGCCGCCGTCGGCGCAGCCTGCGAAATCACAATGCGCCCAAATTTCTTCGCCTCACCCCAGGCAACATCAGGTGCCGACACCGACTCCCCATCAACCTGAAACGCCGACAACACATGCTCGGGAATAGTCACAGCGCAGCTCGCCTTCCTCTCGTCTGTCTCTACCTACAGCACTTACAACACTGCCGGGCGCGGGTACGGCCACGGGTTCGACCTGCAGGTGTCCTGGTTATCCGGGTACACCTCTTCCTTATCAAAGGAGTACAGCTGCGCATTGTTCAAGCTCAGCGTCTGCTGCATCATCACCGGCGCCAGCACGCCATTTTCCGGGCACGGCTCGTGGTGCGCGAAGCCGAGCGCATGGCCAACCTCGTGATTGATCAGGTACTGGCGGTAGCGACCCAGATCCCCCTCATACGGCGCAGCGCCCCGGACCCAGCGGGCCTCGTTCAAAATGACCGTGTCCTCGCCGGTCACGCGGGTGCGGCAGCTGGTCTCCATTTCAAGGTGCACGCCGCACAGCTCTCGTGTTGTCGCCGCGGACGCGAGCCGAATCCTCAGCGATGGCTCATCGGCCGCCGTGACGTGTTCAAACCGGAAGCGCGGGTCGTTGGTCCAGCCACGGGGGTCGCTCAAGGTGGCGTCGACAAGCGCGGCGACGGCCTCATTGCCCCCGTACAGTGCCGTATCGAGCCCATGCTCCACCTCGACAACAAAGCGAACCGTGAGCTCATCCCCCTTGCCAGCCTGCATCCCAGGGTGGCCAACCTCGTAAAAGGTGCCCTCGCCAGTCTCCGTGAACGGACCTCCCGGCGGCAACTGCAGTACGTCCTGCTGGCCTTCCGGCAGCACACTCACCGTGCGCGAGGCCTCGTCACCGTCAGGCTGCTCGACCGCGCTGTCACCAGCGCTTCCCGCAAACACCTCCCCGTCGGGGTTTTGCAGCATGTTCACAATCACGAACACCGTCAGCACAGCCAACACCGGAATCGCGTAGGCGCGCCACCCGTACTCGCGGGCGAAGCGCACAAGCCGACCCTCCGCTTCCGGGTCTACCGCGGTGAACTCACCGTCGTCCTCAAAGTCCCAATCCTCGAAAACGTCGGTGTCGTGATTGTTCTTCATGGTCGTAAATGTAGCGGGTTTTAACGCATGAACCCAACGGAACGAGCCTGCGCAGAGCCAAGCTCAACGTACGCAATCTTCTCGGTGCGCACCAAGTACTTCTTTCCCTTGTCATCCTCCAGCGTCACCGTCGGAGTTTGGTCCTCAATCGCCTGCTTCACCGTATTGAGCACATTCTCATGCCCCTCAGCAATCGCGATGGAGAGCTCACGTGCGGTGTCTGCAAGACCGATCTTGATATCCATATGTTCGTTTCCGTCCTTATCGTTGTTCATCTTCACGGATGTCAATCCATTGTAACGGCCTACAGCTAAGATGAGGGCGTGTCCAAATCAGCTGCTAGAGAACAGTCACCCGATTTTCATGAGCTAGGGGTCGCCGCCGAACTCATCGATGCCCTCGAGAAGCTCGATATCCATCGCACATTTTCCATCCAGGAACTTGCGATCCCCCTCGCGCTCGACGGCCGCGACATCATCGGCCAAGCCCGCACGGGAATGGGCAAAACCTACGGCTTCGGCATCCCGTTGCTCGACCGAGTATTTGACGACGCCACCATCGCCGAACTCGACGGCACACCCCGCGCCCTCGTGGTCGTCCCCACCCGCGAGCTCGCCGTGCAGGTCGGCGACGACCTGGAGCGGGCAGCGAAGTACACCCCGGTGCGCGTCGCCACCATCTACGGCGGGCGGCCCTACCAGGAGCAGATCGACGCGCTGCACAAGGGCGTCGACGTCGTCGTGGGCACGCCCGGCCGTCTCATCGACCTCTACCACCAGGGCGAGCTGCAGCTCGGCCATGTCGCGATCCTCGTCCTCGATGAAGCCGACGAGATGCTCGACATGGGCTTTTTGCCCGACATCGAAACGCTGTGGTCCGCCCTACCTGACCAACTGCAAACGATGCTGTTCTCCGCGACCATGCCCGGCCAGATCCTGCAGCTGGCGCGCTCCAAGATGAACACGCCGATCCACATCCGCGCCGAGCAAGGCGAGGAAGCCGCCTCCACCCACGAAAGCACCAAACAGGTCGTGTTCTACGCCCACCACATGGACAAACCCGAGGTGCTCGCGCGCGTCCTGCAGGCCAACGGCCGCGGCAAAACCATCATCTTCACCCGCACGAAGCGCTCCGCCGCGCGCGTCGCCGACGACCTCGGCCAGCGCGGCTTCTCCGTCGGCGCCGTCCACGGCGACCTTGGGCAGGGTGCGCGCGAGGCCTCCCTGAACGCCTTCCGCGAAGGGGACGTCGAAATCCTCGTCGCCACCGACGTTGCAGCACGAGGCATCGACGTCGACGACGTCACCCACGTGATCAACTACCAAGTCCCCGACGACCCAATGACCTACGTCCACCGCATCGGCCGCACCGGGCGCGCAGGCCACTCCGGCACCGCCGTGACCATGGCCGACCTCGACGAAACAGCGAAATGGGAAGCAATCAACGAGGAGCTTTCCCTCGACAAACCACAGCCCCCAACGTGGTTTTCCACCTCCGAAGAGCTCTTCGAGGCCCTGGACATTCCGGACTCGGCTTTATCCACGGTGGGCAAACCGCGTAAAGTGCTCGGAGCACGCCCGCAACGCTCGGGCGAGAGAACACCCTCCACGAGACGTGGAACGAACCGCTCAGGAAGGAAACGGCGTTGAGTCAGCCCCTACGTCGCACCCGCAACGACTTGATCGCGACCGCAGTGATCACCGCGATCGCAATCATCCTCCTTGCCATCGCGTTTTTCACCGCACCGATCCGCAGCTCTCACCTGGAGCCGGCGGCGGAGGAATATGAGAACGCGGGACGCCTCGCCGTCGTTCCCTCGAAGGTCGAGGAAGCCTTCCGCCTTCCGGACACCTCCCCCGGCGTCCAACCCGTGATCGCTGCAGGCATGATCATCACCTACAACGACGGCACCATCACCGCAACCACGCCGGCCGGCGACACCGCTTGGACCTACACACGCCCGAACGAGCTATGCCTGCTCGGCCATGCGTGGGACAAGGTCGTCGCCGCATACCGCGACAATGCTGGCTGTGGGGACGTCGTCACGATCAACGCGCTCACCGGCGAGTACGCAGGCACCCGCTCCGCCATCGCACCCGAGGTGATCACACGTGTGCAGTCCAACGACCGCGTCGGCTACGTCAGCTCCCACCGCGTCGAGCTGTGGCGCTCCGACATGGTCAAGACCGTCGAATACGGCTACAACGAGGCCCCGCAGGAGCCGGACATGCAGCCAGAGTCCTGCACCATCAACTCCGCGCTGACCCGCACCGACATTATGGCGACCACGGAGTACTGCGACGACGGCCCCAAGCTCAAGTTCCAGAACACCACCCCCGAGGACTCCCGCGAGCCCGAGATGTACGAAAGCGTCGACATCTCCGAGAACGCCTACCTCGTCGCGGTGTCCCAGGACGCGGCCGCGATCTACGACCCAGACAGCCACAAAGTCCGCACCTACGACAAGGACGGCAACGACCTCGCCGCCTCCGAAATCCCGCCACTGGACGGCCCGCAGAAGATCGACCAAATTGTCGACGTCCTCCCCGTCGCCGACTTACCCCACCACATGACGTACCACGAAGGCGACACCCTGCTGCTCATGGAACCCTCCCGCCTGAGCGTTACCGGCGTGTTCCAGGGCGCGCTTGGCACCGGCTTCCCCGCCGGCGAGCGCCTGCTCTACGCCTCCGACACCGGCATCGCCGTCGCCAACTGGGACGACAACAAGGTGGAGAAGATCATCCCCGTCGATCGTGGCGGATACACCGGCCCCGTTTACATCGACTCCGCCGGCACCACGATCGTAGAAAAGCGCGGCGAGGAGATCGTCGTTCTCAACACGAACCTCTCCTAACGCCGCGCACCCCGATCCCCCGCGCCCGTCGCTTGGTAGCTTTGGTAGCTCTGCTAGCGGCGGGCCTTTTTCAGTTCATACATCGCCTCTTGGTAGGCCGCTGACGCCGGGTGGAACACCGTAATCAACACGAGCACCGCCGACAGCGCCGTCGCCGCACTGAGTAGGTGCGCGCCCCCGAGGAACATATAAAACGCCACACCGAGCAGGATCGCCTCGATGAGCACGATCGCGCCCGAGCCCCTTGGCCGCCCCTGTAGCGTCGAGATAGCCACAAACGCAACAAAACCGAAGACGATGGCAAGGAACACCGCCGTGCCCAACGCCACGTAATGGCTTGCTTCCGCGCTCGATTCAATGCTGCTATCGCTAATGCCTTCAATCTGGGCGTAGATCAGCATGATGATGTAGCCGAGCATCGCCAAGCACTGCAGCAACACGACGACCGCCCCGAACCGCAGCATGCCCGGAACGCCAGTGTGGTCCAATGAGTTTTCTTTGCTGTTCACACAACGGAGTCTAATGATCAGGGCCAGATTCCGACACCAGTTGCGGTGCAGACGATTGCCGATTTGACCTTAGCGAACACATATGTCAGCTAATTCTTTTCTTATATATGCAGCTCAGGGCGCTAAGAGCGCTCTATCACAGGAAACTCACACCACATATGAGCGGCAACAATGAATACAATCCATATGATTCCAATCACACTTTTGCCCAGAACCCTAGCGGAAAGCTCAAAACCGTGCCATCATTCTCGAGTAGCAAAAATTACGGGCTGATGTCACAGCCCTTAACCCTAAGTCACCACAGGGTTAACGCCAGGTCTGGAAGTGGAGTCCCGCACGATGCGGAGCACTCGCCCGGGCAATGGAATCAAACTTAGTTTGCAACACGCCCCAAAAGGGTTGTGAATGTGGTGCGCAAAAAATACATAGTCACGAAACATTTTTGATCTTGAAGGAGTACTTATTATGGATTGGCGCCACGAAGCCGTTTGCCGCGACGAAGACCCAGAACTCTTCTTCCCTGTCGGCAACTCCGGCCCTGCACTCGCTCAGATCGCCGAAGCCAAGCTTGTTTGCAACCGCTGCCCAGTCACTTCCCACTGCATGAAGTGGGCACTGGAGACCGGCCAGGACGCCGGCGTCTGGGGCGGCCTTTCTGAGGAAGAGCGTCGCGCACTGAAGCGCCGCAACAAGGCCCGCGCGCGCAACCGCGCACGCCTGTCGGCCTAAGCTCTACGGCTATTGCCGGTGCCTCTCGCAGAATTTCCTCGGGGGATTTCACCGCACTGCGGCAACAACGATAAACTGAATACTTTGTAACTAGGTTTGCACCTAATTCATCGCATTTTAAAGGAGGCACCATGAGCAAGCGTGGCCGTAAGCGTAAGGACCGTCGCAAGAAGAGCGCGAACCGCGGTAAGCGCCCAAACGCATAAGAACGCGAACACTCCCCATCGGCAAGGACCATGAGTCCACGCCGATGGGGAGTTTTTTCGTGCCATGAGCTCGTGTTGCTAGCTGCAGTAGTTGCCTGTGTGTTGGCTGGGCACCACATTCCTATCACGGGCACGCGCGACCAGGGGATTCCGATTGCCAGCCAGAGCAAAACCCGGAATCTGGTGCGCCGCCCTCACACCTCCCCACGCTCCTGAAAAATAGTTCCCACCCCCGGGAACTATCTCGTTCTTCAGCCCCACTCCGGTCGACCAACACCTATGTTTCCCCAGCTCACGACGAGTGACCATAAAGATCGTTCCCGGCACCACAGACCTGCAGGGAACAATCCCAACCCCCAACCACAACGAAAAGGGCCCATGCCACCAGGAACACTCCCGGCACCACAGGCCCCACAGAACAACTGGCTAGAAGTGCAGACCACCAGACATCGCCGCGGCAACACCACCACCAATTAACAGCAGCAGCACCACAATCGGAGCAACAATCGCCGCGATATTCGTCTCACCAGCCTGGCTTGCGTTATCGTCACGAGCAGTCGGCTCAGCAACGCTCGCCGCTGGACGCTGCGCCGTCGTCAACTGCAAGGACTCATGCTTACCAGCCTTCGCCGTCGTCGGGGCAGTCTGTGTATTCTGCTGCGGTTTACGAGGCGCACCAGCCATCGCCTCGCCATCAGCATCCGCATCTAACTCGGCGGCAACATCAAACCGGCCAGCAAACGCCTGCGAACCATCCTCATTGACCACACGCACATCCAACGGCAACGACGACGTCTTGACCACACCCACCGTCACCGGCAACTCCACCGTCGCCTCTCCTTGACCAGCAACCGTGACAACCTGCTCGGCCTTCCCAGACGGGTAGATCACCTCAAGGCGCATCCGGGCTGCATCCAACCCAGGATTTGCAACCTTCAAGCTCACCGTATTCTCACCACGGTGAAGCTCAGGGTCACCTACAACAGCAACCTTCGCACTGCCCTGCGCGGCCTCAGCTTGCTGCATCGCTTCCTGCTGCGCGGCAAGCGCTTTACCATCAACCTTCACATCGGCGGCACCGATGGTGGAGTTGTAGTCCTTACCAATCTTGCCGGTGTTGATCATCAGGTTGTCCCAGTCGGCTGGCACACGGTAGTCACCTTTGTAGCAGTCCATGCCCGGCTGGTTGCATACCTCTGGCAGTGGCCCACCGGAGACGGATTCTTCATCCGAGTAGTTAAAGTGGGTGAACTGGTAGAGGTAGTTCATCACCGAGTAGTAGTTCGGCAGGTAATCCGACTGCGGGACCTCGTTGGCGAACTTCATCGAACCATTGTGGTTGAGCCCCAGCGTGTGGCCGAGCTCGTGCATGATCGTGTTGCGCAGCTGATCATCGGTGCGCATGCGTTCATGCTTGGCAACATAAAACGAGTTATCCGCAACCAGGGCCAACCCGGTACCCCAGTGGCCGCGCTGCATCTGGTCCCCAATGACACCAACCCGGAAGACTGCCGCACGTGCACCCAAGAGGGTATCGATATTATCGACCAGCTTCATGCCCGGGATGGTGCCCTCGAAGTAGTACGGGGCATAGGCTTCAGTCTGTCCACCATGACGCGTCGAGTAGTTTGCAATGTTGGTGTAGGTATCACCGGCATCGATGTGCAGGTTGACCCCGTACTGGTCGAAGCGATCCACCAGTTGCTGCAAAATATCGCGGTGTGGGCGGTAGCTTGCCACCGACATCTGCGCACACGCAGCAGCATCCGCACCAGGTGTGTCGCAGCCAGCCTGCTGCCACTGCGAGTTCATCCAATTAAGCTGCAGGAACAAATCCGGTCGCTCAGGATCAGCACCCCACTGATTCAGTGGCATGACCGTACCGTCACTTAAGGTCACCCCTTCGCGTTCCCACATATCCGGCAGACCGTCACCATCAGAATCAACAGCACTGTCTTGGGTTGTAACCTCCATGTGCATAGCGGCAGTCAACGTTGCACCAGCATCAATGCGCTCAAACCAACGACCACGCTGGAAGCTGGCCCCTGCCGGATCCACAAACCCAACCTCACCGGCAGCCGTGGTGCGCTGGAACGCATCGGCTACACCAGACGAGGTTGCATTATCGAACGACACCGAGGTCTCATAGCCAAGCTGTGCCGGGGCAACAACAAACTTCCCATCCGTATAGGAGCCGGAAAGCCCGACCTGGGAGTTAATCTGATTCGTCAGATCCGCCTGCACAAACGCCGAGGAATCCTTGTTGTTGGTCACCCGCACAATGACATCGACACGGTTGCCTGCAAAGCGGTATTCACGCTCGACCGACACACCAGCCGCCTGGTCTTCACCGCGGTAGATGACCACCTGGGTGTTACCATCGCGGTAGGTATCCACGTTAAGGTCAGACTCTAAATCCACTAGCGCACCATCGGCACGCAAGTCCACATACAGTGAGGACTCCTGGCTGCCAGCAATGGAGCGGGCATCCGTAAACTTCAACGTCGAAATACGACCCGGCTGTGTTACCGAGTTGTGAAAGACCGCACCCGGCCCGTCAGCGGTCACTGTGACCGACGAGTCAGCAACAGCCATCTCCGCGTGAGCAACCTGTGCACCATTAGCCGCAACGGCCAACACACACGCTGCTACGCATACCTTCCGCGCAATGCTGTTCATCATCGTTGTCACAATCCTTATACCTTCCATCACGCACCACCCAACCGGTGGAACATGAAACCCTTCGTTGTTCTGACCCCAAGTTTATGCACCGCAACTATACATGGCTAATCCACCCAAAACACGACAACAAAACAGGCAAAAACACGCCTACAAAACCCGGATTGTTCAACACATCTAGCCCCACAACCTGCACACATAGCTTAAAAAACACTCAGGAACCATCGCAACAAACCCAACATGTTCAACAAACCCACCGACACCTGTCGATGGGTGTTCAACAATCAACCCACCCGCATAATATGCGCTCTAGTGCAACAGTAGGTAAGAGAATACTTAACAAATCAGGATTACCAGGCACGACATGTGTCACTCGACACCTGTCGCCGACACTATTAATGCACAACCTTTTTATGCCAAAAACCTTTCGTGGTCTGATGTAGCCAAACTTAGGCCCTATGGATGCGTTAGGCAGACCTTTTCGTGATCGTTGAACAGTTGGCACCCCCGTGTTTTACCCCCGTTGGGTTGGGTCGAAAGTATGAAAGGCCCGAACCAGCATGATGCTTGTACTGGTTCGGGCCCGGCAAACAACGCCAACACGCGGCATTTAACGCCGCTGAATACGCACCTCTGTGTAGGAAATTGAGGTGATAATCCGCTCCCTCAATACCCGTGGCGCGTGGGCCTGCCCGCAGCAGTCGCGCACAAGGCCACGGATCGCTTCCTCCGATTCAAGCTGGCGGAGGCAGTCAGGGCAGCTCGCTAATTCTTTTCGGATGGCGGCCACGCGCTCAGGTGGCGTGTCCGGCTGGAACAGCTCGCACAGCAGCTGGTGCATGCCGCGGCAGTCAGCTTCACTTGCGTGGTTATGTTCTGTTGCCATTACTTCTCCTCCACCTTCTGCTGCTTCAACTCCGCCATATCCGCATGGTCGAGCCCGATGCCCTGTTCATGTGCCACGTCTTTCAACATCTCGCGCAGTTGTTTTCTTCCACGGTGCAGTCGGCTCATGACGGTCCCCAGTGGAATGTCCATCACTTCGGCGATTTCCTTGTACGCCATGCCTTCGACGTCCGCGTAGTAGACCACCATGCGGTAGTCCTCATTCAGCGCGTTGAGCGCTTCGCTGATCCGCGAGTTCGGCATCGCCTTGAGCGCCTCAACCTCCGCTGATTCGAGGCCGGTCGAGTCGTGCGAGCTTGTGGTGTACAGCTGGTGGTCGGTCACGTCCTCGGCCGAGGTTTCCAGTGGTCGGCGCTTCTTCTTCCTGTAGGAGTTGATGTACGTGTTCGTCATGATTCGGTACATCCACGCCTTCAGGTTGGTGCCTGGTTTGAAGCTGTCGAATGCGTTGTACGCCTTTAAGAAGGTCTCTTGCACGAGGTCTTCGGCGTCTTGGGGGTTGCGGGTCATCCGCAGCGCGCCGCCGTAGAGCTGGTCTAGCAGTGGCATCGCTTCCTCAGTAAAGCGTGTTTTGAGGTCTGTTTCGGCCATAGGGGCCATTGTAGCCAGCCGGGCGCGCGACGTAGCATCGTCTGTATGCAACGAACTCGTGCTTTGAAAGTTGTGGCGAAGACTCCTCATAAGGTGTTGGAGTACGCCGCGAGCCAGGATAATTTCGGTGAGCATTCGGCCCATGAGCTGGGACTTGATCCTACGACGGTGCTCAAGACGCTGGTGGTGTCGAATGTGCAGGACCCGAAGAAGCTCGCTCTGTGCTGCGTGCCGGTCTCTGGGCACCTGAGTTTGAAGGCAGCAGCGAAGGCGCTGGGGTGGAAGAAGGCTGCGATGGCGGAGCTCGCACAGGCTGAGCACGCCACGGGCTATGTCGTGGGTGGCATCTCGCCGCTGGGCACGCTCAAGAGGCTCCCAGTGCTTCTCGACGCCACCATCGAATCCCTCGACGCCATCACCGTCTCCGCCGGTCAGCGGGGGCTATCCGTGCAACTGGCCCCGGGTGACCTGGCGAAGCTGACGTCTGGGAAGTTCGCGCCGATCGGCGCCTAGATCGGTTGGATGAGCTCGGGCGAATCGTTTCGGACGTTGCCCACCTCGCGCCCAACCGCATGCCATTGCAGCTGCGGTGCCACGCGCGAGGGAGAGATGAGCTCTTGGGCCTCTTCTGTTGTGCCTTGTGTCCACTGCTCGATTTCCTCAGGCAAGAGGAAGAGCGGGAGCCGGTGGTGTAGCCACGCGATGCGCTCGGCGGCGTCGGTGGTGACCATGGTCGTCGAAAGCCGGTTGGCGCCGGTGTCCCACAGTGCGGCGGCGGCGAGCATCCCGGACTCCGGGGTGACGTAGTAGGGCTGTTTTTCGTGCCATTCGTAGTAGCCGTCGAGAAGCATGATGCCGCGCTGCGAGCGCATTGCGCTACGGAACGACGGCTTTACCGCGACGGTCTCCCCGCGCGCGTTGAACAGTGGCGGGCCGGAGTCGTCGCGCTTCCAGCTCGGGAGAAGGCCCCAGCGCGCGGCTTGGACGAGCGCCTCGTGTTCGTGGAAGCGCACGATGGGTACTTGGTGCGTCGGCGCGACGTTGTAGCGGGCGGGTGGCGTGCCGTCGGGCGCTACAACTTCGCGCACGCCTGGGAGAGAGCCGACGAATCCGAGGAGTTGCTCGCCGGTGCTAAACAAAACGAAACGGCCACACATTCCTCCATTATGATGTACGACATGACTGACTTGTGGCCAGCCCCCTCCATTGCCGACCCCGTCCGCGCCACACTCGCGCTGCCGGGGTCGAAATCGATGACGAACCGCGCCTATGTTCTCGCGGCGCTGGCCTCTGGCCCGTCGACGCTGGTCGGGCCGCTGCGCTCCCGCGACACCGACCTCATGGAGGCAGCCCTGGCTGCCCTCGGCGTGCAGTTCACCCACGACGGCGACACCGTGCACGTCCAGCCAGCACCGCTGCGCGGCGGCAACATCGATTGCGGCCTGGCAGGCACCGTGATGCGCTTCGTGCCACCCGTGGCAGCGTTCGCGCACGGCACCACCCGCTTCGACGGCGACCCGCACGCTCGCACCCGGCCGATGGGCACCATCCTGGATGCGCTGCGCCAGCTCGGCGCCGATATCGACGGGGAGCGCCTCCCCTTCACTGTCCACGGCACCGGCACTGTCGCAGGCGGGGACGTCAGCATTGACGCCTCCGGGTCTTCCCAGTTCGTCTCCGGACTGCTGCTTGCCGCGGCGCGCTTCGAGCAAGGCGTCACCATCACCCACACGGGCGACTCGCTGCCATCCATGCCGCATATTGATATGACGGTGGCAATGCTGCGCGAAGCCGGCGTCGAGACGCAGTGCGAGGACGCGACCTGGCACGTTGCCCCGCAGGAGATCCGCGGGAGGCGCTGGGAGATTGAGCCGGACCTGTCGAACGCGACGCCGTTTTTGGCCGCCGCGGCGATCACCGGTGGCGAGGTGCGCATCGAGCACTGGCCAACGCAGACGACGCAGGCGGGCGACGTAATCCGCGACATCCTGGCGCAAATGGGCTGCGAGGTCGAACTATCCGGCAACTCACTGCGCGTGCAGGGCCCGACCCCAGGCACCCTGCAGGGCATCAGCCTGGACATGGGAGACATCGGCGAGCTCACCCCGACCGTCGCGGCGCTAGCCACGCAGGCGGCGACCCCCTCGGAGCTGACCGGCATCGCGCACCTGCGCGGGCATGAAACGGACCGGCTGGCGGCGCTCACCACCGAAATCAACAGGCTTGGCGGCGCCTGCGAGGAGCTTGACGACGGTCTCCGTATCCACCCACAGCCCCTCCACGGCGGCACGTGGCACTCTTACGACGACCACCGCATGGCCACCGCCGGCGCCATCATCGGCCTGACCACCCCGGGTGTGCAGGTGGAAAACATCGCAACGACGGCAAAGACCCTGCCCGACTTCCCCACGATGTGGCACACCGCGCTCCAGCACGAAGAAGCATAGAAAGAACCCCATGGCACGCCGCAAGTTCAGCGATTACGACGAATCCGACGTCCGCGTCCGGCCCGGCCGCGGCTCGCGCCCCCGCACCAAGGACCGCCCCTCCTACGAGGACGCGCTCACCGGGATGGTGGTCACGAAGGATAGGGGGCGCTGGGGTGTCATGCTGGATAACGGCACGCTGGTTGCCTGCATGCGGGCACGCCATCTGAAGCGCACCAGCATCGAAGTCGGCGACCGAGTCAGCGTTGTGGGCGATACCAGCGGGCGCAAGGACACGCTCGCCCGCATCGTGCTGCGCGCCGACCGCACTTCGGTCCTGCGCCGCACCGCGGACGACACCGACCCCTTCGAGCGTGTCGTCGTCGCCAACGCGGAGCTATTGCTCATCGTGGTCGCCGCCGCCGACCCGCCGCCGCGCACCGGGCTTGTGGAGCGCGCGCTCATCGCCGCATTCGTCGGCGGGGTGCGCCCCATTGTCTGCATGACAAAAACGGACCTCGCGCGCCCCGACGAGTTCATCGCAGAAATCGAGGACCTCAACGTCGAAGTCCTCACCGTAGGTATCGACGATCCCCTCGACCAACTCACACAACGCCTCAACGACCACGTCTCGGCCTGCGTCGGCCACTCCGGCGTGGGCAAGTCGACGCTGGTCAACCGCCTCGTCCCGGACGCGCAACGCGAAACCGGCGACGTCTCCGGCGTGGGCAAGGGCCGCCACACCTCGACGCAGTCCGTGGCGCTCGAGCTTCCGGGCGGCGGCTGGATCATCGACACACCGGGCATCCGCTCGTTCGGCCTGGCGCACGTCTCCCCCGACCAAGTCATCGACGTCTTCCCCGAGCTCGCCGAGGCAGCCCAGGAATGCCCGCGCGGCTGCACGCATGCCGGCCCGCCCACGGACCCGGAGTGCGCCTGGGACGCCTTCGAGGGAGGGGCGCTGTCGCGCCGCGTCGCCGCCGTGCGACGCCTACTCAGCGCGCTGCGCTCCAACAACGAGTGGGATCTAAAGCAGCTCGACGAGGAACGGTAGCTCGCTGACGTCGTAAAACGCCAGGTAATTGTCCTGCGCGTCCCCGACAGCCAGCTCCGCGTCCTCGTCCCCGAGGTCTGCGGCGTCGATGTGTTCGATGGCCTTCGCCGTCGCCGCTTCCGCCTCCGCCAGGTCGATATGGATCGCGGCAACGTCCTCCAGCGCCACCGGCCCAGACACCCGCACGACGGAGTCCCCCATGTCATCGGCTTCCTCGGCGTCCACGTCCGCGGAGATCACCACGCGGCGGTGCGGGAACCGATCCTGGTCACCAATCGCCAGCAGACGGATGGAGGCCAGCGCGGCGTCGTCAAACGCTACTGCCTCAATCTCCTCCTCATCGCCGGAGGTGAAGAACTCGCGCAGCGCCGTCGTCGCGGCGAAGCCCCACCCGTTGCGCGGGTGCAGCACCTTGTCTGCGGCGAGTCCCTCCACCATGGAGAACGTCGCGGGGATGTAGACGCGCATTAAAACTCCCCCTCGATATTGAACAGCGTCTGGATCTCCACCGCGGTGCGGTCAAACGCCGTGTGCAAAATCGCGATCATGCCGCACTCGACGGCCGAGCGGACGTTCATGATGTCGTCATCGATCATGACGCAGTCATTGAGCGGAATATCCAGCGCATCCGCCGCGGCCTGGAATGCTGCCGGGGACGGCTTCTCCGCACCAATGTCGCCGGAGAGCACCACCGCATCCACGACACCGCGGAACTCCCAGTCCCGCACCGCGTCCGCCATTTGGCCCTCGGATTCCTCGTTGGACAAAATGCCTACGGCCTTGTCTTTCTCCTTCACAGCCTCAATCAGCTGCTGCCAGCGGCGCTGGTCCTCCGGGTCCTGGTCCAACACACCTGCGTAGTCAATAATGAGTCCCTGCATTTGGACGCCTCAATTCCTGTACTTCGTTTTCGGTTCTTCTGCAGTGCACACCAAAGTGCGCAAATTCTCCTAGCGCCCTCACGGCGCGAACGTGCACAATACTACCTACCAGCACCCCGCACCGTGCACAACGATACGAAAGGACCCCGCCGTGACCTACTACCCCGCCCCTGGCCACCAGCACGTTCAACTGCTCGTTCCCTCCCCGAAGCGCTCCGGACGCGCAGCGGAAACGCGCCGCCGCCAAGCACGGTACTCACCCAGCGACCCTCGCCGCACCGGATCCAACGTCGCCCCGCTCGTGCGCACAGCGCTCGCAGCAAGCTTCGGAGCCACAAACCTCCGTGCACTGCGCGCCGACCGCTTTTCCACGGCCGCCCGCACCAACGTCCGCGCCTACCGTCGCTTCCAGCAACAACACGCGGGCCCGCCGCGCATCGTCACCTGCCACGCCCGCGACGGCGGCGAGTTCTTCGGCACCGTCGCTACAGGGCAAAAGCGCTTCGGGTTCGTGGCAAAAATGGACAACGGCCGACTGGTGTCCTTCAAGATTCTCTAAGGAACACCAACCGGCCGGGGCGTGCAGGACGAGGTTAGGCCTGCGCCGTCTCGTCTTCTGCCGACTCGAACTGCTTGCGCATCATGAAGAGCTGACGCACCGTCTCCTCCTGGATGGCCTCATTCATCGCGTTGAACATGTCGCCACCCTCCTTCTGGTACTCAACCAGCGGGTCGCGCTGCGCCATCGCACGCAGGCCGATGCCCTCCTTGAGGTAATCCATCTCGTAGAGGTGCTCACGCCACTTCGTATCGATGATCGGCAGGATCACCATACGCTCCACGTTGCGCATCTGCTCCTCGCCGCCGATCTCGGCAACGTTCGCCTCGAGCTGATCGTACTGCGCCTGGGCGTCGTCGATGAGTGCCTCGCGCAGCTGCTCAGCGGTGAGCTCGCCCGGCTTGCCGTACTCGTCGCCGTCGATAAGCTCCTGGGCCGTCTTCGACGGGCCGTACAGGGACTCGAGTGCGTGCCAGAGTTCCTGCAGGTCCCAGTCCTCGACGTAGCCCTCCATCGTCGCGCCATCCACGTACGCGCCGACAGTCGAGCTGATCATGCGGCGGACCTGATCCTTGATGTCCTTCGACGCCAAGATCTCCTGGCGCTCACCGTAGACCACCTTGCGCTGCTCGTTGAGCACCTCGTCGTACTTCAGGACGTTCTTACGCATCTCGAAGTTCTGGTTCTCAACCTGCGACTGCGCGCCCTTAATCGCATTCGACACCATCTTCGCCTCAATCGGAACATCGTCCGGAACGTTGAGGCGGTTCATCATGTTTTCCATCGACTGGCCAACGAAGCGGACCATGAGCTCGTCGCGCATCGACAGGTAGAAACGGGTCTCACCCGGGTCACCCTGACGGCCAGAACGGCCACGCAGCTGGTTATCAATACGACGAGACTCGTGGCGCTCCGTACCGATCACGTACAGGCCACCAGCCTCACGTACTTCGTCGCCGAGCTGCTTCGAGCGCTCCTTCGCCTTCGGCAGCTGCTCGTTCCACGCCTCCTGGTAGCGCTCCTCGTCCTCGAAGGGGTCGAGGCCCTGCTCCTGCAGCTTCGCGTCCAACAGAATTTCCGGGTTGCCACCCAGCACGATATCCGTACCGCGACCAGCCATGTTCGTAGAGACCGTCACCTTCGCCGGCAGACCAGCCTCCGCAATAATGCGGCCTTCTTCCTCGTGGTGCTTCGCGTTGAGCACATTGTGCTTAATGCCCTTGCGCGTCAGCAGCTGCGAGAGGTACTCCGAGCGCTCCACCGAGGTGGTACCGACCAGCACCGGCTGGCCCTTCTCGACGTGCTCCGCAATATCCTCCGCAACAGCGGCGAACTTCGCTTCCTGCGTCTTGTAGATCAGGTCGTCGCGGTCCACACGCTGGTTCGGGCGGTTCGGTGGAATCTGCACAACGTCCATCTTGTAGATCTGGTGCAGCTCCGCCGCCTCAGTCTCAGCGGTACCGGTCATGCCAGCCAGCTTGTCGTAGAGACGGAAGTAGTTCTGCAGCGTCACCGTCGCCAGCGTCTGGTTCTCGTTCTTGATCTCGACGTTTTCCTTCGCCTCGATCGCCTGGTGCATACCCTCGTTGTAGCGACGGCCCGCCAGCACGCGGCCCGTGAAGCTATCGACGATCATGACCTCACCCTGGCGGATGATGTAGTCCTTATCGCGCTCGAAGAGTTCCTTCGCCTTAATAGCGTTATTCAGGTAGCTCACCAGCTGCGAGTGCTCAGGCGCGTACAGGTTGTCAATGCCCAGCTGGTCCTCGACGAACTCCACGCCTTCCTCGGAGATACCAATGGTGCGCTTACGGTGGTCCACCTCGTAGTGGATGCCCTCGCGCATACGCGGTGCGAGCTGCGCGAACACGGTGTAGAACTGGCTGGAGCCATCAACCGGGCCGGAAATAATCAGCGGGGTACGGGCTTCGTCGATAAGAATCGAGTCAACCTCGTCCACGATGGCGAAGTTGTGGCCGCGCTGCACCATGTCGTTGACCGAACGGGTCATGTTGTCACGCAAGTAGTCGAAGCCGAGTTCGTTATTGGTGCCGTACGTAATCGCCGCGTCGTACGCCTTCTTGCGCTCCTGCGGGCGCATGTCGGACAGGATCACACCAACGTCGAGCCCCAGGAAGTGGTGGACACGACCCATCATCTCGGCGTCACGCTTTGCCAAGTAGTCGTTGACGGTAACAATGTGCACGCCCTTGCCGCTCAAACCATTGAGGTAGGCAGGCAGCACCGAGGTCAGGGTCTTACCTTCACCAGTTTTCATCTCGGCGACGGAACCGAAGTGGAGCGCGGCACCGCCCATGATCTGCACCTTGTAGTGCTTCTGCCCCAGCACGCGCCAGGATGCCTCGCGGGCTGTCGCGAACGCATCGAGCAAAATGTCGTCGAGCGAAGCGCCGTCGGCAATCTTTTGCTTAAACTCTTCCGTTTTGGCCTTCAACTCGTCATCTGTGAGTGCCGCGTACTCCTCATCGAGATCCATGACTTGATCAGCGATCTTCGAGAGGCGTTTTACCATACGCCCTTCACCCGCACGCAGCAGTTTCGACAGTCCAAACACGTTTCTAGAATCCTTCAAAAGTTAGAAAAACAAAGCGATCACGCCAGCTCTACGCGCTGCTTTTATGTACCAATCGGCCATTGTACGCACGCGTCAACGAAAACAGGCAATCACAACTGGTGGAATCAATAAGAAAAGAATGTGAAAACGCCGCCCGCCCGTACAAGCTTTTTGCTTACACAAGCAGGCGACGAATCATATAGTGGCGACGCTACTTCTCGTCGTTTGCCTTGACTTCATCTTCTGGAGCCAGGGTGATCAGACCGTAGTCGTATGCGTGGCGGCGGTAGACCACTGCTGGACGCTTCGACTCTTCATCGATGAAGAGGTAGAAGTCGTGGCCAACCAGCTCCATCTCGGAGAGCGCCTCATCGACGCTGATCGGGGTATCCGGGTGCAGCTTGCGACGCACAACCTGGCCGAGTGGCGCATCCTCAAAGGTGCCCGCGTACGGGTCAGTGTCGTACTGGCCCTCCGCCTGCTTTGCGCGAGCATCCTCTGCCTCGTGCGCAAGCTCAGCTGCGATTTCGCCGGTGGACTTCGGTGCGCGGTGGCCGGAACGAGCAATCTCGCGGCGGACCTTTACCTTGCGCAAGGAACGCTCCAGCTTGCCCAGCGCGGATTCAAGCGCTGCGTAGAAGCTGTCTTCCTTGGCTTCCGCACGTGCCAGGTGGCCCTTGCCGGTCGCAGTAATCTGCACGCGCTGTGCCTGTGCCTCACGACGAGGGTTCGGCTCGTGCTGCAGCTCAACATGGAAGAACGTCAACGTTGGATCAAGCTTCTCAATCTTGGCGAGCTTGGCGTTGACGCGCTCTTGGAAATGCTCTGGGACCTCGACGTTACGGCCAGTAATCGTAACCTGGGCTGCTGGTGCGAATCCGTCGGTGTGCTCTGCAGAAGTCATCTGCTTCCTCCCTAGCGTTGTTGGAACTGGGTCTATCACCACTATACAACTGGTAATAACCAATGGCTACGTATCTGTGTAAAACTCCCTGCCAGTTTGCTACCAGCGAACACCATGCGTGCTGCGCGGCTAGGCGGCGCACACGGCAACGCAGCTGACCACGTCAAACCCGTGCGCGAGCAGCACTTCCACGCTGGTCTGAAGCGTGGCGCCGGTGGTCACGACATCGTCAACAACAATGACGGGGCCAGCGCCGGTGCCCGTGTGCAGCGCCTCCCACCCGCGGCGCATCCGCACCGCGCCGGCCAAGTTGGACCGGCGGTGCGCCGCGTCCAACTCCGACTGGTCAGTCGTTGATTCCGCGAGCTCCAACACGTCCACCACTTTGCGCCCCGAGCGCTTACAGATCACGCTCACCGGGTCCCCGCCGCGCTCCCTTGCCGAGGCCGCGCGCGTCGGCGCAGGGACCAGCAGCGCGTCCGGGTGAATCTCACCGCGAACCTCAAGAAAGGTCAGCGCCGCGTCCAGCACCGCCCCGACATGCTTGCGCACAGCCAAATTCCTGCGCTCCTTCATCGCGAGCACTACCCCACGGTGCGCGCCGCCGTACGGCCCGAGCGCGAACACCGGCACGTGCGGCAAGTGCTGCGGCGACACCCGGCGCGGCAGTGCCGACAGTTCAGTGCGGCAGGCTGGGCACAACACGGAGCCTGGGGTCCCGCACCCAGCGCAGTGGCGCGGTAGGAAGAGTTCACCAACCTCTGCGAGCGTCACGCCGCCTACCTCGCGATGATCGGCAGTGAGCGCACACCCTGGAGGCCAGGCACCTCGCGCCAGATCGGGGTGTCAGCACCACTGACGGGCATTTGCAAAATGGCGTTTGCGTCGGTCGCGTACAGCATGTTTGGCGACGCCGCCACGGCCACCACCGGCGCGGAGATGTTCCCGAGCGACAGCGCGGTGGTCGAGGATCCGTCCTGCTCCACACGCATCACGGGCGACGCCGGGTTCGAGGTGCCAACGATGAGCGAGCCGTCGGGGTGCCAGTCCACGGAGACCACGCTGCCACCGAGCTCGTAGCTGTACTCGAGAACGTTGACAATTGCGCCGGCGCCTGCGGCGCGCTGCTCGATGATGCCGGTGTACAGGCGGCCGTCAATCACCATGACGACGCGCGAGCCCGATCGGGAAAGACGCAGCACGGAAATGTTGCCGTCGACATCTTCGGGAAGATCAACGTGCACTTCCTCGGTGGTGACCTCCCCTGTCGCCGAGGATTGCGTGGAGCGCAGGATGTGCTTGCCGTCCGAAACGGTCCACACCGCCTTGCTGTTTGGCTCGAACGATGGGCGCGAGAAGGTCTCTGCCTTCACCACGTCCACGCTGCCGCCGGTGAGCTGCCCGAGGCGCAGCTCGGCGCCTTCGGGGCCGTCGCCGACGTTGAACACCGCGGCCCACTGCCCCTCACCGGAAATGTCGGCGGTGACCACGCTGTGCGTGTTGCCCAGCACGCCGGCAACGGGCTGCGGGCCGCCGCCGGTGATTTGGGAGACGTGGCCGTCGGCAAGCGAGTACAGGGTGCTCTCCCCGACTTGCTCGACGACGGGGCTGACGTCGATGAAGTCGTCGGTGGTCAGTTCGCGGGCGCCAGTGATGAGCGGCTCGCCGTCGGCGAGGAGCGAAAACGGGCCGGTCACGCCTGCGGAGGCGAGCGTCCACACCACCTGTGCGGCGAAACGGCTGCGCGCGGCCTCGTCCATATTGCCGAGGCCCGCGAAGTGGTAGGCACCGCCCTCGAAACCGGTGTAGCGCACCGTCGACGGTATCGTCCCCATGATCGCGGGGCGCAAGCGACTAGCCGGCCCTTCGAGCAGCAGCGAGATCAGCGTGCTGGGTAGGAAATCGCGCGGCGCGTAGACCCAGCGCCGGTCGGTGACCAGCTCCTTGCCGGTCGGATCAAAGAAGTACAGGTTGTAGGGCTGGTATTGGTTGCGCAGCTCGGTGCGCTCCATGACCACGCCGGGCGGCAACGAGGAAATGCGCCACTGGCCGTCGACCTGCTCGAGCTCCAGCGTGGCCTCGTAGGTACCGCGCTCCGGGGTGAACACGCCACCACTTCCGAGCGCGCCGACCACGTTGCCGTGCACCGCAAAACTGCGCTTGTTCCCCGAGCTGCCGGACACCGTATTCAACCCGATTCGGTCGACGATGAGCGTCTGCTCATTGGCGCTCCACGTGGGCTTCGCGGCCTCAGTGAGGAAGGCGCGCGCCGCTTCGTAGTCGCCGGTTGGAATCGCGGAGGCCGCGTAGAAGTCACGCAGCAAAAGATCCGGCTCGCGGTCCTTGATCGGGCCGATAATCTCCGACTCCGGCGCTTCCTCCTGGTAGGGCCGCAGCACATGCGGGTCAGTATTCGACGGCAGCGTCGCGCACCCGCCCAAGAGCAGCGTCGTGCTCATCGCTATAGCAAGGTACCTATGCTTCATGCACTTCATCTGGCTGCCTTTCCTCGTCCTGCGTTTCGACGCCCACTTCGACGTCGCCCGCGTCCGCTCCGGGCTCCAGCTCGAGGGGCAGAGGGGACGTCGAAAAGCCTGCCTCCGGATCCAGCGGCAGGACCAGGCGGAACAGCGCACCGACGCCCTCTTCCCCGACGGCTTCCAGCGTGCCGTGATGCAGCTGCGCGTCCTCGCGGGCAATGGCCAGGCCAAGGCCGGTGCCACCAGAGTGGCGCTTGCGGGACTTGTCCGCGCGCCAGAAACGGTTGAACACCAGTTCCTCCTGCCCAGGCTTGAGCCCGATGCCGTGGTCCCTGACCGTCACCGCGACGGCACTCTCGTTGGCGCGCAGTGTCACGGTAACCGGCCTGCCCTCCGAGTGGTCAATCGCGTTCGCAATGAGGTTACGCACGATGCGCTCGATCCGGCGGGACTCGCCCAGCATCATCACTGGTTCCTCCGGCATATCGAAGGAAACTTCCACACCGAGCTCGTCCGCGAGGTGCTGCGTCTGCTGCCACGCCGACATGATCGGCGACTTCATATCCATCTGCGTGACGGACAAATCGGCGACGCCGGCGTCGTGGCGGGAAATCTCCAACAGGTCATTGAGCAGGGCCTCGAAGCGGTCCAGCTCGCGAGTCATCAGCTGGGAAGCGCGGCGGGTACCAGGCTCCAGGGAGTCCTCGTCGGCGGCGATCATATCCGCCGCCATCCGCACCGTGGTCAGCGGCGTACGCAGCTCGTGGGACACGTCGGACGTGAACTGACGCTGCAGGTCGCCGTAGCGCTCAAGGTGATCAATCTGCTGCGACAGCTTGTCCGCCATGTTGTTGAAGGACAGCGCCAGCACCGCCATCTCGTCCTCGCCGTCGACAGGCATGCGCTCGCGCAGGTGGCCCTCAGCAAACCGGCGCGCGGTACGCGACGCCGAGCGCACCGGTGCAACAATCTGCTGCGACGCCAGCCACGCAATGCCCACCAGCAGGACGCTGACGATCACCGTGGCCGTCGCTAAGATGCCCCGCATCAGCGCAAGCGTCGAAGCCTCATTGTCCATGTTCATCACAAGGTAGAGCTGCAGGTGTGGCACATCCGAGGTCGTCGGGGTGCCGATAATCAGGGCATTGTACGACGAGTGGTCGCCGCGCTGCACCGAGGAAAACTGGTAGGCGATATTGCCCTCAGCGACGTATTCCTCCAGCTTGTCAGGGATCTGGTACGACTCCGGCGAGGACGTAACAACCCCGTTCGGGTTCTTCACCACCAGCACAGGCTCATACACAGCAGACGCCTCCGAGTTTTGCTGCGCACGCTGCGTCAGCCCGGCGCGCGCCGAATTCAAGCGGCTCTGCAATGAGGTAGCGGACCCCGAGTTATTAATCTGCTCCTCGACGGTCACGCGCGCACGGTCAATCTCCGCGCTCGCCGCCTCAATCTTGGATGCAGCGATACGCTGGCTCACTACCGACGCCAGTGCGAACCCGAGCACCATCATCACCACGGCGGAAACAATCAACACCGTGCCGACGAAGCGCACCTGCAGCGAAGTGCGCCACGCCTCTACGATCCGGTCCCTGCTACGTTTCAGTACGGCGAACAGGAGCGCCACCTCCCACTCTTACTTCACGGACTTGTAGCCCACACCACGCACGGTCTGGATGATCTCCGGGTGCTCCGGGTCGTGCTCAATCTTGGAGCGCAGGCGCTGCACATGCACGTTGACCAGGCGGGTATCGGAGTTGTTGCGGTAGCCCCACACCGATTCCAGTAGCTCGTCGCGGGAGTGCACTTGGTTTGGTTTCTTCGCCATCTCCAGCAGGAGGTCAAACTCAAGCGGGGTCAGCGCGATCTCTTCGCCGTTGCGGGTCACCATGTGCTGGGGGACGTCGATTACTAAATCGGCGATCTCGATGACGTCACCCGGCTCCTCATCCGTCCGGCGCAGACGCGCCCGAATGCGGGCGACGAGCTCCTTCGGTTTGAAGGGCTTCGTGATGTAGTCGTCCGCGCCGGACTCGAGGCCGAGCACCACGTCGACGGTGTCCGTCTTCGCGGTGAGCATGACGATCGGTACGGAGGATTCGCGGCGAATCGCCTTGCAAATGTCGATGCCGTTCATTCCCGGAAGCATAAGATCCAGCAGGATCAGGTCGGGCTCGTACTCATGGAAGGCCTGGACGGCTTCGGCGCCATCGGTGACGGGGCGGGAGTCAAAGCCTTCGGCCTCCAGCACGATGGTGAGCATCTCGTTGATAGCTGGGTCGTCGTCAACGACCAGGATTTTCGACATGGACATTGGCAGCTCCTCTTAACGCGCGTTTTGTATTGCTTGGATAATAGCCGTGGCATCCGACGTGGAAATCCACCGACTCGCCCAGTCAGTCTCCGCGAGGCGGTTGTACTGGGCAAACGTCGCGTCCTGCAGCCCGCCGTCGCGCTCGTAGTGGTCGCGGGTGCGCGTCGCGTCCTGAGCTTCTCTGCGCTGCGCGCGCTCCCGCGCAACGCTCGGGGAGGTAGCGACGAGCACCTGCAGGTCGGGCTTCGGCAGCCCAAGCTTTCCGAACTCGAGCTCAGCAACCCACTCCGCCGCGGCATCATCCCCGGTGCGCGCCGCCGTGTAGGCGGCGTTGGAGGCAACGTAGCGGTCAAGCAACAAGATCCGATCTTGTGTGTCCTGGTACTGCTCAAGCTGCGCCTTGGCACCAAAACGGTCGAGCGCGAACATCGTCGCCATCCCGTAAGCGGAATCCACCAGGTCACCCATCTTGCCGTACAAGGCGTCCTGCGCCAGCTGCGCGTGCAGCGAGTCCTCGTAGCGTGGGAAGGACAGCGTGTCCGCGCCGTATTCCTCCACAATGCGCTTCACGATGGTGTTCTTCCCCGCCCCATCAATGCCTTCGATGGCGATGATCATGCCACAGACCTCCCAACGGCCCTCTTACGCGAGCGCTTCCAAGAACTGTTCGACGTCCTCGTCCTCTTCATCGCCAACAGCCTCAAGGAGCTCGGCTGCGCTCTCGATGAGCTGCTCGTCGAGCTCACCGCTGTTGCCGCGGATGAAGGGGAAACGCTCCGCGATCTCACCGGCGGAAAACGGCGCGCCGGCCCAGATCGCGGTGATGGTCGCCGCAGCGAGCCCGTTGGTGCGTTCTTCATCTGAGGCGCTGTCCTGGTCAGCGGCCAGCAAGACGGCATCACGGACAGCTTCCAGAATGTCTTCTTCGTCCAAATCCGCGATCTCGTCGAGAAAATCAATGTTGTCGTCGTTGGAGAAAATCTTCTGGTCCCAGCTGCTCATCAGTGTTTCCTTTCAGGTGGGGGCTGTATATACCCTGCAATCTACACGGCACGGCACGCATTGCGAACTCCCCTGCTTCCCACCTGATAACCGCGTGGACACACTCTTTTCAATGTCCGACTTCCGTGCTATAAACATTTCAAGCAACGAAATTGTTATCGTTTTGTAATTCTGGAAATTCTGCGGCGAAGGGCAACGTATGAATCAGACGCAAAGGAGAGTCGCCACGTTCATGGCGCTCGGCATCTGCGTTGCCATCGCAGTGGGAGTCGTGGTCTGGAACGCGTCCTCGCCGGGGCGCTCGAACGCCACCACACAAGCAGGCTTCATTGAGACAACCTCCACCACGTCTGCTTCTTCCTTATCGACGACCCCTTCGAGCTCTGCACGCTCTTCCCGGGGCGACTCCGCAGCGTCGCACACCGCCGATGCGTACATTGCCACGACTGCGCCGTCTGCCTACAACCTATCCGCGGACCCGCTGGCCCCTGCGCACGCGTTTTCCGGTGCGCCAGCCGTAACGGAGCCGACGAAGCAGTACCGCCCGTCGAACGTGGCCCCGGCCGCGCCTGCGTCGCGCCCAGCTGGTCCCGCCCCAACAGCAGAGCCGCAGCGCCCGAAGCAGCGCTCCCCTCGCCCCGACACGCCGGACGCACCGAACGTTCCAAGTACCACGTCGAGCACCTCGCGGCCACGGGCGACGCAGCAGGCGCCAACCACAATTTCGACGCCAACCACCATTGGCTCGACGCAGCCGTCATCCCCGACGGTGCTGCCATCTGAGCCGACGCAGGAGCTTCCCACCCCCACGACGTCAGCGCTACACCCCGGCGCCGCAGCGACGACATCGCTGCCAGTTAACACACCAACACCAACGAGCGAAGAGTCGGCTCAAGCCTCACAGGAAGACGCATCAACTACTTCCAAAGAGCCAGCCTCCCAAGAAGGCGCAGTACCCCCAGCCGCAACTGACGGGCAGGGACCTGCCTAGACCCGCGCGTAGAAGCACTGCGCGGAGGTACCCTCCGCAACCTCGAAGGTCACAGCCGGGTCGGAGGCTGAGATCCACGCCGCCTGACCAGGCTTCAGCGCAAAGTAGCCCGCGCGCACCGTTCCCTCGGTACACAGGACGATGGCGGGGCCGTCGGTGTCCACGAGCAGCGGATGCTCGGCGTCGATACGGTGGGCACTCATAATGAAGTCATCCACCGGCAGATGGAAACTCACTTCGTTGTCGCGCTCGGTGGTGTTCGCGAACGGGTCCTCCAACGTGGAGAAGTCCAGCACCTTGACCAGCTCAGGCACGTCCACGTGCTTCGACGTCAGTCCACCTCGAAGCACGTTGTCCGAGTTCGCCATGATCTCCACGCCGAGCCCGGACAGGTACGCGTGCAACTGCCCGGCTTGCAGGAAGAGCGCCTCCCCCGGACGCATCTGTACATAGTTCAGCAGGAGTGCTGCGAGGACACCGACGTCGTTCGGGTACTTATCGTGGACCCGCAGGAACATCGCAGCCAGCGAACCCGCCGTGCCAGCTCCGGCGTCATCCGCGACGCGCTCGGCGGCCGGAACGATAGCGTCAATCAGAGCCTTACGCACGTCCTCGGGCAGGGAGATGAACGTCGTGAATACCGCACGGAGTCCGGCTTCCTCCGAAGTGGCGTCGAGAAGCGAGGCGTAGTGGTCAAGCTCCTCGCAGTTGAGCGCGGCGAAGAACTCACGAGTCTGCGCAAGCGGGCGGAAACCGGCGAGGGCCTCGAACGGGGTGAGCGCCACGATGAGCTCGGGCTTCGGGTTCGGGTCCTTGTAGTTACGCGTCGGATCGTCCAGGCGGATGCCTTCTTCTTCCTCGCGCGCGAACCCCGCCTTCGCCTGCGAGCGCGACGGGTGCGCCTGGATACTCAGCGGCTCATCGGCGGCGAGTAGCTTCAGCAGGAACGGCAAATGCGAGCCATAACGGTCCGCGACGCGCTTGCCCAGCGTGCCTTCGGGGTCGGCGGCAATCACGGCGTCGAGGCCCCGGCCTGCGACTTGGGAAGGTGCGGCACTATGGGCGCCGAACCAGAGCTCAGCCTCCGGCGCCTCGCTGGGCACCTGGGTGCCACGCAGCTGTGCAAGCAACGTGTGCGACCCCCACGGGTAGTTCCGCAGAGCCCCCTGTAGGTGCTCCATAAGTGTCTCCTTCGCAAGTTCCGTCAGTTCCGTCAGTTCCGTCGGCATTGAAACGGTTGAAACAACAGCGTTCCAGGATACCAGCGAGGCGCCGTTTCACGGAACAGCGACGAAGACCACCTGCACTATTGGCGAATCACAGCCAAAACTTCCCGCACAATCTCGTCGACCTTCGCCTTCGTTGGGGCCTCGACGTTGAGTCGCAGCAGTGGCTCCGTGTTCGACGCACGCAGGTTCAGCCAGACCGGCCCGGGGGCACTGTCTTCGTCGCGAAGTGTGACCGTAACCCCGTCAAGACGGTCGATGTCCGCGACGCGGTCACCAAGTGCCTCAAGAACACGCTCGGTGGCAGCCTCTTGGTCATCGACGGTGGAGTTGATTTCCCCGGACGCCTCGTAGCGTTCGTACTGGGCCATCATCTCACTCAACGGCTTGTCCTGCTCCGCCAATGCCGCGAGCACATGCAGCGCCGCGACCAGGCCAGAGTCCGCGTTGAAGAATTCCGTGAAGTAGTAGTGCGCGGAGTGCTCCCCACCGAACATGGCACCTGTCCGCGCCATCTCAGCCTTGATGTACGAGTGCCCCACTCGGGTGCGCACGGGGTTTCCGCCCTGCTCACAGATAATTTCCGGCACTGCACGCGAGGTGATCAGGTTGTGGATAATGGTCGCGCCCGGGTGCGTCGCGAGCGTACGAGTAGCCACCAGCGCCGTAATCGCCGATGGAGATACCGCCTCCCCGCGCTCGTCCACGACGAAGCAGCGGTCCGCGTCACCGTCGAATGCCAGGCCAATGTCCGCCTTCTCTTCGACAACGAATCGCTGTAGATCCACAAGGTTCTTCGGGTCGAGCGGGTTAGCCTCGTGGTTCGGGAACGTGCCATCGAGCTCGAAGTAGAGCGGCCGAATATCCAGGTCTCCGAGCACCGCCGGGACAGTCAGCCCGGCCATGCCGTTCGCAGCATCGACTGCGACCTTTAACGCCTTGCCCTGCGGCAGCGGCACAAGCTGCCGGAGGAAACGCGCATAGGAGTCGAGCACATCCCGCTTCTCGACGCTCCCAGCTTCGCCCTCAAACGCCGGAACCCCCTCGATGAGCATGCGGCTGATCTCGGACAGGCCCGTATCAGTACTGACCGGCGTAGCGCCCGCGCGGCACAGCTTGATCCCGTTGTACTGGGCAGGGTTATGGGAGGCTGTAAACATCGCGCCGGCACATTCGAAGGTGCCTGCTGCGTAGTAGAGCTCGTCGGTCGAGGTCAGTCCGAGGTCAAGAACGTGCAGCCCCTGCGAGGTCGCACCCTCTGCGAACGCGGCGGAAAGCTCCGGCGAGGATGGCCGCATGTCGTGTCCGACGGCGATAGTTCGCTCGCCCTCGCTGTAAAGAATGTGGGCGAATGCTGCGCCTACTGTGCGGACTGTGTCCGCATCAATGGTGGAGCCAACAACGCCGCGAATGTCATACGCCTTAATAAGGTCCTTCAAGGACTCATAGGTGTGCTCAATAGCCATACAGGCAATCTTAGTTGCTGTGCTCCTCGCCGGTATCTTCGGCGTCTTCAGTGGCTTCGGCTGGGTCAGGGACCACGTGGAGGTGGGAACGCCGCGCATCTTTCTCCGCGGCGAGGTGCTCCTCGATCCGCTTCGTGCGGTGCACCGGGTGGTTCGAAGTCGACGGGTCGTTAAAGTCCTTGGTGGCCTCGTACTCGATTGGATCTCCGCCGTTGTCCACCAGCCCGGTGGTCACCCGGCCCGCCTCCCGGACGGCCTGCGCCAGCGCCGTGAGCTCCTCGTCCTCGAGGGCGTGGGCTTCGTCGTCAAAGATGTCGACGGCCTCTACTCGCACGAGCTCCCAGCCAACGGGGGCCGTGATGTGCGCCGAGTGGCGCTCACAAAGGTCCCACGCGTGGGGCTCGGGGTTCGGCGAGAGCGGGCTGATTACTGCTGTCGATTCCGAGTAGGCATAAATCAGCGTGGCCACAGCAGGCCTGCCACAACCAGGACGACAACACCGACGGAAAGTACTCACGCCGTCTAAGCCTAAACCCCAACTTGAGATTTTGGTAGTACGGCCCCGGCGCGCCATGCCCGGTGCAGCGGCAACATCTCTAGAATCTGGGTGCATGAACGCGCCAACTCACCACCTTCGGACCGCGCGGGACCGCCACGGTCGTGGGGCCCGCGGCCCGCTGCTGCCCGTTGGTGTTCCGCGTTATCGAACCCGCTCCGCACAGTTCGATCAGCTAGTACTGGACACGTACGCACCGCTGCACAACGCGTACTTTGAGCAGCTGGCAACGGTGGACTTGGCCGTCGATACGATCCCCCGGATGCGCCTGAGCCCCGACGTCGCGCGCTTCAGCGATGAGATTGTTGCCGACGGTCCCGTCCCACTCGGCCGAATCTTACAGGCGGGCGTGGACCGTTACGGGGTGCCCACCCGGGCGCGCTTTGTGCTGTTTCGCCGCCCGATTGAGCAGCGCACCGAAACAGCAGAAGAGCGGTCAGCCCTCATTCATTGGGTACTGACCGCCCTTATTGCTTCGTATATCAACCTGGACCCGCGGGATATCGATTCAGACTTTCCCTGGTAGTGCAGGCGTTTAGCCGATCTGCTTCTTCAAGCGGCGGCGCTCACGGTCCGAGAGGCCACCCCAGATGCCAAAGCGCTCGTCGTGCTCGAGCGCAAACTCGAGGCACTCATCGCGCACGGCGCACGCTTTGCAAATTCGCTTTGCCTCGCGAGTCGAGCCACCCTTTTCCGGAAAGAACGCCTCGGGATCGGTTTGAGCACACAGCGCTTGATCTTGCCATTCCTGCTCGACGGCACCGAACAGCTCATCGAAGCTCATGCCGACCGCGGCTACGCCACGGATGTCAGCACCATTCGCCATGTCTTCCACGCCGTCCCCTTTCTCCGTCGTTCTTCGTTTCGGCCAGCTGCGTCGTCTACCCGCTTGAGGGGTGCGACGAGTGACCCTTGCACTCATGCGATTACACACCGAACCACTAAATAGGTGCAAGCTATCGGGGTGAAACCTTGACCTTTTCCGCAAGAATTGCACGCCATCAGTCACACGAGTCACAACAGTCACAGGGGGCTAGAAACGGGGGTACAGCACGGGGGTACTACATGTGGTAGGCGAATTGGCTACCCCTTACTAACCAGCTAGAAATTCCACCCATACGGCGTGTCGCTTACGCATCTGGGGAAAAGCGCACTCCCGAATCCGGAATCGTCACACCAGGCCACACTCGCATGCCGCCCTGCAGTTCGCAGCGCGCCCCAATCTGTGCGCCCTCTCCGATCACGCAGCCGTCGATGCGCGAGTTCGCGCCAATCGTGGCGCCCGAGGCGATGATGGAATCGCGGATCACGGCACCGGGCTCAATAGTGACCCCATCGAAGATGACGCTGTCATCCACGCGGCACCCGGCGCCGATCTCCGTGCCGCGGCCAACCGCGGTGCCACCCATCAAGATGACACCACCCGCGACGCCAGCGGATTCGTCGATAAGCGCCTCACCGGTCTGGCCCTCCAGCAGCGGCGAGTACGCGATACCGCGCACCACGTCCGAGGAGCCCTGCACGAAATCCGACGGCCTACCCATGTCCCTCCAGTACGAGGTATCCACGTAGCCGACCATCTTCGCGCCCGATTCGAGCAAACTAGGGAACGTCTCGCGCTCGACAGAGACCACGCGACCAGCCGGGATCTGCTCGATGACTTCGCGGCGGAACACGTAGCACCCAGCGTTAATCTGGTCGGTCGGCGGATCCTCCGTCTTCTCCAAGAACGCAAGCACATTGCCGTCCTCGTCGGTTGGGACGGAACCGAACGCGCGAGGATCGGGTACGCGGACCAGGTGCAAGGTCGCGTCGGCGTCCTTCTCAGCGTGGTAGTTCAAAATCTTGCTCAGATCAGCACCGGACAGCACGTCCCCGTTGAACACCATCGCGTTGTCGAAGCGCAGCTTGTCGGCGACGTTTCGGATGGCGCCGCCGGTGCCCAGCGCCTCTTCCTCGACAACGTACTCAATCTCAAGACCGAAGTCGGAGCCGTCGCCGAAGTACTCCTCGAACACCTCAGCGCGGTACGACGTCCCCAGCACCACGTGGCGCATCCCCGCCTGGCGGATCCGCGCAAGCAGGTGCGAGAGGAACGGGTGCCCTGCGGTCGGCAACATCGGCTTCGGTGTACTCACCGTCAACGGACGCAGGCGCGTGCCGCGACCACCAACCAAAATGACCGCGTCGGTATTCTCCGGGGTCACGGTGCGGGATGCATTCACGTGGAATCCTTTCAAAGCGTTCTTCTTATTTACTGCGCGAAACAAACAGTGCCGCCCGCACTTTCAAACCGACCCACAGCAGTGCGCGCAGCGGGGCCTGCCACCAGTGCGGGTGACGGTCAGACTGGAAACGATATGCGGAAGTGTGGTGCGCCGGCACCGTGACTCGCTGGAACTTGCTAGCAACATGGCCCTGGTCATGCACGATGACCGAGGAAGGGCAGTACACGTTCTCCCATCCGGCGCGGCGCAAGCGGTCTCCGAAGTCAACGTCCTCGAGGTACATGAAGTAGCGCTCGTCGAACCCGCCAATGGCGTCGAAGGCGTCCCACCGCACGAGCAGGCACGCCCCGGAGAGCCAGCCCGCACTGCGCTGGTGATCCATGTGTTGCTCCGCCTTGTACGAGGCAGAAAATGGGTTGGACGGCCACACCTCATATAACAAGGCGTGCCCCACGCCGGTAATGATGCCCGGCACCTCTCGCGCACTTGGGTACAGGTTGCCCTCGCAGTCCTCAATGCGCGGCCCTACGGCGCCCGCCTCCGGTAGCGCGTCCATGCAGGCGCGCAGCGTGTCCACGCTCCCCGGCTGGAACACCACGTCCGGGTTGGAGATCAAGAAGTAGTCACCGTTGATCTCTCCCCGCTCGCGACGTGGCCGCAACTCCCGGACCGCGGCGTTGATCGCAGCGCCGTACCCGATGTTGCCGCGGGTGCGCAGCAGTTCGACGTTGTCGTGTTCACGTGCGGCAGCCTCCGGGGCACCGTCGGTAGAGCCGTTATCTGCACAGATAAGCAGTGTTTGACCCTCGGTGGCGTCGTCAAGCGAAGCGATGAGCTGCGCCAAGTGCTTGCCTGGCGAGTACGTTACCGCCACCACGGCGAGTGGAGCTGTCATAGCTGCCTGCCCCTCCTATCGGTCCTCTCGGCCAGCCTTCATGTACACAATGCGAATCAGCTTACCCATCCAAAAGTGTGAGAAGCATCTTGAACTCGCCCACGCACGTGTCTTTTGTTGTTTTCGCACCCTGTATAATTGCGCCCTGTGACTGACTCCTTGAGGCCTGCGCGCGACATCCAGCCCGCCCCATCGCAGATGCGTGACATCTCGCAGTTGGGGCACCCGGTTGTGAAGACAACCCTTGCGGTGCTGTCTGCCGTTGCGTTGACAGTGTCGGCCGTCGGCTACTTCACTGTCGGCCGGGTCAGCAATCAGCTCAGCGCCTCTGAGCTGCGGATCAACGCGGGACGCGGGCAGAGCGACAAGGACCAGCTCGACGGCGCGATGGACATCCTGCTGGTCGGTTCGGACTCCCGCACCGACGCCCAAGGAAATCCGTTAAGCGAGTCCGAGTTGGCGCACCTCAACGCGGGTGTCGCCGACGGTGAGATCAACACGGACACCATCATGATTATCCGTGTGCCCGACGACGGTTCGCGGGCCACGGCAGTTTCCATCCCGCGCGATACGTACGTACACACCGACGACTACGGAAACATGAAGATCAATGGTGTCTACGGTGCGCACGCCGCCGCCAAACGCGAGGAGCTCATCGCCGCGGGCAAGCCGGAGGGCCCGGCACTCGAGCAAGAGGTTGCACGCGCAGGCCAGCTCGGGCTTATCGACGCCATCAATGACCTCACCGGCGTGGAAGTCGACCACTACGCGCAGGTAGGCCTGCTCGGCTTCGTCCTGCTTACGGACGCGGTTGGCGGGGTGGACGTCTGCCTCAACGCCGCGGTCGACGAGCCACTCTCCGGCGCACACTTCCCTGCCGGGCAACAAACGCTCGACGGCGCTCAGGCGCTGTCCTTCGTGCGGCAGCGCCACGACCTGCCGCGCGGCGACCTCGACCGCATCGTGCGCCAGCAGGCATACATGGCGTCGTTGGTACAGAAGGTGCTCTCCGCAGGCACGCTGACAAGCCCAGCGAAACTGCGCGACTTGGCAACCGCGGCGGAGCGCTCGGTCACTCTTGACCAGAGCCTCGACGTGATGCGTTTTGCCCAGCAGATGTCCGGCCTGGCGGGCGGCAACGTCACCTTCACCACCATCCCTGTGACCTCGGTCAACGGCGTCGGCGACTTCGGCGAATCCATCGTGACCGTGGACATCAACGAGGTCCACAGCTTCATGGAGTCCGCAGCCAAGGAACAGGTCCCCGAGGACAGCCAACCGGAGCAAGCTCCCCAGCAGGCCGAAGACTTTGCAGGTGCGCAGGTCTCCGTCCTCAACGCGGGGTCCGTTCCAGGCCAGGCCCGCGCCACCGGCGAGTGGTTGGCCGACGCAGGCATTACGGTCTCCGATGTGTCCAACGCAATGGACGGCATCTACTGGGAATCCCAGGTGGTCGCCGCCGACCCCGAAGACCCACGAGCACGCAAGCTCGCCGAGATGCTTGGCGGCGTCCCAGTCACGGCGAACAATGCTCTCGAACCGGGCAGCATCATCGCGGTTGTCGCGGAAGACTACAACGGGCCTGCGAAGGTCGATCCGGAAGATGCCCAACAGCATGTGCCCGTCGGCACACCTGGCGACGATATCAGCGGCATGAGTCTGGGCCCGGAGATCGACGCTGGCGGCCAAGGGCCTCGCTGCGTGAACTAGCTTGGCCACCTATGCTTGGCTGCCATGAGTATGCTGGCACGCTTATTGCAGGAAGACCCCGCCACACCACGCCTGACCGTCTACGACGAGTCACAGGGCAGCCGCGTGGAATTTTCCGCGCTGACTCTGGACAACTGGCTGAGCAAAGTGGGCAACTTGCTGGACGAGGAGTTCGACCTCGAGGGCTCTGACCCCATTGTGATCGACCTTCCGGTGTCCTGGCAGGCTGCGGTGATCGCGCTTGGCGCCTACAACATTGGGCGTCGCCCGATCTTCGCGAGCACAGGCGACGATGTCCCGCTCGTGTTTACCGTGGCGGAGCGCGTCGACACCTGGGCTGATGCGGACGAGTGCGTCGTTGTCTCAAGGGACCCCTTCGGGCGCGGCGTCGTCGAATCAGGCGGCACGCTGCCGCTTGGAACCGTGGACTTCAGTCCGACGGTGCGCAGCTACGGCGACCAGTACTTTGGACAGACTGCAGACATCGCGCAGTGGTCACAAGCGGCTCCTCAGGGGGCTGAGCAGCCCGCCTCCCCCGAACGGGTATTGATTGCCGGTTGGAACAGCGCCGAAGAATTCGAACATCGCGTACTTGCCCCGCTGGCTGGGGGCGGTTCAGTCGTCGTGGTGACAGGCGGAACGGAAACACCTGGTAAAGACAGGATCGCCGCCATCGCCCAGGCGGAACACGTAAACCACATACAACCGGACATTTAACCCCGTTTTCTCCCCCGTTCGTAGGTAATTCGGCAGATTTCTGCGCGCCCGGGTCCAGTTTTTCACTAGATTGAAGACACCGAATTCACACGAGTCACACATGACCCAACGAAAGGCGGATGAATGAAACTCCGTACGACTGGTGCAACCCTCTGTGCAATTGCGCTCGCTGGCGCAGCTCTGACCGGTTGCTCTTCTGACAACGAGGCAGCGGACACCAACAAGGACTCCGTCACCTCCGCTTCCGAGGGCGGCGCGGAGCGCGGCCCGATCACGTTCGCCATGGGCCGCAATGACACGGACAAGCTCAAGCCGATCATCGAGAAGTGGAACGAGGCTCACCCAGATGAACAGGTCACCCTCTCTGAGCTCGCCGGCGAGGCCGACGACCAGCGCGATACGCTCGTGCAGTCCCTCCAGGCGGGTAACGCCGACTACGACGTGATGGCCCTCGACGTTGTGTGGACGGCCGACTTCGCAGCGAACCAGTGGCTCGAGCCGCTCGAGGGCGATTACGCCATCGACACCTCCGGCTTGCTGCAGTCCACCGTCGACTCCGCGACCTACGGCGGCAAGCTCTACGCCCTGCCGCAGAACACGAACGGCCAGCTGCTGTTCCGAAACGTCGACAAGGTCCCAAGCGCGCCTGACACCTTCGATGACGTCATTGCCGCCTGCAAGGAGGTCGAGGGAGACTGCCTGACCACCCAGCTCAAGCAGTACGAGGGCCTGACCGTCAACACGCTCGGCTTCATCAACGGCTGGGGCGGCAGCGTCCTTGACGACGCCGGCGAGCCAACCGTCGAGTCCGACGCCGCAAAGGCCGGACTGCAGGCACTCGTTGACGCGTACAACGACGGCGTCATCGCCAAGAGCTCTACGGCAGCAACCGAGGAGGAAACCAACCTCGCGTTCACCGAGGGCAACACCGCCCTGGCGATCAACTGGCCGTACATGTACACCAACGCCCAGGAAGCTGGCGTGAACTTTGAGGTCCAGCCGCTGGTTGGCAAGGACGGCGTGGGTGTTTCCACCCTCGGTGGCTACAACAACGGCATCAACGTCAACTCCAAGCACAAGCAGACCGCGAAGGACTTCATCGAGTTCATCATCAACGAAGACAACCAGCTCTCGTTCGCTGAAGCATCCTTCCCACCAGTGCTCGCATCGATCTACGACGACGCCGAGCTGGTTGCAAAGCACCCATACCTGCCAGCACTGAAGGTTTCGCTGGAGAACGCGCAGCCTCGCCCGGTTTCCCCGTTCTACCCTGCGATCTCGAAGGCTATCCAGGACAACGCCTACGCAGCACTGACCGCCGGTAAGAGCGTCGATGACGCCACCGCCGACATGGCAGCTGCTATCAAGCAGGCTTCCTAATACGATACGTCGTATGAGCAGAACGCCCGCCCGGACTGTGTTCGGGCGGGCGTTATAGTTCGTATATCTCCATCTTCCCGTCTACTTTGCAAAGGCCCGCGATGAGCACATCTCCATCCAAGCCTCGCGATACCACGAAGGCAGCAGCGCTCGTCGCGCCCGCCTTGCTGGTGTTGGCGGTGGTGATCGGCTACCCGATCGTCCGCGCAATATGGCTTTCATTCCAGTCCAACCGGCACCTCGACGCCTCTACCGGAGTGTTCGTCGATGGTGGCTTTGCTGGCGTCGATAATTACTTGTACTGGCTGTCGAACCGCTGTATGACGCCGTCGGGCGTGGTGGGTGCCTGCCCTCCTGGCGTGCTTGCGACCGACTTCTGGCCAGCAGTGTCGGTGACACTCTTCTTCACCGTGGTCACCGTCGCCTTGGAGACAGTGCTCGGTATCGGGATGGCCATCATCATGAACCGGCCGTCGCGCGCCCGCGGTCTGATCCGCGCGGCCGTACTCATCCCTTGGGCGATCCCAACCGCGGTGACCGCGAAGTTGTGGCAGTTCATGTTCGCACCGAGCGGTATCGTGAACTCGCTGCTGGGCGCGAGCGTGGCGTGGACAACTGACCCGTGGGCGGCACGCTTCGCGGTGATCATCGCCGACGTGTGGAAGACCACGCCGTTTATGGCGCTGCTCATCCTCGCAGGCCTGCAGATGATTCCGAAGGATGTCTACGAGGCCGCGCGCGTCGACGGCGCCTCCGCATGGCAGACTTTCACCAGCATCACCCTGCCGTTGGTGCGGCCAGCGCTCATGGTGGCGGTGCTCTTCCGTACGCTCGACGCGCTGCGCATGTACGACCTGCCGGTCATCATGATTTCGGGCTCCTCAAACTCCCCTACCGCGACAATTTCGCAACTGGTGGTTGAGGACATGCGTCAGGGCAACTTCAACTCGGCCTCGGCGCTGTCCACTCTCATCTTCCTGCTAATCTTCGCGGTTGCGTTCGTCATGGTGCGGTTCCTCGGAGCGAACGTTGGTGGCGCGAACGAACGGCGTGAAGCCCGGCGCGCGAAGCGCAAGCAGGAGAAGAAGGAGGCGGCAGCGCGATGAAACGACTCGGCCACTACGCAGGCATCATCTTCATCATGTTCTGGGGGCTCGCCCCGTTTTATTGGATGGTGATCACGGCGCTGCGGGACAAACGCTTCACGTTCGATACCACGCCGTGGCCCACGCACGTCACCCTCGAGAACTACCGGGACGCACTGGCCACGGACGCCGGCAATGACTTCCTCGGGGCGATTTTCAACTCGCTGATTATTTCGCTGGCGACAACGGCGTTGGCGGTCGCCGTGGGCGTGTTCACCGCCTACGCGCTTGCTCGCCTGGACTTCCGCGGCAAGGGATTCATCACGGGCATCATTTTGGCGGCCTCGATGTTCCCTGGCATTGCGCTTGTCACTCCCCTGTTCCAGCTGTTCGGTGACCTCGGGTGGATCGGCACATACCGTGCCATGATCATCCCGAACATCTCATTCGCCCTCCCCCTGACTATCTACACGCTGGTGTCGTTCTTCCAGCAACTTCCTTGGGAGCTCGAGGAAGCAGCGCGTGTCGACGGCGCCTCCCGTGGCCAGGCATTTCGCCTCATCTTGCTGCCGTTGGCGGCACCGGCCATCTTCACGACGGCCATCCTGGCGTTTATCACCACCTGGAATGAATTTATGTTGGCGCGCCAGCTGTCGTCCACGGCGACTGAACCTGTCACCGTCGCAATTGCACGATTCTCGGGGCCGAGCGCCTTCGAGTACCCGTACGCTGCGATTATGGCGGCGGGCTCGCTGGTGACGATTCCGCTGATCATCATGGTGCTGGTATTCCAGCGCCGTATTGTGTCTGGTCTCACAGCCGGCGGCGTGAAGGGCTGACTTAACTTTTTCTTATGTCTAGATTAAGCTGTATTCACTTTATTACTTCCCGCCCCTAGAAAGAGCAGCTATGCACCACACCACACTCCGAATCGCGACGGCAACCGCACTCGCATCCTCCCTGGTACTGAGCGGCATGACTGGCACGGCACACGCCGAAACCACCGCAACGGTGCACACCAACGCCGATAACAACGGCACGACAGTGACCACCAACGTCACCACCAACACCACCGCAAACGGTGGTGTGACCAAGGAAGAAGCAAACGCGCTTGAGGTCGCCGGAGTTGTGGTTGGGCTCTTGGCAGTACTCGGGGCCCTGATGGCCGGGTGGCTATACTTCGCTGCCCCGCACATGGGCCTGAACTTCGGCCCCCGCCTCTAACGAGTGCAACGGCCCTCACAGCGCCAGGATCTGCTCTGGCAAACAATCATTGGGTTCGTAGGGTTCTTCACCCTGCTCGCCTTCGTACAGGCCGCCATCAACATCACAAAGCCCGAGCCATCAATCTGGCCGGGCCTCGTTCTTGCCGCCTTCGTCGCAGCACTGTGGTGGCTGATTCGCCGGTGGCGCCAGTGGCGCGCAGGCGAAGACTAAATCACTCCTCGCCGAGCAGACGCTCACGCAGCGCGGCGTCCTTACGCTCAACTTCAGCCGCCATGTCGGACTGGTACTTCGCCGGCGATTAATGCGTCTACGAGTATCATGCCACCCACAATAAACACCCACACGCTGCACAAACAAGCGATTGTGAGAAGCATTCCACTTTCAGCTCAAAAGAGAACCGGCAGCCCAATCCATACGCCTAATATAGGTCTGGTTTTTGCCGCTGCGATCGTGCGCAGGGCAGGATTCGCGCTGTGCTAGTGTCACCAATGTGACACGGGGTGCACCCCGAAGTGGTGCTGAGATCAGACCCGTCGAACCTGCTCTAGCTCAACCTAGCGAAGGGATGTCCCACATGAATGCACCTGCCCTGCCCCGCATCCTCACGATTGCCGGCACCGACCCGACCGGAGGCGCAGGCGTCCAAGCCGATATCAAATCCATCCAGGCCGCCGGCGGCTTTTCCTACAGCGTAGTGACCTCGCTGGTCGCCCAGAACACCACCGGTGTGCAGGAGATTTTCACCCCGCCGATCGACTTTCTGCGCACACAGCTGCGCTCCGTCACCGATGATGTGGCGATCGACGCGATCAAGATCGGCATGCTCGGCACCACCGAAATCATCGAGGTCGTGCGCGAATTCCTCACCACACACGCACGAGAGGCCGCGGTGGTGTTGGATCCGGTGATGGTGGCGTCGTCAAGCGATAGGCTCCTGACGCCCGAGGCGGAAGTCGCGCTGCGCGAGCTCGCCTCGCTTGCCGACATCATCACGCCCAACCTCCCCGAACTCGCCGTCCTCACCGGCGAAGACCCGGCCACCGACTTCGACACCGCGATCGCGCAGGCGCAGGGGCTGGCGAAAAAGCTGGACACAACCGTGATTGTCAAGGGCGGGCACCTCACCGGCCCGCGCGCAGACAACGCCGTGGTGACCGCCGAGCGCGTGCACCACGTGTCGGTAAGCCGCGTGAACACGAAGAACACGCACGGCACGGGCTGCTCTTTTTCCTCGGCGCTGGCGACGCGCCTGGGCGCCGGCTTCGATACGCCGGCGGCGACCGAGTGGGCGTCGCGCTGGCTGTACGAGGCGATTGCGCACGCCGACGTGCTCGCCGTTGGACACGGCCGCGGCCCCGTCGACCACGGGCACGTCGGCCGCCGCATGCAGCGCGCCGCCGACTGCAACCCCGAGCGCTTCCTGCGCATCGACGCCCCACCAACCGCGCCACTCGCCACGCCTGCTGGCCCGTACACCCAGGCGCTGTGGGACGCCTCGGCGCCGTACCTCACCGCGATTATGGAGCTGCCGTTCATCCGCACGCTTGCCGACGGCACCCTCGACCACGCCGACTTCATGTTCTACCTCGAGCAGGACGCCTACTACCTGACCAAGTACGCGCGCTCGCTGCACGCGCTTGGCGGCGCGTGGGCAAAGGATGCGGACGCCGCGATCACCGACGAGCAAGAGATGCAACGCACCTGGCTCGCCGATCTTGGCCGCGAGACGCTGCCGTCGCCGGTCACACGCGCCTACACCGATTTCCTGCTCGCCTCCGCCCTCGGCGAGTCGGCGGCGATCGGGCAGGCGGCGGTGCTGCCCTGCTACTGGCTCTACTACGAGGTCGGCGCGCGCCTCGCGGAGCACAACCACGCCTCGCATCCCTACCACGACTGGCTGGCCACCTACTCGGGCAACGGTTTCTACGAGGCGGTGCGCGGCGCGATCGACCGCTGCGAGGCCACCCTTGAGGCGAACCCCGACGCCCTGGACGCGGCGGTGCGCGCGTGTGCGGTCGCCTCGCGCTACGAGCGCGATTTCTTCGACCAGGCCGACCGCGCGTGGGTGGTGCGCGATGCCTAAGTCGCTCGACCTACGCTGCTATTTCGTCACGGGCCAGCCTACCGCCGATGTCGCGCGCGTCGCCGCCGAAGCCGCGGCCGGCGGGGCGGGCGTGATCCAGGTGCGCAGCAAGCCGATCGCCAAAGCCGACCTCGAGCGTCTCGCGTGCGAGGTCGCCGATGCGGTCGCCGCGGCGAACCCGCGCACGCGCGTGCTTATCGACGACAACGTTCCCCTCGCCGCCCGCCTCATGCGCACCCACCACATCCACGGCGCGCACATCGGCCAGGACGACATGGACCCGCGCGCCGCGCGCGAACTGCTCGGGCCGGACGCGATCCTCGGACTGACCACCGGCACGCTCGCACTGGTGGAGGCGGCGAACGCGTACGCCGACGTGATCGATTACGTCGGCGCGGGCCCCTTCCGCCCGACCCCGACGAAGGACTCCGGCCGCGCCCCACTTGGCCTCGACGGCTACCCGGCGCTGGTCGAGGCCTCGCAGGTACCGGTCGTGGCGATCGGCGACGTACACGCCACGGATGCCGCCGCGCTTGCCGCCACGGGCGTGGCCGGCGTGGCGATCGTCCGCGGTTTCATGCACGCTGAGGACCCGCGCGCGATGGCGGCGGGTATCGTCAAGGATTTCGAGGAAGCGTCGTGAGTAGTTTCGAGCACGTCATCGTCGGCGCCGGCATCATCGGCCTGACCACCGCGTTCGAGCTCACACGCCGCGGGGTGGATCCCCGCAGGATCGCGCTGGTGGACCCGGCCCCGGCAAGCGGCGCGACCAACGTGGCCGGCGGCATGCTCGCCCCGGCCGCGGAAGTGCAGTACCGCCAGGAGCCGCTCTATCCGCTGATGTTGGAGTCGGCGGCGCTCTATCCTTCGCTGATCGCAGACCTGCCGGGCATCGAGGTTGGGTACCGCACCGAGTCGACCTTCGTGGTCGCCGCCGACCGCGCCGACGCTACCCACCTGCGCGAGCTCACCGAGCACCAGCACGCCCACGGCATGGACGTCGACCGCCTCACGCTGCGCCAGGCGCGGGCGCAGGAGCCGGGCCTAAGCCCCCAGCTGGCCAGCGTGGTGGAGATCCCCGGCGACCACCAGGTCAACCCGCGCATGTTCGCCGCCGCTCTGCTGCGCGAGCTTGCATCGCGCGGCGTGACGCTGGTTCGCGAGCAGGCCACAGCACTGCGCTGGGAGGGCGAAACCTGCGTGGGCGTCGAAACCAGCACCGGCAGCCTGCGCGGCGACACCATCTACGCGTGCAACGGTCTCGGTGCCAGCGCGCTCGGTCTGCCGCTGAACCTGCGACCGGTGCGCGGCGACATGCTGCGTCTTACCGGCCGCATGCCGGTCGGCCGGGTCGTGCGCGCCTTCGTCGAGGACCGCCCCGTCTACATCATCCCGCGCACCGACGGCACCATCGCCGTGGGCGCAACCAGCCGCGAAGACGCGCGCGTGCGGCCCGCCGTCGATGGCGTGTATACGCTGCTTCGCGACGCCATCCGCGTCGTCCCCGCCATCGAGGACTGCGAGCTGGTTGAGGCGCTCGTCGGCAATCGCCCAGGCACGCCCGACGACCTGCCCTACCTGGGGCTGCGCGGCGAGAACCTGGTGGTCTCCACCGGTTATTTCCGCCACGGCATCCTGCTGGCAGCGCTCGGCGCGCGCGTCGGCGCCGACCTCGGGCTGGACCGCGAAACCACCGTCGATATTTCCGACTGCGACCCCGGCCGCCACGAACTGTAAAGGAGCATCATGCGCATCATCATCAACGAGAAGCCCCATACCTTCGACACCGCGCCGACTGTGCGGTCGCTGGTCGAGGAGGTCGTCGGCCACGCAGAAGGCGTCGCCGTCGCTGTCAATGGCAAGGTTGTGCCCGCAAGTCGCTGGGACAGCTCGCTTGCCGACGCCGACACCGTCGACATCCTCACCGCCGTCCAAGGAGGCTAGACGTGCTGAACATCGCCGACAAGAAATTCGACTCCCACCTGATCATGGGCACCGGCGGGGCGACCAGCCAGCAGTTGCTCGAGGACGCGCTGGTGGCCAGCGGCACGCAGCTGACCACCGTGGCGATGCGTCGGCATGCCGCCCGCACCAATGGCGGCGAGAGCGTCTTCGAGATGCTCACCCGGCTCGGCATCAATCCCCTGCCGAATACTGCGGGCTGCCGCACCGCCCGCGACGCGGTGCTCACCGCGCAACTGGCGCGCGAGGCGCTCGGCACGAACTGGGTCAAGGTGGAGGTCATCGCGGACGAGCACACGCTGCTGCCGGACGTCGTCGAGCTTGTCGACGCCTGCGAGCTCCTCGTCGCCGAAGGCTTCGTCGTGCTTGCCTACACCTCCGACGACCCGGTCGTCGCCGCCCGCCTGGAGCAGGTTGGGGTGCATGCGGTGATGCCGCTCGGCTCTCCGATCGGCACCGGCCTTGGCATTTTGAACCCGCACAACATCGAGCTGATCTGCGCGCGTGCGCAGGTGCCCGTGCTTCTCGACGCCGGCGTCGGCACCGCTTCCGACGCCACCTTGGCCATGGAACTCGGCTGCGACGGCGTGCTGCTCGCCAGCGCGGTCAACCGTTGCCAGGACCCGGTCGCGATGGCGCGTGCGATGCGACACGCGGTCGAGGCTGGCCGGCTCGCGCGGGATGCGGGTCGGATTCCGCGGCGGACGCATGCGGAAGGGGCGTTGGCGTCGTCAAGCTTTGATGGCCTAGCGAGCTGGGCGGATGAGGTCCTATGAGCCTGCCTCACGCTGAGCTGCGGCGCACCGCGCGCCAAACGCTGCTGCCCGGCTTCGGGCTAGCGGGCCAAGAGGCGCTGAACCGCGCGCGGGTGCTTGTCATCGGCGCGGGCGGGCTCGGCTGCCCGGTGATGCAGGCGCTGGCGGCCACAGGTGTCGGCACGATCACGGTGATTGATGATGACGTGGTGGATGACACCAACATCCACCGCCAGATTCTGTTTAGCGCCTCCGACGTGGGCCGGCCCAAGGTGGAGGTGGCAGCCGAGCAGCTGCGCCGACACCGCGCAGACGCCACGATCGTGCCGCTGCGCAAGCGCCTCGACACCTCCAACGCACCTGGGCTGTTCCGCGAGCACGACCTGGTCATCGACGGCTCCGATACCTTCACCACGAAATTCCTCGCCGGCGACGCCGCAGAACTCACCGGCACGCCCCTGGTGTGGGGCTCGGTGCTGCGCTTCCACGGCGAGCTCGCGCTGTGGTACTCCGGACCGGATGCACGCGGGGTCGGGCTACGCGACCTCTACCCCACCCACCCGGCACCCGAGGACACTCCGGACTGCGCCACCGCCGGCGTGCTCGGGGTGACGACCTCGGTCGTCGGCGGGCTGATGGCCACGGAGGCCGTGAAATACCTCGCGGGCATGGACGCCGAGGTCGGTGTGCTCCATGTCTACGAGGCGCTCGCCGGGACGCTCCGGCGCTTCGAGGTCGCTGCCGACCCGCAGCGCGAGCTGGTCACCGAACTCGTCGCCGAAGCTGCCCCGTGTATGCTGCCGCCAGACGGCGAGAAAACGCGCCTACTCGTGCAGGTCGCGGATGGTCACGCCACAGCGCTGGACGTGCGCGAACTCGGTGAAAAAGCGATCAAGGACCTGCCGCACGCGTCCTTCCACCTGCCGGCCTCGGTGTGGCGCGAAGACCCGGACGCCGCGCTCGCACTGCTCGATACGCTGCGCGGCGCGGGCGAGGTCGTGGTCTACTGCGCCTCCGGTAAGCGCTCGGCCGATTTCGTTGCGCGCTTCGGCGAGGCTGCCGCCGCGCGCGGCCTCACTCTGCACAGTTTGCCGGGCGGGGTCTAGCGACCCCTAACGACGCTGCGCCGCTGCGATCTCGGAAGTGTTCTGCGCCGTCTTGATCGCCGAGACCATGAATTCGAGGGTGACGCGCGCGCTGATCAATGAGAACAGCGCGAAAAGCGTACCGAAGAGAAGGAAGCCGATCAGCATGAGCAGGCCGGTGCCAAAACCAACACTAAACGTAGCCAGCGACACCAAAAGGCCGAAGACCCCAGCACAGTCCGATGAAGACTGCGGAGATCAGGTAGATCACGCGGGCGAACTTCAGGGTGATGTACTGGGAGAAGGAGAAGTCGAAAAGCGCGGAGAAGAAGCCGTCGGCGGTCTGCTTGCTTTGCGCGGCGTTGAAGTTGGCGATCATGGGTGTTCCCTTTCAGTCGTATTACAGGTGCACTACGAACTTATACCCGGGTTAACGCGCTCCCGCTTCGTTTATCCAGGTTGGTTACTCAGTCAGCAGGCTTTCGCCTCTGGCTTCCAGGAGTTGTTCCATCTCGTGCATCTCAGCGGTTTGCACGTCGACCATTTGTTGAGCCAGTTCCACGAGAGGCTGGTAGCCGCCGTTGTCGATTTGGTCTTGGGTCATGGCAACGGCACCCGCGTGATGGAAATGCATGAGCTGGAGGAACCGGGTGTCTGCTTCCTCGCCCGAAAGTGATTTCAGCTGGTCCATCTGTTCTGGAGTGATCATGCCATTGGCAATGTGTGGGGCGTGATGTGCCATCAAGTCACCCTGGTCCCATTGTTCAGCCCAGTCGACCATGGTGTCGATTTCTTCTTGTTGCCCGATTTTAATCCGTTCGGCCAAGTCCGCGGTGGCTTCGCTGATGCCATCGGCGGCCAGGATGATCTCGCTCATGTCCACGGCTTGCTGGTGATGCGGTGTCATCATCGCGAGAAAATGCAAATCGACCCCATTGACTTCTGCGGGTTGGTTGGCCCCGGCAGTCACTGCGGCACCGTCCTTGTCGGTCTGGGGCGCGTCTGTGGCGTCTTGGCCATCTCCGGCGCATGAAGCCACGCTGGCCCCCAGTACTGCAACGGTGATCAAGCCGGTGATGCGGCGATGTAAGTGTGTCATGAATGGAGCCTTCCTAGGACTGAAGCACATGGCACCAAAAGTAGCACCATCGGATGTACTCTAGCGCATTTTGTGCATAAGGCGTCGCCACACAACCCGCGCCGCGGAGTGCGGCAACGCAACGAGCTCGCGCGCGTAGTTCTTCGGCCGGGAGCGGCGCGGGGTGCGCGCAGGCACCATCTCCACTGGAATCCCCAGGTGCCAGGCCCACACGCGCGTGCGGCGCACGTGGAAGTTGCTGGTCACCACGATCAGCCGCGGCGCGTGCGGGAACAACGCGCGGGTACGCTCGAGGTTTTCGTTCGTCGACGACGCATGGGGCTCCTGAATGATCAGTTCACGGGGCACGCCGCGCTCGACAAGCCAGCGAGCCATCACGGCCGCCTCCCCGCGGCCGGTGACCACGATGGCGCGCCGCACGCCAGCGTGCGCGTCCGTCCGCCAGCGGAGCAGTGCGCTGCAGAGCCGGGCGTGCAGCATGCGCGACGGGTGGCCGTCGACAATTCGCGCACCCAGCACCACGATGGGACTGCTACTCACCCAGCAACCGGCTGCGCAGCGCGGCATCCTTACGCTCAACTTCGGCCGCCATGTCGGCCTGGTACTTCGCCATCTTGTCCACTAGTTCCGGATCCCCGGCACCGAGCATCCGAACAGCAAGCAGGCCCGCGTTCTTCGCGCCGCCGATAGACACCGTCGCGACTGGAACACCCCCTGGCATCTGCACGATGGAAAGCAGAGAATCCAGCCCGTCAAGGTCCTTCAATGCGCGAGGGATACCGATGACTGGCAGTGGCGTTGCCGCGGCAACCATCCCCGGCAGGTGGGCTGCCCCACCGGCGCACGCAATGATGACCTGGATGCCACGTTCATGTGCTTGCTTCGCATAGGCAAGCATCTTCTCAGGGGTGCGGTGCGCGGAGACCACCCCGACCTCAAACGGCACCCCGAACTCCGCAAGTACCTCTGCGGCAGGCGCAACCGTGTCCCAGTCCGAATCCGAGCCCATGATGAGGCCAACGCGTGCGTTCATGAAGAAACTCTCCTCCTGTTAGTACCAGTTCGCGTGAACAATAAAGTGCGCGGCGTGCTGCGCAATTGCCAAGGTGGACGTGGCGTCGTAGCCGGTGACGTTGACGTGTCCCATCTTGCGCCCAGGGCGCCAGCTCTTGCCGTAGAGATGTACCTTGGCTTCTGGGTAGCGGCGCATTACCTCGATGACGCGCTGCTCCATCGGCATCTGCGGATCCTCCTCCGCACCGAGAGTGTTCACCATCACCGTGACCGGCTCGAGCGTGTCCACGGACCCGAGCGGCCAGTTCAGGACCGCGCGCAGGTGCTGCTCAAACTGGGAGGTCACGCAGCCGTCCTGCGTCCAGTGCCCCGTGTTGTGCGGGCGCATCGCAAGCTCGTTGACCAGAATTTTCGACGCCCCGTCCTCCCCGATGCACTCGAAGAGCTCAACGGCGAGCACGCCCGTAACGTCAAGCTTGGTCGCAATATTGGTGGCAAGATCACGGCACTGTTTCGCCACATCAGCCGGCAGTTCTGGCGCTGGAGCAATCGCGATATGGCAGACGCCGTCCGCCTGCCGTGACTCGACGACGGGCCACGCCTTGACCTCGCCGTCCCGGTTGCGCGCCACCATCGCGGAAAGTTCGCGGGCGAAGTTCACCTTTTCTTCCGCGTAGAGCACAACGCCCTTCTCAAGCAGATCGGTGACCAGCTGCTCGCACTCTTGCAGGGTCTCTGGGAACCAGACGCCGTGCCCGTCGTAGCCTCCGCGCGTCGCCTTGACGCACACGCGGCCGTCGACAAGCTTCCAGAACTCGCGGGCGTCCTCCACGGAGTCAAACTTCGCAAACGGCGGCACCGGTGCCCCCAGCTCCTTGAGCTTGGTGCGCTGCTCAAGCTTGTCCTGGGCGTAAATCAGCGCCTGGGGGCGCGGCTCCACGTTGTAACCTTCGTCCAGCAGGCGCTGCAGGAACTCGTTTGGGACGTGTTCGTGGTCGAACGTAATCGCCGAGGCACCCTGAATGGTCGCGTGCAGGTCGTCGAAGTTGGTGTAGTCACCAAGCTGGACGTCACCAAACACCTGGGCGGCCGAGGCGTCCGGGGCGCCTGCAAGCACCCTGGGCTGCAGTCCAAGTTCGATGGCTTCCGTGTGCATCATTCTGGCAAGCTGACCGTCACCGATAACGGCAACTCTGGGCATTCCTTGAGCGTCTCTCACAACGAACTACCTTAGCCTTATGGGCGCTACGATGTGGGCATGACTGAAACGAATCCCGCGATTGTTCGCCACACCATCTTCCAGAACTCACTGATGACCGCGCTTCTCGACGGCATCTACGAAGGCGAACTGACCATCGGAGACATCCTCGGCAAAGGGAACTTCGGCCTTGGCACCTTCGACGGGCTCGACGGAGAGATGATCATTCTCGACGGCGTCTGCTACCAGCTCACCAGCGACGGCAAAGCGCGCGTCGCCAGCCTTGACCAACGCACGCCGTTTACCGTCGTGACGAACTTTGTGCCGCGCATCCGCGTCGACGCGCCGAAAGGCATGCGCCGCGCGGAACTTGCCGAGTTCATCGACGCGCTCGAGCCGAGCCACAACTTCTTCTACGCCGTCAGAATCACCGGCACCTTCGACGAGGTGGTCACCCGCACCGTGACCAAGCAGGAGAAACCGTACCGCCCCATGACGGAGGCCATCGGCGATGACGCCGAGCACCACTTCACCGACGTACACGGCATCATCGGCGGCTTCCGCACGCCCGCCTACGCCAAAGGCATCGGGGTGCCCGGCTGCCACGTCCACTTCATTGACGACGCCCGCACAGCCGGCGGCCACGTGCTCGACTACACCATTAACGACGCCATCATCGAGCTGTGCCCCGCCACCGACATGGATCTGCACCTGCCGATCACGGCAGACTTCCAGGCAGGCAGTCTCAGCCCGAGCGACCTGGATAGCCAGCTGCACACAACGGAAATTAAGGAGTAGTTAGCGGCGGCGCAGGCTCTCGTCCAGCGCACGCTCCACCGCACGCGCCTTCCCCACCTGCGGGAAGAACACCGGCTGGTCGAACCCCCACAGGGCGATGGACAGCCCGCCGCGCTGGCGTCGAAAAGAATGAATCTGACGCAGCGGAATGGAATCGACCGCACCGCGCGCCGAGCGGGCGAGGATGCGGCGGTCGGTGAGCAGGAAACGCTGGCGGCGGTGGCGAACCACCGGCAACACGAAGCGCCACACCGACAGCAGCGCCCACACCGCAACCACGATGTTGTGCGCCTGGGGGTTCACAAACGGGGTGACGTCCATCCAGCCGATGGCAATCCAGGCGATCCCGGTGATCACGATGAGCTCGAGCAACGGGAAAATGAGGCTCGTTAACGGCGGGTTCGTGTCGGCGAGGACGGTCTCGCCCTCTGCCAGCTGAAACTTCACCCGCGACTGTTGCACGGCACAGATCCTACTGTTTCGGCCGGAGGTGGTGCACATCTCCGACGCTGTATGCCGTGCCGTCGATGATCACTTCGCCCTCGTCGTTGACGCCATCGACGGTGCCAATCACCTCGCCGTCATGCAGCTCAATGCGCACGTGCTGCCCGATCGTGCTGCACACTTTGCGGTAGTCGGCCAGCAGCTGCGGGTCGCGCTGCTGCCACTGCGCGAAACGTTCACCCATCGCGCACAGCACCTGCGTGGTGAAGTCCACGAAGTCGACGTCGATCCCCTCGAGATTCAGCGCCGTTGCGGTGGGGATGGGCAGCTGCTCGGGCTCGAAGTTGAGGTTGATGCCGATGCCGACCACTACGCGCCCGTCCGCCAGTCCGGAGAGAATCCCGGCGAGCTTCTTCCCGCCGATCTGCACGTCGTTCGGCCATTTGAGCTGGGCCTGCGGCACGACGTCGGTCACCGCGACGCCGGGCGCGATCGACAGCAGCCCGAACGGTGGCGGGTTGTCGTCGATGCGCAGCACCATGCTCATCGCCAGTTGCGCACCCTTCGGGCTGACCCACTTGCGGCCAAGTCGCCCGCGCGACGCCGTCTGCTCCCCCGCGATGAGCACGGTGCCCGGCTCGCCTTCACGCAACAGATCGTCGTTCGTCGACCCGGTGGTTTCCACCCAGCGCACCACCGGCCAATACTTTTCGACGCCCCGCTGGAGCCTGCTCAGTTCTTCAGCATTCATGTTGACCTAATCTAGCGCTACTGTTAGACACATGACGATTCAACGTTTCCTCCGCAAGGCACTCATCCCGACGTTCGGGGTGGCCGGCATCCTGCACTTCATCAAACCAGAACCTTTCGATTCGATCGTTCCCGAGTCCCTCCCAGGTGAGGCCCGGACGTATACCTACGCGTCCGGCGCCGCGGAGTTGGCAGCTGCTGTGCTGCTGGCCGCGCCCAAGCTTGGCCCGGCGTCACATGCGGGACACCAGAAACGTGCGCCGAAGCTGCGCAAACTCGGTGGTGGCTTCGCAGCAGCGCTCTTGCTGGCCGTGTGGCCTGCGAACTTCGAGATGGCCCGCCAGTGGCGCAACAAGCCGTGGCAAAAGCAGGTGATCAGCATCGGTCGACTTCCGCTGCAGCTGCCGCTGATCTCAGCTGCGTGGAGCATTTTCAAGGACCCGAGCATGCGCTAAGCGCGTTGCCCGTGCCGTGTTGGCGTCCTGGCACCTGAAACATAAGGGCCCCGCCGCGCGATTTATAATGTGGTTTTCTTTCCGTGCTAGTTAGACTGAGGCGATATGGGCGATAAATCTTCTTCCAAACCTGACATGTCGACGACTGCAGGCCGTATCCAAGATCTGCGCAACCGGCTTGACGAGGCCCAGGCGCCGCTTGGCCAGGACGCGATCGACGCCGTCCACGAGGCCGGGGACCTGACCGCGCGCGAGCGCGTTGAGCGGCTCCTGGACGCGGGCTCCTTCGTGGAGGTCGATGCGCTGGCACGCCACCGCGTCGAGGCGTACAAGATGGACCGCACCAAACCATCGACGGATGGTGTCGTGGCAGGCTACGGCCTCATCGACGGCCGCCGCGTGTGCGTATTCTCCCAGGATGCCACCATTTTCGACGGCGGCATCGGCGAGGTGTACGCCGAGAAGATCCTCAAAGTCTACGAGCTGGCCGCAAAGACTGGCGTGCCGGTGATCGGGTTCTACGACTCGCTCGGCCCGCGCTGGCAGGAGGGCGTCGTCACGGCGCATATGCAGGCGAAGATCCTGCGTGCCGCGACGCAGGCTTCTGGCCTGGTGCCGCAGATCGCCGTGGTTGCCGGTGAGGTGGCCACGCTTGCTGCCACGACCGTTCCGCTGGCTGATATGCGCATCATGGTTGATGGCGCGAGCCTGCACCTAGCTGCGACCGATGTGGCTTCCAAGGTCGCTGGCAGCGAGGTGACCGCGGAGCAGCTCGGCGGCGCCGACGTCCACGCGGCCACCACCGGTGTGGCCAACATTCGCGTCAGCACCGACGAGCAGGCTGTCGACGAGGTACGCAAGCTCGTGAGCTACCTGCCGCTGAACAACCGCGCGGCTGCTCCCGTGGCTGACGTCGCAGAGGGCGCTGACGCCAGCGTGCTTGATTCCCTGGTTCCCGACGAGGACGCCCAGCCATACGACATCACCACCGCCATCGAGACGATCACCGACGGCGACTTCTACGAGCTCGGCGGCGCCCACGCCGGCAACGTCGTCACCGGGTTCGCGCACATTGACGGTCGGGCGCTCGGCATCGTGGCCACGCAGCCAAGTGTGCTCGCCGGCTGTCTGAGCGCCGACGCAGCCCGAAAGGCCGCGCGCTTCATCCGCACCTGTGACGCCTTCAACCTGCCGCTGCTGCACATCGTGGACTGCCCAGGCTTCGTCCCGACCGTCGAGGAGGAGCAGGCAGGCGCCCTGTCCGCGGCATCCACGCTGGCGTACGCCTTCGCTGAGGTCCAGGTGGGCACCATCACGGTGATCACACGCAAGGCGCTCGGCACCGCCTACTCGGTGCTCGGCTCGAAGGGCCTGGGCGCTGACCTGGTCTTCGCGTGGCCGACCGCGCAGATCGCGCTGGCTGACGCACCGACGGCCGCCGAGGCGTTGGGCGTCGATACGCAGGCGTACGAGGAAGAAAACCTCAACCCCTACGTCGCTACCGAGCGCGGCCTTGTCGACGCCGTCATCGCACCAAGCGACACCCGCGCCCAACTCGTGGAGGGCCTGCACCTGCTGGAGCGCAAGGTTGTGTACCCGCCGCAGAAGAAGCACGGCAACCTGCCGCTGTAACCACGAAAGGAACGTATGTCTTCCCTCCCCTTCGACGTTGTGAAAGGCAACCCCTCCCCCGAGGAGGTCGAGGCGCTACGCCTCGTGCTGGAGCAACTGCAGCAGCAGGCGCAGGCGGCGAAGCGCGGGCAGCGCAACCTGTGGGGCGTAGCGCCCTCGCCGGTGCATGCGCCGACGCTGTTTAACCCGCTCGCGTTCTCCCCTTCGACGTACTCCTAAGCCATGCGGATTGTTCTCGCCTCACAGTCGCCGTCGCGCCGAATGCTGCTCGAGCAGGGTGGCGTCGAGCCGGTGCTTCGGCCCGCCAACATCGACGAGGATGCGGTGATCGCCTCGCTTGTCGACGCCCCACCAGCGCACACCGTCGCCGCCCTCGCCCGCGCGAAGGCTGAGACCGTCGCCGGCGAGTTCCCTAACGACGTCGTGGTCGGCTGCGATTCCATGCTGCTTTTGGACGGCCAACTGCTCGGCAAGCCGCACACCGTGGAGGCCACGATCGAGCGCTGGCGAGCACAGCGCGGCAAGACCGCAGAGCTGCTCACCGGCCACGCCGTCGCCTACAACGGCGAGTGGGTCACGGACACCGTGCGCACCACCATCCGCTTCGGCGAGGCGAGCGACACCGACATCGTGGCCTATGCCAATTCCGGCCAGCCGCTGCAGTGCGCGGGCGCGTTCACGCTGGAGGCGCTCGGCTCCTGGTTTATTGACTCCATTGACGGCGACCCAACCAGCGTCATCGGCCTGTCCATGCCGCTGCTGCGGCGCTGCCTCTATCACTTCGGACTGGACGCGTCGGAGTTCTGGGTATCCTAGTCGGCATGAAGTTCAACGACATGCTTGCCCCCGACCCAATTCACCTCCCAGAAGACCCAGCAACCGGCTGCGACCTACTTGCCGACGCCACCGCCGTCGCACACCCCGATTCCCCCGCCGTGTGGGCTGCCCGCGCCGAGCGCGAGCTGGCGGACGGCGACACGATCGTCGCCTACGCGTACGCCCGCACCGGCTACCACCGCTCGCTCGACCGGCTGCGCGCCAACGGTTGGAAGGGCTGGGGCCCGGTTCCGGCCTCGCACGAGGCGAACGTGCCAGTGCTCAAGGCCATCGCGATGCTCGCCCTGACCTCCAAGGCGATCGGTGACGACGCCGAGTACGACCGCTGCCGCCAAATGCTCTCCGACGCCGACCCGGACAGCGTCGCTACGCTCCTCTAAACCCCGGTCGGCGCCATGGCGCCTATGGCTAAACGCGACTAGGCGAACTTCGCCTCGACGCGCTTGATTGCCTCCTGCGCAACGAGCTCCTGGATGCCCATGTCGAGCTCGGAGGTAAAGCCAACGCAGGAGCAGTTGATCTCGCCGAGCACGTAGGTGTCCTCGCCGTTCTCGCCGTCGGCCAGCATGAAGTCCGCGGTCCAAACGAGCGGGATGTTGTCGCCGCCGAGGTTCTCGGCGATGACCGGGCGGGCCTCAGCGAACATGTCGATGAGCTCCTGCCATGCCTCTGGCTTGTCGTAGGTGTACGTTGCGCCGGAGAACAGGGTTGCGGAGAAGTTGTCGCCGCCCTCTGCGGGCTTCTTATGCACAACGAACACCGGGTGCGGTCCGACGAGCAGAATGCGGATCTCACCCTCGACGATGCGTGGCATGAAGCGCATGTCCACCAGCATGCCGTTGTCGCCAACGATGTACTGGTTGCAGAAGGTCATGAACTCGCCGAGCTCGCGCGTCTCGGTGTGGTTGTCGACGGCCTCGGTGCAGCGGATCTTGGTGTCCAGCGGCAGCGCGGTGCCCGGCTCGACGGAGACCGCGAGGTCCTCGTCAGCGATACGGACGCGCCAGATGCCTTCACCAGTTGAGCCACGGTTCTGCTTCAGCACGCGCTCGCCGTAGGACAGGGACGTCGGGAAGGTCTCGTGGAACGTCTCGACGTCGTAGTACGCGGCGGTGTCGGACGGGACGAGGTCGGTGTCCTTCAGCTTCACCAGGGCGTCCTTCGCGCCGTAGGCCATCATCTCGCCCGGCGTGGACATGCCGACCAGGCCCGCAACCGAAAGGCTGGTGAGCAGGTCGAAGTAGCCCTTCTCACCGCCAGGGATGTTGCCTGGGTTGACACGGGAGATGTAACCGTCGAAGTTCTCGGAGACGTAGGTGTAAATCGCGTCTTTCCACTCAGGGCGGTAGAAGACAACTTCGGCGTGCCATCCCATAGCCTTGATCGCGTTGACGATCGGCATGGTGTCTTTCCGGTGTCCGTCGAAATACTTATCTGAGCCGCCCTCGACCTCGAATACGACGATAGCTTTATGCATGGGGCACCTTTCTAGTCATTGTCCCACCTTGTGGGTGGAAACGGGTGTCTGTATGTTCCAATTAGTAACTTTATTTGGCAGGATGAATTTTTCCGCACTCGCCTGGGAAAACGTGCCCAAGTTCACACCGCGTATAACCCCCGTGAATACACCCTGCGCACGCGAGTGACACCGCGCACACTGGACCCGTTTTTGCGGAATTTTGCGTCACCTATTTTCCTTGACATGTAGGGTGAGGGGCAGTAAGTAACTTCGCTCTGTGTTATTGGCCATTGCTATTGGAGGTTAACCCACCGTGAGCATCGAACTCGACGATCACTCGCAGTTTGCGAACTACGCACATCCGGAACGATTCGTGTCAGCCGCGTGGCTTTCTGCACGCTTGGGCATGCCGGGTCTGCGGGTGGTCGAAAGCGACGAGGACGCCTTCCTCTACGACATTGGGCACATCCCAGGCGCCGTCCGGATCGATTGGCACAACGACCTCAATGATCCTGTGCAGCGCGACTTTATCGACGGCGAGGCCTTCGCAGAACTCATGAGCGCGCGCGGCATCTCCCGCGACGATACCGTGGTGATCTACGGCGACCGCTCCAACTGGTGGGCCGCCTACACAGCGTGGGTCTTTGAGCTGTTCGGTCACCCGGATGTGCGCATCCTCGACGGCGGCCGCGACGCCTGGATGGGTGAAGAGCGCGATACCTCCTTCGCGGTGCCGGAGTACCCACGCACTGAGTACCCGGTAGTCGAGCGCCAGGACGCCCCGCTTCGCACCTTCGCATCTGAGCTGCTGCAGGAAACCCCCGCCCAGCTTATCGACGCCCGCTCGCCCGAGCATTACGCAGGAGCAGAGGCGGCCGCAAAGGATGGTGGCGTCGATACTCTGCGCCACGGGCACATCCCCGGCGCAGTGAACGTGCCGTGGGGCAACTCCGTGTTCCCGAACGCGCGCCTCAAGGGCAGGGACGACATTGCGCACGTCTATAAAGACTTCGACCCTGCTACACCGACTGTGGTCTATTGCCAGCTCGGCGAAAGCGCGGCCCACACCTGGTTCGTGCTGAAGCACGTGCTCGGCTTCGAGCAGGTTTCGCTCTACGACGGCTCGTGGGCGGAGTGGGGAAACATGGTGCGCGTGCCAGTGGAGCGCGGCGAACGCTAAGCCAGAACAGGTTGGCGGCCAGTCGCACCGGACTTCTAAGCACATATCAGGCAGGTGGCGGTGGCGTAGTCGCCGTCGTGGCTGAGCGAGAGTGATACGACCGGTCACGTCAAGCTTTGCGAGGACAGGGCGGACCACTTCCCAGCCCATCCCGTTTGTGGGGCTCAAATTTGCGTTGGGCGACGGACCTTTGCGTATCAAAAGAGCCAGAAGTCGTCGCCATCGGTGTCGCTGCCATCGATGCGCTTGATGACGCGCCCTTCCTAGGAAATAATGAGAATGACCTCGTCGATTCATTAATCAAGCAAATAACCAGGAGTTGGGACTCCGAGAGCAGGTGACATAAATGGAAAAGCGCCGTACCCCTAATCAAGAGTTTTACGTCCCAAAGACCAACGTTCCTCCGAACGCGGGCCAGATCGCCGCGGCCAAGCTCATCATGAAGCGCCACCGCGAGGGCAAAGGCCGTGTGGAGATCACACCGAAGATCCGTTACCTCGCGAACTACGGAGACTAATTCTGAGTCTCTCCTGCTCTCCAACCCATTGCCAGGTTGGCTGCCAGGAATCACTTTCCCCGTGTCTGCACCCCGCGGCTACGCATAGGATCGCGGCGTTGAGTGCGCACACAAGCTCGGCGGTCACCGGCTGCCGGTCGTGTTTCGCACGCAGCGCAATTCGTGCAGCGTCCTGCAGGTCTTGGAGCAGCTGCAAGTCAGCCCGCGAGGCGATTCCGGCAGTGCTGCCATTTGCCAAGAACTCCTCAGTCGCAAGCCGTCTGGTACGGAGGTTGTCGAAAACCTTGCCCGCCGAATAGATCACTGAGGCAAAGTCGTCCATCCGTAGCATGCCTCGTAGTGTAACGCTGGGGTGCCACGTGGCGTCGGCAAGCAGGCACTTGGACGAGTGCCCTGTGTGTTCCGGCGCCAAGCACGAACCCCCTGGCACGCAGTAAGCGCTGGCTCGTCGACAAGCACAAACTGATAGTCTGTCGCCAAATGCTTTCCGACGCCGACCCAGGCAGCGTCACCACACCCCTCTCATCTAACCCCAGGACGAAACCATGACACGCATGCTTTTCAACCGCGCATCAGCTGCCACTCTCGCGGTATTGGCACCACTGACCTTCACCGCGTGCAGCTCCGAAACAGACACACCACCCGTCATCACCATTACACAGACCACCGTGGTGGAAGAGCCCTCGTCCTCAGACACCCCTGACACCGCCTCATCGCCTGCCAAGCAGCCAGCGCAGCAGAATAATGCGGATGCGTGTGTCCAGCTACCCAATGATCCACGCGAGGCATACCCCTCCAACTCGACGCCCGGGCGCATGCCCGCTGATGATGGCAGCGACTTCAACTACTGGATCGAGGACATCGACAATCGCTACGACCCGTGTCAGCGTCTGAGCTGGATCATCTTCCGCGGCTCACTCGGGGACAAGGACCGCCCAGCTGGCACCGGCGCCTCCATTACCGACGGAGTAGCGTTCTATGTCGACGGCAAACCAATCAAAGAGATGAAGGCTTTCGACCGAGTCGACAGCATCACCCCACTCGGGGACGACAGCGCAATCTTCGAATGGTCGGAGCGCGGCAGGTCTACAGCCGAAGGGCTCGTCAACCACTACTCTGCCGAGCTTCGCGCCACCGACGAGGGCATAGCAGCGGTCTCGGGGGACGTCGAAAAGTTCCACGACCGCTGGAGCTCCTCCATCAGCTACCTGCTAGGCACGTATGATTAAGCGCGCCCCCGCGACGCGTTTCATGCACTCCCCGCTATGAGAATCGCTGGGACCTACCGGCAAGTAGTAACATAGGGTGGCAAAATCCGATATATTTCGGCAAAGCTCAGACTCTTTGAGAAAGACGGGATTTTTTGTGCCTATTCACAATCAGCAAGTGACCAAGGTGTTGGTTGCAAACCGCGGCGAGATCGCGGTGCGCATCATTCGTGCTGCCCAGGATGAAGGCATCGCGTCCGTTGCGGTGTACGCGGACAGCGACGCGGCCGCACCATATGTTTCCCTTGCCGATGAAGCGTTCGCCCTCGGCGGGGAAACCGCCGCAGAGACCTATCTGGACATGGCGAAGCTGCTCAAAGTGGCGGCGGATTCGGGTGCGGACGCCGTTCACCCCGGCTACGGTTTCCTCGCCGAAAACGCTGAATTCGCACAGAAAGTTATCGACGCCGGTTTGACCTGGATCGGCCCCTCCCCCGAGGCTATCGCCACGCTGGGTGACAAGGTGGCGGCCCGTGCGATCGCCGAAGCTGTCGACGCCCCGATGGCCCCCGGCACGAAACATCCGGTCGCAGACGAACAGGAAGTCCTTGCGTTCGCAGATGAGCACGGCCTCCCGATCGCGATTAAGGCCGCCTACGGCGGCGGCGGACGCGGTATGAAGGTCGCGCATACGCGGGAAGAAATCCCGGAGCTGTTCGAGTCCGCGACCCGTGAGGCCGTTGCCGCTTTCGGCCGCGGCGAGTGCTTCGTGGAGCGCTACCTGGATAAGGCTCGCCACGTTGAGGCGCAGGTGCTCGCGGACCAGCACGGCAATGTCGTGGTCGTGGGTACCCGTGACTGCTCGCTGCAGCGCCGCTTCCAGAAGCTCATCGAGGAAGCCCCTGCACCGTTCCTCACCGATGAGCAGCGCGAGCGCATTGAGCGCTCCGCCGAGGCGATCTGTAAGGAAGCCGGCTACTCGGGCGCAGGCACCGTAGAGTACCTGGTTGGCGCTGACGGCCTGGTGTCTTTCTTGGAAGTCAACACGCGCCTCCAGGTAGAGCACCCGGTCACTGAGCTGACCACCGACCTGGACTTGGTACGCGAGCAGTTCCGTATCGCCCGCGGCGAGCAGCTCAGCATCACGGAGACCCCAACGCCGCGCGGGCACGCATTTGAGTTCCGCATCAACGGCGAGGACCCAACTATCAACTTCATGCCTTCTCCTGGCCCGATCAACGTCTACCGCGAGCCAGCCGGGCCCGGCGTGCGCGTGGACTCCGGCGTGCGCGAAGGTTCGGCGATTAACGGTCAGTTTGACTCGATGCTGGCCAAGCTGATCGTGTACGGCGCAACGCGCGAGGAAGCGCTGAATCGTGCCCGCCGCGCGCTTGCGGAATACGTCGTCGAGGGCATCCCGACCGTGATCCCCTTCCACCGCGCAATGGTCGAGCACGACGCCTTTATCGGCGACGGCACCTCGTTCGACGTCTACACTCGCTGGATCGAAGAGACCTGGGATGGCGAGATGCCAGCCGTCACCGCAGCTGATGGTGAAGGTGTGGAGGGCGAAGCAGGCGTCGATAAGCAGGTGTTTGCCGTGGAGGTTGACGGCCGCCGCATCGAGGTAGCCCTGCCTTCCGCACTCGTGCCCGGTGCGGGCCCTGCTCGCAAGCCGAAGAAGCGCCGCGCATCGGCCGCGAAGACCGCCGCATCCGGCGACGCCGTGACGGCGCCGATGCAGGGAACTTTAATCAAGGTCAACGTGGCAGAGGGCGACACCGTCGCTGAGGGCGACGTCCTCGTCGTGCTCGAGGCGATGAAGATGGAAAACCCGGTCAAGGCGCACAAGGATGGCGTCGTGACGGGCCTGGCCGCCGAGCAGGGCGCTCAAGCGGCCAAGGGCGCAACGCTCATGGAGTTGAAGTAGCCCATGGACTTTAGTTTCCGTCGGGCCACCGAGTCCGACCGCACGTACCTCGAGCGTATTTACTTCCTCGCCGAGGCGCACGGTGATGAATCGAGCGAACTGTTCAGTGACTACCCCACCTACGCCGCAGGCTACATCGGCGACTGGGATCCGGAGCGCGACGGCGGCGTCATCGTCTACGACGCCCTCGGCGTACCGGCCGGGGCGATCTGGCTGCGGTTCTGGGAGGATACCTCCGCCGTGGGGTGGGCAAACCTTGGGCCGGATATCCCCGAGTTCGCCATCGCGATTGAAGCCCGCGCGCAGGGCAAGGGCCTGTCACGCACGATGATTGAGCAGGCTTGCGAGCTCGCGCGCGACAAGGGTGCGCGACAGCTCGCTTTATCTGTCGACGCCGACAACCCCAAAGCCCGCCACGTCTATGAGAAATTCGGCTTCCGGGATGTTGCCGATGCCCCACACCCGGGCACCATGGTTATTGACCTCTAGCCGCTGCTATTGAGCGCCACGATTCGACGATAGAGACGATGTCGGGTGCCGCGGCGACGAGTACGCCCAACACGATTGCCAGCACGACTGGCAACACACCGCGCACTGCGGAGTCATCCTCGGAGGACAGCGAGTCCAGGCGCTTGCCCAACTGCGCCCCTGCCTTCGCGGCCGTTTCTACTGGGCGCTTGGCGGTGTGCACCACGGGGCCGTCGATATGGAACCAGCGCTTGAGCACCTCGATTTCGTCATCGCTGCCGTAGTCGCGGCCGTCTTCCGGGTGAACCGCGCGGGAAAGCCCGCGCACGCCCGACGATGAGGAGATGTTGCTCACGCCCGAGTACGGCCCGATCATTCCTTTGCCTTCGACCCACACGGGTGCACCGGAGTCGCCTGCCTGGCCATTTGGGAGCGTACTGAACACCGTGTTGCCGAGGCGCGCAGCGAACGAACCGCAGCGCTTCGCCTTCGTCACCCCGCCGTAGGTACACACGCGATCCTTCGAGGTCAGCGTCGTGCCTGGGGAAATAAGGGTGTCTCCGCTGAGCCAGTTCGGGCCGAGGGCCACGCCGTCGTCCCAGACCACCATGGCCCAGTCGTTCGCGGTGTAATCCTCCTCATCGCGGTACAACGGCGAGGGGATAAACGTTCCGGTGAGGCCTTCGGCCCCCTGGACGGTGACACGATCCCCGTTGCTGCCACAGTGGGCGCTGGTGTAGCTCACGCCCTGGTTTTTGTCATTCATCGCGACGGTGCATTTCACGTTGCTACCAACAACAATCAGACCCCCCTGCTGCACCACCGGCGCCGCGACCGCAGCCCCGTGTGAGATACCAAGGGCCAACGCCACAGTGACGGCCCCGATGCCGCGTGCAGTTCCTCCTCGCATAGGCCACAGGGTACCGCACGGCCCTGGCTGCGCCTATCCGTAGTAGTCGCGTTACAGTGGCACCATGACACAAAACAAGTCGTTTACTCTACGCCAAGCCACCGAATCAGACCGCATGTACCTGCAGCGCCTGAACTTTCTTGCGGACGTATTCGGCGATGAAACCGCGCCCGTCGGGCACGAGGAGCGCCTCGGGGTGACCGACTACGTGGACCACTGGGACCCGGAGCGCGACGGCGGCATTATCGCCTGCGATGAGTTCCGCACCCCCGCCGGTGGCGTGTGGCTGCGCTACTGGGATGACCCGGATGCAGGCCACGCAAACCTCGGCCCCGACGTGCCGGAGCTCGCCATCGCGGTGGAACGCCGCTTCGCAGGCCACCGGCTCGGCTCGAAACTGCTACGCGCAGTCATTGAGCTTGCAGCGCAACAAGGCGCGCCCCGCGTCGCTCTCTGGGTTGACCCAGACAACGAGCGTGCGCGCCACCGTTACGAGCAGTTCGGCTTCACCACGGTTGCCGACGATGCCAATGTCATGGTGTTTGACTGCAACGTCGGCTAACTGCGGCGAGAAACCCTTTAGGAGATCACGACGACCAGGTCGCCGCCCTCCACCTTGGTTGCCTGCGTGAAGGCGACTCGCTCGATGGTGCCGTCCTTCGTCGCCGAGATCGCGGCCTCCATCTTCATCGCTTCGATAGAAGCAACCTGGTCGCCGGCCTTGACTTCGTCGCCAGGCTTGACGGTCACGTTCACCACACCAGCGAACGGTGCCGCAACGTGGCCTTCCTGCGACGGATCAGCCTTCTCCACCTCGGCGACTGTGGACTCGGCGTTCTCGTCCCTGACCTGCATCGGACGGATCTGGCCGTTGACCGTCAGGATGACCTGGCGCATGCCCTTCTCATCGGGCTCGCCCACGGCGTCAAGGTTGACCACGAGCGGCGGCAGGTGATCCTCGAGCTCGCCGTACCAGATCATCGTCTCCTCACCCTCAACAAGGCCGTAGAAGAAGGTGCGGTCCGACAGGTGGTCCGTGATGCCGTAGGTGCGGCGGTGTTCCAGGAACTCCTTGTACTGCTTCGGGAACAGCAGCTGGTCCAGCGCAGCACGGCGCGTCACGTGGTCCTCGGAATCAAGGTCACCAGCGAGCTCTTCCGGCACGTCCACCGTGTGGTCGACTTCCTGGCGGTCCTCGAGCGCCTTGTCGCGCAGCAGCGGCCAGCCACCCGGAGGCGTACCCAGTTCACCCTGCAGGAAGCCGATGACGGACTCAGGGATGTCGTACTTGCGCGGGTTCTCCGCGAAGTCCTTCGGGTCCACGCCCGCACCCACCAGGTGCAGCGCAAGGTCACCCACAACCTTCGACGACGGCGTGACCTTCGTCGGGCGGCCGAGGATCTCGTTCACCGCGGCATAGTAGTCCTCGATGAGCTCGAAGCGGTTGCCCAGGCCCAGCGCCTTCGCCTGCGTACGCAGGTTGGAAAGCTGACCGCCCGGGATTTCGTGCTTGTACACACGACCGGTCGGGCCAGGAATACCAGATTCAAACGGAGCGTAAACCTGGCGCACGGCCTCCCAGTACGGCTCGAGGTCGCTGACAGCCTGCAGGTCAATGCCGGTGTCACGCTCGGTGTTCGCGAAGGCAGCAACGAGTGCGGACAGCGACGGCTGCGAGGTGGTACCCGCCAGCGGTGCCGACGCCACATCCACAATGTCCGCGCCAGCATTTGCGGCCGCCAGGTAGGTCGCTAGCTGGCCGCCAGCCGTGTCGTGAGTGTGCACGTGAACAGGCAGGTCGAAGCGCTCGCGCAGCGCCTTGACCAGTTTCGCGGCAGCGCCCGGACGCATCAGGCCGGCCATATCCTTGATCGCCAGGACGTGCGCGCCGGCGTCGACAATCTCTTCGGCCAGACGCAGGTAGTAGTCCAGCGTGTAGATGTCCTCGGCGGGGTCGAGCAGGTTGCCCGAGTACGCCATCGCAACCTCGGCGACGGTGGTGTTGGTCTCCAGAACAGCCTCGATAGCGGGGCGCATCTGGGAAACGTCGTTGAGGGCGTCGAAGATGCGGAAGATATCAATGCCTGACGACGCCGCCTCGTTCACGAACGCCTTCGTCACCGAGTCCGGGTACGGCGTGTAGCCCACGGTGTTGCGGCCGCGCAGCAGCATCTGGATATTCACGTTCGGGATGGCTTCACGCAGGGCGTCGAGACGCATCCACGGAGACTCGTGCAGGAAGCGCATGCCCACGTCGTAGGTGGCGCCGCCCCACGCCTCTACAGAGGCGAGCTGTGGCGTCATGTGGCCGACGTGCTTCGCCGCAGCGACCAGCGTGTTCGTACGGATGCGGGTTGCCAGCAGCGACTGGTGCGCATCGCGGAACGTCGTCTCGGTCACCCCGAGAGCCGTCTGGTTGCGGATCTTTTCCGCCCACTTCGTCGGGCCGAGCTCCAGCAGGTCGTCGCGGGAGCCACGTGGCAGGTCGCCGTAATCGAACTCCGGCAGTTTCTTCGAAGGACGAATCGAGGTCGGGCGTGGGCCGTTTGGCTTATTGACGGTCACGTTCGCCAGGTAGTCGAGGATCTTGCCGGCATCGTCAGCCGCGGCAGGAGCCTCAAGCAAGAACGGGTGATCGTTGATAAAGCCGGTGTTGATGCGCTTGAAGCGGAAGTCCTCGTCGGACAGCAGCGCGCGCAGGAAGCCAATATTGGTGGAGACACCGGTGACGGTGAACTCGTTAAGCGCGCGCAGTGCGCGGTCGACGGCAACCTGGAAGTTACGGCCACGGCACGTCATCTTCACAAGCAGGGAGTCGAAGTTCGGGGTGATCTCGGTACCGACGTTTGCGGAGCCGTCGAGACGCACACCCGCGCCACCCGGGGAGCTGTAGCCGGTGATCACGCCGGAGTCCGGACGGAACCCGTTGTTCGGGTCCTCCGTGGTGATGCGGCACTGCAGCGCCGCACCGTTCATCTCGATGAGGTCCTGGGTCAGGTGCACGTCCTCGAGCTTCGCGCCCGCAGCGATGTACATCTGGTTCTTCACGATGTCCACGCCGGTGATTTCCTCGGTGACGGTATGCTCCACCTGGACACGCGGGTTCATCTCAATGAAGACGTGGTTGCCCTGCTCGTCAACGAGGAACTCGACGGTACCGGCGCCCTCGTAGTTGATCTCCTTACAGAAGTTCACCGCGTCCTGGCAGATGCGCTCACGCTGTTCCTGCGTGATGTGCTGTGCCGGAGCGATTTCGACGACCTTCTGGTGACGGCGCTGCAGCGAGCAGTCGCGCTCAAACAGGTGCACCACGTTGCCGTAGGAGTCCGCCATGATCTGCACCTCAATGTGCTGCGGGCGGATGACCGCTCGCTCGAGGTACACGTGGCCGTCGCCAAACGCTGCCTCCGCCTCGCGGGATGCCTCTGCCGCGAGGCGCTCGACATCTTCGATCTTCTCGATGAAGCGCATACCGCGCCCACCACCACCGGCGACTGCCTTGACGAAGACCGGGAAGGTGAATTCCTTCGCAATCTCGGCGAGCTCCGCCGGGTCAGTTGACGGCTCGGAGTCCTTCAACGTCGGCAGCCCGGCGCGCTCAGCAGCGTGCACAGCGGCCGCCTTGTCACCAGTCAGCTCAAGCGCCTCTGGGCTTGGGCCGATGAACTTAATGCCGTTGTCGCGGCAAGCGCGCGCAAGGTCTGCGCGCTCCGAGAGGAACCCATAGCCCGGGTAAATTGCATCGGTGCCGGTCTCTTTCGCCGCACGGATAATTTCGTCGATGTCCAGGTACGCCTTGACTGGCTGGCCCTCAACACCAATTCGTACGGCTTCGTCGGCGAACGGTCGGTGGTAGGACTTTCGGTCCTCGCGCGGGTACACCGCGACAGTTTTTGCGCCAGTCTCAAATGCTGCGCGGAAGGCACGAACCGCGATTTCGCCACGGTTTGCTACCAAGATCTTTTTGAATGCCGGGAGGTCATTCAGGGGGAGCTGCTCCATCGATGCAATCCTTCCATACTGTGACATACGTGACAGTTTGAATGTTATTTGGTTGGCCTGACAATCCTAACGCAGGTTGGCGCCACACCACGGGAAAATGCACAATTGCATCTGTTCCCATAGCGATTACCCCCCAAGTTGGGGTCAGCGGTCAACGCCTCTCATATAAAAACAAACAAAACGGATGGTCCGCCCCAAAGGCAGACCACCCGTCGTTCTGGCTTACTGCGGCTGGTAGGTGCCGTCCAGGTGACGCTCCTCCGGGCCGTTGTACGCGGACAGTGGGCGGATCAGCGAGTTGTTCTCGTACTGCTCAATGATGTGCGCGGTCCAGCCGGTGATGCGGCTCATCACGAACAGCGGCGTGAAGAACTCGATGTCAAAGCCCAGGATGTAGTAGGACGGGCCGGACGGGAAGTCCAGGTTCGGGCGGATGTTGATGGACGTGTTCTCGTACATCGTCTTCGCCATGATGTCGTAGATTTCCACCCACTTCTCGGCGCCCTGGTCCTTGTGCTCCGCGGCGAGCTTCTTGAACGCGGCTTCCATGGTCGGCACGCGCGAGTCGCCCTTCTTGTACACGCGGTGGCCGAAGCCCATGACGAGCTCCTTGTTCTTCAGCTTGTTCAGGCACCACTGCTCCGCGTTTGCTGGGTCGTCGATTTCCTTCATGTGGTGCATGACGAACTCGTTCGCGCCACCGTGCAGCGGGCCCTTCAGTGCGCCGATCGCCGCGGTGATCGCAGACCAGGCGTCGGACTGCGTCGAGGTCACCGTGCGGGCGGTGAAGGTGGACGCGTTGAAGGAGTGCTCCGCGTAGAGAATCATGGTCTTCTCGAATGCCTCGATATCCGACGGGATGGTTGCCGGGGCCCCTTCTTCGTCACCGAAGACCATCCAGAGGAAGTTCTCCGAGAAGCCCTTGTCCTTGCTCGGGGCGATGTAGCCCTTGCCCTGGCGGCGGCGAATGTCGGTGGCCACGATGGTCGGCAGCTTCGCCAGCAGCTCGGTACCGATCTTGCGGATGTGGTCAGCATCCGGGGTGAACTTGTACTCGTCGCGGGTGCCCAGGAAGGACACTGCGGTGCGCAGCACGTCCATCGGGTGGCAGTCCTTCGGCAGGTAGTTAATGACCTGGATGAGTTCCTCATCGATGTCGCGGTTGTTCATGCATCCGAGGCGGAACTCCTCTGCGCCCGACTTGTCTGGCAGCTCGCCGTGCCAAAGCAGGTACGCAACCTCTTCGAAGGTGCAGTGCTCTGCCAGCTCGTGGACCGGGTAACCGTAGTACAGCAGGGAGTTGGTCTCAGGGTTGACCTTGGAGATTGCGGTGTAGTCCGCAACGACGCCAGCGAGGCCCTTCTTGATTTCTTGAGTGGTCATGGGATGAAGTCCTTTCAGGATAGGGATTGGGTTAGGGATGCGGGATAGGGATTACTCGAATGTGGACGAGTAGGTGTCCTTGGAATATGTGAAGACGGACTGGTCGAACTGGTTGAAGTCTTCGTACTTGACCAGCTCGTATAGGCGGGACCTGTGCTGCATGCGGTCCAACCACGGCTCCTGCGTGCCGGTTTCCGCGATGTCGCGGAGCATGGCCTCGGTCTGCCCCATTGCGAGGCGGAACGTGGTCACCGGCCAGATCACCGCGTTATAGCCGAGGTCCTGCAAGGTTCCGGCGGAGAGCAGCTTGGTCTTACCGAACTCCGTCATGTTCGCCAGCAGCGGGATATCGACGGCCTTGCGGAAGGTCTCGAAGTCCTTCTCGGTATAGAGTGCCTCCGTAAAGATAAGGTCCGCGCCGGCATCTGCGTAAGCCTTGGCCCGCTCGATTGCGGAGTCGATGCCCTCGATGCCAGCTGCGTCGGTACGCGCGCAGATGACGAATGCATCGTCGTGGCGCTCCTTTACTGCGGCGCTGATGCGTCGCACCATCAGGTCGCGCGGCACCACTTCCTTGCCGTCGAGGTGCCCGCAGCGCTTCGGGTTCACCTGGTCCTCCAGGTGCAGCGAGGCAAGCCCCGCGGCCTCGAACTCAGCCACAGTGCGTGCTGCGGACATCGGTTCGCCGAAGCCGGTGTCGGCGTCGATAAGCACTGGAAGGTTCGTAGCGCGAGCGATGTGCCCGCCGCGCTGGGCGACCTCCGTCAGTGTGGTCAGCCCAATATCCGGCAGGCCTAAGTCGTTGGCAAGTACCGCGCCGGAGACGTAGACCCCTTCGAAGCCACCGATGTCCTCGATGAGCCGAGCCGTCAGCGGATTGAACGCGCCGGGCAGTTTTGTAATTTCGGCGGACTCGAGTGAGGCCCGCAGCGCCAGTCGGCGCTCATTTGGCGTTGTATCAGGAACAAACATCTTAGAAAATCCCTCCTGGGATCTGAGGAGCATTGGCTTGCGCGTCCGCGTTCACCTTGATGTTGAGCTTGCTCAAGTCGGTGAGCTGCTCGAGGTTCTGCACGTCTTCAAGGAAACGGTCCTGCTCTTCCTTATCGACGATCCCCTCCGCCAGCGTGCGGAACTTCTGGATGTACTGCTCACGGGCAAACGGGCGCGCCCCCAATGGGTGAGCGTCCGCCACGGCCATCTCATCCTCGATGACGGTGCCGTCGTTGAAGGTGATGACGGCCTTTGCGCCGAACGCCTTCTCGGCCGGGTCCTGCGAGTGGTAGCGACGCGTCCACTCCGGGTCCTCCACCGTGGAGATCTTGTGCCACAGCGTGATCGTCTCAGGGCGGTTCGCGCGCTCAGGAGCGTAGGAATCAACGTGGTGCCACGTGCCGTCCTCGAGCGCTACGGCGAAGATGTACATGATCGAGTGGTCGAGGGTCTCGCGGGACGCCTTCGGGTCCATCTTCTGCGGGTCGTTCGCGCCGGTGCCGATGACGTAGTGCGTGTGGTGCGAGGTGTGCAGCACGATCGACTCAATATCGGCGGTGGACTTACCGGCATCCGCGATGGTCTGCTTCATGCGGCGCGCCAGGTCGATTGGGGCCTGCGACTGGTACTCAGCCGAATACTCCTTGGTGTAGGTATCCAGGATTGCGCGCTTTGCCTCACCGTCTGCAGGCAGTGGCACCACGTAGGTGTGTTCTGGGGAGTGCAGCATCCAGGCGATGAAGCCGTCCTCGCCCTCCCAGATCGGAGCGGGTGCGCCCTCGCCGCGCATCGCGCGGTCGACGGCCTCGATGCCCATCTTGCCCGCGAATGCCGGGGCGGACGCCTTCCAAGAAGAGATGAGGCCCTTGCGGGACTGGCGCGTCGCCGTCGTAGTGTGCAGCGCCTGGCCAACCGCCTGGTAGATGGTGTCAATGTCCAGGTTCAGCATGGTGCCCAGACCCGCCGCAACAGATGGGCCGAGGTGCGCCACGTGGTCAATCTTCCACTCGTGCAGGCAAATACCCTTGACCAGGTTGACCTGGATCTCGTAACCGGTCGCGATACCACGGATCAGCGCCTTACCGTCGAGGCCCTTGTGCTGTGCTACTGCGAGGATAGGCGGAATGTTGTCGCCCGGGTGGGAGTACTCCGCCGCGAGGAAGGTGTCGTGGAAGTCCAGCTCGCGGACCGCGGTACCGTTGGCGAATGCGGCCCACTCTGCGGAATAGGAGCCGTCGACACCAAAGATCTGCGCACCGCCTTCGGAAACTGGATGTGCCTCTGCCATCACGCGAGCGGTGGCGACTGGGCGGCGACCGTATGAAGCGACGGCGACCGAGGCGTTGTCGATAATGCGGTTGATGATCATCTCAGTCGTATCAGCTGGAACCTCGACTGGGTCTGCTGCAACCTTGGCGATCTTGTATGCGAGGTGCTCTTCAATCGGGAAATCTTCTGCCGAACGGTGCGTGCGCACGTTGTGTTCGATCATCTTGGCTCCTTCGTCTTCGTTGTAGTTCCGCTGCCGCGAAACCTCGTTGATGTTGCAGCTCATACTAGGGAGCTAAATGTGATGCGGGCCATGATTTTTGCATGTAAACTTCTGCGTACAAATTCTGCTACTTGTGCAAATTCTGTTAACTACGCAGTACACGCACACAAAATGGAAGAAAGGTACGATGGCAAAGCTGTACGCGGGGGCAAAGATACAGACGCTCCGCCGTGAACTCGAACTCACACAAGGCGAAATGGCCCGCCGCATCGACATCTCAACGAGCTACCTCAACCAGCTCGAAAACGACCAGCGTCCACTCACCGTCAGCGTGCTCCTCCAACTCACCCACGCGTTTCAGCTCTCCACCACGTTCTTCTCCCCCGATGAAGACCAACGCATGGTCAACGAGCTTTCCGAGCTACTCCCCGACGTCCCACAGCCGAAACTGCACGAGTTCGCACAGCGCTTCCCCGACATCGCCAACTCTCTCAGGGCGTTGTCTTCACCCGAGACCACCGACTCCGAACACCCCCACGCACTCGTGCGCGAATTCTTCCAGAACCACAAGAACTACTTCCACGAGCTCGACGTTGCTGCCGAACAGCTCGCAGCGCACGCCGCGAACCGGCAACTGCGACTGACACGCCTCGCGGCAACCTTCGACAGGGAATACGGCATCCAAGTGCGCTTCAACCAATACGCCCACGGCCCCCGCTCGACCCTGCAGCACGACCAGCGCGAGATCCGCCTACGCACCGGACTCACCGAGTCCCAGCAGTGCTTTGAACTCGCCTACCACTACGGCCGCACCGCCTTCGCGGAGCTCATCGACGAGTACGTCCGCGACACTTTCGACGAATCGACACAGCCCGAGCCCGTCCAGCTCGCGCGCCACGGGCTGGCGCAGTACTTCGCCGCCGCTGTCACCATGCCCTACGCCGAGCTCCTCCAAGCTGCCGAAGAAACCCGCTACGACATCGATGTCATCTCCGCGCGCTTCGGCACTGGTTTCGAGTCAACCTGCCAGCGCCTCGCGACGTTGCAGCGCCCCGGCGCAGAGGCGATTCCGTTCGTCTTCGTGCGCACCGACCGGGCAGGCAACATATCGAAGCGGCAGTCATCGACAGCCTTCCACTTCTCGCGCCACGGTGGGGGCTGCCCGTTGTGGGTCGTGCACCGCGCGTTTGAAACTTCGAATAGAGTGACGCGTCAGGTCGCCGTCATGCCGGACGGCCGGACCTACCTATGGATTGCGCGGATGGTGCAGGGCCCCGTCGTGGGGTTCGATTCCCCGCGGCGGGAACACGCTGTGGTGCTGGGCTGCGATATCGCATTCACCCAGCGCATGATTTACGCCGACGGGCTGAACATCTCCCCCGAATCGGCAACAAAAATCGGCCCCGGCTGCGCTACCTGCCCACGAACATCCTGTCCGCAGCGAGCGTTTCCGGGGCCGCCTAGTTCTAGCCCGAGCGCTAGTCCAGATCAGACTTAGCAATCAGCCTGCGTGCCGCCTCCGTAATCGAACCGGACAGGGACGGGTACACCGCCATCGAGTTCGCCAGCTGGCGCACAGTCAGGTCGTTGGCCACCGCGATGGTCAGCGACAGAATCAGCTCGGAGGCAGTCGGTGCGACAATCACGCCGCCGAGTACCTGGCCGGAGCCCTTGCGGGCGAAGATCTTCACAAAACCGTGCTGGAGGGAACGCATCTTTGCGCGAGGATTCGTCGCCAAGTCGAGCTTGTAGATGTCCGCGTCAACCTCGCCGTCGGTGATCTGCTGCTGCGTCACACCAACCGCGGCGATCTCCGGGCGGGTAAAGACCGCGTTGCCCACCGTCTTCAGGCGCACCGGTGACACGCCCTCGCCCAGCGCGTGGTCGACCGCAATGCGTCCCTGCTGCGCCGCGACCGATGCCAGCGGCATCAGGTCGCTGCAGTCACCCGCAGCGTAAATACCTGCAACGTTGGTACGCGACACACGGTCAACAATGATGTGGCCCGACGGGGCGACTTCCACACCGGCCGCCTCCAGGTTGAGGTCCGCCGTGTTCGGAATCGAACCAATGGACATCATCACGTGCGAACCGGCGATCTCGCGCCCGTCCGTCGTGCGCACAACCACGCCGTCGCCAGTGTTCGTCACCGACTCCACGCGAGCGTGCTTCTCCAAGTGGACGCCACGGCCCGCGAGCACCTCCTCGAGCACGTCAGCGGCATCGGCGTCATCGTGCGGCAGGATGCGGTCACGCGAAGCAACCATGGTCACCTCGACGCCCAGCTCAGCGAACGCAGAAACAAACTCAGCACCGGTCACACCGGAACCGACCACGATCAGGTGCGTCGGCATCTCCTGCAGGCTGTACATCTGACGCCAGTTCAGGATGCGCTCGCCGTCCGGCTCAGCGCCCGGCAGCACGCGCGGGTTCGCGCCGGTGCACACCAGCACCATGTCGCAATCAATAATCTCGGTGTCTTTGCCCTCGCAGTGCACCTCCACGCGGTGCGTGGTGTGACCGTGCTGTTGGTCCGTAAAACGAGCGCGCCCCTGGATAAGGCGCACGCCACGCTGCTCCAACTGCTTAGCGATGTCACTGGACTGCTTATCAGCCAGCGCGATCACGCGCGCGTTCAGGGCGGTCAGCGAAAGCTGGGCTTCCCCAAGCCCGTGGTTGAGCCCCATGTCGTCTGCACGGCGAAGGTCCGTCTTAATGTTGGCGCCGGCGATAAAGCTCTTCGAAGGAACAACGTCCTTGCGGATAGCGGAGCCGCCCAAACCATTGTCTTCCACAATGGTGATATCGGCCCCGTACTTTGATGCAACCAGCGCAGCCTCGTAACCAGCTGGCCCTCCGCCAATGATGACGATCTTCTTCGACACCTACATACTCCTCAACGGTCTTCGTCGTTCGCACAAATACCTGGCTAGTCTACACGGCCGCCCACGGCTTCGTTACCAACCAAAAGTTGCACTAGCTGAGGTTTTCGGCGTACTTTTCGACGACCCCTCCGAACAAACGCACCCCAACTTCAAGTGCTCGCTCATCAATATCAAGGTTGCCTTGGTGCAGGTCCTGCATCTCTCCCTCACCGCTCCAGGCACCGAGCCGGAACATCGACCCGGGGACGTGCTCCAGGTACCAAGAGAAGTCCTCTCCGCCCGAGGACTGCGGCGCGGTCACCACCGCGTGTGGGTCGATCCTGCGCCCTGCCTGTACCCCGATCGCCGTCGCGGCGTCATCGTTGAGCACCGGTGGCACGCCCCGCATGTAGTCGAGGTGGTACGTGCACCCGGTCGGTGCGACGACGAGGTCAATCAGGTCAGTAACCAGATCTTCGAGGATCCGCCACGTCCCGATATCCGCTGTCCGCAACGTGCCCAGTAGCTCGCCTGTCTTCGGGATCGCGTTCGCCGCGTCGCCCGACTCGACGTGCCCGAACACCAACACCGTGCCCGTACGTGGGTCGACCCGGCGCGACAGCAGCGCCGGCAACTGCGTAATCAGCGCCCCGAGCGCGTAGACCACGTCCGCCGAAAGCTGCGGACGAGAGGTGTGGCCGCCAGGCCCGTTAACCGTAATGCGCAGCACGTCCGACGCCGAGGTAATAGCGCCCGTGCGCACACCGATCTGGCCTACGCGCAGTTTCGGTTCAGCATGGAGGGCGTAAATGCTCGCGACATCCTGCAGCGCGCCCCACTCGATCACGTCGAGCGCACCGCCGTTCATCACTTCTTCCGCCGGCTGGAAGATGATGCGTACGCCGAGCGGCAGCTGGACCGTCGATAAGGCGCACGCCAGCGCGAGCGCCACCGTCGTATGCACGTCGTGGCCGCACGAGTGGGAAACGCCCGGGTGCTGGGATGCGAACGGCAAACCGGTTTGCTCAGGCACTTTCAGGGCGTCGATGTCGCCGCGGAACGCGAGCCGCTTGCCGTCCTTTGGGCCCAGGTCGACGTAGAGTCCCGTGCCGGGAAAGAGGACGGGCTCAAGGCCGTGCTCACGCAGCACCTTCGCAATGAACTCGGTGGTGGCGAACTCTTGGTTGGAAAGCTCCGGGTAGGAGTGGAAGTGACGGCGCCACTCCACCATTGTCGAGTGATGTTCCTTCACCCATTGGTCTACCGCGCGCGCAATTCCTCCGGCCGTCATCGTGTATGTTCACCCTTCACCCAGCATTTGTGCGCGTGGCTCCCACTGCGCCTTATTGTGGCAATGATTCTACGCTCATCTCCGCCGAATCTTGTGACTGGTCGTGTTCGTCCACCTGCTCCTCGTCCGCTGGAAGCAGCTGCAGCGGCGAAACATCGAGCGCGGCAGCGATCCGGTAGATCGTCGAAAGCGTGGGGTCAGCAGCCCTATTCCTGTTGTAGCTATTGCGCTCCAGGTTAGAGAGCAGCGAACGAGAGATCCCCGCCCGCTCCGCCAGGTACGCCTGCGATAGCCCCTGCATTGTTCGCAGCGCGCGGATCTTCTCCCCTAACGCAAACGCGTAGCTGGCCCAGTACTGGTCCGAATCCACATCCGAAAAACGTGCGCCAAGACTCCCTTGAAAGAACACGTATACCCCCTCGTGTACGTAACAAACTTCCGGTGATTATATCCGACGCACGTTACTTTGACTAGAGGTCAATATTGCGTGGCCCGTACAACCTATCTCCGGCGTCGCCGAGGCCCGGCACGATGTACGCGTCCTCGTTGAGTCCTGGGTCAATGACGGCGGTGATCAGTCGCACCGATCCGCCGTGCTGCTTCAGCTTGTCGACGCCCGGCTGCGCACTGACCATGCACACACAAGTAATGTCGTCTGCCCCACGGCCTTCCAACAGTTCAATCGCGTGGATGAGGGAACCTCCCGTGGCCAGCATCGGGTCAACCAAGAACACCGGCTGTCCCGACAGGTCGTCGGGCAGCGCCTCGAGGTATGGAACCGGCTCGTGCGTCTGCTCGTCGCGCGCCATGCCGATGAAGCCGACCTGCGCGTCCGGGATCATGGACAACGCCGGGTCAATCATTCCGAGGCCGGCACGGATGATCGGAACAATAATTGGGGGCTTTTCCAAGCGAACGCCGGTGGCTGTTGCAACCGGCGTTTTGGTTTCAAAGGTTTCGGTTTTCAGGTCACGCGACGCCTCATATATCAGCATCGCGCCCAGGTCAGCGAGTGCGGCACGAAACGCGGTGTTGTCGCTTCGCTCATCGCGCATCAGTGTCAGACGGGAGGCTGCTAGGGGGTGGTCAACAACGGTAATTTCCATGATTCACATGGTAATTGAAATTCGGAGGGAACCGTTTACTGACTCTGTGCGTCCAACCTCTTATGACTACTTTCGCTTTTGACCAATCAACGATCTATTCGCACGCTGACTCGCTACGCGACGACGCCGCTGCGCTCCAACCACTGCCAAACGTTCCGGTTCCCAATGTGTGGCCGCTCGCGGAGTTCAGCCAGGCGCTCTCGCAGGCCGTGGAGCAGGAAAACGCGAGAAGCGAGGCTTTGAGTGAGGAAGCAAGCCGCGTCGCTTTCGCGATGCTCCTGGCTGTAAAAGCGGCCATCAGCGTTGATGAGCGATTCAGCAACCTTCTTCAGGCGGTGTTGTGATGGCTGCACTGGCTGCGGGCATTGACCCGATCGCGGCAGCGCAGCTCATTCTGCGACACGTCCCTGCCCCACTTCCCCAACTCCCATTCCTGTCCACTCCAGATTTTTCCGCCATCGAGCCCCTCGCCGCGTTCGTAGGAGCGCACCCTGCGGGCCAGACGCTGCGCAATGCTGCGAACCTGCTGGGGAAAGATCGCGACACCATTGTGAAGATGTTCGGCCAGGCAAGCAGCCTCGTGTTCTTTGCCGCCAAAGACCTGAGCAATATCGTGGTTGACCTCATCCGAGACACCCAGCCGCTCATCCCACTGTTGCTCAACCCTGCAACTGCGATCGGAGCGGGGATCAAGATCGCCGCCCAGGTCGCGTGGGCGGTCACCCAGGCTGGGCTCACTCTCAACGGGCTGGCGAACGACCTCGCACCACTGGCCAAGCAGCTCTCAGAGATCGTGGCATACGCAGCGAGCCAACCCGCTATTGCCGCATCCTCGCAAGCAAAAGCCGCCATGTACGAGCTCGAGCGCCTCATCACAGCCCGCGAACTCCCTCACGCTAAGAACGAGGTCACCCAGCTCGCCGCCGTTCAGCAGGCGGGACCTCCTCCCTCCCGGGGTGGCTCGGCAACTGGTGCGGCTGCGGTCGCGGCGGCGAAACAACAGCTCGGCACACGGTACGCGTGGGGTGGATCTGCGCCCGGCGGGTTCGACTGCTCCGGGCTGACAAGCTGGGCGTATCGGCAGGCCGGTGTGGAGCTGCCACGCCTAGCCCAAGAGCAAAATATCGGGCAACAGGTCCGCTACGAGGACCTGCAACCGGGCGACCTCGCGGTGTGGGATGGACACGTTGCCATGTACGCCGGTGACGGGATGCTCATCGAAGCTGGCGACCCAGTTCAGATGAACCCGGTGCGAACAGAAAACATGGGAATGGCCTTCAAAGGTTTCTGGCGTCCAACAGCGTGATAGATTTGCTGCATGATTACCCGTGCTATTTTGCCCGTCAAGCTTTCACTGACCGACGGCGATTTCTACACCCTGTGGGCGCCAACCTGGAAGGAGCACGGCTCCGAGTGGCAGGCCTTTTTCGGCGATGAAAACTCGGTGCTCGTCTTCGAATCCCCCGAGGCGCTGCTCGCATACATCAACAACACGCCGAAGCATGACCTGGCGGACCACCCCAAGTGGGAGCAGTTTTCCAACCAGGGCGACGACCGTGTGGTGCCGAATGACAAGCAGTACTTCGACATCATTGGTGCACCGGAGTTGCTGGCTGGCCGCCCAAGCCACGAGAACGTCTCGCACCTGTCCCGCGTGCTGCAGATTTCGCGCTCCCTCGCGGAGGTAGCGGCGGCAGAGCCAGCACTGATCTTCTTCGCCTCCCACTCGATTTTGGGCAACGTCAACCGCGGCTCTGATCACTACCAGGGTGAGAACGGCCTGGACGAGTGGTCTGGTGTCGGCCGCGTCGTGCTGGCGAACTGGGAAGAGGTAGTCAAATCCCTCGATGAGTCGGTCCGCGTGGTGCAGACGGACTCCATCGACGCGGCAGCGGTCAGCGCCGCTGCCGCAGCTATCGAGGCCGCGCAAAAGGCCCGCGAAGAGGCGAAGCAGCAAGCCAGCGAGGCCGAGCGTGCTGAGCAGGAGGCGCAAGACCCATACGACAACTCCGCGTGGGCACGTGCCGGAATCGACCCAGTGAAGGTTTCCATCCAGGGCAAGAGCGTCTACACGTTGCGCACCTACTTGGGCTCCAACCCGGTATTCCTGGGCAAGTACGGTGAAATCTTCACGTTCCCGTCCACCAAACACCTTGGACGCTGGATTATCGAGAACGATGACCATGACCTCGCCGCAGTAGCAACCTGGCCTGACCTGGTTACCCTGGCAAACGCTGGTGAGCTCGAGGTCACCGTCCACCCGGACAACTCCTACTCCTTCAACGGCATCGCGCAGGACATCAAGCAGGGCGTCGATAGCGTCGATACCAAGCAGATGGCGAAGGCCTACGAGCTGCTTGCCGACGCCGCCGACTGGGCCAAGGACGACTCGCTCAATTCATTCCTCCTGGCAAACCCACGCATGCAGGACTACCTGGCGTACATGCTGGGCTCCACCGAAGCCGCAGGTTACGTCCCATCTGCGCCGTTTACGGATAAGGCTGAGGCGTGGAACGAGATGGAGCTGCAGCTCATCAAGCGCTTCTCCAAGTTCTAGTCGCAGCCTAAATTCCTGAGGCCGTCGAAGACGCCGGATTCTGGCACACGTAAAATGTGCCACCATGGACCAGGTCGATCCGTTAATCTCCGCTATTTATCGTTGGTTCGATGTATCCGGTGTCTTACTGATGGGCATCATCGGTGGCACAATCGCACGCCACCGTGGCTACGACATCATCGGGTTTTTCTTCATCGCGATGCTCTCCGCACTCGGCGGAGGCATGCTTCGCGACGTCCTCATCAACGAAGGCACCGTGGCGGCAATGAGCCAGCCGGAGTACCTCATCCTGGCTTTTACCGGCGCGGTGATCGCGCGCTTTACATACTTCAAAGGGCGCGCGTGGAGCGTGCTTGAAAGCCACGGCGACGCCTTCGTCTCAGCGCTGTGGGCGGCCACCGGGGCGTCGAAAGCCCTGACGTACGGGCTGCCGGTCCTGCCTGCGATCATGATGGGCGTGTTCACCGCGACGGGCGGCGGCATGATCCGCGACGTCGTCACCGGCCGCGAACCGAGTGTCTTCGGCAACAACCAACCAACGGTCATTCCAGCCGTGGCATGCTCTGTCATCGTCCTGATCGGGCACGCCACGGGCCACATGGCGATCGGGATGGTGATTGGCCCGATGGTGAGCTTCGGACTCTTCCTGCTCGGCTACTACGGAAACTGGCGGATCTCCACGAACTCCGAGTTCGCGCCGGTAAACCAGACCGCGGCACACCTCGCGGAACTGGCTCGGAAAGCGGAGCGTCGCTCACGCAACATCGCACGTGAACTCGAGCCGACCCGCGTGCGCTCCTGGCGCCACCGCCAAATGGAAAAGGCGCTCCAGCGCAGGATCGAATCGGAGGTCAAGCGCGGCAAAGGGCGTAAAGAGGCCGTGCACGAGGCAGACGCGTTCCTGCAGGAATTCACCTCCCAGTTCGAGGCGATTGATGCTGAGGACAAGCAGGATGTGACGGAGGAGGCGTCGACCGGCGAGTCGCTGCTCGACGGCATCGGGGTGGATCTCTCCGGCGATTCCTACGACGAAGACCGCAACCTTGATCAGACCGCCAGCAAGATGCTGGACATGATTCTGCAGGACGACAAACTCACCGACGAACTCATCGAGCGGCTGGTCAAGCAGTACGAAGCGCGAAACTCTTAGAGCGCCGCGGTGCCGAAGGCCCAGCCAGCGCCGAAGGTGATGGCAAGCCCAAGCCCGCCGCCGATGACCAGGCGCAACACGGCGCGCGTCACGCTCGCGCCACCAATGCGAGCAGAGATCGCGCCAGTTGCCGCCAGCGCCACGAGAGTCACAATGAACGTCGACGCCACACGCCACGAGTCTGGCGGAAGTAGCACCGCAGCAAGCGGCAGCAACGCACCGAGGGAGAAGGAAATGAACGACGCAATGGCCGCGGACCATGGGTTCGCAAGGTCGTCCTCGTCGATGCCGTAGTGCATTTCCAAGTGGGCCTTGATGGGGTCCTCGGCGGTGCGCTCCTTCGCCACCTTCAGCGCCGTCTTCGAGCTCAAACCAGACGCGACGTAGCCTGCGACCAGGTGCTCGAACTCCTCGTGCGGGTCCTCCTTGTGCAGCTCGAGCTCGCGCTCAATGAAGGCGCTTTCCATATCCCGCTGGGAGGACACGGACACGTACTCGCCGAGCGCCATCGACACTGCGCCACCGATCAGCGCGGCGATGCCGGCCGTAGCGATCGCGGGAACGTTCGGGGTAGCACCCGCGACGCCGACGACCACCGCGGCCGTCGAAACGATGCCATCATTCGCGCCGAGCACTGCCGCGCGCAGCTTGTTCAGCCGCTCATTCATGCCTTCAACCGCAACCATGCGCTACATCGTGGCTGAAACTACACACCCGCGCAACAAAGCGCAGCCTCACCAATATCGTGGGTGACCTGGCGTACGATAGCCTGCGATGAACACTGCAATACGCATCGCAAGCGCCGTGTGCGCGCCCCTGTGCCTGACTCTCGCCCCTGCCCCGCTTGCGCAGGCGGAGGATACGACGGTCACGACCACGGTCACACCCCGCCCCGGGTTTTACGACGACTACGGCAACTGGGTCCCCCCTGTCCGCCTCCACGCGCCGGACACGAACAATTGCGAGCGCTCCCTGTGGCCACCCGAGCCAGTATCGACGTCCGAGGCCCGCGAAACTGAGACGCTCCAACCACTCCCCGTAACCTACGAGGGCTCCTGCGGCATCGAGGCGCCCGAGGGATTCCATGTCGATGAGGGGGTGCTCGCGTCCGCGTGGCTGGTCGCCAACCTCGATACCGGCGACGTGATTGCGATGAAGGATCCGCACGGCAGGTACAGGCCGGCCTCGATTATTAAGGTGCTGCTCGCACTCGTGGCGATTGACGAGCTGCCCCGCGAACAGCGCGTTGTGGTCAGCGAGGAATCCGCTGGCCAGGAGGGCTCCGCCGTCGGCATCGGGGCCGGCGGCGAGTACACCGTCAACGACCTGCTACACGGCCTGCTGATGGCCTCGGGCAACGACGCCGCCCATGCGCTCGCGCAGGCGCTCGGCGGTGACGACGCCACCCTGACGAAGATCAACGCAAAAGCCCGCGAGCTCGGCATGCTCGACACCCGCGCAACCTCCTACTCCGGGCTGGATCGGGCTGGGATGTCCACTTCGGCATGGGATATGGCGCTCGCCTACCGGGCCGCGTTTTCCAACCCGGCGTTCGCCGAAATCGCGGACACCGCCTCCTACCCGTTCCCCGGCTATGGTGACATCCCGGGCTACGAGCTGTGGAACGACAACAAGCTCTACCTCAACGACCCAGACGGCATCGGCGGCAAGACCGGCTACACGGATGACGCGAACCACACGTTTGTAGGCGCAGTCGACCACGACGGCGTGCGTCTGGTGGCGGTAGTGCTGGACACCACGGTGGATAAAATGCGCGCTTGGCAGCAGGCGCAGACGCTTCTCCACGAGTCCTACGCCTACGCCTCCGCCTCCGAGAGCCGCACCCACGTGGCGTCGCTGAATCCTGTCGAGGAAACGCCAACGACAACATCGCAGCCGACCGATACCGCTGATGAGCAGCCTGGAACAGCAAAAAGCCAGGGTGGCATTCCCTGGCTTTCCATCGCGCTCGTCGGCGGCGTGCTGGTGGTTACCGCACTCGCCGTCGCGCTTAGTTTCGCGTCAGCAAAGAAACGATCCCGACGCCAATAGCACCAATCGCGGCCCCAATGCCTAGCGCCTTGCCCGATGCCGAGGCGCTGCTAGCAGGGTCCTGGTACGCGCCCGCGCGCACATTAATGATCGCGGACTCCGGGACCTCAACCGGCTCGAGCTCCAACGACTCCTCTGTAGTTGCGGTCCAGGCAGAAACGTAGAGCACAACGCGCCAGATGAGATAGAGCACCACCATCAGCACAATCACTGGGCCGAAGATCGCGCCGGCTGGGTTGCCCGTCGCCGAGCTGACGATCACGGTTGCGAACTGCTTCACCAGCTCGAACGCGACCGCGCCGAGCAGCGCGCCCTTCAGGCCGGACTTCATCGGCACCTTCGTGCGCGGCATGTACGTGACCATCCACCACATAACCAGGAAGTTCGCCAGCACACCGACCAACAGGCCGACGGCCCACACCACGAGGCGGGCCCCCGGGAAGTCACCGAGACCGAAGTGCTCCATCGCCTGCGAGGTCCAGGAGGATGCACCTACAGCGGTCACACCGAACGCCACGATGAAGAGCAGAATCAAACCGATCAAGCCCAACAGGTCCGTCAGCTTCTTCACGACGAAGTTTCCACCATCATTCGCGTCAAGGTTCCACATCGCCGAAACGCCGACTCGCAGGTTGTTCATCCATCCCAAGCCGGACCAGAGGGTTGTGAGCAAACCGACACCTGCGACGGCTCCACGCTGGTCGATCGCTGCCTGTAGCAACTCGTTGACGGTCTCGCCGAGTCCCCCTTCGAGGTTCTCAGTGATTTGGTCCTGCACCTGCTGCATGATGTCCGGGCGCCCGTTCAAAAACATACCGAGGGCAGCGAACAGCAACATCGCCAGCGGGAAGAGTGACAGTACCGAGAAGTACGTAATACCTGCTGAAAGCTGGTTTCCGCCCTGCGCGGAGAAACGCTCGTTCATCCGCATCAGGTGCCCGACCGCCGGAGCCTTCTTCGCAATCTCGTCCGCAGCGCCCTCTGTTTGCTGCTTCGTGGCGCGCTCAATGCCCTGCCGATCGGTGTACTCCGTCTGTGGCGACGTCGAAGTGGCCATCACAGTCCCTTCCCTACTTCTGGTTTGTTACGTTAAGCACACCATCGTAGAGGAAAGGTCCACCATCTAGCCACCGAATTGCTAGGCTCCCGCGAGAAAACCAACCTTCTCATACACGTCTTTTACCAACGGCGCCGCGATCTCGCGTGCGCGCTGCGCTCCGTCCGCAAGGATGCGTTCCAGCTGTCCACGGTCGTTCATGAGTTCGTCGTAGCGGGCGCGAAGTGGCGTCGTAAAGGCCTCAAGTGCATCGGCCGTGTCAACCTTCAGTGCGCCGTAGCCCTTGCCCTCGTAGCTGGCCACCAGCGAGTCGATCGGGGTGCCGGTCAGCGCAGACTGGATCACTAAGAGGTTGGAAACACCTGGCTTGTTTTCCTTGTCATAGGCGACGACGCCATCATCATCCGTCACCGCGGAACGGATCCGCTTCGCGGACACCTTCGGATCATCCAGCAGGTTAATCAGACCCTTGGGGTTCTGCCCAGACTTGCTCATCTTCGACGTCGGGTCCTGCAAGTCGTAAATCTTTGCCGAGCCTTCCGGAATCAGCCCCTCCGGCACAACGAACGTGGAGCCGTAGCGGGAGTTGAAACGCTCGGCGAGCGTGCGGGTCAGCTCAAGGTGCTGACGCTGATCTTCACCAACGGGCACAACCTGTGGCGAGTACAGCAAAATATCGGCGGCCATCAACACCGGGTAGGTGAACAGACCGACCGAGGTGCGATCCTGGCCCTGCTTCTGGCTCTTGTCCTTAAACTGCGTCATGCGGCTTGCCTCGCCGAAGCCGGTGAGGCACTGCAGCACCCAGGTCAGCTCCGTGTGCTCAGGCACATGCGACTGCACGAACAGAGTGGACTTCTCTGGGTCGATGCCGAGCGCGATCAGCTGCGCGCAGCCCGCGATGGTGCGCTCGCGCAGCTCCTTCGGATCCTGGTCGACCGTGATGGCGTGCAGGTCCGGGATGAAATAAAACGCGTCGTACCCGTCTTGCAGGTCAATCCACTGCTTCAATGCCCCAAGGTAGTTGCCGAGGTGGTAGGAATCTGCCGTGGGTTGAATGCCGGAAAGTACGCGCTGTTTTTTAGTCATGCCTACCTACTGTAGACCGGAACGTGCGCGTGCGGTACCTGCCCTATTCTTTTTCCTCTTTGTCGGTCTTATTGTTTGGCCGCGGGTCGGTTCGGCGCATGCGCTTGATGCCGCGGTAGACCTGGCGCGCCCCCGGCACCATCCGCGCTCGCCGGTAGAAGTAAGAGGTCAGCGCGTACTTCGGGTCGATCTCGGCGACGCGCTCGTCGTCGTACACATAGACCGGCAGTGACCAGCCACGCTTCAGGGAAACCAGGCGGATACCCAGCACGAGCAGCACGGTAACAATGACGTTGACCCACTCCGGGACCCTCGCCATCATCATGAGCCACCACGCCACGGTGCCAATCACCGCCGCCGACGCATACAGCTCTTTCCGGAACACCAGCGGCACACGATCGGAGAGGACGTCGCGAATGATACCGCCGGACACACCGGTGGTGATGGCGGCCACGCAGGCAATGATGAACCCGTGGCCGTTCTCAATCGCGATTCGAATACCAACAACAACGAACGCGGCGAGCCCGATGGCGTCGGCAACTAAGAAGCCGCGACGCAGCTGGTGCATCAGCCAACTAATGCGGACAGTCAGTACGGAAGCAACTACGACGAGCAGCAGATACTCGGGTTTTTCCACCCACACCATCGGGTAAATCCCCAGCAGCAGGTTGCGCACCGTGCCGCCGCCGAGCGCGGTCAACGCGCCGAGGGTGATGACCCCGAAGAGGTCCATGCGCATGCGGCCCGCGGACACGGCGGCGGTCATGGCCTCTGCGACGATGCCGATGATGAAGAGTGCGGTGATGAGCTGATCGGTGCTGACTGCGTCCATATTAAATGTCGTATTCCACGATGAGTGGGGAGTGATCCGACCAGCGCTGCTCAACCGTAGGCGCCTTTTCCACCCAGCTGCGCTGCGCGCGCTCGAGCATGGACTTCGTTGCGGCCTGGTAGTCGATGCGCCAGCCGGCGTCGTTGTTAAACGCCTGGCCACGGTAGGTCCACCATGTGTACGGCGCGTCCTCGGGCTGCAGGCGGCGCGCGACGTCGAACCACTGCGGGCTCTCATTCGCTTGTCGACGCCCCTCCGACTCATACTCCACCGCCCCAGCCCACCGGCTTGCTTCCTTGTCTTCGAGGTCCTGCGCGGCGTCATCCGGGAACGCACCGAAGACGGAGTCCATGAACGCGCGCTCGTCGGGCAGGAAGCCGGACTTCTTCCGGTTCGTCTTCCAGTTCTTCAAGTCTTCGCGGCGGTGGCAGATGTTCCAGTCGCCTGCGATCACCATGTCGGGGTACTTCGCGGGCAGTTCCTCGAGCACCGGGCCGAACTGGTCGAAGAAGCGGTACTTCTCGTCCTGCTTGGCCGTCTCCGCCGCACCCGACGGCAGGTAGAGCGATGCCACCCGCACACCATTTTCGAGCGTCGCCGCAATGAAGCGCCCCGCGTCCTCGAATCCTGGGATACCAACACTTACCTCAGATAGGGGGGTTCGTGAGAGAATTCCCACACCCGCGCGGCCTTTCGCGCCCGGAGTTTCTGCCGGGGCGACGGCGAGATACCACCCTTGCTCAAGCGCAGGCGCCAGCGCGAGCTCGGTTTGTTGCTGCGTTGCCCGCACCTCTTGCATCAGCACGACGTCGACAGACGAGGCGTCGAGCCATGCGTGCATCCCGTGATTAAGCTCGTTGCGGACCTTCGTGGCCGCGCGGATTCCGTTGACGTTGACCGAAGCAATGCTTAAAACCATGCCCATGACCCTACCTTTCCCCGCTAATACAAGACACGCGGTATGTAAAAGCTGTACGCTGTGGGTTTAGGCAACACATTTGACGCGATACTTAAGGAGAACCATGGCTCAAATCATTTGGACACGCACCGATGAAGCGCCACTGCTGGCAACCTATTCCCTCAAGCCAATCGTTGAGGCATTCGCCGCTCAGGCGGGACTCGATGTCACCACCGCTGACATCTCGCTTGCAGGCCGCATCATTGCGCAGTTCCCGGAGCGTCTCACCGACGAGCAGAAGATGGACGACGCACTTGCGCAGCTCGGCCAGCTTGCTACTACCCCCGAAGCGAACATCATCAAGCTTCCGAACATCTCGGCTTCCCTGGTCCAGCTGAAGAAGGCCATCGCAGAGCTGCAGGCCGCTGGCTTCGACCTGCCGGAGTACCCGGACAATCCTTCCACCGACGAAGAGCGCGAAGTACAGAAGCGTTACGACGCCGTGAAGGGCTCCGCCGTGAACCCCGTCCTGCGCGAGGGCAACTCCGATCGCCGTGCGCCGGAGGCCGTCAAGAACTTCACAAAGAAGCACCCACACTCGATGGGCGCGTGGTCGAAGGACTCCAAGACCAACGTTGCGACCATGGATGCTGGAGACTTCCGCCACAACGAGAAGTCCGTCATCATGCCGGCGGCCGATTCCCTGACCATCAAGCTGGTCGCCAATGATGGCACCGAGACCGTCCTCAAGGACTCCCTGGCTGTCGAAGCTGGCGAAGTCGTGGACGGCACCTTCATGTCCGCCAAGGCGCTCGACGCGTTCCTTCTCGACGCGGTCAAGCGCGCCAAGGAAGAGGGCGTGCTCTTCTCCGCTCACCTGAAGGCAACGATGATGAAGGTCTCCGACCCAATCATCTTCGGCCACGTCGTCCGCGCGTACTTCAAGGACGTCTACGACAAGTACGGCGAGACCCTTTTCGCTGCTGGCCTGAACGGCGAGAACGGCCTGGGCGCGATCCTCGATGGCCTTGCTGGCGTCGATAATGGTGAGGAGATCCGCGCGGCCTTCGAGCAGGCACTGAAGGACGGCCCGGCGTTGGCGATGGTCAACTCCCACAAGGGCATCACCAACCTGCACGTACCATCCGACGTGATTATCGACGCCTCGATGCCTGCGATGATCCGCACTTCGGGCCACATGTGGAACGCTGCCGACCAGGAGCAGGACACCCTGGCGACCATCCCGGATTCCTCCTACGCGGGCGTCTACCAGGCGGTTATCGACGACTGCCGCGCCAACGGCGCCTACGACCCAACCACCATGGGCACCGTGCCAAACGTCGGCCTGATGGCGAAGAAGGCTGAGGAGTACGGCTCCCACGACAAGACCTTCAAGATCCCTGCCGACGGCAAGGTCCAGGTTGTAAACAAGGCCGGCGACGTACTCATTGAGCACGACGTCGAGGCCGGCGACATCTGGCGCGCATGCCAGACCAAGGACGCCCCGATCCAGGACTGGGTCAAACTCGCGGTCAACCGCGCACGCCTGTCCGGCATGAAGGCCATCTTCTGGCTCGACGAGGAGCGCGCACACGACCGCAACCTCATCTCCCTTGTTGAGAAATATCTGCAGGACCACGACACGGACGGCCTGGACATCTCCATCTTGAACCCAGTTGAGGCAACGAAGGTCTCCGTCGAGCGCATCCGCCGCGGCGAGGACACCATCTCCGTGACCGGTAACGTCCTGCGCGACTACAACACCGACCTGTTCCCGATTCTGGAGCTGGGCACCTCCGCGAAGATGCTCTCCGTCGTTCCACTGATGGCTGGCGGCGGCCTCTTCGAAACCGGTGCTGGCGGCTCCGCACCGAAGCACGTGCAGCAGGTCCAGGAGGAGAACCACCTGCGCTGGGACTCCCTCGGCGAGTACCTCGCACTTGCAGAGTCCTTCCGCCACGAGAAGAACACCAAGGGCAACGAGAAGGCAGGCGTCCTCGGTGACGCGCTGGACCGCGCAACGGAGAAGCTGCTCAACGAAGGCAAGTCGCCATCGCGCAAGGTCGGCGAGATCGACGACCGCGGCTCCCACTTCTGGCTGGCACGCTACTGGGCCGAAGAGCTCGCCGCGCAGTCTGAGGACGCGGACCTGGCGGCCACGTTCGCCCCGGTTGCTGCAGCGCTGGCAGAGAACGCCGAGACCATCGACGCAGAGCTGCTCGCGGTGCAGGGCTCCCCTGCCGACTTGGGTGGCTACTACTGGCCTGAGGAGGCCAAGGTCACTGCCGTCATGCGTCCGTCGGCAACGTTTAACAAGGTGATTGACGGTTTGAAGTAAACCCTCGGTTTGATCGGCCCCGGTTGCTGCGTTTTCGCGGCGGCCGGGGTTTCGTTTACGGTTCTTGACCTGGCACCCAGGATGGTACCTCTACGTGGTAACCAGAGGATGGTAATCAGCCGAGTAACTGGGCCGACGGCGATCACCTCTACTCGGCTGATTACCGTCCTCTGGTTACCATCCTCGGCAAAGAGCGGGCTGCGGGTGTGGTGGCGTCGAGAAGCGACTGCTCACGCGAGCGCAGCCCGGCGGCCAGCGATGGTGTCGCGGACCTCGCGGACGAACTGATCGGGGTACCGACGCAAGAACGACGGCGAGTAGCGGAGGAAGACATACCCCCTGTTGGCGATCATCTTCTGCCGCTCGAACTCTTCCTGCCGCGCGCGTTCGGCGTTGGGTCCCTGGTATTTCACGTTGCCGTCGATCTCGATGAGCAGCCAGCCGTCGACGCAGAGGTCCGCGTAGCGTCCAGCCACTTCGTACTGCGTAAGCAAAGGGCCGATCCCCGCCCGGATCAGCAGGGCACGTGCGAAAGATTCGTAGGGCGAACCGGAATCCGCGACACAGTGCCGGATGCACTCCCGGACCACGGCAACGCCCTTTAGCCTGCCAAGTTGGGATGCCTCCCGTTCAAGAAGTTCAAACGTAAACCCACTACACCGAAGGTAGTCGGCAGCGACGAGCCCTTCGACGAAGCCGTAATGGCGGGCGATGTCAGCAAACGTTCGGAAACCGTTAGTAACCCGGTGGCCGTCGCGCAACGAGATTTCGTTGCTACGCAGCACCATGCGCCGAAACATTATCCCCTCCCGGTTTCGGCGAGATGGCGGGCTCCCCCTCGAAAGCAGACACAGTTCGACGGGTTCTTCCGTCGTACTAATCACCCAAATGCCGTGCATGCGCGCGGCCGATCTTCCGACCAACACCGCTTCCCTGCTCATCATCGCAGCAGCTTCGACGCGCAGCCACTGACGTTCGTGGAACCTCAGCTCTTTCCAGCCCTTCTCTGCATACACAATGCTCGTGTCGAGCACCCGATACGGCCCTCGGAGTTTGTCGAGTTCCTTGTGGGAAAGAACCCGCTTGTCCACAATCCCCCGCCGTAGCTCTTCCTTCCGTTCCTCCCACCGTTGCTGTTGTGCCTTATGTGCTCTGTCAATCCCCATGTCTTTTCTGACGGCGAAAACCCGGCACCGGTTCCCTCCCGTCGCCGAAGGCCTACCCCGCGTTGCGCGACGCGAAGGTTCACGAACGTACATCACCGTCACTATTGTCAACATGGTTGAACCAGCAAGTTGGCATGACTACCGCCCGGGGTGAGCGTGACGCTGGACGCTCTTCACTATTCTATTTATATTCACATATATCGCCTGGTTAAACAGTATTGCTAGACAGCTTGGTTCACACAGAACCTACCAAGCGTTACATTGTTCCCCATGACACAATACGACAACAGCAATACGAAAGACTGGTCCTTCACCACACGCTCTATCCACGCCGGGCAGGCCGTCGATAGCGACTACGGGGCCCGTAACCAGCCTATTTACATGACCACCTCCTACGTGTTCGACAACGCTCAGCACGCAGCAGACCGCTTCAACCTCTCCAACCCAGGCCCGATCTACACTCGCCTGACCAACCCGACCCAGCAAGCGCTCGAAGACCGCATCGCGGACCTCGAGGGTGGCGTCGCAGCTACCGCATTCGCCTCTGGCATGGCTGCAGAGACCGCCGCCATCACGAACCTGGCGTCAGCAGGTGACCACATCGTCACCTCGCCTCGCATCTACGGCGGCACCGAGACCCTGTTCCAGGTGACGCTGCCACGCCTCGGCATCGACGTCACGTTCGTGGACAACCCTGACGATCCAGAGAGCTGGCAGGCGGCTGTCCAGCCGAACACGAAGGCGTTCTACGGCGAGACCTTCGGCAACCCGATCGCCGACGTCCTCGACATCCCGACCGTCGCGGAGGTCGCGCACCGCAACCAGGTGCCACTGATTATTGACAACACCATGGCCACCGCCGCCTTGGTCCGCCCACTGGAGCTCGGTGCAGACATTGTCGTCGCTTCCACTACGAAGTTCTACACGGGCAACGGCGCAGCTATCGGCGGCGTCCTCGTCGACGGCGGCAAGTTCGACTGGACCGTCGAGCGCGACGGCAAACCGGTCTTCCCGTACTTCGTCACCCCGGATCCGGCGTACCACGGCCTGAAGTACGCGGACCTCGGTGCACCGGCCTTCGCGCTGAAGGCCCGCGCCGGCATCCTGCGCGACACCGGCGCTGCAATCTCCCCGTTCAACGCGTGGGTTGCGCTGCAGGGACTGGACACGCTCAGCCTGCGCGTGGAGCGCCACAACGAGAACGCACTGAAGGTGGCAAAGTTCCTCAGCGAGCACGACAAGGTAGCCAAGGTGAACTTCGCCGGCATCGAGTCCTCCCCGTACTACGCGGTCAAGGAGAAGCTCGGCCTGCGCTACACCGGCTCGGTCCTCTCCTTCGAGATCGCAGGCGACAAGGACGACCACACCAACGCCTGGAAGTTTATCGACGCCCTCAAGCTGCACTCGAACCTGGCAAACATTGGCGATGTGCGCTCCCTGGTGGTCCACCCGGCAACGACGACGCACTCCCAGTCGGATGCTGAAGGCTTGGCGCGCGCCGGTATCTCCCAGGCGACTATCCGCCTGAGCGTCGGCATCGAAGACGCCGACGACATCATTGCGGACCTCGAGCGCGGATTCGCAGCGATCTAACATGCCCAACCTGGCGCCTGAAGGCGAGCTGCAGATAGTCCCGATTGGCGACTTCACCACAGAGGCCGGAGCCACTATCCAGGACGCCCACATCGCGTACCAGCGGTGGGGGCAGTTCCGGGGTGACCCGAAGGGCGACAACAACATCCTTGTTGTTGAGCACGCCTTAACCGGCGATTCCAACGCCGCCGAGTGGTGGGGCGGGGCGATTGGCCCCGGCAAAGCACTCGACACCGACACTTGGTGCGTGATCTGCACCAACGTGATCGGGTCCTGCTACGGCTCGACTGGCCCTGCGAGCACGCATCCCGACGGCGTCGCGTGGGGGTCCCGCTTCCCCGCACTTTCAGTCCGCGACCAGGTCCGCGCCGAACACACCCTGTTCACCCAGCTCGGTATCCACCGTGTGCATGCCATCATGGGGGGCTCCATGGGCGGGGCGCGCACCCTGGAGTGGACGCTGCTTTACCCCGAATCTGTCGGCTACGCCTGCGTCATGGCGGTCTCCGCGCGCGCAAGCGCCTGGCAGATCGGCATCCAGGAGGCTCAGATTTACGCCATCGTGCGCGACCCCAACTGGCACGGCGGCGACTACTACTCCACCGGCACCTCCCCCGATGAGGGACTGGCTGCCGCCCGGCGCATCGCACACCTCACCTACCGCGGTGAGCTCGAAATCGACGAGCGCTTCGGCACAAGCGCCCAAGAAGGCGAAAACCCACTCGGCCCCTACCGCGAGCACGACCAGCGCTTCGCTGTGCAAAGCTACCTGGACTACCAGGGGCAGAAGCTCGTCAAGCGTTTCGACGCCGGCGCCTACGTCACACTCACTGAAGCCATGAACCGCCACGACATCGGCCGCGGTCGCGGAGGCCTGAACAAGGCGCTGCACTCGTCGACGGTGCCGACGATGATTGTGGGCGTCGATACGGATATTTTGTACCCCTACCACCAGCAGGAACACATGTCCCGCAACCTGGGAAACCTGCTGGGGATGCACAAGCTGTCATCCCCGGTTGGCCACGACGCGTTTCTCGTCGAGGCCCGCCAGATGGACAACATCTTGCGCAACTTCATCGCGCTGACCAGCGCGTAAGATCCCTTTAGGAGCCCAGCGCGTCCACCGACCAGGCTAGCCACACCATCGCGGCGCCCAGGCCGGTGGCAAACGCGATATCAAACCGCTTCGAGCGCACCGCCAACAAGCCGATGACCTGCGAGTCACAGGTCAGGCGCAGCAGTGCGCACCACAGCATGGTCGCCCCCAGTGTGAACGTGGCACGCCGCCAGTGGTCCGTCAGCGACCACACCCCAGCGGCGACAAACCCCAGGATGAACACGCCGACCATCGCCACCTGCACGTTCCGAGGCAGGGGCGAGGGCGGGTTCCCAATGTCATGAGGGTTGTCCAGCGACAACCCTTCGGCCGAGTTAGGCAAGCTGCTCAGCCCGCTCCACGATATTGCGGACCAGGAACGTGCGAGTCATCGGGCCAACGCCACCAGGGTTCGGCGAGACCCAGCCCGCCTTCTCCCACACATCCGGGTGCAGGTCGCCGACTGTTTTGCCGTCGACACGAGAGACGCCCACGTCCAGCAGCGCGGCGCCTTCCTTAATCATGTCCGCAGTAATCATGTGTGGTTTGCCAGCCGCCGCGATGACCACATCCGCCCGGCGCGTCTCCGCGGCCAGATCCTTGGTGCCGGTGTGGCACAGCACCGTCGTGGCGTTGACGTTGCGCGAGGTCAACATCAGCGAGATTGGGCGGCCCACGGTTACTCCGCGGCCGATGACGCACACGATCGCACCGTTCAGATCCACACCGAAGCGCTCAAGCAGCTTGATGGAGCCGTTCGGCGTACACGGCAGCGGCGCGGGCTCGTTGAGCACCAGCTTGCCCAGGTTGACCGGGTGCAGGCCGTCGGCGTCCTTGTCTGGGTCGATGAGTTCCAGGATGCGGTTCTCATCCAAGTGCTTCGGCAGTGGCAGCTGCACGATGTAGCCGGTGACGGCGTCGTCGTTGTTGAGCTCCTCGATGACTTCCTCGAGTGCTTCCTGCGTGATGTCCCCTGGCAGCTCCTTCATGATGGAGGCAATGCCCAGCTCTTCACAGTCGCGGTGCTTCATGCGCACGTAGTTCTGGCTCGCCGGATCATCGCCGACCAGCACGGTGGCCAGCCCCGGCGTAATCCCACGCTCGCGCAGGGCGGCAACTCGTGTTTTGAGATCCGCAAAGATCTCCTCGCGGTACAGTTTTCCGTCTAATTTAATCGCAGTCACGGTGACCATCCTAGACTGTAACCATGTGCGCTTTTCACGTTATCTTTGACAATCCCGTCATCCCAGGCAACACCGGCAACGCAATCCGGCTGTGCGCAAACACCGGCGCCGTACTGCACCTGGTGGAGCCACTCGGGTTCAACTTCGAAGACAAGCACCTGAAGCGCGCAGGCCTTGACTACCACGACCTAGCGGACGTGCAGATCCACCCGACTATCGACGCCTGCTTCGCCTCCATCCCGGACGCCCGCATCTTCGCGTTCACCACGCAGGCAACCGACTACTACCAGGACGTCGAGTACCGCGACGGCGACGCCCTCCTCTTCGGCACCGAGCCGACCGGTCTTCCCGAAGCACACCGCAGCCACCCGCGCGTGACCAAGCAGCTACGCATCCCGATGCTGCCGAGCCGCAGGTCAATGAACCTTTCCAACTCCGCGTCCGTCGCCGTCTTCGAGGCCTGGCGGCAGTTGGGATTCGTCGGCGGAGTCTAAGCGGAAGGGTTGCTACAGCTGTTAAGATCTGTGCCTGTTACCCTGCCCCTTAATTGAAACGAGCCCGCCATGCTCTCTACGACTGCATCCCGTGCCCGTTTGACCGCTGTACTCGCCGCTTCTGCATTGTTGGCGAGTTGTTCGGGTTCCTCCGATGAGGAGCTCGACGCATGGCGCGCCGAGCAGGACGCAGCTGTTTCGGACATTGCCTCAATGCTCGACGAGCATACCTCGCTACCAGCTGTTACCACCTCTGCCCAGCAGACGCAGTACCGTTCAGAGCCGGACTACCGCGAACGCCCAAGCGCCCCCAGCCAACGCGTCGAGCCACCGATTCAACGCAACGTCATCGATCCGAGAAACGACTCATCTGGGCAGCGGGGCCGCGACGACAACCGTGGCGTGTACTACCACAACTCCGTCGACTGGAAGTGGCTGGAGCAGCCTGGCGGGATCGTACCTGGCGGCAGGATCATCAACGAGACACAAAGCTCGGGCTGTTCGACGGGCTTCCTTGCATCCAAAGGCGAGCGGATCTTCATCATCACTGCGGGCCACTGTGGCGATCGCGGCGATCAGTTCTACGTGCAGGACGCCCAAGGCAACTGGTCGTATGTCGGAGAGATGGTGGAGTCCTATCTGGAGAAGGACGCATACGGCGGTATCGTCGGCGCCGATATCGGGCTGATCGAAATCACCGGCGATGCGCGATATTCCTCAACACTCCCGTTGGATCTTCCGCTCCGCGGCTGGATCACCCCACAAGAAGCGCAAGCCCGAGGCATGGCCATCTGCCGTCTCGGCGCCACCACCGGTTACTCATGTGGAGAGTTCGAAAGCATCGGAAACAACGGCCTCTTCTACTTCCGCAGCATCACCGATCGCGGAGACTCAGGCGGCGCGGTCTTCGCCGCCGACAACTCTGGAGTGTGGGCCGTAGGCGTCAACTCCAACGTGTCCGATGCGAATAAGACCCGCGTAGGCGCCATGGAGATCGGCAGCGCCATCCAATACTGGGGCCTGACCATCCACAATTAAGGCTCTTCGGCGAGCGCTACCGCATCGTCCATGCCAGGCAGCGTACGGGTGCGCAGGGTGTCGACGAGCCAGCGCCCCTCCCCCGCGCGCATATCCCGCGCCACCATTTTGACGGCTCCAGGGACCAGATCAAAGCGCACGTGCGCGAGGCCAAGCCTGCGCTGCAACAGCCCTTGTTTGAAGGAAAGTTCCTGGATATGCGCGTTTTCCACCATCTGGTATCGCTGGGACAGGCGACCGAACGTGACCACGGTGACCTCTGGGTACAGCGCGACTGTCTGCCGCCGCCAATCAACCGGTGAAACCCACCGCGCAGAGCGCGGGGAGCGCAGCTGTGCACGCGACATGTCTCGCATCGCCTCACCGGACAGCGGCGCAATCGCGTCGATGACCTGCATGGCCTGCTCCAAGGTCCCGACCGGCAGCAACTTGGACGTGCCAGTTGCCTTGTTGCGCTCGGACCCGTACCCGGCCACAGTCACCGAGACGGTCCACCACCCAAACATGCGCCACAGCAGTGGCTGGCGAAGCTGTATCGCGTGGATGCGGTGCAGCGGGACCGCTTGGTGCCTGCGGTTCGCAAGCCCGTACGTCATGTTGATGACGGCCCCGTTGCTGCCGGAGGTGGCGTCGTCAAGCACTGAATTGAAGCGCCACGAGTGGTCGATGGTGCGCCAGATCTGTGGCACGAACCCGACGAGGATCGGTACTGCCGCGGTGATCGAGAGATCGGTGAAGAGCGGGACGGCGCTCGAGACAACAGTAATGATGGTTGAGAGTTGGAACGCCGCAGCAAGCAGCGAACGACCAATCGGGATTGGTGGCACCAGCGTATTAGCCGGGTCGGCGTCTTGCTCGGTGGGCGTCAACGCGGACGCAGCTGCGCCGGGGCGGGCAGCAATGGCCTGCAGGATCTCGGCGCGTAGTTCGTCCGCTTCCGCGCGGGGCAGGTAGGCGATCTCGATGGCCGAATTGTTGCCTCCGGCCGCCTCGACGCGCACCGCCGCAAGCCCGAACAGGCGCGGCGCGAACGGCTCGATGACGTCGACTGCCTGGATCCGGTCGTAGCGAGCGGTGCGCACCTTAGTGGTGAGCACCCCTCGCGTCAGCTCGATGTCTTCTTCGCCAACGCGGAATCCGATCTTGGCCCACCACAGCTGCGAAATAATGAACACTACGAGTAGGCCAACGACAAACACACCGACGGCCACGCCCACATCCATGATGCCGATGCCTTCGTCCTGCAGCCAGTTGACTAGGGGCATCGTGAAGTTGAAGACAGCGATCGTGAGCAGCGCAAGCAGCGTCGCCCACACGCGCAGCAACGGGGTCAGTCGGTGGACCCGCCGGTACTCAGAGGCCGCTGTCATAGGCCACTCATCTGTTCGCGTGCTTTGACCACAAGCCGGTCACGCAGCGCGTCGGCATCGTGGGCGGGAAGTCCAGGCAGCGTGGTCACCGAACTGACCGATGCCGTGTTCACCACCAGCTTCTTAAGCCCAAGCATCCGCATCACCGGTCCCGTGTTGACGTCCACGAACTGGATGCGCCCGTAAGGGATAACGGTGAGCGTGTGCCACATCTTCCCTTGGCTCAGGATGAGCTCGTTGTTCGTTTCCAGCCACGCCAGGTTGCGTACCTGGAACGGGATAAGGAAGTACTTCCAGATGAAGAACACTCCGCAGACGGCCGCTCCCCACATCCACCAGCCGCCGTACTTCCACTGCGCCCACAGCAGGCCGCCGATGACAATCAGCGCCCACACCGTGTTGGTCACCAGCATGGTCACCATGTACTTCGGTGATACGCGGTGCATCTGCTCAACCGAGGCCGGTAGCGGTGGTCTCGCGAGTGCGTCAGTCTGCTGTTCCATGGGCCCTACCCTAGCGACTTCACCGGAAATCACGTGAACCACGCGAGAGCCACTGGCCGACATTGATTTGCTCCAGACGGTCCGCCACGACGCTGACCGCACCTGACGCATTTTGGACAATCCCGCGCACCACCAGCGCGTGCGCTGTGCGCGCCACTACGCGCTGCCGCTTCCACAGCCCCGGCGACACCATGATGTTCAGCAGCCCGGTTTCGTCCTCCATCCCCAGAAACGTCAGGCCTGATGCCGTCTGCGGCCGCTGCCTGTGCGTGACCACGCCTGCGACGCGGACGCGGGTACCGTCTTCCACGCTACGAAGGTCGACCGCTCGGAGAATCCCCTCCCGTTGCAAGTGTTCGCGCAGCAGCTGCATCGGTTGAATATCAGGGGTGACGCCCGTGGCGGCAACATCGGCCGCGAGCAATTCGAACGCGGTCATCCCGGGCAGTGCTGGGGCGTCGATACCTGAAAGCCCAGGCAGCATGCCGTCGCGCTCTGTTGCTGCGATACCCGCAGCCCACACTGCTTGTCGACGCTCCCCTCCGAAGCAGTCCAGCGCACCCGCCTTGGCGAGCGCCTCGACGTGCTCCACGGTCAGCGCCGCCCGACGCGCCAGGTCCGCGATGTCCGTGAACGGCGCGGCCTTCTCGATCCTGGCCGCAGCCTTCTCCCCGACCCCCTTCACCAAATTCAGCCCGATCCGAATTGTGTCATTATCTATACAGCGCGCCTGTACGCCGGATCCGTTCACGCTCACCGGCAACACCGTGATGCCGTGGCGGCGGGCGTCTTGAATCAGGGACTGAGGCGAGTAGAAGCCCATCGGCTGTGCCCGCAGCAGGCCGACGCAGAACTGCGCCGGGTAGTAGTACTTCATCCACGCGGAGAAGTACACAAGCGACGCAAACGATTGCGAGTGCGACTCCGGAAATCCGTAGGCGGCAAACGCGACGATCTTGTTCCAGAGCTTTTCCGCGACGTCCGCCCCGATCCCGTTCGTGGTGTTGCAGCCCTCGAAGAACCGGGCTTTGAGCGCCGCCATTTTAGCTGGAGAACGCTTCGAACCCATCGCGCGGCGCAGCGCGTCGGCCTCCCGGCCGCTGAATCCTGCGGCGTCGACGGCGATCTGCATGAGCTGCTCCTGGAACAACGGAATACCCAGCGTCTTCCCAAGAGATTTTTCCAGCACCGGGTGATCGTAGAGAACGGGCTCGAGGCCATCGCGGCGCCGTAGATATGGGTGAACGGATCCGCCTTGAATTGGGCCTGGGCGGATGAGGGCCACCTCGACCACGAGGTCAAAGAAGCGCTGTGGTTTCAGCCGTGGCAGCGTGGAAAGTTGCGCGCGCGACTCCACCTGGAATACTCCGACGGCGTCAGCGCGGCACAGCATGTCGTAGACGTTGGTGTCGGCGAGGTCGAGCTCCCACAGGTGCACCTCTGTGCCCGTTGTATCGCGTACGAGGTCCACCATGTGGTGCAGGGCCTCCAGCATGCCGAGCCCGAGCAGGTCAAACTTCACCAACCCCGCCGAAGCGCAGTCGTCTTTGTCCCACTGCACCACAGAGCGCTGTTCCTTGCGCGCCCACTCGATGGGAACGACGTCCGCGATCGGCCGGTCGCAGATCACCATCCCGCCCGAGTGGATCCCGAGGTGGCGTGGCTGGCCAATGAACTCCTCCGCCAACGTACATACCTGCTCCGGCGGGTCGCTGAGTCCTTTTGACCAGGCATCCGCAGCACCTTGTGGGTACCCGAGCGCCCGGGAAGCGTCACGAACAGCACCCTTCCTCCGGTACGTGATCACGTTCGCCACCTGCGCGGCACGCTCGCGGCCGTAGCGCCGGTAAACGTACTGGATTACTTCTTCGCGCCTGCCGGACTCAATATCAATATCGATATCCGGTGGGCCATCGCGGTCCGGCGACAGGAAACGCTCAAAGAGAAGGCCAGCGCTGATCGGCTCGGCGTTCGTGATCCCGAGAGCAAAGCAGACCGCTGAGTTCGCCGCCGACCCACGGCCTTGGCACAGGATATTGCTGCGCCGACAAAAGTCGACCAGGTCGTACACGATTAAGAAGTAGCCGGGGAATTGGAGCTCCTCAATCACGCTGAGTTCGTAAGCAATCTGCTTCATCGCCTGCTCACGGATGTTTTCCGGGCGCGTCGCGTACCGCACCTGCGCACTCGCGTAGGTCAACTCCTTCAGATAGCTCATTTCATTGTGGCCAGCAGGAGTGTCGTAGTCCGGTAGGTTTGGCGCGACAAGGTCGAGCGTAAACGCGCACTGTTCGGCAACCTCCACGGTGGTGGCCAGCATCGGCTCACATCCCGGCAGCAGCCGGGCGAGCTGCTGCCCGCTGCGCAGCCAGTGCGCCCCCATGGGGTGCAGGTCAGCAACGTCTTGCCGCAGCGCGCGGCGCTGGCCAAGCGCATGTTTCGCTGCAGCGAGGCGCGCGTGTCGGCGCGTCGCAGCGGCAGGCCGGGTACTCACTATGGCGGGAAGATGAACGAAGCGGTCTAATTGTTGGTGATGATCGGCGTCATCCGGCATGAGTGAGACCACGTACTCCCTCACCACATTTTCCACCCCGAAGCTCTCGCTCAATTTATCGAATAGCGGGGTCCACTCCCACCCGCCAAGCGCTAAGCAGGAGCCATCAAGCCACTCCCCGATTTCCCACATCGGCGGGTACGAGAGCTCGCCTTTTTGTCTACCCTCCATGTGTGCGCGCGACATCAGATGCGATAACCTCCGATACCCTTCCGCACCACGGGCCAGGACGGGCAGCACCCCCTCTTTCAGCGTCAGCTCTGCACCAAACACCGTGGGCATCGCGGCCGCCGCAGCAGCTTCCGCAAACTTCACCGCACCGTAGAAACCGTCACGATCACACAGGCCAAGCGCCGAAAGTCCGAGCGACCGAGCGCGTGCAACCAGCTGTTCAGGCTCGCTCGCCCCGCCAAGGAAGCTATAGGACGACACCGCGTGCAACTCGGCGAATGGCACCCCACCGCGCCGCCCACCGACCCCCTCACCCTCCGCTTCACCAGCAAAGGTGAGGTGATCTACCGGAACGACAGGACCGACGTCGTTCCCAGACAGTATCCGCTCCAGCTTTGACCATGTCAGCGGAGCACCCCCATTGAATCGCATGTTCGATAGTGTAAACATGTTCGAATGCTCGCGCAAGCGGATTTATATTCAACGTTTGTAGCCAGGGATAGACTAAGCGGTCCAATAGATGCTAAGTTTTCAAACCATCAATGATTCCCCAACGAAAGACATAAAGGAGACATCATGCGCCTCAACCGTGTGATTGCAACCATCGCAGCTTCAGCCCTCGCCGCTACCAGCCTGGTAGCTTGCTCCAACGACTCTGCCGAGAAGACCACCGACGCTGCCGGTGGCGGCGAGGACACCGTCGTCAAGATTGGTACCACCGACGCTGACCAGAAGGCATGGTCCGTCTTCGAGGACCTCGCGGCAGACAACGGCATCACTCTCGACATCGTGCAGTTCTCTGACTACGCACCAGTCAACGAGGCGCTTGCCCAGGGCGAGATTGACCTGAACAAGTTCCAGCACATCCTCTACCTCGCCACCTACAACGAGGCTTCCGGCAACGACCTGAAGGTGCTGTCCACCACGGAGATCTACCCGCTGGCACTGTTCTGGAAGGATCACGATTCCCTCGACGGCATCGAAGGCACCGAGGTTGCTATCCCGAACGATGACTCGAACCAGGGCCGCGCAATCAACGTCCTCGTCCAGGCTGACTTGATCACGCTGAAGGATGGCGCTGATGAACTGGCACCGTCCCCAGCAGATATCGACGAGGCAGCGTCGAAGGTGAAGGTCGTTCCGGTCGACGCTTCCCAGACGACCTCCGCATACAAGGAAGGCCGCCCGGCCATCATCAACAACTCCTGGCTGGAGCGCGCTGGCATTGAGCCAAAGCAGGCTATCTTCCAGGATGACCCGGCTTCCGAGCAGGGCGAGCCATACATCAACGTCTTCGCTGCACGCGCTGAGGACCTGGATAACCCGACCTACAACCGCCTCGCAGAGCTGTGGAACTCCCCAGAGGTCGCAGCTGCCGTCCAGGAGGATTCCCGTGGCACCGCGGTCGCTGTTGAGCGCTCCCGTGATGACGCAAACGCTATCCTCGCACGCCTTCAGGAGAAGTAATCCGTGACGAAAACCGGCACCCGGGTTGAGTTCCGGGACGTATCGAAAGTCTTTACAACGGGTGGGCGCGAGGTTGTGGCCGTCGACAATGTGTCGCTGACGGTCGAGCCTGGTGAGATCCTTGGAGTGATCGGCTACTCCGGCGCTGGCAAGTCCACGCTGGTGCGGCTGATCAACGGGCTCGACATGCCTACCAGCGGCGAACTCCTCCTCGACGGCACCAATATCGTCGGCAAGAGCGAGAAGCGCCTGCGGGAAGTGCGCCGAAACGTTGGGATGATTTTCCAGCAGTTCAACCTGTTCTCTTCCCGAACTGCGGCGGGCAACATTGAGTACCCGCTGCAGCTTGCCGGTTTGGGCAAGCAGGAGCGTCGGGCGCGCGTCGAGGAGCTCCTCGAGTTCGTCGGCCTGTCGGATCGTGGCAAGAACTACCCCGAGCAGCTTTCGGGTGGTCAGAAGCAGCGCGTGGGCATCGCTCGTGCGCTCGCCACGAATCCCTCGCTCTTGCTTGCCGACGAAGCCACCTCCGCCCTCGACCCCGAGACCACCCACGAGGTGCTCGAGTTGCTGCGCCGCGTCAACGCGGAACTTGGCATCACGATCGTGGTGATTACCCACGAGATGGACGTGATCCGCGCGATTGCGGACAAGGTCGCCGTGATGGAGGCCGGCAAGGTCGTCGAGTATGGCTCCGTCTACGAGGTGTTCTCGGACCCGAAAACGAAGGTCGCGCAGCGCTTCGTATCGACGTCGCTTCGCAACACCCCAGACAAGCACGAGGAGCTCGAGTTGCTGAACGCGGCGCCTGGGCGCCTCTTCACCGTCGACCTGACCGAACACTCGGGATTCTTCGGTGCGGCGGAGAAGGCGCGCCAACGCGGCGTGTCGATTCAGCCGGTGCACGCGGGTATTACGACCCTGCAGGAGCACTCCTTCGGCAAGATGACGGTCCGCCTCAACGGCGACGATGCAGCGATTAACGAGTTCCTGCACACGCTGCAGGGCACCACGGATATTCAGGAGATACGTCGATGAACAGTGCTGTCAACGAATTCATTCTGGCGCAGCCGAACTGGGACCGGCTCGGCCCCACGTTCGTAGACGCCATCGGCGATACCCTTTGGATGGTGGGCATCACCCTGCTCGTCGGTGGTATCTGTGGCCTGATCCTCGGCGTGTTCCTGTACACCACCCGCCCGGGTGGCATCCTGCAGAACAACGTCGTGTACTGGGTGATTAACTTCGCCGTGAACTTCTTCCGGCCGATCCCGTTCATCATCATGATCGCGATGCTCTACCCCATCACCCTGTCGGTGGTGGGCACCACGATTGGCCGGGGCGCAGCTACGTTTGTGATGTGTTTCTCCGCGACCTTTACCGTGGCCCGTATTGTCGAGCAGAACCTGGTATCCATCGACCCCGGCATGATTGAGGCCGCGCGTTCGATGGGCGCAGGCCCGTGGACGATCATCCGCACCGTCATCCTCCCCGAGGCGCTCGGCCCGCTGATTCTCGGCTACACGTTCATCTTCATCGCGGTGATCGATATGTCCGCGATGGCCGGCTACATCGGCGGTGGCGGCCTCGGTGACTTCGCCATCGTGTATGGCTACCGCCAGTTCGAGCCGCAGGTGACGTGGGCGGCTGTGATCGTCATCGTCGTCATCGTGCAGCTGGCGCAGTTCTTGGGCAACTGGCTGTCCAAGAAGGTGATGCGCCGCTAAGGTGTGACCAGTTGGTTAGGATGGGTGCCATGAAAATCGCAGCGTTTGATTTTGATGGCACCCTTCATCATCCCACGGACACTGACACGGGCGAGCACGGCTTCGACCCGGCCGACATGGCCGCGATCCAGGCCTGGCGCGACGCCGGGCACATCGCCATTTCTGCCACCGGACGCTCGCGCACCGCGCTCGAGTTCGGAATGCGCCACTGCCCCATCCGCTTCGACTACCAGGTGCTCTCGAACGGTGGCTCCGCAACCACCGGCGACAACGAGCGCCTGCTCTACTCACACCTTGTAGACCCGGAGATCGTCGAACAGGTGGTCACGCACTTCGCTGACACGGATGGGGTGGCGGTGTTCGGCACCACGATCGGCCACGTCGATGGTGAGTTCAGCAACAACACCCAGGCTCGCAGTAGCTTTACCGTCAACTTCGACAGGATGACCACGGCCGACATTCCCCACCACGAGTTCGCCGTCGTCCCCTTGTGGATCCCGAACGACGAAGACCTGCGCGCGGAAGTCTACGAGTGGACGCGCGCGCTGCCGCATGTGTCAGTGGCCCAGAACCAGGACTTCATCGACATCATGGCGCCGGGCCGCACGAAGGGTGCGGGCATCCAGGACCTGTTGCAGCTACTCGACGTCCCACGCGAAGACATCGAGCTGTACACCTTCGGCGACTCGTGGAATGACCTGTCCATGCACGAAATCGCAGATCACTCGCATAGCTTCCGCCACTCGCCCGCCGAGGTGCAGCAGCGCACCGACCACGTGATCAACAGGGTCGCTGACGTGCTGCCCAGCTACATCTAGGAGCGACTAGCGACGACCCAGCTCTTGCCGGGCTTCGGGTCCTTCCCGCATGATGCCATCACGGCATCAACGTCGCGCTGCTCCAACATCACCTCGTAGGCGGTGTCGGTCGCGGTGTCGGTCACGGTGACGTGGGCGGAGGGGCCGTCGATACGCTCGGCGGTGACTTCGAGCTGGCCGTAGCGCACCTTGTCCCCTCGGGTGGCGAGCTGCGTTGCGACGTCCACTTCCGCCACCTGGCCTACCGGGCTGAAGGTGCCGCGGCCGCGGTTGCCCGGCACGAAGTACTCGCCGCGCATCGCAGCTTCAAGCATGGCCTCAGTAGCCTCGAGGTTCATCCGGCCAAAACTGTACGCCCACGGCATGAGCAGCATCGTGGCGGCGAAACGGTGCCCCTTGATGTGCGAGGTTTCCCACACCACGTCGTTGCCATGCCCAAACGGGTACTTCTCTACGAGCTCGTTGACGATGGGGCGGCCCTTGATGGCGCAGCACATGTCGCGCTTCGCGTGGGTACAGACCAGGACGAGTGGCTTCGTACGCGACTTGGCGCTGTTTTGCCCTGGGCCTGACAGGTCGAGATCCAGGATCGCCTCAGGCCCATCGACATGCAGCACCTCGGTTGCTGCCTGGTCGGCGAAGACCAGGTAGACGTGGTGGTCTTCAATCTGGCGGCCTTCCCTCGTTGGGTGGCGGATAAGCAGCAAGGTGGCGTTGTAGCGCTGCATGTGCGCTTTCAACTTTTCGGTCAGTTCGTCCCCGAAGGTGTCGCCGTCGAGTACGTCGTGGCTCCACTTGTGTGGCCACTCAAACAAAACGTAGGTCGAGCCGGGTTTCGCGGTACCCGGCAGCGGCTCACTGTCCGTATCGGAGCAGAGTGTGCGTGCATGGGCTGTAGTCATGTCACCTACTGTAGCGAAAATTTCCCGATTGATTAGGTATACCTAAACCGGGCCGAGTCGGGCAGTTAACATTTTGATAACCTTTTTGATTTTTCGCCGTTCTGCTTTGCTCTTCGAGATTCGTTCTAGCTACGGTATTTTGCGTGTTTCCCTTACCGAAGTTCGCCGTTGCGGCGCTGACGCCCTGTATTGCTGGCGCCGTGCTCGCTGGGTGCGTGTCCTCTCCTGCTCAGGACCAGGCCGCGACCCGCGTCGGCTCGATGCTTGCTGCGCCATCAACGACGCAGCTTCGCCCGCTCGGTACCGCGAACGCGAGCCCGAAGACTCAGCGGCCTTCCGCGCCTACTCAGCTCGCCGTGGCTGGCGTGCGTGTGGGCACCCACGAGGGGTTCGACCGCGTTGTCGTGGACCTCGTCGGCGAGGGCAAGCCGGGCTGGTTCGTGGATTACACCTCCACCCCGATGCAGGAGATCACCGGCAAACCACTGAAGGTGACCGGCAACGCGTTCCTCAATATCAACATCGACGGCACCGTCTACCCCTACGAACTTGGCCTGGACGCGGACCAGATCAAGGTGGATACCCCGGCAGAGACCGGCAACATTATCGACGTCGTCAACGCCGGCACCTACGAGGGTCGCAGCCGCGTGGTCGTAGGGCTACGCTCTGACCTGCCGTATTCGGTGCAGATTCTGGAGCACCCGCTGCGCCTGGTCGTCGACATCGTGCAGTCCTAACACCTAGTGGTAGAGCGCCTCGACGCTCCATCGCTGCCGGTGCCACACCAACAACCACCCGCGCTGCCCTGTTCCTACCGCCTGGTCGTGGCCCAGCACCTGGAGGCGCGCAAGCCGGGTCGGATGCGCACCCCACCACTCTTCGTCAACGGGCCAAGGCCCTGCCCACGCGGTGATGTCGTAGCAGCGCTTGCCCCACACTAGCGTTGTCGGCTGGCCGCTGAGCAGGACTTCGGCGTTGAGCAGTATCGGCTGGTCGGCGCTGTCCAGCAGCTGCACCCGCGATGACGGGTGTTCGATCCCACCGCCGAGCCGGGCTGGAAGTGGTGACGGAACGGCGCCGACGAACGCCCCGCGGCCCTGCGGCGGCACCTCCCCATAGGGCACCAGCTGAATACGCTCGGCCACGCCGCGACCTCCAACCGCGACCGGCTGCAGCACCGCCTCCATTCCGAGCTGGGACTGCACCCGCTCGATCACGCGCCGCGCCCCCTCATCCGACGCCCCGTCGGACCACAGCTCCCCCACCATGTCGGGTTGCGCAAGCTCAAGTGGTTCCAGCATGAGCGAGGCGATCGGCCCTGCGCCCCCGTTGGTGAGCCAGCCGTCGAGCTGCCAGCGCACCCGGTCGGCGGTGCCAGCCTCTGTCAGTGCTTCCCGGGTGCGCCACACGCGCTCGACCCGGGTGGCGTCGACAAGCTCGGCGGAGATTTTCAGCCGGAGGCAGTGCACCCCGGCCCCCTTGAGGCGCTGGTGCAGCGTGGCCGCGAGCGCCCGGGCGGCGAACGCGGCGGCGTCGACGCGCTCGATCGGTTCCTCCGGCGTCATCTCGACGGCGAAGTCCTCCACGGGTAGCTCCGGGGCGACGCGCCGGTCCGGGGCCGCGCTGGAGATCCGGTGGAGGTGGATGCCTGCGACCCCGAAGCGAGTCATCACGGCAGAGGACGGCAGTTGCGCGAGCTGCCCCAGCGTCTGGATGCCCAGCTGGCCCAGGGTACGGACCGTTTCCGGGTCCGCGCCGAGTGCCGCCTCCGCTGTGAGCACCCGAAGTGGCTGTACTGCAAGGAACTGCGCCGACTCCCCCGCTGCAACCACGTGCGAGCTCCGGGTGGCGATCACGGCCGTGGCGATCTCGTCCGCCGCCCCTGCCATGACGTCGATGCCGTGGCGTGCGGCGGCGTCGAGAAGCATCTCAAGCGCCGTATCTTCATCGCCGTGGAACTTCGCCGCCGCGGCGAGGTCCGCAACCACCAGGCCAGGGCGCAGCACTTCCACGGAGGCCGCCACGTCATCCAGGGATCCCGCGAGCGCGCTGAACGTGCGGCCGTCGCGCTCCGGGTTGTCCTCCACCACCGTCAGCTCAGGCGCGACGGCCTGCGCGTTGCGCACCCGCATCCCGCGACGGACCCCGGCGCGCCGCGCCTCCTGCGAACACACCTTGATGCGGTGCTGCACCGCGATCGCGATCGGTTCCTCCAGCGTGTCCTCGGCTTCGAGCTTGGCTGCTTGCACGGGCCAATCCGGGAACCAGAGCGCCGCAACCCTCATGAGGGCACCGCCTTCAGGTGCGTGACACCGCCCGTCGCGGCCCCAAGCGTCAGCAGTGCCGGTGGCCGCTTCCAGCCTTTCGCGTGCGCGGACACCTCCAGGTCAATGCCTGCGATGCGCCCACGACCGCGCCCGATGCCGTGGAAGCTAGCGATGTCCGCGCTCATGCGCAATGCAGGCGAAGGCACCGTCGCGTTCACACACAGCATCGCCGCCTCCCCGGCGCGCACGCGGGCAAGCAGTGGGCGTGCCTGAGCGGGCGTGTACTGGATTTCGCTTCGGGTGTGTAGCACCACCACGTCTAGCCCCTCGGCGAGCACCCCTGCGGCGTGCATGGCGTCCATCCCCGGTTCCGGAACCGCTACGGTTCTGCGCAGCGCTTGCTCCGAGAGCTCTGCGTAGGACAACTCCGGCCACCCCACCACGGCCGCGTATCCTCCGGCTTCCGTGACCTGCCGCAGGATCTCTACGATAAGCGACGGCGTATCGCTCACCTGCGTGACTTGCCGTCTTGGCAAACCCCCGTTCGGGAGCACGCGCGCCAACTCTGCAGACAGCGGAACAACACCTTCGCCCCCGATCTGCTCCTGCACGGCACCACCGTCGAGCTCGGCTAATTGTGCTCGGAGTTGCGCAATCTGCTCAGCTTTGCTGAGCTGTCCGCCATCGTCCGAGGCGAACTCACGCAAGCGAATAGGTGTTCCATTCATGCATGTAAGTATGCAACGCGCCCCCGACACGGGCAACAGTAAAGGTCGAACACTATTTCGAATAGTAGCGCCACAAGGCAGGCCCCTATGCGGTACGCTCTGCCCTATGTATTACGCAGACTTCCGCAACCGCGTCACCCCAATTCCCACGCCGCCCGTTGTGCGGGCGGTGGCGGCGGGGTGCGTAGCGGCGTCGATAAGCGTGATGGCGGCACCGCTACCCGCAGCCGTGAAAGTTGGCGTTGCTCTCGCCGCGGTGCTCGTCGCCCGCGCCACCACCCGGGCACACCCGTACCGCAAGGCCATGGCCGAGTTTGCGCGCAGCCGCAACGTCTCGCAGGTGCCGTCGCTCAGCATGGTGGTGCCGCTGATGCTGTGGTGGCTGGCGCTCATGCTGAGCCCGCTGATCGCGCCGCTGCCCGGCTGGGGGCTGGCACTGCTTGCGGGTGGGTTGTTTGTGGTGGCGTGGGTGCTCATGCCGCACGTCGACGGCACGCGACGCCTCGCATACGCGCCCGCAGCCCCTGCAGCGCCCACCCAGAAGCGCTAGCGGTAGCGCTTCGGCACATCAGCCGCACCCAGGCTGAGCATGAGGCGGTTGGCCCAGTTGAAGAACGCCGCCGAGTTGATCAGGTCGAGGATCTCGAGCTCGCCGCAGCCGACCTCGCGGAGGGCTTCGACGTGCTGTTGCGAGAACGCGATCGGGGTGTGTGTGAGCGCCACGGCGGCGTCGCGCAGCGCGTTCCACAGCGGGGTGCCCAGGTCCGCGGTCACGCCTTCGGCAAGGAGCCGCGAGATCGCCTCGGCGTCGCCGCCTTCCTGCTTCGCGCGCCCCTGGTGCACGGAGGCACAGTACTCGCACCCGTTGAGTCGGGAGACCACGGTCGCGGCGAGTTCACGCTCGGCACGGCCCAGTCCACCGTCGGTGTTGTAGAAAATGTCCAGGTCAGTCAGGGTGCGCGCCTTGAGCACCGCCGGGTCGCGCGCGAGCAGCCGGAAGTACTCCATGTCGATGCGCTCGGGCTTAAGCAGCGCGTCGCGGTGCTCGTCGGTGAACTCGGACTTGTCCAGGCTGGGCACCCACGCGCGCCAGCCCAGGGAGTGCTCGACGAACTTCGTCGGCGCCACAACTTCGGGCAGCAGGGTGCGCGGCCCGGGCTCCCAGCCGGGGTCAGCCACGCCGTGCGCGCGCCCGCTAATCGACGCCCGCTGCGCCCCACCAGCGTCAACCCCGCCGAGCACCCGCACGCCGTGTACGACACGCAACTGGAACGCCACGAACGCGATGAGCTGCCCCAACGTCACGATGCCGTTGTCGCTCCACCCGGCGGACTGCAGGTGCCCAATCGCTGCGGCGGTGGAATCCTTCGGGTGGACAACCAGCAGGTGTGCGAAGTCCAGGGCGGCGGCGAACTGCTCCGACGCCTCCCCAATGACGTCACCGAACAGGACGAAGTCGCCGTGCCAGTACGGCCCCTCGGATGCACCGCGCGCAATAGCGGCGTCGACGGCCTCGGCGAGGCCGGGGGCTTGGTCTTCGAGGTCCTCGAGCAACTCCCGGTAGAACGCGCTCGCAGTTGTCAGCCCGGTGAGCTCGGCCACGAACGCGGCGACACCATAGCGCCAGGCCAGTGGCACGTCGCCCTCGTCGTCAGGCTCGAAGAGGGCCGTAAACGTGAGCTCTGCGTTCTCGACTGCTTCCGGGCGGCGCCTGCGAAGGCGCGCGAGTTCCGGAGAGGCGTCGGCAAGCGTATCGATGATGTTAGACACTAAATTCTCCTAACTGCCGGGCGCGGAAGCGCGCGCCCGGGATTGCATGGATCAGGTTCTTTGTCACTTCGTGGCGCGGCCACTGGAAGACGTCGTCCGTCGGGCCGTACTCCACCTGGGTACCACGGCTGAGCACGCTGACCGTGTCCGAAACCTGGCGCACCACCGCCAAATCGTGGGAAATAAAGATATAGGTCAGGCCCAGCTCTTGTTGCAGGTCCTCGAGCAGCCGGAGGATCTGTGCCTGCACTGTCACGTCGAGCGCGGAAACCGCCTCATCGAACACGACGAGCTCCGGCTCCACCACGAGCGCACGCGCAATGGCCACGCGCTGGCGCTGCCCGCCGGAAAGCTGCGCAGGGGTGCGCCGCGCGAACTGCTGCGGGTCCAGTGCCACGCGCGCCAGCATCTCGTGCGCCTTCGCGCGCGCATCGCGTTTCGACGCCCCCGTCAAGTTCCGAACCGGCTCGGCCACGATGGCCTCCACTGTCATTTTGGGGTTCAGGGAGGAAAACGGGTTCTGGTGCACCAGCTGCACCGTGGAACGAAGCTTCCTGCGAGTGGCGTCGTCGACGCCGGTCACGACGTTACCGCCGATGGTGACGGTGCCACTCGTCGGGTCACGAAACAGTGAGATCGCCCGCCCGGTCGTGGTCTTCCCGGAGCCGGATTCGCCCACAATCGCGTGCGTGGACCCTCGCGTCACCTCGAAGGAGACGTCGTTGACGGCCACGAAGTCCCCGTACTCCTGGCGTAGGTGATCCACGCGTACCAGCACGTCACCGTCCGGCGCTGGCCGGTGGTAGGCGTTCGCGACGGCGAGTGAAGGGGCGTCGGCAAGCAGGCGCTGTGAGTACTCCTCTTGCGGGTCGGCGAGCACGTCTGCGGCAGGACCTTCCTCCACGACGACGCCGCGCTGCATAATCACCACGTCGTCGGCGCGGTCGCCCGCCACCGCCAAGTCGTGCGTAATCAGCACGATGCCGAGGTTGAGGCGCTCACGCATCTCGTCGAGCACGTCCAGCACCTTTTCCTGCACTGTCACGTCCAGGGCGGACGTCGGCTCGTCGGCAATCAGCACCTGCGGCTCGGGCGCGATGGCCGCCGCGATGAGCACGCGCTGCTTCATCCCGCCCGAGAGCTCGTGCGGGTACTGGCCGTGGCGGCGCTGCGGGTCGTCGATGCCGACGGCCTCCATGAGCTCCAGCGCGCGTGCGCGACGGGAGGCGGCTGTGCCAATACCGTGGACCGCCATCGCCTCCTCGATCGAGGCCCCGACCGGCTTCAACGGATTGAGCGAATTGTTCGGGTCCTGCGGCACCAAGCCAATCTTTGTGCCACGCAGCTGGCGCCACTGCCGCGGAGACAGCTGCGTGATATTCTCACCCTGGAAGTAGACAGTGCCGTCCAGCACCCGGGCGGACCCGCCGAGCAGGCCGAGCGTCGCCATCACCGAGGTGGTTTTGCCGGAGCCGGACTCGCCCACGATCGCGGTGAGTTTGCCAGGCGCGACGGAAAAGGACACGTCTTGCGCCGATGGCGGCTGATTGCCGTACGCGACGGTCAGGCCACGTACTTCAAGTAAAGGTTGCAGGGGTTGCATGGGTTAGGCCTCCGTACGAATGAGTTGGGACAGGTGGTTCGCGCTCATGACGGTGGCGATGATCGCCACGCCGGGCAGGACGATGATCCACCAGGCGGTGGCCATGAAGTCGCGGCCTTCGGCGATGATGAGGCCCCACTCCGGAATCGGCGGCGGGGCGCCGTAGCCGAGGAACCCGAGGATGGACAGCTGCAGGATCGCCGTGCCGAACTGCAGGGCCGCCAACGCAATGACCGGGGTGAGCGAGTTCGGCAGGATGTGGCGCACCAGCACCTGGGACTTCGTCGCTCCAGAGCCGTAGGCGGCCTCAACGTAGTCGGTGCCTGCAACCTGCATCACCTGTGAACGGGCGAGGCGGGCGAACGTCGCCACCGTGGTCATGCCGACAGCGAAGGCCGCCTGTAGTGAGCCGAAGCCCAGCACGATGATGATGGACAGAGACAGCAGGATGCCTGGGATAGCGAGCAGGACGTCCACGATCCGCATCAGTACGGTGTCGACTTTGCCTCGCAGCGCGCCCGCCACCAGGCCAATCAGCGTGCCGAACACCAGCCCGACCGCCACCGCGATCACCGCGCCGAGCAGCGACTGGCGCGCGCCGTAGACCACGCGCGAGTACACGTCGCGCCCCACGGCGTCGGTGCCGAAGAAGTGCTCCGCGCTCGGCGCTGCAAGGGCTACGTCGACGCCCTTGTATGGGTCGTGCGTGGCAAATATGCCCGGCAGCAGGGCCCACGCGCACGCAAGCAGCAGCACGAGCAGTGCGAGGACCGTGCCTGGTTGTTTCCAATGCTGTTTCCAATTCGTTGTTCGCATGGTTGCTACTCCCGTCCCGTTTCGATTGCCCGCACGTCAATAGCGTCGGCGGACTGGCTGGCGTACTGCTTCGGTGTTGCGGCAAACGGTCCGCCGGCGGTGCGCAGCCGCACGTCAAGCACCGGGTAGAGCAGGTCAATAATGAGGTTGATGGTCACGTACGCCACCGCCGCGATGAGGACTACGCCCAGCAGCACCGGCGTGTCGCGGTTCGACACCGACGTGACCACCATGGAGCCCAGGCCCGTGCGCCCGAAGACCGTTTCCGTCACTACGGCGCCGCCGACGAGCTCGCCGAAGAGCAGGCCCGCCATGGTCAGCGCCGGCAGCAGCGCGTTTCGCAGCACATCGGACCAGAAGATGCGGGTCTCGCTCGCGCCGCGCGCACGCGCTACCTGCACGAATGGGCTGCGCTGCACCTCGTCGATGGAGCGGATCAGCACCTGCGCGAGCGGGGCCGCCATCGGGACGGACAGTGTGAGGGTCGGCAGCACGAGCCCCTCGAGCGGGCCCGGCGCAATCACGTTGATCCAGCCGAGCTCGAAGGACACGAGCTGCAGCAGCACGATCGCGATCCAGAACCCTGGCAGCGACACCATCAGGGAGGGCACCGCGCGAAACAGCGCGCCGATGCGTCCGGCGCCGGGCAGCGTCGCTACGAATGCGGTGATGAGTGCCACGATGATCGCGAGCCCGACCGAGGTCGCGGCCAGCGCCAGCGTATGCGGCAGGGCGTCGGCGATGAGCTGGCCCACCGGCGTACCAGTGCGCACGGAGTAGCCGAGGCTGCCGGTGAACAGACCCGTCAGCGTCGCCACGTACTGCGTAAGCAACGGCTTATCGACGCCCATCTCCGAACGGATCGCCTCAATCTCCGCCTGGCTGAGTCCCAGGGCCGGGTCGGCGTAGCGGGCCATGACACCGTCGGATGGCAGGGCCGAAAGCAAAAAGAATGCGAGGGTGTAGGTCAGCAGCAGCACGATCAGTGCTTGGCCTACCCGTTTGACGATGTACGGCATGGCGTATCCCCTTCCTGGAGGTAGGCGCTGTACAGCGCAGGTCGTGCAACAGATTCCACGCTGAACCCGCACAGGCGCGGGCTCAGGGCGTAGACCTGTGGTTCTTCAAACAGCGGCAGCGTGTAGGCCTGCTCGGTGACGTAGTCCTGGACGGCTTCCACCGCGCGGGCCCGGCCTGTGTCGTCGGGTGTGGAGACCACGGTCTGCAGCAGGTCTTCGAGGTGCTGGTCGATCACGTTGTCGTTTTCGTCCTGGTTAATGAAGGAGTCTCGGCGCCCAACCGCGTAGTGCGACTCGATGGCGTCGTAGTCCGCCCGACCGACCATCGTGTGGTAGAGCTGCACCTTGTCCGGGTCCTTGGACGCCACGTTTTGGGTCGAACGATCACCGGAGAGCACGGAGAGCTCAATGCCGATGTCGCGCAGGTCGGACTGCACCATCGTCATCACCTCGCGGGCGCGCGGCTGGGTCTGCGCGTAGTTGACGGTCAGGTGCAGACGCTCCCCGTCCTTGACGCGGATGCCGTCGTTGCCCACGACCCACCCGGCCTCATCGAGGAGCTGCCGGGCAAGCTCCGGGTCGTATGTATAGGCGTCGCCCTGGTTCTTGTAACCCAAGCCGGTGGCGGCCACGCTCGAGGTCGCCAGCGGGTAGGAGTCAGAGAACAGGATGCGCAGCAGCTCTTCGCGGTCCACGCTGTGCGTGATCGCGCGGCGCACCCGGATGTCCTGCAGGTACGGGTGCTGCGGGCGCATCGCGATCTGATTGTTCATCGCGTTCGTGCCGCGGGAGACGATCTGCACGCCGCGGTCTTGGAGGTGGCGCTCGGCGGACGCAGTCACGTCGCGCACGATGTCCGCCTGCCCCGACAGGACCGCGCCTGTGCGCATCGCTTCTTCGGCGGCGAGCCGGTACGTCACGCTGTCCAGCCGGGCGCGGCCCTGGTGCTCGAGGATGGGCGGTGCCCAGTCGTAGTCCTCGCGCGCCCGCAGCTCGATGGAGGTGCCCAGCTCCTCGCCTGCGATAACGAACGGGCCGGAGCCGATGACGTTGTGGGCGCTGCCCGGGCCGAAGGATTCGTTGTCGAGCGCCAGGGTGGCGTCGGAAAGCAGCCCGGCGTTGTACACGGAGACCGCTTGCTCGAACCCCGGCGAGGGTGCGGTGAAGTGGAAGCGCACCGTGTCTTCGTCGATGACTTCGCCGTAGTCATAGTTCGAGATCTGCTCGGAGGCGTTGAGCAGCCGCTCCTTGTCGCCTTTGCCGTAGAGGTCGAAGTTGGCCACGACGTTCTCCGCGGTGAGCGGCGAGCCGTCGGAGTAGGTGACGTCGGTGCGGATGTCGAACGTGTATACCGTCGCGTCCTCGCTGATCTCCGGTAGCTTCGTGGCGATCCACGGGTGCAGCTCGAGCGTCTCCGGGTCCTGATAGAGCAGTCTGTCTGTTATTTGATTCACGACGCCACCATTCGGGTAGAACCCGGCCGCAGGCGGATAGAGCGAGGTAAACCAGTTCGGCTCCAGGTACGTGATTGCCTGCATGTCCCCGCTTTGCTCTGTTTGCCCTGCACATGCGGTGCATAATCCGAGTAGCGTGGTAGCCGCAAGCAGCGCTCCGGCCTGCGTTCGACGTGTGTGCTTCACTGTTCTCCCTTCGATGAGCGATAACGCTAACACAGATTAGACGGAGCGGTCTCATGCGTCTAGACTAAGCAGTCTAAACGGTCACTGTCGCAACAGGAAGGAACACACAGTGCAGCCAGCAATCGCCATCGTCGGCGCAGGTCCACGTGGCATTTCCATCATCGAACGCGTCGCCGCCACGCTCAACGAATCTAATTCCACCCAGTCGCTGACAATCCACCTCATCGACGACGCCCAGCACGGCGCCGGGCGCGTCTGGGACACCACACAAACCCACACGCTGTGCATGAACACGCTGGCCGGCGCCGTCACCCTCTTCACCGAACCCGGCGCGACCGTCACCGCCCCCGTACTCGAGGGCCCGACCATGTACGAGTGGATCCAGCTCCTGCGCGGCGAGCGCGACGCCGTGTCCGCCACCAAGCAATCACTTTTCGACGCCCACCCAACCCCCGACCACGTCACCGCCGACTTCGGCGCGGAGCTGGCTGCCACCCGCCCGGAGTCCAACCCATCCCGCGCGCTGTACGGCGAGTACCTCCACTGGGTCCTCACGGTCGCGCTGGCGCAGCTCCCCGAACACGTGACCGTCACCAACCACCGCTCCCGCGCGCAGCGCATCACCGCCGAGAACGGCCGCGACGCCATCACGCTTGAGGACGGCACCACCGTCCACGCCGACGCCACCGTGCTCGCCACCGGCTGGGTCGTCCCCGAGCACCCGGTGGCCTTCCGCGGGCACTGGATTCAGCCGGGCAACCCGGTGGAACAGGACGTCGATACGCTGGTTGCTGGCGAAACCGCAATCGTGCGCGGCCTTGGCATGGGCTTTTTCGACCTCATGGCGCTGAGCACCATCAACCGCGGCGGCCGCTTCGTGCCCGCCGACACCCGCTCCGGCCTGCGCTACGAGCCCAGCGGTGCCGAGCCTCACCTCGTGGTCACCTCGGGCCGCGGCTACCCCTACCTGCCGAAATCCGAGTACCACTCGCTGCCGCCCAAGGCCGACCTCTCACGACTGCGCGCCGCGATCGAGCAGCACAGCGACGCCACAACACTCAGCTTCGGCGAGCAGCTCTGGCCCGCACTCATCCGCGACTCCTACGCCGCCTATTACACCACCCTCGCACGCGTACGCCCCGACGCCCTGCGGATCCCGCTTGCGGACATCATCGCGCGCATCGACGCCGCCCCAGTGTCTGAGGCCGCCACCCGCACCAGCCTCCTGCCCTGCGCCCGCGCACTCAACGAATCCCTTGCCGACGCCACCACCGACCCCTTCGACATCTCCTACTGGATCGACCCCCTCGCCGGGTGCGAAGGCCTCGACACCGAAAGCCTGAACTGTGTCATCGCCGACGCCCTGGCCCGCGACATCGCCGAGGCCATCGCCGCTCAGGACTCCCCCATCAAGTCCGCCCTGTGGGTGATCTCCGCAGGCCGCAAACCAACCGCCATCGCCGTCGAGAACGGCCGCGGCACCCCGGAGGACCAGCGCGGCGCGCTCTCCGACTACATGGCATTCGGCCAGATGGTCGGCTCCGGTCCTCCGATGTTCCGCTCCCGCGAGCTCCTCGCGCTTATCGACGCCGGCCTGGTCACCCTGCTCGGCCCAACCCCAACCGTCACGCAATCGGGCACACACTTCACGGCCACCAGCGCCGAGCGCACCGTCACCGCGGACACCCTCGCAGACGCCTTCCTGCCGTCCCCTAACATCACCCGCGCAGCCGACCCACTGACCGCGTCACTGTTGGAAAGCGAGCGCATCCGCCCCTTCGCGCCCTTCGGCACGCCCACCGGCTCCCCCGAAACCGACGCAGATACCCGCCGCACCATCCACCCCGACGGCACCCTGGACCCGCGCCTGCACATCGCAGGCATCCCCACCGGCAAGCAATGGGCCGACACCACCATCTCCCCAATGCCCGGCACCGACCCGCGCATGCTGCAGGAAACGGACACCACCGCCCAATCGCTGCTGCGGCGGGCGGGCGTACGCTAACCCAGGTCGCGCGCAACCGCCCACCGGGTCAACTGGTGGCGGTTCGAGGTCTGCGTCTTGCGCAAAATATTTGACGCGTGCGTCTCCACCGTCTTCACCGAAATAAACAGGCGCTGCGCGATCTCCTTATACGTGTAGCCGCGCGCCAGCAGCCGCAGCACCTCGAGCTCGCGCCGCGTCAGCGAGTCCACCGCCGGGTCGTCCTCCTCGACGACCGGCCCGCTCGCAAACGCGTCAAGCACGAACCCCGCCAGGCGCGGTGAGAAGTACGCGTCCCCGCCGCGTACCCGCTCGATGGCCTCCGCGAGCTCCGCGCCCGCGATGTTCTTGGTCACGTACCCGCGGGCGCCCGCGCGGATCAGGGCGATGACGTCCTCGGCGGCATCGGACACGCTGAGCACCAAGTACGCAGGGCCCGGAGCCCGCTTCAGCACGGCGAGGCCGCCGCCGTCGGGCATGTGGACGTCGAGAAGCACGACGTCGGGCTGTGTCTGCTCGATCCCTCGCACCGCCTCGGCGACCGTCCCGGCCTCACCGACGATGTCCACCGCTTCCTGCAGCTCTGCCTTCACCCCAGCGCGGAACACGGAGTGGTCATCCACTAGAAACACGCGAGTCATAGGTCCAACGCTAGTTCAATCTCGGTGCCACTGCTTTCCGACGCCACCACGTGCACCTCTCCCCCAACGCGCTCCACGCGGCCCACGATGGAGTCCCGCAACCCGTGGCGGTCCGTCGGCACTGCCTCAGGGTCGAAGCCCTTGCCGCGATCCCTCACGAACACGGTGAGCCTGCCAGCAAGGTGCTCCGCGTAAACATCAACGGTGTCCACACCGGCGTGCTTGGCCGCGTTGACCATCGCCTCTCGAGCTGCGAGCACGACCGCCTCGGCGCGCTCGTCGAAAGGAATGTCGTCTCCCACCGTGACCGGCGCGATCACCACACCGTACGCGTCCTCCACCTCGCCAGCAGCCTTCTGCAACGCGGCGAAGGTGGTGGTGTGGTTGGACACGGTGTCGTCGAAAAGCCAGGCGCGAAGCTCACGCTCCTGGCCACGGGCAAGCCGAACCACCTCGTCCGGATCACCAGCCTGGCGCTGAATCAGCGCCAAGGTCTGCAGCACCGAATCATGCAAGCGGGAAGCGATCTCCGCGCGCTGGTCCGCCACCGCCTTCTGCTCACGCTCCGCGACAAGCGAGTTCGCCAACTTCGTAATCAGCGGCACCACCAGCACCGCCACCCCCAGCACCGTCACCAGCACAGAGACAACCACACCGGCGACCCCGCTGCTTTCCCCCATGAGCGCGAGTGCCAGCACCCCACTCATCACGAGCAGCGCACCCAGCGCCAGCGCCGCAAGATTCTTCCATGAGGCCATACCACGGTCGTAGGCCTGCAACGCGATAATCGCACCCACTATGAGCACGCCAACCACGAACAGCACAGCCGATCCAACGCCCGAGGAGCTCTGCAAGGACATCAGCGCACCCGCAAACCCCACCAGCACAAGGAAAACATCCAGCGCTCCAGGACGCTGCCGGGGCTCGGTACTCTCTGCAACCGGTGCGAACATCCACAAGCCCGTGTACAACAACACGCCAATCCCGCCAGTGAAACTTGCGACGACAAAGAACAGCCGCACCCATTTCACGTCCACCCCGAAGTGGCCAGCAATTCCAGAGGCCACACCCGCGATCACGCGGCGTGAACGGTCCCGGGTCAGCCGGGGATACAACGCAGACATGCACTCATCATGACACGGGCGGCGCCTCGGTCACATCAGGGTAAACCCTGAAATCAAAAATCAGGGTCATTCCCGATACCGCCCACGGGCCCACCACGCGACAATGGAGGCATGGAAACCAACACACTGAAGCGCATGTGGGAGACCCGCCCGCCCCGCATCCCAGAAGACCAGGGCGGTAAGGCTGTCATCGCTGGCGTCTGTGAAGGCATCGGCGCCCGCTACCAAGTCGACCCGACGCTTGTTCGCGTCATCTTCGTAGCACTTGCACTCGTATTTGGCGGCGGACTTTTCCTCTACCTACTGTGCTGGATCAACATGCCACGCTTCGGCATGACCCGCAGCCCGTGGAACTCAATTATCACGCCGAAAGAACAACTCACCGAGCCAGAGAAGAAGGACCGCAGCACCGGCTGGTGGCTACTCATCGGGTTGGTGATCTTCTTCCCATCTGTCTCAGCGGCAGGCGATGTCAACGGGGTGCTCGTTACGTTCGTGTTGTTCGCGCTCGGCTGGTACCTCGCCCACCAGCGCCAGCCGGAGCCGCCGGCAGGACTGCTGGTAATGAACCCCGAGGAGGCGTCGACAAGCGAAGGCCCCACCGTGGACACCTCACACCTCACCGTGCCCGAGGGCTACGAACACCCCGGCACGCCACCCGCGTGGGACCCACTCGGCGCAGCGCCCGGGCTGTGGCACCTGCCCGAGCCAACCGAGCCAGCGCCGGAACAGCCGAAGAAAAAGAAACGCCTTTGGCTATGGCTGCCCCTGGCTGTCATCCTCGTCTGCGCCCTGTTTATCACCGGTATTGCGGGCCCCCGATTCGAGAGCAACGTGGGCAGCCGCATCGGCGAAATGCACCTCTCATTCGAGGACGCGGCTTCGATCCCCGATCTCAACAACCTCATCGGCGAGACCCACCTCGACCTGTCGAGCCTCGCGCCTCTCGACGAACCGAAGACCGTGAACATTGCCAACGGCGTCGGCGAAATCGAGATCATTCTGCCCAACAACGTGCCGGTCGACGTCCACTGCGAAGCCACCATCGGCGAAACCACATGCCCCCAAGGCAAGCAAAACGCGGACAAGGACGGCGAGCTACTCACGATCAACGTGAAGCAGCGCGTCGGGTCCGTGTCCGCGTACTTTGCCGATTAAGTCGGCTACCTACTCCCACTCAATGGTGGCCGGCGGCTTGGATGTAACATCCAACACCACGCGGTTGACATCCGCCACCTCGTTGGTGATGCGGGTCGAGATGACCTCCAGCGTCTCGTACGGGATGCGTACCCAGTCCGCGGTCATCGCGTCCTCGGACGCGACAGGGCGCAGCACAATTGGGTGGCCGTAGGTGCGGCCGTCGCCCTGCACACCCACGGAACGAACGTCGGCGAGCAGCACGACCGGGCACTGCCAGATCTGGTCGTCCAGGCCAGCCTTGGTCAGCTCCTCGCGAGCAATCGCGTCAGCGGCGCGCAGGGTTTCCAGGCGCTCCTCGGTGACCTCACCGATGATGCGGATGCCCAGGCCCGGGCCCGGGAACGGCTGACGGTTCACGATCACCTCGGGCAGGCCCAGCTCGCGGCCGACCGCGCGGACCTCGTCCTTAAACAGCAGACGAAGCGGCTCGACCAGCTCGAACTCGACGTCGTCCGGTAGGCCGCCGACGTTGTGGTGGCTCTTGATGTTCGCGGTACCGGTGCCGCCGCCAGACTCCACGACGTCTGGGTACAGCGTGCCCTGCACCAGGTAATCAACCTTGTGGTCCGACAACACATCAGCCACAGCGCGCTCGAAGGAACGGATGAACTCCGCACCGATCGCCTTGCGCTTGGCCTCCGGCTCGGTCACACCAGACAACTTGTCCAGGAAGGCCTTGCGCTCGTCCACGGTGACCAGCTTCGCGCCGGTCGCGGCGACGAAGTCCTTCTCCACCTGCTCGCGCTCACCCTGACGCAGCAGGCCGTGGTCCACGAACACACAGGTCAGGCGGTCCCCGATCGCACGCTGCACCAGCGCCGCAGCAACAGCCGAGTCCACACCACCGGACAGACCACAGATGGCGTAGCCGTCCCCAACCTGGGTGCGAACCTGCTCAATGAGCTGCTCCGCAATATTGGATGCCGTCCAGTTCTGCTCCAGACCAGCAATCTCGGTGAGGAAGCGCGTCAGCACCTCCTGGCCGTGCGGCGAGTGCATCACCTCCGGGTGGTACTGCACACCGGCGAACTTGCGCTCCACGTTCTCGAACGCGGCGACCGGCGCACCCTTCGAAGACGCGGTGACCTCGAAGCCCTCCGGAGCCTGCGTCACCGAATCGCCGTGGCTCATCCACACCTTGTGCTCCTCCGGCAAGCCGGCGTGCAGCACACCACCCATGACGTTCATCGCCGTGCGACCGTACTCACGGGCGCCGGTCTGCTCAACCTTGCCGCCGAGCGCCCGCGTCATCACCTGGAAGCCGTAGCAGATGCCGAAGATCGGAATCCCCAACTCGAAAATCTCAGGGTCCAACTGCGGAGCGCCATCCTCATACACGGACGACGGGCCACCTGACAGGACAAGCGCCAGCGGCTGCTTCTCCTTCACCTCCGCAGCGGAGATCGTGGACGGAACGACTTCGGAGAACACGTGCGCCTCACGCACACGACGCGCAATGAGCTGCGCGTACTGCGCACCGAAATCAACAACAAGAACAGGGCGAGTTTGAGCTGTAGTCACGCACCAAATCTTAACCTACGCAGCACCTAATGTGTACGTGAGCCCGATGACAGTGTCCTGCGCACCACATTCCCGCGCGCACAATTCGGGACCTGGGGAAACGCCAATGCACCCGGCCGAAATACTGGAATCTGGTGCGGGAATCCCTTCGAAACAACAAAACACCACCCGCTTGGCGGGTGGTGTCTTCAGCGTTGCGACGTTACAACAGACTACTTCAGCAGCGCACGCAGGTTCTCCAGCGCATCGTGCACCCCGTCAATCGCCGGGTCGGAGCCCAGCTTCTGCGAGGAAGCGTGCAGGCGCTCGATAGAGTTATCAGCAGCCTGGATAGCGCGGTGCACCTGAGCAACAAGCGGCTCGATGTTCTCGCCGAACGGCTCCTGCGCCGTGGTCTGGGACCAGCGACGAATCATCTCGAGCGGCATCTTGGTCAGCTCGGAAATCGAGTTCACCTTCAGGTCCACGCGGTTCGCCAGGGAGGAGTGCAGGAAGACTGCGTCGTCCATCTGCTTCACGTCCACCTCGAGGGCGTCGAACAGCATAGAGAGCACCTCGCCACGGTTCGCCTCAAGGGAGAAAATCGCGGTCTGCGCAGTATGCAGACGAGCCAGCGCAATCGCCATACGCGCGGACGCCGCCTTCTTCGCCAACTCGCCAGCCACCTCGTTGAGCGACTGCGCGTTCTCGTCGATGATGCCACGCATCGTCGCCCACACCTGCAGTGGTGCAAGCAACAGCGTACGGGCAGCACCCTCCGCCATGACGTTCTCCATCTCGCCCTTCACGCTGTTGGTCACAGCGTTTTCTTCCACCAAAGTCTGGCTGGCCTTTGCCAGTTCTTCGGCGGCTTCCTTAATGGAGGACTGGATTTCCATGAAGCGGTCCAGCTCGCGGTAGAGGCGCTTAGTGGCCTCGTACACCTCGCCGGTGCCCTCTGGAAGGTCGAAGCCCGCTTCCTCGCGCGCCAGCACCTCGGCTGGCAGCGCCTCGGCAACGAAGGCGTCGTAATCAGGTACAAGCTCCTGCAGCTTGGCCAGGCCAAGCTCTGCACGGCGGCGACGGCCAACGCCCTCGTGGCGCGCCTTCCACTCAACGTCGTTCACCGCTTGGTACACGTCGCCGACGACCTTGAACAGTTCGGTCATCGGGCGGGTGCGCACCGAGAGGTAGTCGCCATTTGGCAGAGGCGTCACGGTAGCAAACACGTCGTACGCAGAGCCGCTCTTTGCGCAGTTACGGACATAGCCTGCGAACGGTCGGCCGTCCTCAATGACGTCCCACATCAGCTTGAACGCGCCACCAGGCATCTCAATATGGCGAATGAGATTGTGTGGCTTCCCGATCATCTCGACTTCGGGATACTGCGCGTAGTGAATAAAGACCTCATTGACATGGGTCATAATGCCCTTGCTGTCCGTCACCGAGAAGAAGATGTGGTCGACATCAACCTCGTGGTGTGGGCCGTCAGGGGCATCTCGTTTAATAACTACTTCGTAGGCCATATTCGATATATTAGGTCAATCTGTTTACGGGCGGACGGTCACGTCGACCTTTTGGAACGACTTGAGATCAGTGTACCCACATTTCGCCATAATACGGCGCAAACCGCCCACTAAGTTCGTGGCAGCGCCCGAATCGCTCGATGGACCGAACAAAATCTCAGACAGCGGAAGACGATCGCCGAACTCCCAGTTGGCAACCTCGCCGCGCGGGAAGCGCGGGTGCGCAGCCGCCGGTTCCCAGTACGCGCCGCCAGCAGCGGCCTCGTTCGCCTTCGCGAACAGACTGCCTACCATGACGGCGTCGGCGCCCATGGCGAGTGCCAACGCGATGTCTCCGGCGTTCGACGGTGCCGAATCAGCGATGACGTGGACATAACGGCCACCGGTCTCGTCCAAGTAGTCGCGGCGAGCCGCAGCCACGTCGGCAATCGCAGTTGCGAGAGGAACGTCCAGCGCCAGGCCGGAAGAGGAGCGACCCGAACCAACAATCACGCCGGCTGCGCCAGCACGCATCAGGTGCGTGGCCGTCGTGTAGTCGAAGACGCCACCTGCGATGACCGGAACGTCGAGGGAGCCGATGAACTCCTTCAAGTTCAGCGGTTCCCCACCGGGCTGCACGTGCTCGGCGGAAATCAACGTGCCCTGCACGAACAGGATCTCCGCGCCGGCCTTGATCACTGCCGGAGCAAGCTCGCGCACGTTCTGCGGGCTCACGCGCACAGCGACGGTCGCGCCCGACGCGCGGACCTGCGCAATGCGCTCACTCAACACGTCCAAATTAATTGGCGCCTGATGGAGTTTCTGCAGCGTCGCCGTAGCCTTGGCAATCTTGCTAGGAATCTCGTGGTAATTCTCCTGCTCGAGGTCCTTGGGATTTGGCGCCTGCCCGCAGACCTCGTTGATCGCCTCTTCGAAGTTCGCGTGGCGGCCCAGGATGCCCTCGGCGTTGAGCACCGCAAGTCCACCCTGCTTACCCATCTCGATGGCGAACTCGGGGCTCGCTAGGGCATCGGTCGGGTGGGATACGAGCGGCATGTCAAAGGAGTAGGCGTCGATGTGCCACTCCGTGTTGACGTCCTTCGACGAGCGGGTGCGCCGCGTCGGAACCAGGGTCAGATCGTCAAGGTCGTAGGCCTTGCGGGCTTCGCGTCCGATGCCAATTTCTACATATTCACGCATGTCAGGTTCTCTCCTTCAGGAGCCAGTCAGAAAGGATTAGTTGTGGTAGTTCGGCGCTGCAACCGTTTGCGTGATGTCATGCGGGTGCGATTCGCGCAAGCCAGCCGTGGTGATTTGGACGAACTGCTTCGTCTGCAGTTCTGCGATCGAGGCGGAGCCGGTGTAGCCCATCGCGGCGCGCAGACCACCGACGATCTGGTGGGTGATGGCGTCGATATCTCCGCGGAACGGAACGCGGCCCTCGACGCCCTCCGGCACCAGCTTGTCTTCGCTGGTGACGTCTGCCTGGAAGTAGCGGTCCTTGGAGAAGGAACGCTTCTCGCCGGTCAGGCCACGGCCCTGCATCGCGCCCATCGAGCCCATGCCACGGTAGCGCTTGTACTGCTTGCCACCAACGACGACAACGTCACCGGGTGCCTCAGTGGTGCCTGCGAGCATGGAGCCGAGCATGACGGTCGATGCACCAGCCGCGAGCGCCTTAGCAACGTCGCCGGAGAACTGCATGCCACCGTCTGCGATGATCGGTACCCCAGCCTTGTGAGCAGGCACAGAAGCCTCCAGGATGGACGTGATCTGTGGCGCTCCGACGCCCGCAACAACGCGGGTGGTGCAAATGGAGCCAGGACCGATGCCAACCTTGATCGCGTCCGCGCCGGCGTCAATCATCGCCTGTGCAGCCTCGCGCGTTGCCAGGTTGCCACCGATGACGTCAACGCGGTCGCCGAAGTCCTTCTTCACACGGGACACCATCTCCAGCACGCGGTTGTTATGTGCGTGCGCAGAGTCGACGACGAGGGCGTCGACACCCGCCTCAACGAGCAGCGCGGCGCGCTCGTAGGACTCTTCACCAGTGCCGATACCAGCAGCAACAAGCAGGCGGCCGTTCGAGTCCTTCGACGCGTTCGGGTACTGCTCGCTCTTCACGAAGTCCTTCACCGTGATCAGGCCAACCAGCTTGCCTGCCTTATCCACGATCGGCAGCTTCTCCACCTTGTTCGCCGACAGCAGCGCGAGTGCCTCCTGCTTATCGACGCCCTCATCCGCCACAACCAGCGGCATCGCTGTCATCACCTCTGCGACCTTGCGGTCGTAGTCCGGCTCGAAGCGCATATCGCGGTTGGTGATGATGCCCACCAGGCGCTCGTCGGCGTCGATCACCGGCAGGCCCGAGATGTGGAAGCGGCCGCACAGCGCGTCGACGTCACGAATCGTCATGTCTGGTGTGGCGGTCACCGGGTTGGTGACCATACCGGACTCAGAACGCTTTACGATGTCAACCTGCTCCGCCTGGTCCTGAGCGCTCAGGTTGCGGTGCAGCACGCCAATGCCACCCTGGCGCGCCATCGCGATCGCCATCCGCGACTCCGTGACCGTATCCATCGCAGCCGATGCGATCGGGATACCCAGCTTGATGTTGCGGCTGAACTGCGAGCTCGTGCTCACTTCGGCCGGCACAATGTGAGACTCGGCTGGCAGCAGCAGCACATCATCAAAGGTCAAGCCCCGCAGTGCAACCTTGTGCGGGTCATCCCCACCTGTAAGAACTCGCTCGTTTGCCATTGACAACTTCTCCTTCCGCGCGCGGTGTACCCGACATTGGTTTTCAGCCATGATATAACGTCGCGCGACACGACACACAGCGGCGTCGAAAAATCCCAACGCACATGGCTAATTGGCCTTGCTACTCCCCACACAATAGGCTGATCGGTGTGAATTACGACGACATGATGCCACTCGACCCGTTCGCAAACGACCCGAACGACCCGGCATCGTTCATCGAGGACGACGAACAGCCGGAGCCCTTAAGCAGCGAGGAGCGGCAGGCGATCATTCACGACCTCGCCCACGTCCGCGACGCACAACGTATCCTGCGCCCCCGCGGCATCCTCGGGATCTTCTTCATGTGTGAAGACTGCGAGCAGACGCACTACTACGACTGGGACATCATGGAGCAAAACATGATCTCCACGCTCAACAACGCGCTGCCGCCCGTCCACGAACCAAGCGCTAACCCGGACGTCAACGCCTATGTCACGTGGGATTACGCGCTGGGGTACATGGACGGCATCGAGTCCGCCGGGCGCTAGTGCTGCGGCGAGGCTGACGCCGGGGGCTCAACCGGCTTGGGGGAGGTCGTCGCCACTGGCGATTCCGGCGCGGCGTCCTTGCCTGTAGTAGCCGGCACGTGCGCACCGCTCGGTTCCGCACTCACTGTCGGCTGCGCGGAGGAATGCTGCTCGACGGCAGGCTGCTCCGTGACCACCTGCGTCACCGTCACCGGTTCGCGCGGCTCAGGTGTCACCGTCACAGTCACGGTGCGCGTCACCGTCACCTCGGGGATTGTCGACGCCACCGTGGGCTCAGACCCTTGCGTCTTCTTCACATCCATGGAGTCAAGCAACGCCTTGGCCTGTAACACCAGGGCACGCACAGCGTCGCCGTTACCCTCATCGCTGGCTACTTCCATCTCGTCGAGCGTGCTCGCAAGCTCCATGACCGACGCCCGCTCCCCAAACACGGTTGAGGCTACTGGCCACAGAGGGGAATCAGGAGTCGCGTTGTACAACACTGCCCCGCTTCCAGCAACGATTGCGGTGGCTGCTGCCGCGCCCACAAACCCACTGAGCCACGGGTTCATCTGTTTGCGCGCAGGCGCCGCCACGGGCGCTATGTATGGTGGCTCCGGCATCGGACGCTCGACGTCCTCGCGCAGCGCACCCATCAGGCCCAAAAGCGGATCGGTGCCGTCGCTAGGGTCCTCTCCACGTGACGCTTTGGTCAACAGGGCGTCATCCGCCAACAGCTCATCAAACTGCGGGATACGGTGAGCATCACGTGTCATTTCGCAGACTCCTCTTCTTCAAGGGCCTCACGCAGGCGAGCCAGGGCACGGTGCTGTGCGACACGAACCGACCCAGCTGTCCCGCCAACAATCTCTGCTGTTTCTTCCGCCGAAAGGCCAACAAATACGCGAAGAATAATGATGTTTCGCGCTTTCTCATTGAGTACATCGAGCAGCTCGCGCATTTTGTTACTCGCGTCGACATCCAGCGCATATCCCTCTGGATCCGCCTCTTGTGATACCCCATCGGGGATATCTTCGGTGGGCAGCATTCGGTCTCGCGCATAGCTGCGGTGCGCATCCGTCACCTTATTAAATGCAATCCCGTACACGAATGCCATGAACGGCTTGCCCTGGTCCTTATAGGTACTGAGCGCCTTGACTACTGCAAAGCACACGTCCTGAGTGACGTCTTCCGGGGTCGGGGTGCGCCCACCGCCAATGCGGGCGCGGGCGTAGCGCAGCACAAATGGATAAATGAGCGCCACGACGCGCTGCGTCGCCCGATCATCACCGGACTGTGCAGCAGGCAGCAGTTGCGCAAGCTGCGCATTCACGTCATCAGTATCTATACCGCTCATACGCGACGCCCGACTCCTTTCCAGTATCGCCTAAGGGTACAGCGCCGAGCATGCCATTCCCAAAGCCTGACCCATCAGGCACGCAAAAGCCCGAACGGCATGTATCCGTCCGGGCTCCCCTCGTCACAAACACTAATTAGTGCGCGTGACCGTGTGCGTGTTCCTCAACTTCTTCCGGCTTGTTCACCACAGAAACCTCCGTGGTCAGCACCATGCGGGCTACCGAGCAAGCGTTGACAACAGCGGAGTGTGTCACCTTCACAGGGTCAATGATGCCCTGCTCAACCAGGTTGCCGTACTCCATCGTTGCGGCGTTGAAGCCTTCGTCGTTCGCCATGTCTGCGATCTTCGACACAACAACTGAGCCGTCCAGCCCAGCGTTGTCCGCAATCCAGAACGCCGGCTTCACCAGCGCGCGGGCAACCGCCAACACGCCAGTCTTCTGCTCGCCCTCGAAGGACTCCGCGTACTCCTCCAGGTCGCGTGCGATCTGGACCAGTGCGGAACCGCCACCGGCGATAATGCCCTCTTCGACTGCCGCGCGGGCAGCGTTGATGGCGTCCTCGACGCGCAGCTTGCGCTCGTTGACCTCGGTCTCAGTCGCGGCACCGACGCGGATGACGGCGACGCCACCCGACAGCTTCGCCAGGCGCTCCTCCATCTTCTCCTTGTCCCAGGTGGAGTCCGTCGCCTCGATGTCGCGGCGGATCTGGTTGCGACGCTCCTCGACGTCCTCAGCGGAACCGGCGCCGTCGACAAGCACGGTGTCGTCCTTGGTCACGGTGACGCGGCGCACCGAGCCAAGGTCATCCAGCGTGGCGTCCTTGAGCGCCATGCCAACCTCAGGGTCGATGACCGTCGCATTGGTCACTACAGCCAAGTCATCCATAAAGGCCTTGCGGCGCTCGCCGAAGTACGGCGACTTCACGGCGACAACCTTCAGGGACTTGCGCAGCGTGTTCACCACGAGCGTCTGCAGCGGCTCACCGTCGACGTCCTCGGCGATGATCAGCAGCGGGACGGATGCCTCCGCAACCTTTTCCAGCAGCGGAAGGAAGTCCGGCAGCGAGGAAATCTTGTTACGGACCAGCAGCACGCGGGCGTTTTCCAGCACCGCCTGGCCGGCGTCGGGGTCCGTCATAAAGTACGGCGACAGGAAGCCCTTGTCGAAGGAGACACCCTCGGTGACGTCGACAAAGGAGTCGATCGTCTGGGACTCCTCGACGGTGACGACGCCGTCCTTGCCGACCTTGTCCATCGCACCGGCAACCATCTCGCCGACCTCAGGGTCGCGGGAGGAAACGGTGGCAACGTTGGCGATCTCGGCGGACGAAGAAACCTCCGTCGCACGCGACTTCAGCTCCTCGATGACCTTCTCGGCCGCAGCCTGGATGCCCTTGTTCAGCTGGATCGGGTTCGCACCAGCGGCGACGTTGCGCAGCCCCTCGGTGACCAGCGCCTGCGCGAGCAGCGTCGCGGTCGTGGTGCCGTCACCGGCGATGTCGTTCGTCTTCACTGCGACGGATTTCACCAGCTGCGCACCGAGGTTCTCAAACGGCTCCTCAAGGTCGATGTCGCGGGCGATCGTCACACCGTCGTTGGTAACGGTCGGGCCACCCCACGACTTCGAAAGCACAACGTTTCGGCCACGCGGGCCAAGGGTGACCTTGACGGTATCCGCCAAAGTGTCAACGCCCTTCTTGATGCCTTCGCGGGCCTCCTGATGAAATGCAATAAGTTTTGCCATTGGTGGCTACGCCCCCTTCAATTACTTTTCGACGACGGCCAGCAGGTCGCGAGCGGAAAGCAGCAAGTACTCTTCACCGTTGTACTTCAGCTCGGTGCCGCCGTACTTGGAGAATATCACGGTGTCGCCCTCGTTGACGTCGACAGCAATGCGCTTGCCCTGCTCATCCAAGCGGCCAGGGCCGACAGCGATAACAACTGCCTCCTGTGGCTTCTCAGCAGCGGAATCAGGGATAACCAGGCCGGATGCCGTCGTGGTCTCCGCCTCAGCGATCTGTACCAGAACCTTGTCTTCCAGTGGCTTGATGTTGACGTTTGCCATGATCTGAACGCCTTCCTTCAATGTTGTATCTATCAGTTCAGTAGTTTGAGGTTATTCGAAGGCCCAGCCGTCGTCGCGGGTGTACAACTGCGCTCTCCACAACCTTGTTAGCACTCTACCCCTGCGAGTGCTAACACTCAACATTGTGACGACACTCACCAATCTTTACTGGTGAACGAGCGGAATCTCCACTTCCAACGACGTATCCGTCGCCACGGACAGCTCCGAAGGCTTGGCCCCCTCATGGATGAGCTGGCCCGCCAACGCCGCGATCATCACGCCGTTATCGGTGCACAGCCCGAAGCGCGGTACACGCAGCTCCACGCCAGCCTTCTCGCAACGTTCCTGGGCAAGTGCGCGCAGGCGACTGTTCGCCGCCACTCCGCCGCCGAGCAACAGCGTCTTCGCACCGGTCGCCTCCAGTGCCAGCAGCGCCTTGCGCACGAGCACGTCACACACCGCCTCCTGGAACGACGCGCACACGTCCTCCACGTTGACCACCCAGCCTTCGCGCTCCGCCTTTTCCACGTAGCGCGCCACGGCAGTCTTCAAGCCGGAGAACGAGAAGTCGAAGCGGTGCTCGCCCCGCAGATCGTCGGCCTTACTGAGCGCGCGCGGGAACGGAATCGCATCCGGGTTACCCTTCGCCGCCAAACGGTCGATGACCGGGCCGCCCGGGTAGCCAAGCCCAAGCAGGCGCGAGACCTTGTCGTAGGCCTCGCCGGCGGCGTCGTCAAGGGTAGAGCCCAGCTCACGCATCGGCTTGCCGACGGCCTCAACCTCCAACAACTGCGTATGCCCACCAGAGACCAGCAGTGCCACCGAGTGCGGGAGCCGCTCCTGGCCCTCCAGGTTCGCCACCGCCACGTGCCCACCCAAGTGGTTCACGGCGTAAAACGGCACACCCCACGCCGCCGCGTAGGCCTTCGCAGCGGACGCGCCGACCAGCAGCGCACCGGCAAGACCAGGCCCGATCGTCGCCGCAACCACGTCCGGGGCATCGATACCGGCCTCTTCCAGTGCCGCGGCCATCACTTGCGGCATCGCCTCAAGGTGGGCACGCGACGCGATCTCGGGCACCACGCCACCAAAGCGTGCGTGCTGCTCCATCGAAGACGCCACCTGGTTCGCAAGGATCTCCATGGTGCCGTCGGAGTGGACGTCGACAATGCCAACGGCCGTCTCGTCGCATGAGGACTCAATCCCGGCAACAATCATGCCTGCTCCCTTTCGATCTTCCGCGGACGCATCATGGAAAACGCGTCCGCGCCAGAAGGTTGATAGTAATTCTTTCGGGTGCCAACCACGGAAAAGCCGTAGCGCTCGTACATGCCAAGCGCCGCGGAGTTGTCGGTGCGCACCTCGAGGAACATCGGGCCGTCGAGAAGGTCGGCGGTGTGGACGAGCTGGTCCATCAGCTCCCTGCCCACCCCGCGGCGCTGCACCTCGGGCGCGACGCCGATGGTGTGAATTTCGAACTCCGGGTCGTTGCGCGGGCCCAGCATCGCAAGGCCCGCATACCCCAGAAGTGCGCCCTTGTCGTCGAAAGCACCGATGTAAAACGTGTACGGCTGCGCGAACTGCGTCAGCAGCACCTCCCGCGACCACGGGGTCTCGCCAGCGAACAGCACCGCTTCCAGCGCCGCGACTGCGTCCGCGTCGCTGGGCGTGAGCTCCCGGATATTCACAGTTTGATGTCCGGCAGCGCAGCAGAGCGCGGGCGCGGCTTCGGCGGGACTGCGTCCGGGCGGCGCAAGTACAGCGGTGTGAGTGGCTCCGGCGTATCCGATGGATCGCACGCAGCCAGCAGACCGCGCACCCCCGGCACGAGATCGCGTACCTCACCAGCCGCGACAGTCACAGTCTCACGCAGCGCGTCCGGGACGACGAGCATGTCAACGGCGTCACCCTCAACGTCGATCGCGCTGGCTGCGCTGACGTGTGGGCCGTCGACGCGCTGTCCGTCACGGTAGAGGCTCCAGTACACCTCGCGGCGGCGCGCATCAGTGACCACTAGCACGCTTTTCCCGGTGGTGTCCCCGGCTTCCGCGGCGATGGCGTCGTGGGTGCAGACCCCGTACACCGGCACCCCCAGCGCCTGCCCGAAGGCGGACGCGGTGGCCATGCCTACGCGAAGCCCCGTAAACGGGCCAGGCCCCACGCCAACGACGACGGCTTCGAGCGCACCGTAGGTGCAGCCCGCTTCCGCCAGTAGTTCGTTGACAGTGGGGACCAAAAGTTCGTTATGCGAGCGGGTTCTGATTACCCGCTGTGCATCCACGCGGCGCGACTGTTGATCGCCCACGCCGACAACGAGGTCGTGCGTGGCGGTATCGAGCGCCAGCGTCAGCATTACGCCGCTACTCCCATGACCCAGCCGTTACCGTCCTTGTGGAACGGCAGCGGCGTGTTCATCGGGAACATCTCCGACTGCGGGATGGAGCAGATGTTCACCTTGGAAAGCTCCACCTTGTCCAGGTCGATCTCCGCGTTCTGGTCCTCGTCGAACAGCAGCATGTAACCCCAGTCGCCGGAGAAATCGAAGCGGTCCTGGTCAAGGTTCAGCGCCTGCAGCTTGCTCAGCAGCAGCTGGTCCGGCTCGTTCGGGCACAGCGTGGTGAACCCGATGTAGTCCTTGTCGTAGACGCGAGTCAGGTCGATGAGCTGGCCCGCAACGGCTTCGCCACCAGGCTTGACCTCTTCAAGGGAGCGGGAAAGAGAATTCGTTGGCGTCGCAGCCGCCATTGGGGACGGCTTGGTCAGTGGGATGAAAATGAGAGCAACGAGCACAATCACCCACAGTGCACACGCAATAGCGACCCAACCACGGCTAGTATTGTTCAGCTTCAGCATGGCCTACAGCCTACATCTTCCTATTCTGTGTGCACCCACCGCCATGTGATGATGCGGCCCTCACTGTCTTCGTCTTGCTCCACGAGCGTGGTGCGGTCAATGGTGACCAAAAGGTATTCACTGGCGATGTGAGCTGCGAGATCACCACCCCACTCGGCCACCACGACGCTGCGGTCGAGCTCCGACTCAAGGTCGAGAGCATCGAGCTCACCCAGCGGGTCGCCAGAGCTGCCCTCCCCCAACAGGCGGTAGGCATCGACATGAATTAACGACGCCCCCTCCGCCTCCTTCGCGCGGTGTTCCCTGGCGATGGTGAAGGTTGGGCTCGTCACACGCCCCTTGACCTGCATCCCTTCGGCAATGCCCTGCGTCAGCGTGGTTTTCCCGGCGCCGAGCGGGCCGTCGAGAATCACCACGTCCCCGGCGCGCAAGGTCTCCCCCAGCTCACGCCCCAACGCTTGCGTTTCCTCGCGCGTCTCGCATACGCGCCTGCCGCCGTACTCCCGCACTGTCCGTCCTTTCGGTGCACACAGCACCTCGTAGTGAATGGTGTTCGCCCGCAGCGCGAACTCGTCCGCACTCACGCCGCCGGCGCCAAAAAGTACCGCTTCATCGCCCGGCGCGACACCGGCTTCGTTTGCGCCCAGCCACACCACAATCTGATCCATGCACACCCGACCCACCTGGGGGTAGCGGGCTCCGTCAATGGTAACGTCCATCCGGTCCTGCCAGATGCGCATCACGCCGTCCGCGTAGCCGGCGGGCACCACGGCGGTAAACCCGTCCTCGGGCGCAGTCCATGTCCCTGAGTAGCTCACCGGATCCCCCGCGCGGATCGGTTTGACCGCGGTCACTGTTGCGACCCAGCTCATCGCGGGCCGCAGCCCGTTGTCGGTGCCGTCGATTGCTTCCAACCCGTACAGGCCAATCCCGGGACGGATCTGTTCAAAGCGGGCGTCGTCCCTCGTCCACGTCGCCGGCGAGTTCGCCACGTGGTTCACCAGGTCCTCTAGCCCCGCCTCGTGCGCCTGGTTGAGCGCTTCACGGAACGTCGCCAGCTGCCGGTCCGTGTACGGGTCCGCTGGGTTATCCGCGCACGCAAAATGGCTCATCAGCCCGGCCACACGGATCTGACCGGCCTGTTGCGCCTCGGCGGCCATCGCGAACAGCTCCGGCCACTGTTCCTCATCTACGCCCGAGCGGTTCATCCCCGTGTCGATCATCAGATGCACGGTGGGGACGAAGGGGGCGTCAATAAGCGCGCGCAGGTGCGCAAGACTCGGCACACCCATCTCAATGCCCTCCACCAGCTCCTCCCCCGGAGCCCACAGCCACGCCATCACGGGTTTCGACGTCAGCTTCGCCACACTAGCCGCCTCCGCGATCGTCGCGCAGCCGAACGCATCCGCACCGTTCGCCTCCATGATGGGGACGCACTTCGCCGCGCCGTGGTTATAGGCATCCGCCTTCACCACGCACATCAAGCGCGCGCCACCAGCCTGACGGCGCATCTGCCTCGTGTTGTGGGCAATCGCCGCCAGGTCAATGCGAAGTTTTAAAGCGTTCATGGGCATCTATTGAACAACGATCACAGCAAATGCGCCACGCCGACTACACCTAGCAGCAGCGATACCACCCACGTCGCGGTCAAACCAACCGTATCCGGGTGTGAGCGCGCCCACGCGAAACCTCGTCCAGCAACCGAGTCCGGCTTCGCCCGCACCCAACCGACCAGCAGGGCGCACAGCGTGGGTAGGGACAGCGCGACCGTCGCGTAGAGCACCAGGAAGCTGTACTTCGTCGCGGTATCAAGACCCGTCGCAGACAGCACCGCAAGCCCGCCGAAGAACGGCATCGACGTCGCCGATTGGACGATCCCCAGCACAAACCCCGTCAGCACCGTCAGCGCGTTGGGTGCTCGCAGCGGGCGCATCACCCGTTCAATCAACGCGTGGTTATCTCCCCCACGCAGCGCCAGCACCGCGGTCAGGAGACCAGTAGCGATGAGGAGCCACCCGAAAATGGGACCCTCGACAAACGTTTGCACAACCGGACCGAGGCCATCGAACACAAACAGCATCACCGCCGCGAGACTCGCCACCCCAAGCCAGTCGCCAGCAATGAGCAGCGCCGTGATCTTCGCATACTGCCGTTTCGCTTGGGAGGCAACCACCCCGACTGCCACGATAACCCCGATCAACAGCACGTTGATGGAATCAATAAACGCAAAGGATAACGCTCCAAGCATGTCTCGCTCCTTTCGCGTGGCTCCATCAGGCGGAATCTCGGCCGTCTCTCGATCTGGCCCCTAACCCTAAACCACAAAAACGCTGAAGCGCTATTTCAGTACTGCAGAATTCAAGTAGGGTGGGTTGCGTGTCTGCGAAATTGAAGAAGTTAGCTGAACTGTCCAAGCGAGGCCCCCACAAGGTGCTGGAAGGCGACCTCGGTTACACCGGTTTGCCAGGCAAGGTCTACACGCCTGCGGAAGGTAAGAACCTGCCAGCCGTCGCCTTCGGCCACGACTGGCGCCAGAGTGTCGACGACTACCACGGCACACTTCGCCACCTGGCCAGTTGGGGCATTGCGGTCGCCGCGCCAGATACTGAAAAGGGGTGGCGCCCCGACCACGCTGGCTTCGCCGCCGATTTAGAAACCGCCCTGCAAATCCTGACTGGGGTGCGCCTCGGGAACGGCAAGATTAGCATCCACCCACAGCGCCTCGGCGTCGTTGGCCACGGCATGGGCGGCGGCGCTGCCGTACTCACCGCGGTAGAAAACCCGAAGGTGCAGGCAGTCGCCGCAATTTATCCGGCGAACGTGGCGCCCTCCGCAGTAGAGGCGGCCCGGCGCGCACTTCGCCCAGGGCTCATCATCGGCCCCGGCGAGGACGGTGACTCGCTCTTCGATCCAGGCAACCCCGCCAAGCTCGCATACAACTGGGCAGGCGAGGTGGCCTACCGCAGCGTCAAGAAAGGCGAGCAGCAGAGCTTCTCGGAGGACTCACTGACCAAGCGCCTGCTCGGCCTGGGCAAGTCGAGCGCCTCCCTGCAGACCACAGTGCGCGGCCTGCTCACCGGGTTCCTCCTGCACCAGCTAGCCGGGGAGAAGAAGTACTCCTCCTACTCCGAGCCGGACGCCGAAGGAAAGAACGTCACGTCCTATACCGGTGAGGACCTCGCTGAGCTGGCGGGCCTCACCAAGGACGACAGCCTCTTCTCATTCTTCTAACGTGCCGGGCTGACCAGCACGCTTCATCTCCCCCGGTGCTTCCGGGGCGTTGGGGCGTGCCTCGGTACGGATCGACGCGATTCCGCCCTGCGGCGGGCGGCGAAACGGGAACAACCGCTCGCCACCCTGTGGAATGACAACAGGTTGGCGTTTGTAGCCAAGCGCGGCGGCCCTTCGCTGCTCGGTAAGCATCATCTCCATTTGGCGATGGTGCTCAGCGATCATCTTTTCAAAGTTCTCCATCCGCATCGCCGTGCGCTGACGGTACTCTGCTGCAAACCTTGAAAAATCCATTTACCATTCCCCCAATTTCTTGACGCCCCAAGCATCAGCCGGGTCTGTATCTGCTGGCTGCTGCTCAGCGTGTTGTTCTGATGACGTCTCTGCTGCCGCCGGTGCCGTCATCGCTTGTTTTTCTGCCGGCACTGGTGGCTGCTCCACCTCGCCGAGTTGCTCAGGTGGCACGAACACACCGTTTTCGTCGACTGCCGGTGCAGGCTCCGGCGCAGGAGCGGGCTCGGGTGCCGGCGGTGCCGGTGGTGTTGGTTCCGCGACGTCACACGGCACCTCCACAGCCTCCGTCGCGCACTGCCAGGCCGCGTCGATATTTGCTGCAAAGACGTTGATGCTTTCAATGACGACGGCCGCGCCCGTTTGTGCAAACGCGCCCGTGAACGCCTGCGCAGCGTCGCACTGCTCCTGTACCGGTGCGAACAACGCCGCTGCGTCGCGTGTCACGGCCTCGATGGGCGCGTTAACATGCACATCGACGTCGAAGTTAAAGGCCACGTTGATCCCTGCCGCACCTGCCAGCGCCGCTGACGCGGACTGCGTGCCGACGCTCTCCAGAGAAACAAGGCGCTCGCACGGCTGCGGCGGTGTCGGCGGCACAGGAGCAGGGGCAGGGGCAGGCACTGGTGCTGGCGCTGGTGCAGCAGGCGGCGCGGCAACACTCGCACTGGCGGTCGAGCTGCTTCCGGCTGCGTGCGCAGCCGTCGCTGGCGCCGCAGCAGGCGCACTTCCAACTGGCTTTCCGCCGGGCGCCTGACTGCAAGGCTGTTGTGCTTCCTCCACGCACACCGCGATCGCATCGAGGCACTCAGCGACAGCCACGTTGCATTCTTTCGCTGTCTGGCTCGCCTGCCGCATCGCATCAATTACGACCTGCACCAATGGGCGAATCAGAGTGGCGATTCCAAGCTTCGCAAGTATCTCAAGGTGCGAGTGCGCAAGGACCACGAACTGTTCCACCGCCAGGTTGGACGTCTTCTTGACATCATCTATAGCGCTGCAGCACGAGGTAATCGAGCTTCCCAGCTCATTTAGGCGTGTAAAGTGCTGCGTCTCCGAATCTGCCGAGCATCGCTCCCGCGACCCCACGCCGATCTGCTCAAACCACTCTTTACTGCCCGGCGTATCCTGGCAAGGCGCCTTCAACGAAAACCTGTAGCCCACGGCGTCACAATTGAACTGTGACAGCGAGACACCGACCTGGTGGAAGCCGCGTAGGTCCTGGCAGCGGGTGGCCTGCAGCTCCCGAATGACTTCCTTCGCTAGTGCCTGCAATTGGTCGCGCTCAGGCCCCTCCAGGGCTGGGGCCGTCGCAACTGACTGAGAGAAGCGCTGCACCCCTTGTTCGACAACGTCGCTGGTTACCATGCGGAACCCACCCCCGAAATGCCATCGGTGGCGTCCTCGTCAGCGTCGCGGACCTCCTGTGCAAGGCTGCGAATCCCCTCCCACTGCTGCGTTCGCTCCTGCAACAACCGGAGCGAGTCCGCATAGACCGCTTGCATCGCCGCCGTGATGCGCTGGCCCTGCAAGGCAAAACCGGCACCGAAGTCGTCCGCACCCAGGTCTGGTTGCTGGCGGGCAAAGTCCGTGGCGGTGTCTTCGTAGGCGGAGATGGCGTCGGCAAAATATGACCGCACCGCGTCAACGTTGAGGCTGACGCCCTTGTTGTGCACAGTGTTTACCGTGTTCACCATGTTCAAAATTTCCCCCAAAATCCACGTCGGCTCACCACCGACAGTTCTAACTACTTCTCTTAGTTAGACTCCCCCAACGGCCCCGCGGTTCCCCGCGAGGCCAAATTTCTTACCAACGGACTCTACACTGCCGCAACGACTGCTGCGAGGCGACCCGCCACCTTTCGGGCTTGTTCTTCCTCGGCGGCCTCCACCATGACGCGGAACAGCTCCTCAGTACCGGAAGGACGAAGCAGCACGCGACCCGAGTGCCCGAGCTCTTCCTCGGCCTCATCGATCGCAGCCAGCACCTCCTGCGAGCTCATAATCTTGGACTTCTCCGACACCGGCACGTTGATGAGTACCTGTGGCAGCACCTGCATCACCTGTGCGAGTTCCTTGAGGCTCTTGCCGGTTTCCGCCATCTGTTCCATCAGCAGCAGCGCGGACAGCGTGCCGTCGCCAGTCGTGGCGTGCTCCGGGACAACGATGTGGCCGGACTGCTCGCCACCAAGCGAGAAGTCCCCACGGTTGAGCTCCTCGAGAACGTAACGGTCGCCCACCGCGGTCTGCTTCAGTGCAATGCCTTCGCGCTCCATGGCGAGGGTAAGTCCCAGATTGCTCATGACCGTGGCTACGAGCGTGTTGTCGCGCAGGTTGTTCTCGGCCTTCATGCCGCAGGCCAAGATCGCCATAATCTGGTCACCGTCGATGATGTTGCCTTCAGCGTCGACGGCGAGGCAGCGGTCCGCATCACCGTCGTGTGCCACGCCAAGATCAGCACCGTATTCGACGACGGCCGCCTGGATCTTGTCCATATGAGTGGAACCGGAGCCATCGTTAATGTTGAAAGCGTTCGGCTCGTTGTAGATCGCCACAACCTCGGCACCGGCGGCCTCGTACGCCTTCGGGGCGACCTCGGACGCCGCACCGTTCGCACAGTCCACAACGACCTTGATGCCCTTCAGGCTGGTGCTCATCGCCTCTTTGAGGTGCGCCAGGTAACGATCCTGCGCGTCCGGCGCCTCCTCGATCACGCGGCCGATACGGGTGCCGGTTGGCCCACCTTCTTCAAGCGTGTCGAGAGCCCTCTCAATTTCGTCCTCGACCTCATCAGGCAGTTTGTGGCCACCCGCGGAGAAGAACTTGATGCCGTTATCCGGCATGGGGTTGTGGGACGCGGAGATCATCACACCGATGTCCGCACCGTAGTCATCAGTGAGGTACGCCAAGCCGGGAGTAGGAATCACGCCGACACGCAGGACATCCACACCTTTCGACGCCATGCCCGCAGCCATCGCTGCCGCAAGCATTTCGCCGGACACGCGTGGGTCGCGGCCAATCAGCGCCGTCGGGCGGCGCTTCGAGGACTCACGGTCCTTCGTTAGTACGGTCGCGGCGGCGGCACCGAGCTTCAGTGCCAACGACGCCGTCAGTCGCTCATTGGCGAGACCTCGGACACCATCAGTTCCAAACAATCGAGTCATGCTGTTTATTATGCACTACCGACAGCTATACAAAAACAACAACCGCCCACCCGGCCAGTGCCAGGGGGCGGTTGATGATACAACCAGCGTAGTGATTAACGCTTGGAGTACTGCGGTGCACGACGGGCCTTGTGCAGACCAGCCTTCTTACGCTCGACCGCACGAGCGTCACGGGTAAGCAGACCAGCCTTCTTCAGGGTTGGGCGCTCAGCCGGGTTGTAGATGTTCAGCGCACGGGCAATCGCCAGACGCAGCGCACCGGACTGACCGGTTGGGCCGCCGCCCTTGATGTTTGCCTTGATGTCGAACTGGCCCTCGCGCTCGAGCAGGGTCAGCGGCAGCAGGATGTCCTGCTGGTGCAGCTTGTTCGGGAAGTAGTCCTCGAACTCACGGCCGTTGACCGTGATCTTGCCTTCGCCCTCAACGACGGTCACGCGAGCGATTGCGCGCTTACGACGACCAACGGTCTGGATTGGGCCCTCGTGCAGCGGTGCAACCTCAACGGTGTCCTGGGTCTCCTCGACCTCTGGAGCAATAGCGTCACCGATGGTGTAGTTGAACTCTTCCGTCGCCGCGGTTGCCGCGTCGATGTCGGTCTCAGCTGCAATGTTGTTCTGATCAGCCATTACTGTGCCACCTGCTTAAACTCGTAGGTTTCCGGCTTCTGAGCCTCGTATGGGTGCTCGGAGCCGACGAAGACGTGAAGCTTCTTGATGGACTCGCGGGAAAGCTTGTTGTGCGGCATCATGCCCTTGACAGCTTCCTCGATAACGCGGTCCGGACGCTCATCGAGCGCACGACCAAGCGTCATAGCAGTCAGACCACCCGGGTAGCCGGAGTGGCGGTAGCGCATCTCGCGATCGCGCTTGTTCGAGGAGATGTGGACCTTCTCGGCGTTGATCACGATAATGTGATCGCCGGTGTCAACGTTCGGTGCGAACTGTGGCTTATGCTTGCCGCGCAGGATATCCGCTGCAGTCGACGCAAGCTTGCCCAAGACCACGTCCGTGGCGTCGATGACGTACCACTTACGGGTAATGTCACCGCTCTTTGGGTGGTAAGTAGACATGCATGACTCCTTCAAGTCTGTCTAGTTGGCTGCCGGCCATAACGTATAAAACTGTGCGCTGTATCCCGCTCAGACGGCGGCCGGTGGAGACCCGACAAGCAGCACGGCACACAAGCTGCAAACTTTACAGCACAAAGCACTGAACAGCAAGACGCTCCCCCTGGCGCCTTGCTGTTCAGCAAGCTTCTGTGTAGTTATCCCCAGCTGTTTGCCGCGGCATTGTTTACCGCGAGCATGGTGGAGTTGCCGTCTTCAACGGTGCTGGCGATCTGGTTCAAAATGGTGTTCAGATCCTCTGCGGCCTGGTCCCACTTCGCCTGGTGTGCCTGGTACGCGGACGCTGCGGTGCCCTCCCAGGTCTGCGCCATCGGCTGGATGATCTGCTTCAGCTCGTTGAGCTGGCTGGTGATGCGGGTCGCCGACGAGCGCATGTCTTCAGCTGCGTTGGCGATCTGAGCGAAGTCGTACTTGATTTGCATGATGAGTATGTCCCTTTACATTCGGAAGATGGTCGTTGTGTCTGCTGAGAACCGCTGGGAGCGTTTTAGAGAGCCAAGCCCGCGGAACCGGACAGCGAACGGAAGTTGTCGGTGTTCGTAGCGTCGGTGCTCTCGTAGTTCTTGGCGTTGTCGCGGATGTTGTTCGCGATGTCACGCAGCGCTTCGGAGAGGCGTCGCTGCGCGTCGTCGTAGCGGACCATCAGGTCATCGAAGCTGCGCTGCGCATTGCCCACCCAGTAGCTGCGCGTGGACTCCGCGACCTGCTGCACGCGGTCGATTTCTCGGTTGACGTTTGCGTTGGTGTCATCTGCCCGGTCGGCAGTTGCGCGCATGACGTCGGCTTCTGTTCTGAACTGTTCCATGTTCAATCCCCCTACTAGGTACTGTGTCTTGGTTGTAACGACAGCCTTCCAAGCTGTTCATATAGTTGGACGCACGTTTTGGTGCTCCGGTTCCCTCAATGTTGAAGAAACTTTTCTCCCCACCCTCCCACCACGTTTATGCTGCGAGTTTGCCTCACCCCTCTCCTGTCGGTGGCGTGAATTCGGCGGTGTCGAAGGCCATCTGACACGTCGCCTGCTGCACCCTGCTGGGCGCCTGCCGCGTCTGGCACGCCACGAAAAGCTGGTAAGAATCCTGCGCCCAAGTTCGCCACAGCGTTTCGGCGCCTCCGGGGGCGGTCTCGCGGTACGTCACGGCGTGGAGGTTGTGATCCACGAGCGTGAGCTCGGGGTCGCGCTCGATACCCCCGAGCAGCTGCGCTACGAACTGCTCGGGCGGCAGCGTGTAGCGGTTCTCTGCGGAGATCAGTACGCGCATGTCGGGGTCGGCGCCTGTTGCCATCCAGCCCTGCTCGTGCTGCGCGAGTTGGAACCCGGGAGGCAGCTCAATCGCAAGTCCGTCCTGCGCGATTCGCACGGCGGTAGGCTCGCTCGCAATAGAAGGAGAGGGGCTTGTTGACGCCCGCGAGGCCGTCGGTTGACTGTGCAGCACAGTGGTCGATGTCGCCCCTTCTGAAGCCTGGGCAGACGTGGGCGAAGAGGGCGTCGATAAGAAACGAAAGAGCACGAACCCGCAGATTGCTGCGACCACAACCACTGCGGCGCCGAGGGCGACGAACGGCCACCACGCGCGACGTGGTGCAAGGTCTGCGGCCGTAATCGCGGGTTGCTCTTCGGTCGGAGGGTCAGCCTCTACCTCTAGGCGCTCGGCGGTAATAGTGACGTCGTAGCCACTCATGGCCTGCTCAAACTGATCGAGGTCCTCGGGGCTCGCGGCGATCTGAATCACGGCGCCGCCCGGATCTGGCCCGAACAGGCCACGCACGTACTGCGCGACTTCCCGCGGGCCGGGGCCGTCAAAACGGTGGACGTTGGCGGCGCCGGTGAACACGGTGTTCGTGGGCGGCATGGTGATGCGGAGATCGGGTTTCATAGGGTGGCTCCTTCGGAGTAGGGTGCAGCGACTTGGACCAGGCCTCGGGCCTCGCCGGATTGGACGAGCAGGCCTCGGCCGGGCGGCTGCGGGGCTGGGCGCACTCCGAAGAGCGCGCCTTCGTCCCTGGTTCCGTCGAGGATGACGACGTCGGGCAACAGGTCCTTCAGCGAGGACAGGAAGCTGCCGAACATGGCGCGCGATACTCCGCCGAACTTGCGGGCGGCCACCACGTGCAGGCCAATGTCGCGGGCGTGCGGGAACAGCGTGGCCAGCTCGCGCAGGGTGTCCTCCGGGACGAGCTCGAGGTCGTCGATGACGAGATAGAGCTCCGGGCCTTCCCACCAGGAACGCTGCGCGAGCTGCTGCGGGGTCACATCCGACCCGGGTAGCCTGCCGCGCAGCGTGGTGATCAGCGCACTGACCGCCTCGTCGACGGCGCTGGTAGAGGCTGCGTAGGCCGCCACCATGTCCGGGTTCGCCCGCCCGAGGTGCGCGCGGCGCACGTCCAGAATCACCATGCGGGCCTGCTCACGGCCCATCGCCTCAATCGCGGTGATGGCCGAGGCAATCGCTGTGGACTTGCCAGCACCGCTCGCACCGATGACCAGCAGGTGACCAGACTCGCTCCACAGCGGTGCAAGTCGGGGTCCACCGACGCCGAGTGGCAGACGTTGGCCTCCCGAGGTGAGCAGGTCCGCAACCTCCACGTGACTCGGCAGCACTCGCAGGCGTGGCACCGGAGGCTGACCCTGCGTCGCTGCACAGACGTGTGCCACGTCCTGCGCGGAGGTGTGCGCGACCAGCATGAACGCCCCTTCTTCGGTAATGCCGCGGCCCGGCAGCGCGGGAAGTTTCGCCTGCACCTTCCTATCAATCACCGAGTCCATCGGTTCGGTAAGATGCAGCTCAATCCTCGTGCCAATCACGTCGCGGACGTTCGCGCGGATCGCGTTCCAACGCTGCGTAGTCGCAACCAGGTGAATGCCCACAGCCGGGCCTTCCGCAGCAAGACGAGTCAGCGGTTCACGCAAGTCTTCCGTCTTCGCATCCGGTGCGAGCAACGTGTGCCAGCCGTCCACAATCAACACGGTGTGGCGCTTCGTGCGCCGCTGCGGGTCGTCGAGCATCTCGACCAGCTCGTCGACGACGCGGCGCACGCGCTCCTCGTCCGTGCGCTGCGCAACACCGGCCACATGCGGCAGTTCGGCGACGTCGCTGAAGTCGCCGGAGCCGGCGTCGATAATGTAGAAGCACAGCTCGTCAGTGGAGTGGCGCAGCGCGAGCGACGCCACCATCGTGCGCACCGCCATCGACTTGCCCGTCTGCGGTCCACCCGCGAGCGCCACGTGGCCACCCGCCACCGACAGGTCCAGCACGAGCGGCACCTGGCGCTGCTTGATCGGCTCGTCAATCACCCCGATAATCGCCCGCAGCTTCGGCATCGACTCACTGCCACCGTAGACCTGCGAAAGCTCGATCTGTGCAGGCAACGGCGGCAGCCACACCTGGTGCGCCCGCATGCCCAGGGCATCCGCCACCTCCCTCGACTTCTCGACGACCGCCGCCAGCAACGTCGTCGTCGCATCAGTATCGACACCGACACTCTCCTTCGCGTCCTCCACCGGCGGAGGCTCCCACCCGTGAAACAGGCGAACCTCCACGGCCGCCTCGCGCCTGGTCACGCCGCGGGCGCGCTCCAGCGGCCCCGACACGTACGCCGCGCGGAAACGCTCCAAGTCGCCTGAGCCCGTGGACAAGAAGCCCGCGCCGGGCTCGCTGGGTAGCTCGTAGGCGTCCGGCACGCCGAGCACCTGGCGGGATTCGGCCGCGGAGAACGTCTTGAGGCCGATACGGTAAGAAAGGTGCGAGTCCAGCCCGCGCAGCTTGCCCTCCTCCAAGCGCTGGGAGGCAAGTAGCAGGTGCACGCCCAGCGAGCGGCCAAGTCGGCCGACGGCCACGAACAGGTCAGCGAAGTGCGGGTGTTGGCTGAGCAACTCAGAAAACTCGTCCAGGATGATCACTAGCGCCGGCAGCGGCGCGAGGTCCTCGCCCGCGAGCCGGGCCGCGGTGTAGTCGGTGATATTGGCGTAGTTCCCCGCCTTGCGCAGTAGCTCCTGACGTCGGTTCATCTCACCGGAGATGGCGTCGTACATGCGCTCAACCAGGATGGATTCGTCCTCCAGGTTGGTAATGACCGCCGAGGTGTGAGGCAAGGACTCGCAGCCGAGGAAGGTTGCGCCGCCTTTGAAGTCCACGAGCACGAGGTTGAGTTCCTCCGGCGAGTGCGTCGCGGCGAGCGCCACAACGAGTGTTTTTAGAAGTTCCGATTTACCAGACCCCGTCGCACCGATGCACAACCCGTGCGGGCCCATCCCGCCCTGGGCGGACTCTTTCAGGTCCAAGTAGAGGGCCTGGCCCTGGGCAGTCGAGCCAATCGGGACCATGAGGCGCTGTCGGGTGCCTTCGCGTCCGGTCCACATGGTGTGCTCGTTGAGCTCGGCGATGTCGTTGATGCCGAGCATCGGGAGCAGCTTGCCTCCGTGGGAGGCGCTTTCGGCGCTGAGCAGCTCGGGGCGGCGATAGAACGCCAGTTGGCGCGCGATCAGCTCCGCCTCTGCGACACTAATCCTGTCGGGCCTGCCCAGAAACTCTAGGCCCATCCCGGTCAGCGCGTGGAGTTCGTCGTCGCAGACAAGGTGGAACGCCTCCTCATCCACCAACCAGTCCGGGTCCGGGTGGATAACCAGCACGCACACGTTCTCGCTGCTGGAGGCACTGGTGCTGAAGGAGATCACGGAGGGGTGGGTGGTGGCGTCGAGAAGTATGACTTGGAACTCGGCCGCCTCCGGCGTGGCGGAGTGCGGCAGCCACTTCACCCACTCAAATTCTCTCGGCGCCTGGGCGGCGTCGATGCCGACGAGCTCCGGGCCGTGGAAAAACGCCAGCTGGGCAATGATCGAGCGCGCGACCTCCGCCGCACGCGGCCCCACCATCGTGATCACGGGAAACGCATTGAGCGCCACCACGATCGGCATCTCTTGGATCGTGTTCACCGCGGCGACCGTCCTGCGCAGGCTCACCGCGCACACCGGGTCGAGGTCCTCGGGCGAGCCAGGGTCGTCGACCTCGATTGGGGTATGCAGTGCCACCGCGCCAACACCAATGCGCACCTGCAGCGCGTACGGCGAGGCGGCGTACTGTTCCCAGACACGCTCCGCAGGCACCGCCGTGAGCAGGGCGTTCGGTGCCGGGTGGAGATATTCGGCGTGCTCGCGCTGGACCTCGGCGTTGCTGCGCGCCCGGTGAGCGAGGGCGTCCAGGTGGCGCAGGTAGACCCGGCGCGTCTCGTCGATGTCGCCCTGGCGTTCCTGTGGAGAGAACATGGTGACCATGCCGAAGAGCATCATGACCGGGAAGATGAGCATCATTGGGCTCACGGTGCGCCCGGACATCACCATCAGCGCCATCACAGCACCAATGGCAACCACCATGACCACCGGCAGCAGCACTTTCAGCAGCGGCATCGGCTGGTCCTTGTGCGCCTGCGGTACCGCTTCGGCGCGGAGTTGGCCGGTCGGCAGTGGTGGTGGCGGCGCGAGTGTGTGCGCCGTCGATGGTGTCACGACTGGTTCGTGGTCAAGACCTAGCATGCATTCCCCCTCATGCATTTCCCCGGTTGCGCATTCCCCCTCGCGCAACGTCTGCATGCATTCTAGGCGATGGTGCGCTACATTGTTCAAGTTAAGCGCCAAGTCGCGCATTTGTTTGTTTTCCGGGGGGATTCATCGTGGCAGTTTCTGCAACGCATCACATCGTGCACGTCACCATTCGTATCGACGTCGCTTCGCTTCACCGCGATATCGATCTCAGTTTGCCGACGTCCTCGTCGCTCTACGAGCTGATACCCGAGATCGCGCGCTTCGTGGAACTGCCGCAGCTGCACCGCCCTTGGGAGTTCACCAACGTAGCTGGCATCCCACTGGACGGACACGTGCCGTTGTACCAGCTCAAGATGCGAAACGGAGCGACGGTGGTGATGCGCCCACAGGAGCAGGCGGCACCGCCCGTGATCCGCGACGCGGCCCACTCGCTCAGCGCCGCGGCGGCTTCTGCACGCGATGTGCGTGGCCTGCACATCGGCGCGACGATGCTGGGCCTGCTGTGCATTGCAGCGGTGGCTGGCACGGTCGGCGGAGTGGCGTTCGGCGCGGGCCTGGCGGCTGCGGCGGCGCTGGTGCTGTCGCTCGCGGCGCGAAGCAGCGCGGTTTACGGGGCGTTTCTGTGCGCGGCCCCTTTCGCAGTCGGCGCCTGGGTGGCTGGGCCTCCGGCTACGTGGGACGGGTCGAGCGATACGGCAATCGGGATGCTGGCTGCCGCGATCACCGCCGTGGCCTGCGTGGTCATCGGCGCGATGCTCAGGCTGTGCGGTGCGGCCGTCGCGACCTTCGCGGCGGTGTGCGCGCTGCTCCTTGCCGCGGCCTCGCTCGGTGCGTGGTTGCCGCAGCACCACGCGGGGGCGGCGGTGGTCGTGCTGCTCGGGTTGCTGCTGGTCATGCTCACGCCCCATATCGCCACGGCCGCCGCGGGCTTGAAGGTGCCACGCATCCCCACCGCTGGCGAGGAATTTGACCGCTCGGATGTGTACCAGCATGATGTCGATGCGCGCAGCCGCACCGCGCTGACCGTATCCGCTGCGATTGCATGTGCCGTGACCACCTGCTGCTTACCGGCGCTCTACGGCATTGCCACGATGGACGCCGCACTTGGCTGGCGCGTCGCACTCGCCGGTTGCGTGGCTGGCGCGCTACTCATCCACGCGGTGCGTCACCACTACCCCACCCCGCGCATCGCGCTGACGGCGCTGGCCCTCGGCGCGCTCGGTGCTGTGGTGCTCGCCACCGTATACGAGCCAAGCCCGCACCCAGCGTTCCTCGTGGCCGCAGGCTGCATCGCCATTGTGTGCGCTACCGCCGTCATCTGGTCGCGCCGCGTGCCTGACCTCGAGCCAACCACGGTGGTGTGGTTCGAGCGCGCCGAAGCCGCCGCCATCATCGCAGTCATCCCGCTCGCGGTGCACCTCACCGGGCTGTTCGACCTCATCCGGGGGCTCTAAGCCCATGCGCACCACTGCTTCTCGACACCTCTTCGTCACCCTCTGCGTCCCGCTCGCCGTTGGAACGACGCTGCCAATCTCGATCCCGGCCCCACCGGCGCAGGCCCAGGACTACGCCTGTGCCCGCCCTGCGCACCTGCAACTAGACCGAAACACGCCACCGGAGCTTGACCCATCCGTCGCCGCGTCCCGCAGCCACGCGAGTGGACGCGGGGTGCGCGTCGCCGTCATCGACACCGGCATCGCGCGGCACCCGCAACTGCCGCCGGTCACACCCGGCCGAGACTTCGTCACACCCGACGACCCCGATCCATTCTTCGACTGCGACAGCCACGGCACCATCGTCGCCGGCATCATCGCCAGCCGCGACCTCGGCATCGCGCCCACAGCGCACCTCATCTCAATCCGGCAAACCTCCGCGCACTACCGCGAAGAGCAGGCCGCGGGATCACTCGCCACCCTCACTGACGCCATCAACAACGCCGTCGACGAACGCGCACGCGTCATCAACATCTCAATCGTCTCCTGCATGCCGCCTTACCTCGCCGCAAGCCTGGACACCCGCGAGCTGGAGGCCGCGCTCCACCGCGCCGAAACCTCCGGTGCCGTCGTCGTGGCCGCCGCCGGCAACGCCACCAACGAATGCGCCCACGGCTTCGCCGTCTTCCCCGCGCACATGCCCACGGTCCTTGCCGTCGGCGCACGCGAGGACGCCCACACTGTCGCCGACTACTCCATCGCATCCCCAAAGCCGCCGCTCTCCGCCCGCGGCACCACACCCGTGGTCCTCGCGTCCGACGGCGCAGGGTTCGCCACCGGCATCACCGGCGAGCTCCAACCCGACGGCACACCAACCGTGCAGCCCTACGTGGGCACCAGCTTCGCCGCACCCGTCGTCAGTGGCGCCATCGCCCTCCTCTTCGAGCGCTATCCACACCTCTCACCGCAACAAGTGCGTGAGATCGTCTACGCCGCCGCGGAACCCAACGGCGGGGCGCTGCGCCCAGAAGACATCGTCACGCAACTCCCACCCACGCCACCGCGCGAGGCAACCGTCACCACCATCGACGCACCGTTGCCCACCGCATCCCTTGCGGCCCGGCGCGCCGGGCTGGCACTCGGTGGGCTCTTGGCATGCATCGCGCTGACGATCGTGGCGCGCTCCCTCCGTGGGGGCCGCGGACGCCGCGGGCTCTAAGACGCCACCGGTTTCAGCGCCACCGACCGCTCGAGCGGAGCTCCGGCTGGGAGAAGCGCAACGATCTGCCACGGCGCTTCCTCGGTGTGGCGCACACCGATCAGCTCGAGGGTGGCCTGCCCGGCGACCTCGTGGCGGGCACCCTCCGGCGACACCACGAGTAGGCCTTGCCCTGTATCCACGCCGACGGCGCCCTCGCGTAGTCCCGCGAAGTGGGTCGCGGTGCCCGTCCCCGCCAGCGCAATCGCCCCTTCAAGCACGCCACCGGCATCCTTCGGCCAGGTGGCTGCGCCACGTTTGTCGTTCACGCACACCGTGTCCTGTGTGGGTTGCACCCAGCGCGGAGCCTCGTGCGGGATGCGCAGGTCCAGTGGCGGCTGCGCGTCCGGGTAATGCGCGATGTCTGCGCGGTTGACGTCGCGGGAGGCGGCGCCGGCGTCGAGAAGCACTTGGGCGGCCGTGTCAGAGACTTGCTGCACACCGCCGTGCTCCGTAAGCACCCAGGTGGCCTCCGGGGTGCGCAGTACCTCAGGGAGGCGCGGTGGCAGCGTGAACGCCGGTCCCTCGCGCAGAGCGCCGAGCACCGCGTTCGGCGGCGACCAGCGCGGCGTCGTGGCGTCGATCCCCAGGGCACGGCGCATGATGCGCCCCTCCGGCGTGGTGGATGGCGGCAGCTGCCTGCGACCGTGCGCATCGACGACCCACTCACGGTGATCCTCCACCGCCAGCACCGCCGTACCCCTCGGTAGCGGCGCAGGCGCCTGACCCGCGACCACCGTGACCTTGCCCTCGGTGTGGCACGCGGACCAGGCATGCGCCTCCGTGGCCTCAGGGGCAAACATCCCAGGAGCCGCGACGATGCCCACTGGCAGGCCGCGCGGCACCGTGGCCAAGTAGTCCCCACCGGCGCGGGCAGGCTCGGCGGCCTCCCCGGCGATGAGGCGAGCGGAAGTCAAGTTCGTCACAGGGTGCAAGGTGCCGTCGACACGCACGAACAGGCCGCCGTCAGTAGCTCGCACGATCGGGGCTTCGCCGGGGTGCGGGTTCGGGCTCATCCAGGCGAATAGCCCCATCACCGCGGCGATCAGCACCACCCCGACCGCCCCGAAGATCCCCGCGCGGCGCCGCGCCGCCAGCGGGTCATGGATCATCCGGATATCGCCGTAGATCAGGCCGTGCTCCACACGGCGCTGCATGAACCTGTGCCCCGACACCTGCGGTCGCGTTGTTGGCAACAATCGCTGCGACATGTATACCCCCGATGTTGTATCCCCCGATAACCAATAACGCTGCCTTACACTACCAAAGCTCCAGCGGTTCCGAGCCGTGCTTGACGGCGTCGTGCTGCATCTCCGCGAGCTCGGCGCGCGTAAACGCCTCGTTCACCGCGAAGATCACCGTGTCTCCCTTCACGTACACCGGGGTCAGCGCGCTATTGGCCGTGGCATTGTTCAAATTCACGCGCGGCGGCTGCTGCGCCCAGAACGACGGCGGCGATGCGATGTAAAACTTGATGTTCAGCCGTTCAACGGCCCGGTCCACGGCGTTCTTCGCCGTCGCGTCGCCGAGCACCCCGCGCCCGAGCATCTCTACGTCGAACAACGCGGTTGCGGTGTCGTCGCCTCGTGTCTTCGCTGGCCACAGGTAGTGCCGGGAGAGCGTCGGCACGCCGGTGTAGGCATACAGCCACGAATGCCCGTCCGCGGGCTCGCCGTAGGTCACGCCTTCCCACGCCACAGGCTGCGTCGCGAGCCAGTCGAACGCAGCCAGGTCGTCATCGTTGACCATTCGACCGCCAACGCGCGGAGCGGTGTAAATGCCCTCCGCCGATTGAGCTGCATTCGCGTGCACGGCGGTCGCAGTACTCGCAGCCACCACGAGGGACACGAGCACCGCCCCAATTGTCGACGCCCCCTTCGCCACCACCGTGCCCTCACGCGCGGCAACCGGCGCCAACGTCAGCATCCGAATCATCACCGAGGCCCCTATGGCCGCCGCGACGATGACGCACATCACCACCGGCAACACCAGGCGGTGCGCCGTGTTGTAGTGCAGCCCCGAAACCAGCGAAGGCACCACGTCCAGCACCGGCGGAAGCGGTGCGGTTGCCTGCACCACCGTCGCAAGTGACAGGACGTAGAACGCCACCGGCCACACCTGGCGACGCCACGCCACAACCGCCACCGCCCCCACGAGCGCGAGCCACAGCAGCACAGTCGGGTTGTAGTTCGGGAAGTACTCAGTGACGTGGCGCGTATCCATCGTGATCGCGAGCGCCCACGGATTTGGCGCCGTGCCATCCTCCGGAGTAGACCACCCCGCGACCTCCTGCGCCTGCTCGGAACCAGCAAACATCTGTGGCAGGAACAGCACCGCACCGGCAAGCGCCGGGGCCGCTAACCAGACAGTGTCCACGAGGCGTGAACGGACGGGACGAAGAAGCGTCGAAAAGCACCAAGCGAAGGCCACCGCCAGCGCAATCGTGGTCACCGGCGACGGGTGCACCGCCACCACCCCGAAGAACCCGATGGCCGCCGCAAACGCCGAGTTGTGATGCCGTGGCACCTCCAGGAACTGCCAAATCACAATGCCCGTGAGCGCAACTGCCATCATGTACGGCCACATGCCAACAAAATCCGACACCCACATCAGCTGCGGCGCACCGTACACCAGCAGCGGCGCGAACCCCGCCGCGATCTGCGCCGTCAGCCCCCGCGACCGCAGAAACGCAAACACCAGGCACGCCACGGACACGCAAGCCGCCACCGATGGCACGATCGCCTGCGCCACATTCAGCGCGGGGATCGGCGCCATCCCAGCGGTCTTGGCAAACAACGCAACCCCCGCGTGGTACCCCGAGGGATACAACAGCGAACTGTGCGTCTCCTGGTACATCAGCTCCCCCATGCGCGTTGGCGACGCAATCCCCTCATCCATGATGAAGCGCACAGTATTGGCGTGCCACTGGGAATCCCAACCCTGCACGATATTGGCCAAACCCAGCGGAGTTCCCTGCAGCCACCGCAGCTTGTCACTGATCAGCATCGCCGACCCCGCAATCACACCAAGCAGCGGCAGCACCCAGACGGGGTCAACCACACTGCCTTCGCGCCGCTCCTGCGGAGTCCCCGGCAGCAGCGCCCGACGCCACGACAGTTGCCCAGTGCCAGTCCAGCGCTCGTGGGCGCGGCGCGCAAACGCGTAGCGCCACCCCGCAGCACACAACATCACAAACACCACGCTCACAGAGAACGTCCACGGCGAAAACCTCGCCGACGTCAGGCCCCAAGACCAGGCGCTGAAGCCAATAATGCCGAAGCTCACGGGTATCGACGCCACCACCGACGCCGGCACACGCATGCCGGAGATGACGTTGACCAGGAATCCTGGCAGCACAAACACAAGTACCGCTGCTATGAACATCCCGGCAGTGACCACGCGTACTCCTTCGAGACCTAAGACGTTGAGACTGGTGAAATCTTATCGCTTTGCGCTCTCAGAGCGAACGCCGATCACGAGTTGTGTTGGCTCGTGCCTCCCACTCCTGCTCTGGTGGGTACACAACGTGGTCGAAGGTCAGCCCCTTCGCGGGGGCTAACGGTACGTCGGCGCGCCGCTCAGTGGCGTCGAGCAGTCCAGTGGCCCACGCCAGGTCGCGCTTGCCCTGCCCGACCGTGAGGCACGTCGCGGTCAGTGCGCGCACCATGTTCCAACAGTACGCGTCGGCACTGATGTGTGCCTCGTAGAGCTGCGGCTCCGCCTCCGTGGAAGCGTCTACCCAGCGGAAGCTGTGCACGTCGCGGATCGTCGTCGCGTGCGGTCGCGGCTTGCAGAACGCCGCGAAGTCGTGCAGCCCGAGCAGCACGTCGGCGGTCTGTTGCATTAGCTGCACGTCGACCGGGCGAGCCCACAGCGCAGTGTCACGCGTCCGTGTCGGCAGCGCCCCCGCTGGGTTGGTAGTGACGCGGTAGATGTAGTGACGCGCCATCGCCGAGAAGCGAGCGTCGAACTCAGGGGCAACCTCCCGGACTTGTTGAACTCGGATGTCGTCCGGTAGCAGTTTGGCAAGGCGACGCACCAGGCGTGCAGGATCACCGTCAAGAGAGCGCTGCTGCAACGCGGCCGGGTCGATGTCTGCGTGCGCAACCTGGCCACGGGCGTGGACCCCCGCATCCGTACGGCCCGCGACCGTCAGGGCGACGGGGTGGCGCAGCACAAGCGCGAGCGCGTCCTCCACGGTTCCTTGGACGGTCCGCAGGTCGCCTTTCTGCCGGGCCCAGCCGTGAAAGTCGGTGCCGTCATAGGCGATGTCGAAACGCAGCCGCATCGTGTTCATTCGTTACAGGCTAGCAAACTGGTCGCGTGCTTTTGGAATGCGAAAACCCCGCGACACCGTGAAGGTGGACGCGGGGTCTCATGTGGTTGAGCTAGAAAAGCTCACTCAGCGGAGGACTAGTCCTCCTTGGAAGCCTTCGCCTCAGCTGGCTCCAGAACCAGGGAAATCTGGGTCATTGGAGCGTTGTCGCCGGAGCGAGGTGCAACCTTGATCAGGCGGGTGTAGCCGCCGTTGCGGTTTTCGAACTTCGGTGCAAGCTCGTTGAACAGGTATGCAACGATCTGCTTGTTCGGAAGCTTCGCAGCAACAGCGCGGCGTTCCTGCAGGGAACCGCCCTTCGCCTTGGTGATCAGCTTCTCAGCGTATGGGCGAAGTGCTTTCGCCTTTGCATCGGTCGTCGTGATGGCGCCGTGTTCGAACAGGGACTGCGCCAGGTTAGACAGAATGTGCTTCTGGTGGGCGGCGGACCCTCCGAGACGGGCACCCTTCTTCGGGGTAGGCATTTTCGTACTCCTCGTATGGGATTGTGAGCGCGTGCTCTTGGTTTACTCGGTTTCTTCCGCGGTGTCGTCGACGTAGTCACCAGTCTCGGCGTCGTAGCCTTCGATCTGGGTCGGGTCGAAATCTTCCGGAGCGTCCTTCAGCGTCAGGCTCATGGAGGCGAGCTTGATCTTGACCTCATTGATGGACTTCTCGCCAAAGTTGCGGATATCCATCAGGTCGGTCTCAGAGCACTCAGCCAGCTGGCCGACGGTGTTGATGCCCTCGCGCTTCAAGCAGTTGTAGGACCGGACGGAGAAGTTGAGATCCTCAATCGGCAGGTTGTAAGCCGCGATGTACTCCGTCTCCTGTGGGGACGGGCCGATCTCGATGCCTTCTGCTGCCGTGTTCAGCTCACGTGCCAGGCCGAACAGCTCCACCAGGGTGGAACCGGCCGAAGCCAACGCGTCGCGAGCAGACATGGAGTTCTTCGTCTCCACGTCAATGATCAGCTTGTCGAAGTCAGTGCGCTGCTCAACACGGGTTGCCTCAACCTTGTAGGCAACACGGGTCACTGGCGAGTAGATCTGGTCGACCGGAATGCGGCCGGCTTCCCCACCAGAGTTCGGCATCGCTGGGACGTAGCCACGGCCACGCTCCACGACAAGCTCCATCTCAAGGCGTGCCTGCTCATTGAGCGAAGCGATGTGCAGATCCGGGTTGTGGATCTGAACATCAGCTGGCGTCTCAATGTCGCCGGCGGTAACGACTCCTGGGCCTTCAACGGACAGGTACATCACGACTGGCTCGTCGGACTCCGACGACAGCACGATGTCCTTGATGTTGAGGATGATCTCGGAAACGTTTTCCTTCACACCGTTGATGGTGGTGAACTCATGGAGCACACCATCAATCTTGATCGAGGTAACCGCTGCGCCCGGAATGGACGACAGCAGCGTACGGCGCAGGGAGTTACCCAGCGTGTAACCAAAACCTGGCTCGAGTGGCTCAATGATGAACTTCGAGCGGTTGGTATCGATGTACTCCTCGGTCAGCTGCGGACGCTGTGAGATGAGCATGAACTTCTCCTTTTCCGGCTACCACTATATGAAGCCGCGAGAATATGGACTTTCGGAAAGATATCGCACCACTTGTATACGTACGTATCGACGCAGTGCGGGGTGAAGTAAGCGGGCTTACTTCGAGTAGAGCTCGACGATGAGCTGCTCCTGCAGCGGCACCTCGATCTGAGCGCGCTCCGGCAACTGGTGCACGAGAATGCGCAGGGTGTCCGGAACGACCTGGAGCCATGCCGGAACAACGGCGTCCAGCAAGTTGTCCTGGGCCTCTTCGAACCAGAGCATCTTGCGGGACTTGTCACGAACATCGATGATGTCGTACTGCGTGACCTTGTAAGAAGGAACGTCGATACGCTTGCCGTTCACGGTGAAGTGACCGTGGGAAACAAGCTGACGTGCCTGGCGGCGCGTGCGCGCCAGACCTGCACGGTATACAACGTTGTCCAGACGGGACTCAAGCAGGATCAGCAGGTTGTCGCCGGTCTTGCCTGGGAGGCGGTTGGCCTCCTCGTAGTAGCGACGGAACTGCTTCTCCATCACTCCGTAGGTGAAGCGAGCCTTCTGCTTCTCCTGGAGCTGGAGCAGGTACTCAGATTCCTTGATGCGAGCGCGGCCAGCCTGCCCCGGAGGGTACGGGCGACGCTCAAAGGACATGTCACCGCCGACGAGATCGACGCGGAGGCGACGGGACTTACGGGTAGCAGGGCCGGTATAACGAGCCATGATGTATTACCTCTTTTCCTTTCTGCCTTAAACGCGACGACGCTTCGCCGGACGGCAGCCGTTGAACGGCTGTGGGGTCACGTCAGAGATCGAGGACACCTCCAGGCCAGCAGCCTGGAGCGAACGGATTGCGGTCTCACGGCCGGAGCCTGGACCCTTGACGAAAACGTCAACCTTCTTCATACCGTGGTCCATCGCCTTGCGAGCAGCGTTCTCAGCTGCCATCTGAGCAGCGAACGGCGTGGACTTGCGGGATCCCTTGAAGCCAACGTGGCCGGAGGAAGCCCAGGAGATAACAGCACCGGTCTGATCCGTGATCGAGACGATGGTGTTGTTAAAGGTCGACTTGATGTATGCGTGGCCAGCAGCCACGTTCTTCTTTACGATGCGACGGCCACCACGGCGCGCACCGGAACGAGTCTTAGGAGGCATGGATTACTTCTTCTTTCCTGCGATGGTCTTCTTCGGGCCCTTACGAGTGCGAGCGTTCGTCTTGGTGCGCTGCCCGCGAACAGGCAGGCCACGACGGTGACGAAGGCCCTGGTAGGAGCCGATTTCAATCTTGCGGCGGATGTCTGCCTGCACCTCACGACGCAGGTCGCCCTCTACGGTGTAGGAGGACTCGATTGCGTCACGCAGTGCGGACAGCTGATCGTCGCTCAGGTTGTCCGTACGCAGGTCTGGAGAAATGCCCGTCTTCTCGAGCAGCTCCTTGGCGCGGGTTGCGCCGATGCCATAAATGTAAGTAAGTGCGATCTCCATGCGCTTATTGCGCGGAAGATCAACACCAGCTAGACGTGCCATGTGGAACGTACCTTTCGGGTTGTTACGGCGGTTTTCTCCCTATCCGCCCACGCCAACCGACTCTTTATCCGGACCGTACCGGAGGATGGGCCGTGATACACGTGGCTTTGGCCACCGTAGCCAAAGGTAAGCGACGCGCAGCAACGCCACGCGTCTGGGTAAGGAGGCTTCAAACGAAATTACTTGTAGCGGTACGTGATACGCCCACGGTCCAGGTCATATGGAGACAGCTCCACAATGACCCGGTCTTCAGGAAGGATGCGGATGTAGTGCTGGCGCATCTTGCCACTGATGTGAGCAAGGACCTCATGCCCGTTGTCGAGCTCGACACGGAACATAGCATTCTTCAAAGGTTCGACGATGCGACCCTCTACCTCAATGGCGCCTTCTTTTGCCATACACTCCACTTCCTATAGCTCACGGAACACAGCGATCCTCATTGATGCGCAGTGTTTCCGCTGGTAGCTGACGTAAAACATACTTGTACTACGTGGTGCATAAACACCAGTGGTCAACTATATCCCGTCACCAGCGCAAACACAAGCCCACCTGCGAAGCTAAGTCCGCAGGTGGGCGTCGAAAAGAATGGAGCAGCTAGAAGACGAAGACCTTGTCCCCGATAGCGAGATCCTGGAAGTAGCGCTGGGCGTCCGCGCGGTACATGCGAACGCAGCCGTGCGAGAGAATCGACGGATCCCCCTGGTGGAACGCGATACCGTTGTTGGTGAAGTACGTCGCGTACGGCATCGGCGCATTGCCGAACTCCCACGAGATCTCATCCTTCACCTTGCGGTTGACGTAGAACGTACCCTTCGGCGTATCAAGGCCAGGCCTGCCCGGACCGATCAGGTCAGCCGTGTAGTACATCTGGCCGTTATTCTGCAGCCAGGAACGGCGTCCGCCGGTGTCCACACACACCTTCGCATCCTTCGGACATGGGCCGTAATCGAACGCGGGTTGTGCAGGTGGCGCCGGGCGTGCAGCTGGTTTCGGCGCTGGCTTCGGAGTCTTCTCGGCGATCAGGCCTGGGTAGAAGCGTTCGACAGTAGCATCGATGCTTGCCTTCGCCTGGGCTGGCAGGTCCTTGTTGATTGCCGCCAATCCGTCGGCCTGCGCGCGCAGCGAGTTGCGGGTCTGCCATGCTCGCTCACGTGCGTCGGGCGTACTGGAGCCGATGCTGGAGAGCTGAGACTGCGTCTGCTCAAGCAGGGCACCCAGTCCACCATTCGAAGACATCGCTGGCATCTGCTGCGCCTCCGCCATCGCTGGCTGGGCAAGCATGGAGGCGGCGACGCCGATTCCAACACTCAAACCGGCAAGCTTGCGGCTCAGTTGGGATGGCTTCGCATGTCGAGGTTGATAACGCATGTGGGCAGTATAGCTTACTTCGCTTCGCGGACAGTGAGGATGCGCGGCCCGTCAGCCGTGGCGGCGACCGTGTGCTCCCAGTGCGATGCCGGGGCGCCGTCGATGGAAACGACAGTCCAGTCGTCACCGAGCACCTCCGTGTCGATCTCTCCGCCGAGGATCAGCATCGGCTCAATCGCCAACACCGACCCCTCCTGGATCACAGGGCCGCGTCCGGGTTTTCCCTCGTTGGCAAGGTATGGATCCTCGTGCATCGTGCGTCCGATCCCGTGGCCGCCGTACCCGTCCACAATGCCGAGCTCCACTCCGAACTTCTCCTCTGCTGCGTACGTCGCGCGTTCGAGTGCATGCGACACGTCGGTCAACCGGTTGCCCGGCACCATCGCCTTCAGCCCCTCGTGCAGCACCCATTCGGTTGCCTGGTTCAACTTTTCGACGTCCGCTTCGAGCTCACCCACACCGAACGTCCACGCGGAATCCCCTACCCAACCATGCAAGGTCGCGCCACAGTCGATGGAGACCAGGTCTCCCTCGCGGAGCACAGTCTCTTTGTTCGGAATTCCGTGCACGACTACCTCGTTGACTGACGCACAGATCGACCCCGGAAAGCCCTGATACCCCAAAAATGTGGGCGTGGCCCCGTGATCACGGATAACAGTCTCGGCGACCTTGTCTAAGTCGAGCGTCGACTTGCCGGGGGCGGCCGCCGCCCGCACCTCCTGCAGCGCCAAGCCGACGATTCGGCCTGCCTTCTCCATCGCGTCGAGCTGCTCAGGTGTCTTTGCGACAATCTTGCGCTTCCGGAACCCCATCATTCGCTTCCTTCCTAGAGTTACTGCGTAAAAGGGCCGGTAGGCACTCGTCGAGTCCCTACCGGCCCTTGCGCCTATATAGACGCTGTATGTTACTTCTTCAGCTGCGCCATCGCGCGCTCGTTGATTTCATCAACGTCACCAACGGCGTCGATGGAGATGATCTCGTCGCCGTAGTGGTCAATCAGCGGCGCGGTTTCGTAGCGGTAGACCTTGAGGCGGGTGCGGATCGTTTCCTCATTGTCGTCCGCGCGGCCACGCGCGAGCATGCGCTCGACCACCACGTCTTCGTCGACAACAAAGTTGAGCACGCCGTCCAGCTTCAGGCCCTGCTTGCTCAGCAGCTCCTTCAGGATCTCTGCTTGCTCAACGGTGCGCGGGAAACCGTCGAGCAGGAAGCCGTTCGCAGCATCTTCCTGGCTGAGTCGGTCTTCCACCATGCGTGCGGTGACATCGGTCGGCACAAGCTTGCCAGCATCGATGTAGCTTTTCGCTTCGACACCAAGCGGGGTGCCCTGGCCGATGTTCGCACGGAACAGGTCACCGGTGGAGATGTGCGGAACGCCGAGCTTCTCGGAGAGAATGGCTGCCTGAGTGCCTTTGCCAGCGCCGGGAGGGCCAAGTAGTACAAGTCGCATTATCGCAACAGTCCTTCGTAGTTGGATTGGAGAAGTTGGGATTCAATTTGCTTGACCGTAGTCAATGCTACGGACACCATAATCAGGATAGCCGTACCGCCGAACGCACTCATGCCACCGCGGCCAGCGCCGCCAATGCCGGCGTCGAGCGCCAGGTTCGGCAGGATCGCGATGAGTGCAAGGTAGAGCGCGCCAACGAACAAGAGACGGTTCATCACAAACGCGAGGTACTCGGCGGTTGGGCGACCCGGACGAATGCCTGGGATGAAGCCACCGTACTTCTTCATGTTCTCTGCCTGGTCGACCGGGTCGTACTGGATAGAGACGTAGAAGTAGGAGAAGAAGATGATCATGGCGAAGTACGCCAGGATGTACTGCCAGGAGCCTGGGTTCTGCAGCCACGCCATGACGTTGTTCATCCACCAGTTGTCCGGCGGGGTCGTGTTGTTCATGGTCACGATCTGCGTGATCAAGACAGGAACGTACATCAGCGAGGAGGCGAAAATCACAGGAATAACGCCAGCCTGGTTGACCTTGAGCGGCAGGTACGTAGAAGAACCGCCGTACTGACGGCGCCCAACCATGCGCTTGGCGTACTGCACCGGGATACGACGCTGGCCCTGCTCGATGAAGATGATGCCGACGACCAACGCAATGATCGCCGCAACGACCATGGCGAAGGTAACCGCGCCGGAGTTCTTCAGGATGTAGGCACCCTCGGACGGAAGCTTCGTCGCAATACCAGCGAAGATCAGCAGGGACATACCATTGCCAACGCCCTTTTCAGTGATGATCTCGCCGAGCCACATAATCAGGACCGCACCCGACGTCATGACGATGATCATCATGATGAGCGTCCAGATGTTGCGGTCCTCAATAAGCACCGGAATCCCCTGGCCGAGGAGCTGCTCACGGTCGGCCAGCGCCACAATACCTGCGGACTGCAGCAGCGCCAGCGCAACCGTGAGATAACGCGTGTACTGCGTCATCTTGGTTTGGCCCGACTGCCCTTCCTTCTTCAACTCCTCGAACTTCGGAATCACCACGGTCAGCAGCTGCACGATAATCGACGCCGTAATGTACGGCATGATGCCAATCGCGAAGATGGACAACTGCAGCAACGCACCACCAGAGAACAGCCCGATGATGGAGAACATCGTGGCGTTGTCACCCTGAGCGACTTCCTCCAGACGGGAGTTAATCAACGCGTAGTCGACACCAGGCGTCGGAATCTGGGCACCAATGCGGTACAGAATCATCAACGCAAGGGTAATCAGAATCTTCTTCCGAAGATCCGGGTCCTTGAACGCTTGCAATATAGCGGACACAAAGCCTCCTGGCTCCTGCAGCACTCACGCAGGAGATAGTGGACAGTACGGTTGCCAAAAGTGCACGTCACAACCACCGTAGCGGGCTGACGGGACACTCCAGACAGGATTGACCCCACTACTCTACCAGTTAGCAGGCCAAACCCCCGATTCGGCCAGCACCCCCGCGAGGGTTTCCAACTTTCGATTGAAAATCACTACACTCAAAAATAGGTAATTGGTATTACATTTATTCACGACTTTTCTGTAGAAAATCCTCGCATTCGAAGGGACAGCGATGAGCACAGCACCTACACCAACGCCGACTCCCGTGAGTCGGCGTAAATTTCTCCAATGGTCAGGCCTCGTAGGAGGCGCGGCCGTAGCGACGACGGCCGTCTCTGGCACGCTCCTGCGCGGCACCCCAGGTGTCGGCGCCGCAGAGGCCGCAGTAGGCACGAGCACCGACCCGAAGTTCGTCTGGTCCGCCTGCACCGTCAACTGCGGCTCCCGCTGCCCACTGCGCCTCCAAGTTGTGGACGGGCGCGTCACCCGCGTCCTTCCGGACGATGGCGGCGACAACTCCATCGGCTCGCAGCAGATCCGCGCCTGCGTGCGCGGCCGCTCAATCCGCCACCGCATCTACAACCCGGACCGGCTAAAGACGCCGCTGAAGCGCAAGCCCGGCACGAAGCGCGGCGACGGCGAGTGGATCGAAATCTCCTGGGAGCAGGCGCTCGACGAAATCGCCGACCAGATGAAGGGCATCCTGGACAAATACGGCAACGAGTCGATCTACCTCGCGTACGGCACGGGGACCATCGGCGGCACCGTCGCGCGCTCCTGGCCGCCTGTCGAGACTCCTTTCGCACGGTTTATGAACCTCATCGGCGGCTACCTGAACCACTACGCCGACTACTCCACCGCGCAGATCACGGCAGCCTACCCGTACCACTACGGTTCCTGGGTCACGTCGAACTCCTTCGACGACGTGAAGAACTCCAAGCTGCAGGTCATGTTCGGCAACAACCCGCTTGAGACCCGCATGTCCGGTGGTGGCGAGACGTTCGTCACCCAGCAGACGAAACGCAAGTACGGCGTGAAGACCATCGTGATCGACCCGCGCTACTCCGAGACCGCAGTCGGCCTTGGCGACGAATGGGTTCCGATCCGCCCGGGCACCGACGCAGCGCTCGTGGCAGGTATCGCGCACGTACTGCTCTCCGAGAACCTGCACGACCAAGCGTTCCTGGACAAGTATTGTGTCGGCTTTGACGAGGACCACATGCCGAAGGGCGCGCCGAAGAACGGCTCGTACCGCTCCTACATTGAGGGCAAGGGGCCGGACGGCGTCGAAAAGACTCCTGAGTGGGCCGCCCGCGTCTGCGGTGTACCCGCGCAGAAGATCCGCCAGCTTGCCCGCGAGATGGGCACCGCAAAGCCAACCGCAATTACCCAGGGCTGGGGTCCGCAGCGCCACGCGAACGGCGAGAACCAGTCGCGCGCGGTGTTTACGCTGGCAGCGCTGCTCGGGCAGATCGGTATCCCTGGTGGAGGCACCGGCGCTCGCGAGGGCTCGGCAAGCTTGCCGATGACGTACCCGTTCAACACGCAGTACGAGAACCCGGTGGAGACCTCGATCTCGGTTGCAATGTGGCCACAGGCCGTCGACCACGGCCCAGAGATGACCAAGACGAAGGACGGCGTACGCGGCAAGGACAAACTCGACGTCCCGATCAAGATGATCTGGCAATACGCCGGCAACACCAACACGAACCAGCACGGCGACCTCAATCGCACGGTCGAGCTGCTTCGCGACGACTCCAAGGCCGAACTCATCGTCGTCAGCGACATCCAGATGACGGTGTCCGCGCGCTACGCGGACTACGTTCTGCCGGACTGCTCCACCGCTGAGCAAACCGACATCATCCAGCAGGGCTCGGCGGGCAACCTGGAGTACACCATCCTGGCCTCCAGCGCGATCAAGCCACTGTACGACTGTCGGCCGATTTACGACGTCGTCGCCGATCTCGCTGAACGCTTCGGTGTGCGCGACAAATTCACCGAAGGCCGCACCCAGGAAGAGTGGCTGCGCTACACCCTCGACGAATCCCGCAAGGAGATCCCGGAGCTTCCGTCCTTTGAGGAGCTCAAGAAGATGGGTGTGTGGCGTCGAGAAGGCGAAACCACGGTCGCACTGAAAGACTTCCGTGAGGACCCAGTGGCCAACCCCCTGGAGACCCCGAGTGGCAAGATCGAGATCTTCTCCTCCGAGCTCTACGAAATGTCGAAGGAGTGGGAGTTTGACCCGAACATCGCAGGCGACAAGCTGACACCGCTGCCGGAGCAGGTCGCAACTTGGGAAGGCGCCGAGGAAGCCGCAGAGAACAAGGAGTACCCGCTGCAGGTCATCGGCCACCACACCAAGGGCCGCACCCACTCCTCCTACGGCAACGTCGATTGGCTGCGCGACGACGCCCACCCGCAGGTCCTCTGGATCAACCCCATCGACGCCAAGGAACGCGGCATCAAGAACGACGACCCCGTCTACGCCTACAACAAGCGTGGCCGGATCCGCTCCATCGCCCGCGTCACCCCGCGAATCGCACCGGGTGTCATCTCGGTGCCGCAGGGTTCCTGGTTCAACCCGAAGGACGGCGGCGTGGACGTAGGGGCATCCGTCAATACGCTGACCAGCTGGCATCCCTCCCCTCTTGCCAAGGGCAACGCGCAGCACACGGCGCTGTGCCAGGTTGAAAAAGCGAAATAACAACACCAAGGAGTGAAACAACAACATGGCTAACAACAACGACAAGCCGAGCAAGCGCCTTGGTTTCTTCTTCGACCAGACCTTGTGCAACGGCTGCAAAGCCTGCCAGATCGCCTGCAAGGACAAGCACAACACACCGATCGGCGTGAACTGGCGTCGCGTGGTCGAGTACTCGGGCGGCGACTGGAACCGCAACGCCGACGGCGAGCTGACCACCAACACGTTCACCTACTACACATCGGTGTCCTGCAACCACTGTGACAACCCGATCTGTACCAAGGTTTGCCCGACCACCGCGATGCACATCGGCGAGGACGGCGTCGTCTCCGTCGACCCGCACAAGTGCGTGGGCTGCCGCTACTGCGAGTGGGCGTGCCCCTACTCCGCGCCACAGTTCAACCCTGAAAAGGGCGTCATGACGAAGTGCGACCTGTGCGCCGACTACCGCGCCGAGGGCAAAGACCCCGCGTGCGTGGCCGCGTGCCCGTCGCGCGCGCTCGACTGGGGGCCTATCGACGAGCTGCGCAAGGACCACGGCGACGTCGCCGGCATCGCGCCGCTGCCGGACCCAACGTTTACCGAACCACGCCTGACCATCAAGCCGCACAAGGACGCGAAACGCTGGGACGCGTTGGACGCCGGCGAGATCATGAACCCGGAAGAGGTCTAACTCATGAATATGCACGAATGGCCCCTCACGTTTTTCACTACGTTCGGGCAGATGGCGGTCGGCGCGTTCTTCGTCCTCGGCGTCATCACAATGGTGGGACGCACCCGCTACTCCGCGAACGCGATTAACCGGATTTGTGTGCCGGCGCTCTACGCAATCGGCCCAATCATGATCGCAGGCTTCTGCCTCGCGTTCTTCCACCTCGGCAACCCGATCAACGCGCTGAACGTGATGCGCCACATCAGTTCCTCCGGACTCACCCAGGAGCTCGTGGGCGGCTGCATCTTCGCGGCGCTCGGCTTCCTGTTCGCGGCCTGTCAGTTCTTCGACTGGGGCTCCGTGGGCACCCGCACAACCATCGCGGTCATCACCGCGATTGCCGGCATCGGGTTCATCGCCACCATGGCGCGCCTCTACATGCTGCCCACGATCCCATCGTGGAACCACTGGACTACCCCGGCGGCGTTCTATCTCTCCGCCGCGGTCACCGGTCTGCTCGCGATTGCGGTCGCGCTCACGGCGTACAACTGGCTCGAGGACTCAGAGCTCATCAAAAAGCTGATTCCGTCCGCGCGCAACGAAGACCAGACAGACGCCCAGAAGGAAGAGGTCTGGGACCTCATCCACGCGTCCCTGCGCTGGATCGGCATCGCGCTGACCGTCGTCGTGCCGCTCATTTTCATCGTGATGGTGTTCAACTACGGCCGCCCCGCGGGCCCGAACCCGGCGCAGTTTGAATTCAACATGACCGCGTTCGTCATCCGCATTGGTCTGCTGCTGGTCGGCGCGTTCATCGTGGGCCTCATCCTGGCGTTCGGCGGCCGCACCCGCCGCCCCACCTCGAGCGCGATGCTGTGGATCACCGTCGCGTACATCCTGGTGGTCATCGCGGAGCTGCTCGGCCGCTTCATGTTCTACGGCGCAGTTGACCGGATCGGAATCTGATGCACACAGAGTTACTTGAACGCTGCCACATCGCAGCAGACATCGTGGGGCAGCTCTTCCTCGACGAGCCGCAAGGCCCGCTTCTCGACGCCCTCTCCGACCCCTCCTTCCTGCAATCATGGCCGCTCGAGGACGACGCCTCGCAGCAAGCCATCAACGCCCTGCTGGAAGCGGAGCGCGACACCGCCGAAGCGTTGCAGCGAGACCACCTCTACCTGTTCATTGGCGTAAGCTCCCCGCTTGCCCAGCCGTATGAGTCCCCGTACTTTTCCAAGGACGGACTCGTCATGGATGAGGACGCCGTGGCCGTCGCCGCCGTTTACCACCAGGTCGGCTTTGACCCCGGCGCCGATAACCTCCCGCCGGACCACATCGGGCTGGAGTTCCGCTGTATCAGCCACATGTGCGCCCTGGCGCTCAACGCGTCCTCCGAGGCCGATCAAGCCGCAGCGCTGGCGGTTCTTCGCTCCTTCACCGCCGAGCACCCCGCCCGCTTCGCTGAGCAGGTGCTTGGGGGCGTCGAAAAGCATGCGAACACCGCGATCTACCGGGCGCTGCCTGGGCTTACGCGGGGCGTGCTGGCCGCCGTCGAAACCCTCTAATACGAAAGCTCCCCACCTCGTCGTTGACGAGTGGGGAGCTTTTCTCTGCGCTGTGGCGCGAAGATGAAGGCTTATGCCTGGGTGGTGGACCCGCCGGCTGCCTCGATCTTCTCAACCGCAGACTTGGAGAACTTGGTAGCGGTGACGTCCAACTTGACGTTGATGTCGCCGTTGCCCAGCACCTTGACTGGGTGGTTCTTGCGAACCAGGCCAGCTGCGACGATGTCGTCGATGGTGATGGTGCCGCCGTCCGGGAACGCTTCTGCGAGCGCCTGAACGTTGACTACCTGGTACTCCACGCGGTTCGGGTTCTTGAAGCCCTTGAGCTTCGGCAGGCGCATGTGAAGTGGCATCTGGCCACCCTCGAATGCTGCGGAGACCTGCTTGCGAGCCTTGGTGCCCTTGGTACCACGGCCAGCGGTCTTGCCGCCCTTGCCTGCTTCACCGCGACCTACGCGGAACTTTGGTTTGTTAGCGCCCTTTGCTGGGCGCAGATCATGGAGCTTGATAATTTCAGCCATGTTGTTCTACTCCCCTGCAACTTCTTCGACGGTAACGAGGTGGCGAACCTTCAGGATCTGTCCACGGGTTGCGGCGTTGTCCTTCTTAATAACGGACTGGCCGATCTTGCGCAGACCGAGCGCCTCGAGGTTCTTACGGGTCAGTGGCTTCTCGCCAACCTTGCCGTGGTGCAATGTGATCTTCAAAGCCATTGTTCTTACGCCTCCTGTCCTGCGCGTGCGCGCAGCATGCGAGCAGGTGCGACGTCCTCGAGGTCCTTGCCGCGCTTCGCAGCGACTTCCTCAGGGCGTACGAGCTGCTTGAGACCTGCAACCGTTGCCTGAACAACGTTCAGAGCGTTGTCAGAACCGATCGACTTAGCAAGGATGTCCTGGACGCCAGCGCACTCGAGCACTGGGCGAACTGCGCCACCGGCGATAACACCGGTACCTGGTGCAGCCGGGCGCAGCATAACGATGCCTGCTGCCTCTTCTGCCTGGACTGGGTGAGGAATGGTGCCACCGATCATCGGGACGCGGAAGAAGTTCTTACGTGCTTCTTCTGCACCCTTCTGGATAGCGGCAGGAACTTCCTTTGCCTTGCCGTAGCCAACGCCGACCATGCCCTTGCCGTCGCCAACGACGACGAGAGCGGTGAAGGACATGTTGCGTCCGCCCTTCACGGTCTTTGCGACACGGTTGATGGTGATGACCCGCTCGATGTACTTGTCGCGGTCATCATTCTGGTTGCGACGATCATCGCGACGGCCACGGCCACCGCGGTTGTTGCGCTCATTCTTCTTGTTCTGGTTGTCGGCGGAGCGTCCGCCGTCACGCCGTTCACGTTCGGCCATTACGCGATCCTTCCGTTGATGGTGATGATTGCGGTGGTCATTAGAACTTCAGACCACCTTCACGAGCGGCGTCGGCAAGAGCTGCGACGCGACCGTGGTACTTGTAACCTGCGCGGTCGAAGACGATAGCTTCGATGCCTGCAGCCTTGGCGCGCTCAGCGATCAGCTGGCCAACCTTGGCTGCCTTTGCCTTCTTGTCACCTTCCATTGCGCGCACGTCAGCCTCGATGGAGGATGCCGCTGCGAGCGTGTGGCCAGCGAGATCGTCGATCAGCTGGACGTGGATGTGACGCGAAGAGCGGTGCACAACGAGACGTGGGGTCTCCGGGGTGCCGCGCAGCGTCTTGCGGATACGGAAGTGGCGACGTGCACGAGCCTCGCGGCGGCGGGAGGAAATATCCTTGCCGACCGGGGTGCGCTTGGTGTTCTCTGCAGAATTGCTCATGATTACTTACCCGTCTTTCCGACCTTGCGGCGAATCTGCTCACCTTCGTAGCGGATGCCCTTACCCTTGTATGGGTCATCCTTACGGAGGCGGCGGATGTTAGCCGCGATCTGGCCAACCTGCTGCTTGTCAATGCCCTCGATGGAGAACTTGGTGTTGCCATCGACTGCGAAGCTGATCCCTTCCGGAGCCTCAATGAGGATCGGGTGGGAGTAGCCGAGCGAGAACTCGAGGTTCTTGCCCTTGGCCTGGACACGGTAGCCGACACCGAAGATCTCCATGTTGATCTTGTAGCCCTCGGTCACGCCAACAACGAGGTTGTTGACCATGGAACGGGACAGACCGTGCAGCGCACGGTGCTTACGGTGATCGTCCGGACGGGAGACGACAATCTCGTTGTCCTCAACCGCAGCGGTGATTGGCTCAGGCATCTCGAAGTTGAGGGAACCCTTAGGGCCCTTGACCTCTACGACCTGACCGTTAATTTTAACTTCGACACCATTCGGGATGGCGATGGGTGCATTACCTACACGCGACATAGTCTTTTCAACCTCCCTTTACCAGACGTAGGCGAGAACTTCTCCGCCTACACCCTTCTCCTGGGCCTGACGGTCAGTGAGGAGACCCTGGGACGTGGAGATGATCGCCACACCCAGACCACCCAGCACCTGCGGCAGGTCGTTGGACTTTGCGTACACGCGCAGACCAGGCTTGGACACGCGACGCAGGCCAGCGATGGCAGCCTCACGGGTCGGGCCGTACTTGAGGTCCAGGGTCAGCTGCTTGCCAACCTTGGCGTCCTCAACCTTGTAATCAGCAATGTAGCCTTCCTGCTTCAGGATCTCGGCGATGTTTGCCTTGATCTTGGAGGAAGGCATTGTCACGCTCTCGTGCTGTGCGTGCGACGCGTTGCGCACGCGAGACAGCATGTCTGCGATTGGATCAGTCATCGTCATAAGATGTGACCGTTTACCTTTCTCGTTGCGGTTCCCTACCCACCTGACCAGCAAAACTATGTCGTGCCAGGTCGCGTTTTCCGCATGATCTGTCGGGGGCTACTTCACGCTCCCCACGCTCAATAACGCGGGGCGCTCGCCGCCTCCCTTGCACGCGGTCCGCTTCTCGGCGGGGGGCCTGCAACAAAGTTGGATGTACAATGTTCTCTCGGATTTTGCGCGCAGACAACCATCTGTGCACAAGTCCGTTTGGCCACATTACACTCCCTCTATACAAGAAACAAGTCACGTTGGCCCGGTCGCTGCGCCGTATAGTCGGTGCTATGAAGCACCTCGACGAACTTTTCGACGCCCTCTCCGCCACCTGCACGCACCGCGAGGAGCTCTACCGCTGGTTCCACCAACACGCTGAACTCTCGATGCAGGAAACCCAAACCTCACAGCGCATCGTTCAGGAACTCGAGGCAGCCGGGATCCCATATTCGGTATTGGGCGAAACTGGCGTCGTCGCCACCATCGAAAACGGCCTCGGGCCCGTCGTCGCCTTGCGCGGTGATACTGACGGCCTCCCAATCAAGGAGGACTCCGGCAAGGACTACGCCTGCACGCAGACCCAAGTCGATGCTGCGACTGGGCAGGAGGTGCCGGTGTCCCACGCGTGTGGGCACGACTTCCATATTTGCTCGGTGCTCGCGGCTGTCATCGCGTTCAACACTTGCCGCGACGCTTGGTCCGGCACGCTGGTGGGCGTATTCCAGCCCGGCGAGGAAACAGCCTCCGGCGCACGTTCGATGGTTGAGCACGGTATCGCCGACGCGATCCCCCACCCCGACGTGTACTTGGGCCAACACGTGCTCGGCACGCTGCCGTTGGGCCATGTGGGGACCCGGCCGGGCCCGGTGCTCTCCCAGGCGTTCTCGGTGAAGGTCACAGTACACGGAGTGGGTTCGCACGGATCCATGCCTGAGATGGGCGTCGATGCGGTCTTGTTGGCGTCGACAATTGTGACGAGGCTGCACACCGTAGTCTCCCGAGAGATTGCTGCTTCCGAAACCGCGGTGCTGACGGTCGGCGCGATCCATTCGGGAGCAAAATCCAACGTCATCCCGGATAGCGCGGAGCTGCTGATCAATACCCGCGCCTATTCGGAGGCGACGAGCGCGCACCTCAAGGAGGCCATCGAACGCATCGTGCGCGCTGAGTGCGAGGCAGCGCGTAGCCCGCAGCTGCCCGAGTTCGAGTACTACGACGCCTACCCGCTCACCAGCAACGATGCCGCAGTAACGCAGCGGGTACGCAACGCCTTCGAGGCGCGATTCGGTGATGAAGCGCAGACGTTGGCGCAGGTCCCTGCCAGCGAGGACTTCTCGATCATCCCGGACGCGCTCGGCGTGCCGTACACGTTCTGGGGCCTCGGCGGCTTCGCCAGCTACCCGCATGCGCCGGGCAATCACAGCGCAGCGTTCGCGCCCAACCTCCAGCCGACGCTCGACCGCGGCGCCGAAGCGATGGTCACGGCTGCGAGCGCGTGGCTCATCAACAAGAACGACGACTAAGGTGGCACACATGGCTAACAACGAAGGTTTGCAATCAACACACGAGTGGCTCGAAGAGGTCTCCCGAACGCTCGGCGTTTCCCCGGATCTCACGCGCTCGCTGGTCGGCGACATTCTGAAGATGACAGCGGACGTCGCGCACAACGGCCCGTCGCGCCCGGCGGCTCCAACGACGGCGTTCGTCGTAGGCGTCGCAACCGGTGCGGCGCTCCAGGGCGATACTGATGCAGACGCAGCAACGACGCGCGCGGCGCTTGCCAAGGTAGCGAAGCTCCTGGAAACGTATGAGCAGGATTAATCGACGCTTCGCCGTCACGAAAGTCACCCGCACCGACAGCGGCTTCGCGCGCGATACCCGCGCCGATACCGTCACCGTGGAAGAGCCGCTGGCGATCCGCGCCACCGGCGACACGCTAACCACCACGATGCGGACCCCCGGCCACGACGTCGAGCTGGCACACGGCTGGATGTTCGCGGAGGGACTGATCAGCAGCGCAGAGGACGTTCGTTCCGCGCGCTACTGCGCGGGTGCGGTCGGGCCGAACGGCGAAAACACGTACAACACGCTCGACATCGACCTCGGGCCCGCGGCCTCCCCCGCTGCACCGCAGTTCATTCGCCTGACCACTACCACGAGCGCATGCGGCGTGTGCGGCACGCAGTCGATCGACGACATCATGGGCAAGGTGCCCGCGCCAATCACTCCCGTCCGCTTGGACCCGGACCTGGTGATGCGATTACCCGACGCCCTTGCAACCGGCCAAAAGCAGTTCCGTAAGACAGGCGGCATCCACGCGGCCGGCGCGTTTACCTTTGACGGCGAACCTGTAGTAATCCGCGAGGACATCGGCCGCCACAACGCGACCGACAAAGTCATTGGCCACCTACTACTCGAAGGGCTCCTGCCAGCCAGCGACCTGATCCTGGTTGTCAGCTCCCGCGCGTCATTCGAACTTGTGCAGAAAGCAGCAATGGCCGGTTTCCCGGCAATGGTGGCGGTCTCGGCGGCATCCTCGCTCGCCGTCGAGCTGGCCCGCAAAACAAAAATGGCGCTCGCCGGCTTTGTGCGCGGCGAGCGCTTCAATCTGTACTCCGGGGAGCTCAGCGACTAGTCCTTGTACACCGTCTTCGTCTTGTTCAACCAAGCGTAGACACCGCCGATGCACAGGCCACCGCCGATGAAGTTGCCGATCCACACAGCAACCCAGTTGCTCAGGATTGCAGCGGCGGTGAATCCCTCAGGTGGCGTGCTGGACAGGAACGCCAGGGAGAACAGCGAGAAGTTCGCAATAACGTGCTCGAGGCCCAGGCCAACGAAGATAGCGATCAGTGGCAGGATCACGACGAACTTGGAGATGAACTCCTTCGCCAGCAGCGCACCAACAATCGCCATGTTGACAATGAAGTTCGCGAAGATCGCCTCAAGCAGTGCGCCGAAGAACGGCTTCGCCAACTTGCCCTCGACCAGAGTGACAATCAGGTGGCTGTTATCCATCGAGCCGAACTTAGCCGACTGGCTCATCACAGCCGCGAAAATGATCGCACCGATCAGGTTCGCCACCGTCACCACAACGACGAGCCAAATACCCTTGCCCCAGCTGAACACCTTGTCCGTCGCCGCCCAGGACGCAAACATCATGTCGCCCGTTGCAAGCTCCGCGTTGAGGATGACGATCGCGAACAGGCCAAGCCCGAACAGCAAGGCGAACACAACCGAGCCGAGCCCCGGTGCGTATTCATTGACCGCATTTCCCGCCACCGCGGCGAACGCCGTACCAGCGGTCAGGTAAATGCCGGCGAGAATCGCGCGGACGAAAAACCGTGGCATCTCATTATCGAGAAGCTGCTCTTTCTTTTTGGCCCCTGCGTGGACCATTTCCTGCAAAGCCATCGTGGCCTCCTCAAATTCACCTGAGAGATTGTTGCAAGGAGTCAGTCTATCGAACGTTTCCCAAAAACAGTACATGCGTACTATTCGGGTGTGCTCTGCAGGTTCCCCCAAAAGACGTACACCCCCGCAACCCGGTGGTTGGGTCGCAGGGGTGTTCGTCGAAAAGCAGTGACGCGTTATGCGCGCTGCATCTTGCCATCCTTGTCAGCGAACGGGAAGCCGAGGTGGCGCAGGAGTGCGCGGCCCTCGTCGTCGTTCGTTGCGGTGGTGACGACAGTGATGTCCATACCGCGGACGCGATCGATCTTGTCGATGTCGATTTCGTAGAACATCGTCTGTTCGGTCAGGCCGAAGGTGTAGTTGCCTGCACCGTCGAACTGCTTGTCGCTGAGGCCACGGAAGTCACGAATACGTGGCAGAGCAACCGTCAGCAGGCGGTCCAGGAACTCCCACATGCGGTCGCCGCGGAGGGTGACCTTCGCGCCGATCGGCATGCCTTCACGGAGCTTGAAGTTAGCGATGGACTTCTTCGCGCGGCGAAGCTGTGGCTTCTGGCCGGTGATCGCGGCGAGGTCCTCGAGTGCGCCGTTGATGACCTTGGAGTCACGTGCAGCGTCGCCGACACCCATGTTGACAACAATCTTGGTCAGACCTGGGATCTGCATGACGTTGTCGTACTTGAACTCATCGTTGAGCTTGGTACGGATGTCCTCTTTGTACTGGGTCTTCAGACGAGGGGTGTAGTTCTCAGCCATGCTTAGATGTCCTTCCCGTTCGACTTTGCAACGCGGACCTTCTTGCCGTTTTCGTCGAAACGGTAGCCCACGCGCGTCGGCTTGCCGTCGGAATCCAGGACCATCACGTTGGAGACGTGGATCGGAGCTTCCTGGGTGACAATGCCGCCGGACTCTGCGCCGCGCTCGTTGTAGGAGTTCGCGACGTGCTTCTTCATGCGGTTCACGCCTTCAACGAGAACGCGCTGACGCTTCGGGTATGCCTCAATAACCTTGCCCTGCGCGCCCTTATCCTTGCCAGAGATGACCTGGACCATATCGCCCTTTTTGATTTTCATCCCTAGATCACCTCCGGTGCGAGAGAAACGATCTTCATGAACTTCTTGTCGCGCAGCTCGCGAGCAACTGGGCCGAAGATACGGGTGCCGCGTGGCTCGGTGTCGTTCTTGATCAGCACTGCAGCGTTCTCGTCGAACGCAATGTAGGAGCCGTCCGGACGACGGGTCTCCTTCTTCGCGCGAACGATGACAGCCTTAACGACTTCGCCTTCCTTAACGTTGCCGCCTGGGGCAGCTTCCTTCACAGTGGCGACGATCGTATCGCCGATGCCGGCGAAGCGCCGAACGGATCCGCCGAGGACACGGATGCACAGGATTTCACGTGCACCGGTGTTGTCGGCGACCTTCAGGCGCGATTCCTTCTGAATCACTATTGGTCTCCTGACCTGGGTCGATGTGCGTTAGATTTCCGTCCTATACGCACGTGGTCAATGTCTTCGATGTCTTTTCGCTTGTCGACGGCACCTTCGGTACCGCAGGCGTACATGCTCAGCTCGGAAACGCGCAGAGCAAACACGCAGCAAAGGACAACTGGAACATTAAAGCACGGAACATGCGCGCCCGCAAACCATGACTTTTGGTTGTGTGGATTCGTGCCCGGTTCTGACCTTTGGTATGGTCATACCTATGAACTTCGATGGCACACTTGCGGATTCAATCGGCTTCAAGTCGTACCTCTACACCTACGAACTCCCCAAGTTCGCGGTACGCTCCATGCTCGCCGGCATGTTTTTGACGATCATGACGGCCTTCGCCACCGTCGCCTCCACCCAAGTAGAAAGCAGCGCCCCCGGCTACGGCCGCTTCGTGTTCGCAGCTATCTTCTGCCTCTCGCTGTACGTCATCGTTGTCCTGGGTGCGGAACTCGCAACCGGCAACATGATGTTCATGACCTACGGCAGCGCCTCCGGGCGCCTCCCCTGGCTCAAGGGCTTCCTGATGGTCTCCACCTGCACCATCTTCAACCTGCTCGGCGTCCTCATCACCGCGGTATTCCTGGTCCACGCCACGGCGTTCCAGCCGATCGGGATGGACAGCTTCCTCGCCGCGACCGTTGAGACCAAGCTCGCGAAGCCGGACAGCTTGCTGTTCATGGAAGGCATTTTCGCCAACATCGTGGTCAACATCGGCGTGCTGCTCGCCATCCAGGCTGGCAAGGACTTCACCGCGAAGTTCCTCGCCATCATGCTGATCGTTCCCGCATTCGCCGCAATGGGGTACGAGCACTCCATCGCCAGCTTCGTCGTCTTCTCCCTGGCGGGCTACGGCATCGGCGCCGAGCACTTCGCCGGGTTCACACTGACGAATGGCCTGATGAACTGGCTCATCGTGTGGGTCGGCAACTACATCGGTGGTGGCCTCATCATGGGCGGCGTCTATGCTTGGCTAAACAAGGGCGGCACCCCGGCAACCCCGCTGGCGACACGCCGCTAACCCCCAAGCAGAAAGAAAACGCCCCGTTCCCGCGAAGGGAAGGGGGCGTTCGTTATTGCTCGGTGAGCACTTAGCTCGAAGCAGCGATGCCCACGCCGGTTGCCGCAGCAACGATCGACAGGATGACCACAACGGCCATGTTGACGACACCGATGGACGAAAGCACAGCCGGAACCAGCAGCAGGTTCGGACCCTGCGGGCCAGCGAAGTTGCGCAGCTCGTTCATGACGTTGTTCAGCGGCTCTGGGTACTGTGCAGCACTTGCATCGGTAGCAACAACGCCAGACAGGACAACAACAGAAGCGGCAACTGCAATTGCGTTACGAAGTTTCATTCTTACGTTCTCTCTCTATGGTCTCGGGTGAATGGGTGGGATTTAGACGCGCTGCGAAGACGTCGCGATGTTCGTCAGGAAGCCCAAAGAGGACAGCAGTGCAGGCACGAGGATCAGGTTCTGTGCCTGGTAGCCACCGAGGCGCTTCAGCTCGTGCAGGACACCTGCCAGCGGTTCTGGCGCTGGCTGTGCTGCCTGTGCGACCGGTGCGCCCACTGCAAGAGCGGAAGCCACGAGGCCTGCGGCGAGAATGCGACGAAGTTTCATAGTTTTCCTCCTGTGATGTCCGCTAGACCCTTGTGAGCTAGCGCGCTGAACAAGACACCAACAGATTAACAGACCAATTTAAGGTTGTTGCCAGTTTTCTAAAAAACTTTTATTTTGCTTCTTCAGCTATCTTTTTCGGCTCGACGAAGAAGAGGGCATCGCCAAACTTCGTGTCTGCAGGAAGGCTTCTCGACGCCCCAATCTCCCCTACCCGCTTCGTATTCGAGACAACGACCGGAGTCGTCACTTCGTATCCTGCGTCGCGGATGGCATCGATATCGAACGTCGCGAGGAGCTGGCCTGCTTCCACGACGTCACCTTTCTCCACGTGTGCGGTGAAGTGCTCGCCCTTGAGGTTCACCGTGTCGAAGCCGATGTGCATAAGGATGTCCACGTTCTTGCCATCGGTCCCCTTGGCGCGGATTGCGTAGGCGTGGCCGGACGGGAACGTGACCGCAACCGTACCGGCGACGGGTGCGCGCAGCTCTCCAACCGTCGGCACGATTGCCACGCCGTTCCCCAGCTTGCCCTGGGCAAACATCGGGTCACTGACCGTCGCAAGCGGCACGGCGTTGCCCTCGAGTGGCGCCACGACGTGGAGCGCCTCGTCGGACGCCTCGAGCAGCGCTTGCTCGGCAGCGGCATCGGCGGCTGGATCCTCGGTTGCGTCCGGATCGATGCTGCCATGCTTGCCCACCAGGTAGCGCCCGTACCCGTAGGCCGCCACGAAGGCGATCACGAACGTAATGACGCCGAGGATCAGGAAGGTCACCATGTCATTCGCGCGGATGGAGACCACGCCGATAAAGCCCGCCGCACCAAGCGCAACTGCCTTGACATCAAAGATCGCAATCAGCATTGCACCAATACCGGCCGCGCCGAGGCCGATAAAGAAGGGCCAGCGGAGGCGCAGGTTGACGCCGAAGATGGCGGGTTCCGTGATACCAAATACGGCCGAGATGCCCGAGGAACCAGCTAGACCTTTGAGCTTTGCGTTGCGCGCCAGGAAGTACACGGCAAGGGCCACTGCGCCTTGCGCGATGTTCGCCATGGAGGCCGTCGGGAAGATGAAGGAGCCGCCCTGATTAAACAGCTCGAGCTCGATTGGCGGGAAGGACTGGTGCAGGCCAGTGATCACGATCGGCGAGTACACCAGACCGAAGAGCAGGCCACCGATTGGGCCACCGAAGTCGTACAGGCTGGAGAGGCCGACAATCAGCAGGTCACCGAGCCAGCGGACAAACGGGCCGACGGCGATGAAGGTAATGAAGCCCGTAATCAGCAGGGTTGCCAGCGGAGTAATCAGGAAGTCCGCCGTACCCTTCAGACGCTTGTGGAACCACTTCTCGATCGTTGCCAAGATCCACGCGACCGCCAGCACCGGCAGCACCGCACCCTGGTAACCCGCCTGCGCGACAGGCAGGCCGAACAGGTCCCAGAACGGCATCGTGCCGTCGGCTACGGAGTTCGCCACGTCGTAGCCGTTGACCAACGCCGGGTGCACCATCGCCATGCCCATGCCGGCGCCGAGGTATTCGTTGCCACCGAAGCGCTTCGTCGCGGAGTACCCCACCAGCACCGGCAGGAACGCGAACGGTGCGGAGGCCAGCACATTGATGATCTCCGTCAGACCCTGGATCTGCGGGAACATCCCCACCAGGGAGTTCTCCCCGAACAACCCCTCGGCGGTCAGGACGTTGTTGAGCGCCATGAGCAGACCGCCGCCAACCAGGATTGGGATCAGCGGCACGAAGATGTCAGAAAAGACCTTAATGAAGCGCGTAAACCAGTTGCCCTGGTTCGCCGCTACTTCCTTCAGGTCTTCCGTGGAGACAGCAATGCTCTTGCTGGTCATGCCGTTGAGCTGATCAAAGACAATGTCCACGTCACCGGGGCCGACGATGATCTGGAACATGCCGCCGGTTGCGAACGTGCCCTTCAAATCAGGGTCGTTCTCCAGCGTATCCTGCGCAACCTTGTCGACGTCCTTAAGCACGAAACGCAGTCGCGTCGCGCAGTGGGCGACGCCAACGATGTTTTCCTCGCCCCCTACCCCGGCGAGGACCCGCCGGGCTACTTCTTTGTGGTCCATGTGGGAATCCTTTCTCTTCCCACACAGTCAAACATCTATACGGGCATAAATCAGCTTACTTGCGTCCGATTACCCCCGGTTGTGGCCGATTTCACGTACTTCCACAGCGACCCATGGGGCTCCCTCAGTACCGAAGACCGCCGAGGAGAACGCCACTTCCCCGTCTCCGGCAACAACTTCGAGCGCCGCCCCGTCAGCGCACACCACGAGTTCGCCCTGCGCGCACTCGGCGCGGCGCTCGTCACCGCCGACCGTCACGCTCAGCGTTCCACGCCCGGCCTCGCCAGGCCGCCACGCCACGTGAGCACCAACGCCACCGGCATCGTCGACCAGGTCGGCCTCCCACGGCTGTCCCCTGAGAACTTCGCGGTGCACGACCATCCCCGCGGGATCGGTTGGGAGAAGGAGTTCGGTGCGAAGCTGGCCGTCGACAAGTTGGAGCCTGCGAGGCAACGTCAGCTGATGCACCCAGCCCTCTGCCTGAAGCGTTGGGGTGTCATCGCGGGCAGGCAGTCCCATCCAACCGAGCAACAGCGCATCGCCATCGTCCTCGGCGACCATCTGCGGCGCGTAAAACTGATGCCCAAAGTCCAACGCCCGGAACTGCGACTCCACGCGAAACCACAGGCCATCAAGCGAACCGACGACGTAGCCGCACTCGTCCGAGCCCGGGTACTGCGGGCACAGCACGAGTACCTCGCGCCACTGCCCCGTCGCGTGGTCACGCATCCGCAGCAGGTTCGGGCACTCCCACATGTAGGCGGCCTCAACGCGCGGGTCCAGCCCCTCGAACTGCAGCGCGCCAGCAAACGACCAGTTCAGCAGGTCCGGTGACTCGTAGAGCACCACCGCGCCGCGCTCCTCCTCACGCTGCGCGCCGAGCACCATGCGCCAGGAGCCGTCCTCATTCTGAGTGACGTGCGGGTCCCGGTAGTGGGCGGTAAAGCCGAGGGCTGGGCCGTCAATGAGCGGATTCTCCGGTGCACGGTGGTACACACCGCCCATCGGGCCCTCCAAGTCCTCAACGCGGACCAGGTTCTGCGTGGTCAGGCGGCACCCATCCTCCTTCACGTTGCCGGTGTAAAACAGCATGACCTCACCGTCGTGGACCACGGAGGACCCGGAGTAGCACCCGTGCGTGTCGTACGGGAAGTCCGGATACAGCGCGTCCGGAAGGTGGCGCCACTGGCCCAGGCCCTCCTCACCCCCAATTGTGGTGACGGCGTGGCCCCAACCGGTGCGCTTCGCAGCGTGCGGAAAGCACGGATCATGCTGGTAAAACACGTGGAGTTGGTCGCCGATGAGCGTGACGCCGTTCGGGTCGTTGAGGCGCCCTTGCGGCGGGGACAGGTGAAATGTTGGCCGGTACGTCATGCGACTTAGTCTACGGTGGAACCATGATCACTGTGTACGGCGAAGCCCTCGTTGACCTTGTCCCCCAGGACCGTTCCCCGCTCGCGCCGCTGGTGCCCGCGCTCGGTGGCGGCCCGTTCAATGTGGCCCGAGCTCTGGGCCGACTCGGCGCAGACGTCTCCTTCCAGTCACGGTTGTCTCGCGACAACTTCGGGGAGGCACTCGCCCAATCGCTTCTCGACGCCCACGTGGACCTCACCAACTGCGGCCGCGGCGACGAGCCCACTACCCTGGCCGTCACCGCGCTGGCGGAGAACGGCTCGGCGACCTACACCTTCTACGTTGACGGCACCGCCGACCGCTTTGCACAGCCAGTCCCGGTGCAGGAGGGCTACGCGGTGTTCGGGACCCTGTCCCTGGCGCTAGAGCCCGCGTCGCTGCGCTACGCGGAGGCCGCCTCTGAGTCGGCGAAGCACGGCGCAATCGTCTGCCTGGACCCGAATATCCGCCCGGCGTTCGCTTCCGAGAAACACCGCCTGTTCCTGCGGGGGCTGCTCGATTCCGTAACGGTGCTCAAACTCTCCGACGAGGAAGTCGAGTTCCTCGGTGACACCTCCCACGTGCCAGTCGTGGTGACCACGCTCGGCGCCGACGGCCTGCGGGTACGCGCGCCGTTCGGCACGGTCACGGTCCCGTCACCGAAGGTCACGGTCGCGGACACGATCGGCGCCGGCGACACGGTGATGGCGGCGCTGGTCCACCAGTTCGACGCCCGCGGCCTGGACCGCGACGGCCTGCTCGCCCTCGGCGAGGAGGAATGGTGCGACATCCTCACGTTCGCCACCCGCGCGGCCGCGATCACGGTGTCGCGCACCGGCGCAGACACCCCCTTCGCCCACGAGCTGGATTAGGAAGCCGCGTTCGCTGGCTCCCACCCAAGCGCCGGCGCGACGTGCTCGGCGAACCCGCGCAGGATCTGCATGCACACGTCCACCCCGGCCTGGTTCGGAACGGTGAGCATCAGCGTGTCCGCGGCCTGGATTGCTGGGTCATTACCGAGCTCCTCGATAAGCTGATCGGCCTCTGCGGCGTACGTCTTGCCGAACGTGGTGTACACACCACGCTCAATCTGACCGATCTGTTCCTCGGTATCCAGCAGTCCGAAGAGCCGCTCGGTGTCCTCGTCCACGATCGGAAAGATAGAACGAGAAACAGAAACGCGCGGCTCCCAGTCGTGGCCCGCGGCCGCCCACGCCTTCCGGTAGTGCTGAATCTGTTCCGCCTGCAGCTCGCCGAGGCTGCGGCCGTCGGCTTCCGAAATCAGCGTGGAGCTCATCAGGTTCACGCCGTCGCGGGCAGCCTGCTCGGCGCTGGCGAACGTACCTGCTCCCCACCACACCCGGCGCGCCGCATCCTCGGAGTGTGGCATCACCGAGAGCGGGCTGGCAGGCGGGTACATCTGCGGGTACTGCTCCTCAAGGGATGCGGCGAGCGCCATCGGGTCCCCGCGCAGCGCGGAAATGAAACGCTGGAAATGTGCACGCGCCAGGTCAGAACCGTTCGCGGCCTCTGACTCGTAGCCGAAAGCGCGCCACCCTCTATCGGCAGGCTCCGGTGACCCGCGGGAGACGCCGAAGGCGAGGCGGCCGTCGCTTAGCAAATCGAGCGCGGCGACGTCCTCCGCGAGCTGCAGCGGGTTGGCGTAGCGCATATCGACGACGCCGGTGCCCACCTCAATGTGCTTCGTCGCCGACGCCATCGCGCCAAGCAGGGCAATCGGAGACGCGAACTGCGGCGCGAAGTGGTGCACTCGCACGTAGGCGCCGTTGACACCAATCGCGTCCGCCTGGCGCGCGAGCTCCACGGTGTCCTGTAGCGCCTCGCGCGCGGTCATCCCCTGGCGCCCGGGTGGTGCGTGGTGGCCGAATGAAAGGAACCCAAACTTCTTCATGCGGCCACTCTAGCGCGCTACTCCACCGTGACGGACTTCGCCAGGTTGCGTGGCTGGTCCACGTTCAAGCCACGTGCTTGCGCAACGGTGCAGGCGAAGATCTGCAGCGGGATCGTCGACAAGAGGGGCTGCATGAGGCCGGCCGACTGCGGGATGCGGATCACGTGGTTGGCGAAGCGGTTCACGTCTTCGTCGCCCTCCTCCGCGATCACGATGGTGACGGCACCACGCGCGCGGACTTCCTGGATGTTGGAGACAACCTTGGCGTGCAGGTTGTGGCGCGAACGCTTCGACGGCACGATGACGAACACCGGCTGCCCTTCCTCAACCAGCGCGATCGGGCCGTGCTTGAGCTCGCCTGCGGCGAAGCCCTCGGAGTGCAGGTAGGCGACCTCCTTGAGCTTCAGTGCGCCCTCGAGCGCGACTGGGAAGCCGACGTGGCGGCCGAGGAAGAGCACCGACTTCGCGTCGGCGAGCTCGCGGCCAAGTTCCTGGATTTCTGCCTCGTTGTCCAGGATCCACTGGATCTTCTCCGGCATCTCCTCCAGCTCAGCAATGATGGTCTGGATTTCGTCGGTGAACTTGTTGCCGCGAACCTGCGCCAGGTACAGCGCCAACAGGTAGGACGCCACGATCTGGGAGATGAACGCCTTCGTCGACGCCACTGCGATCTCTGGGCCGGCGTAGGTGTACAGGGAGGCGTCGGCCTCACGCGGGATGGAGGAGCCGACCGTGTTGCAGATCGCGATGACCTTCGCGCCCTGCTCGCGCGCGTGGCGTACCGCCATGAGGGTGTCCATGGTCTCGCCGGACTGCGAAATTGCTACGACCAGGGTGTTCGGGGTGACGATCGGGTCGCGGTAGCGGAACTCGTGCGCCAGCTCGACCTCCGTCGGGATGCGGCACCAGTGCTCAATCGCGTACTTCGCCACGTGCCCCGCGTACGCAGCGGTACCGCAGGCCACGATGATGATCTTGTCGACGCTGCGCAGCACGGACTCGTCGATACGTAGTTCGTCGAGCGTGAGCTTGCCCTCGGCGTCGAAGCGGCCGTACAGCGTGTCGCGAACGGCAGCCGGTTGGTCGTGGATCTCCTTCGCCATGAAGGAATCAAACCCACCCTTTTCTGCGGCGGTGACGTCCCACTCGACGCGGAACGGGCTGCCCTCGGCGTGGTTGCCTTCGAAGTCAATGATGTCGTAGTTGTCAGCGGTCAGGGTGACGATCTGCCCGTTGTCCATCTCCACCGCGTCGCGGGTGAACTCGATGAAGCCGGAGACGTCAGAGCTGAGGAAGTTCTCACCCTCGCCCAGGCCGATCACCAGCGGTGAGTTCCAGCGCGCCGCAACGATACGGTCCGGGAATTCCTGCTCGATGGCCAGCAGCGTGAACGCGCCCTCGAGTCGCAGGGCGGTCAGGCGCATTGCCTCGGTGAGGTCCTTGTTCGCCTCAGTATTGAAGATGTCCAGCAGCAGCGTGGCTGCCACCTCGGTGTCAGTTTCGGAGCGGAACGTGTAGCCCTTCTCGCTCAGCTCAGCACGAAGTGCCGCGAAGTTCTCGATGATGCCGTTGTGCACCACGGCCAGTGCGCCGTCGCCGACGACGTGGGGGTGGGCGTTGGCGTCGGTAGGCCCGCCGTGGGTTGCCCACCGGGTGTGCCCGATGCCCAGGTTGGAAGGCGCAAGCGGCGCCTCTGCGATGGCCTGCTCTAGGTCCGCGACCTTGCCTGCCTTCTTCCTGCACGCGATGGTGTCGCCCTGCATGACTGCTACCCCGGCCGAGTCATAACCGCGGTATTCGAGCCTGCGAAGCCCATCAATAATGACGGTGAGGGCGTCGTGCTCGCGTGCACGCTCGCCACCTATGTATCCAACGATTCCACACATGGGGCGAATTTTACACGCGGCGTAGTTCCTGAAAAAGTGACGCCGCCGAACCCTATCCCAGCGAGCCCGTGAGCTTGCCGTGAAACTCCGTGGTACTCGGGTTCATGCCGATGAAGCGCACGTGCTTGCCGCGCTCCTCGTATTTTTGTTCAATGCTGTCGAGCGCCGCGACCGTCGACGCGTCCCACACGTGCGCGCGGTGCAGGTCCACGACCACTTCGTCGGGGTCCTCCGAGTACATGAACAGAGTGGTCAGGTCGTTGGAGGAGGCAAACAGCAGCTGGCCGGACACCACGTAGTGAGCCACGCCGTCGACAACTTCGCGGGTCACTTCCACCAGGTGGGCGACGTTTCGCACAAAGATTACCGACGCCACAAGCACACCCACCACGACGCCGATAGCCAGGTTGTTCGTCGCCAGCACCACTGCAACCGTGATCAGCATCGTGACGGTTTCCGAAGCCGGCAGCTTGCGCAGCGTGCTCGGCATCACCGAGTGCCAGTCGAACGTGCCCACCGACACCATCACCATCACGGCAACCAGCGCAGCCATCGGGATCATGGCGACGTACTCGCCGAACGCGAGCATCAGAATCAGCAGGAACGCGCCCGCCAGGAAGGTGGAAATACGGGTGCGAGCCCCCGAGACCTTCACGTTGATCATGGACTGGCCGATCATGGCGCAGCCACCCATCCCGCCGAACAGGCCGGTGACAATGTTCGCGACGCCCTGCCCCCAGCTCTCGCGAGTCTTGTTGGAGTGCGTGTCCGTGACTTCGTCAATCAGCTTCGCGGTCATCAGCGACTCCATCAGGCCAACAAGCGCCACGCCGAGCGAGTACGGTGCGATGATCCGCAGCGTCTCCCAGGTCAGCGGCACGTGTGGGATAAAGAATTCGGGCAGGCTGCTCGGCAGCTCGCCGCGGTCCCCGACCGTCGGGACCGGCGCATTCGTCGCGACCGCGATGAGCGTCACCACCAGGATTGCGACGAGCGGGGCCGGAACCGCCTGCGTAAACTTCGGCATCACCACCATGATCACGATGGCCAGCGCCAGCAGCGGGTACACCGCCCAGTGAATGCCGATGATTTCGGGCAGCTGCGCCACAAAGATGAGAATCGCCAGCGCGTTGACGAAGCCAATCATCACGCTTCGCGGCAAGAACCGCATCAGCGTTGCGACGCCAGCAACCGCCAACAGAATCTGGAACACCCCGGCGAGCATGATGGCTGCCACCATGTAGTCGTAGCCGTAGTCGCGCACCAGTGGCGCGATGACCAGCGCCACCGCACCGGTGGCGGCCGCGATCATGGCGGGGCGCCCACCCGTAATCGCGATCACCATCGCCATGATGAAGGAGGAGTACAGCCCGATCTTCGGGTCCACCCCGGCGATGATGGAGAAGCTGATCGCCTCTGGGATCAGCGCCAGCGCCACAACTAGCCCGGCGAGGACCTCCTTCGTCAGGATGCGCGGTGTCTTCAGCGCTGTCGCCACTGATGGCTCGGGCTTGTACCGGCGCGTGTTTTCCGTGGTCAGCACGGTGGCTGCCATATGTGTCACTCCAAGCGTTGTTGTTATTCGTAGCGCAGGGCTTCGATCGGGTTCATTCTCGATGCGCGGTTTGCCGGGTAGTAGCCGAAGAACAGGCCAATCAGCAGCGCGAATACCAGTGAGAGTAGCACTGCCGAGATCGGGGGGAACACGAAGGCGTTCAGCAGCAGGGCGCCCAGCATGCCGAAGCCCGCGCCTACAACCACGCCGAAGAGCCCGCCGATGAGGCAGACGATCATCGCCTCGGTGACAAACTGCGTGCGGATCATCCGACGCGTCGCGCCCAGAGCCATGCGCACACCGATCTCGCGGGTGCGCTCCGTCACGGTAATCAACATGATGTTCATCACGCCGATACCGCCGACGAGTAGCGAGATCCCGCCGATTGCGGAGACCACCACGCTCATCATGGTCAACGTCTGGTTGAGCTGATCGATGTCACGCTTCATGTCGGCCACTTTCCCCTTGTAATCGGGGTCGTCCTCATAGGCACGGTCCGCCCACGCCTGGACGTCCTTGGCCACTTGATCGGTGTCGGCGCCATCGGCGACGCGCACACTCACGTTGTCTACGCCAGGCACCGGTGTGCGCATCATGTCCGGCTGCACCGTGTACGGCACCGCCATCATCGACTGCGAAAAGTCCCCGACCAGCACGCCTTGCTTCTCAAAGTGCCCGTACGCGCCGACCACCTGCACCGAAGCGTACTGCCCGCCGATGTCCAGCTCGACTTCCTGCCCGATCGCCGAATCAGGGTCGTTATTGAACAGCTGCTCCACAACCTCCGGCGAGACCACCGCCACGGCGCGGTTCGCCTCAATGTCGTCTTGGGTCAGAAATCGCCCGGCGGTCAGCGGCAGGTTCTGCATCTCCAGCTGGTCAGCGTTGACAAAACTCACCATCGTGGTGCCGTGCGCCAGCCCGCGTGTCGCCTGAGCTGTCGAGCTATCCAACTCAAACGCGATACCCTTCGCCCGCGTCCCGAGTTCGGCGCGCAGGTCCTCGATCATGTCGGGGGTGAGCTTCGAGGCGTCGTCAATTTCTTGGAACATGTAGCGGGCGGCCTCGCTGTCATCCTCCTGGCGGGGCTTGACTTCGAGGTGGACGTCGTGAATGCCGAACTGCTCCAGGCTATCCAGCGTCTGCTTCTGCATCGCCTTACCCAGCGTCATAATCGCAATCACCGAGGCGATGCCAATGATCACCCCGAGCAGCGTCAGCGCCGAGCGCATCTTGTTCGCCCGCAGGCTCACCGTGGCGAGCCTGACAGATTCGCGCGGGTTCACTCCTGCTCCTCAACCAAGGTCACGGTGGCACCGACGCGTTCGCGATACTCGGCAGGCTTGTTCAGCACCCGCGTCCCCTTCTCGACGCCCTCTACGACCACATCCGAATCCGACACCAGCCCAACCTTGACAGGCGTCTTCACTACCTCGAACTTGTCCCCGTCATCCTTCGGGCGCAGCGCGTACACCGAGTAGCTACCGTTCTCATCGACGACGGCCTCCCGCGGCACAGCGAGCGCGTCCTTCGCGGACTCCGTGGTGATCTGCGCCTTGGCCGTGCCGCCGATCTTGAGGCCCTCGGTATCACCCAGAACCTCGATCTCCACGGGGAACTCCGGGCGCGCCGCCTGCGCCGACGCCCCATCCGCCGCGGGCTGCGTTTCCGCAACCGATGAAACATCCAGCACACGGCCCTTAAACTTCTTCGCGCCGGTGCCAGGCGTGGTGAACGAGACGGCGTCGCCCGGCTTCATCTTCGCCGAGTCCAGCTCCTTGACGCTCGCGCGCAGCACCAGCCGGTTCGGGTCCGCCACAGAGAGCAGATAGCCCGTCGGCGTCTGCCCCTGCTTCACCGCGACCTCCGCGACCACACCCGCGATCGGGGCTCGCACCTGGCCCGACGCCACGTCGACCTCAAGCTGCGCGATTGACTGGCCCGCCGCGGCCTGCGCCGCCTGCACCCCACGCTGTGCCTGCTGCACCGCTGCCGCCTGGGAGTCGAGCTGCTGCTGGGCCGCAAGCTTTGCTACCTCGAGCCCGACCGCTGCCTCCGCCTTCGCATCAAACGCCTGAGCTACGGCGCGCTGCTTCGCCGCAAGATCCGCGTCGGTGTCGTTGAGGGCAGCGTCGTACGCCTTTTGCGCCGCAGAAAGGTTGTGCTTCGCGCCGCGGAAACGCTCGTCGGCCTCCAGTTTGCTCAGCAACGGCTGCACAGCATCGTCTTGCGCCATCCCAGATTGGAAGATGCCGTGGTTGCCGCGCACAGACTCCAGGGCCGCCGTCAGCGCGTCACGACGCGCCGAGTCCACGCCCTGCGCCTGCGTAAGCAGCGTGCTGTCCAGGCCCGCAGCGACTGCTTTCTTTCGCTGCTCGAAAACTGCGGTAGCCTCCTGCAACTGGCCATCAGCCTGGCGAAGGGCCGCCTCCGCCTGCGTCACCTGCGGGTTCAGGCCACGCTGCATCGCGTCGCTCGACTGCTGGTAAGCCTGCTGGGCCTGCTCAAGCTGATTCTGCGCCGCGACATCCGCCGAAATCTGCTGCGCGCGCTGCGCATCAATCTCACGCTGGACCCCCGACGTATCCAGGACCGCGACGACCTGGCCCGCCTCGACACGCTGTCCCACCTTCACGTTCAGGGCTGTGACCGGGCCGGTCAGGTGCGTCGTCAACGCGGTCACCGTGGCAGCCTCCACCGTCGCGGTGACCGGCACTTTGGCAGCAACATCACGAGGAGCGAGCTCTGTCGTATCAGCTGCCATGACCGGCTGACCGCCCCCAAACCCGCAGGCGGCGGTAGAGGCAAGAATACAAAGCCCGAGCCCAACGGTTGCGAGGGCTCGGGAAACGACACGGTTCGTTCGGCGCAGTCCTTTATTCACAGCGCTAAGGATAGCCGAAGTTTCACATCAATCAGAAGTTTTACGGATATAAAACTCCGGGTGATCCGCGCGCAGCAACGTGTTGCCAGTCAGGCCGCACCAGGCACGAATATCGATATCGATCGCCTCGTTCGTGGACCGCAAGTGCAGCACTTCCCCATCCTTGATCTGGTCGCGGAACAAGAGGAAGAGGCGCACCAGGACATCACCGCACGCGATGTCCTGGGCGTCCCAGTAGTGATCCTCATGCATTGCGGCGCGCCATCACATTGTCGCGGGCCTGCACAATGAGCGCGAGCTGCTGCTCAGCCAAGTTCGCGGCCACGATTGGGTTATCCGCAAACGTTGCAAAACCGCAGTCCGTGGAGAAGACCACCCGGTCAGCCCCGAACGTGTCCAGGGCTCGCTCGATGCGCGCCTCCACTGCCTCGACGGGCTCCAGCTCCTGAAGCTTTTGGTTCAGCACGCCAACGCAGATGCGCTGGTCGTCGCGGATTCCCTCGAGGGCTCGGATATCGCCGGCACGAGGCGTCGCCAACTCCATGGACAACATACCCACGTTCAGCGAGGCGAAAAGCTCAACAAACGGAGCGTAATCGCCCGTCAGCGCCGCCGACTCGTCCGTGGTCCAGTTGCCGCGGCACACGTGCAGCGCCAACCTGTCCTTCGGCAGCCCTTCTGTGAGCTCGTCGAGCAGCGACTTCGCGAACTCCAGCTCCTCATCCACCGTGCCCTCCAGGCCGTCGAGCGCGCCACACATAAACGTGCGGCCGCCCCCGCCTGCCTGCCCGTACACGACTTCAGTAAGCACCGGCTCATCGATCTGCACCAGCGACGTTCCCTTCGCCAGCAATTCGTGGAGCTCCTCGCGTAGCACGCGGACGATATCCTTCGACATCTCCTCGCGGTTCTCGTACGCGCGGTCGGAGACACACTCCATCCACATCGTGCGCGTGAGCAGATACGGCCCCGGCAGGCACACCTTCACCGGGCGGTCGGTGAGCTGCTGCACGAACTCAACCTCGTGCGCAACCAGCGGCTTATCGCGACCAAGCGGGCCAAAGACCGCCGGGTGGCGCACCTCGCCCGCCGGGACGTCCAACGCGCGAAGCTCGCGCTCGAACTCCTCCGGGTCATCCACGTACGGCAGCAGGTCCGTAATCGGGATGAGCTGGCAGTTCTGCAGACGCCCCGCGACGAAGCTCGAGTAGTTGTCGCGTCGCATTTCACCATCCGTGACGACGTCCACTCCGGCCCGCTCCTGCGCCGCAAGCACAAGGCGCACTGCGTCGTCGGCTGTGGCCTGGAACGTGCCCTCATCCATCCGCTCTTCGAGGTGGCGGTGCAGCGCATCCAACAACCACGGAGACCGCGGCCAAGACCCCATCGTCAGTACCGATCCCGCCGGAATCTCCGGCGCGGGAGCTGGCTCAGGCAGTTCCTTGGCGATCGTCGGCTCCACAACCTCCTGCGTCACCGGCATCTGCGGACGCTTACGCGGGCCCTTCCTCTTCTTCGGGCGCACCGCCTCTGTAGCGGCCGGGATGTCAGCAACCTCCACAGGCTTCGTAAACGACCCCTTCGACACAAGGAAGCGCCACCGCTTGTGCTCTGGCTCCTCAACCACGTTGACCAAGTCATTGCCAGTCAAGTTACACCAGGAAGGCAGATCCACCTTGACTGTGGAGTCATAGGAGATAATCTCCAGCAGCTGGCCAGACTCGAGCGGATCGATGTTCTTTCGGATCAATAACAGCAACCCGTTACCGCAGTCCAGATCGCCACCGTCGAAGCTGGCGTCTGGGGCGTACGGGTGCAGATTCTCGGACTGAGACATCGTTGCCTTAGTAGGAAACGCTTGGGGTGCCGTCTGCCAGGAACTCAACCAGCTTTGCGCCGCCGACGATGGTGGCGCCGTCGATAAGATCCTCTTCCCCGAAGCCACGCTTCTTGGCACAAGGCGCGCACACGTACAGCTTGCCCTCTGCAGCAACGAAGTTCTCAATCAACTCCTTGATTGGAGCGAAGCCCTCCTCATGGATGTCGTCCGCGTAGCCCTTCACAGCGAGGCGAGCGCCCTCGGAAGACAGGAAGACCATCGTGTCCTGCGCGGAACCTACAGCAGCGTTGGCGACGACGAAACCGAGCGTCGCAAGGTCCTCATTGTCCTTCGCGTGTGCAACAGTGACGCAAAACTTGCCAGTACCCATAGTGAACTCCTTTTCATTGAACGTTACGAGCACCAGAAAGTCTACCGAAATAGAAAAAGCACCACCCCGTCGTAACGAAACTTGGGGGTGGTGCTCTCTTGTCCTTGAGTCGGACGCCTCTACATGATGGGTTTAGCGTGCCTTCTCAATGATCTCCACGAGACGGAAGTGCTTGTCCTTGGACAGCGGACGCGTCTCCTGGATGCGGACGAGGTCGCCAACACCGGCGGTGTTCTCCTCGTCGTGTGCCTTCACGCGCTTGGTGGTACGGACGATCTTGCCGTACAGGGCGTGGGACTTGCGGTCCTCGACCTCGACAACGATGGTCTTGTCCATCTTGTCGGAGACGACGTAGCCGCGGCGGTTCTTCTGAACACGCTTCTCGTTGGTCTGTTCGTTCACGTTTGCCTCACTCATGATTAAGCCTCAGCTCCCGGAACAACGGACAGGCCGAGCTCGCGCTCGCGCAGCACGGTGTAGATACGTGCGATGTCGCGCTTCACGGTGGAGATGCGGCGGTTGTTGGTCAGCTGGCCGGTAGCAAGCTGGAAGCGCAGGTTAAACAGCTCTTCCTTTGCCTCGGACAGACGAGCGCGCAGCTCTTCGTCGTTGAGCTCGCGGAACTCGGATGCGGGGGTACCGTTTGCCATTAGAACTGGTCCTCCTTCTTGATGATGCGAACCTTGCAAGGCAGCTTCGCGCCTGCGCGGCGCAGTGCCTCGATAGCGGTTGCGTCGTTCGGGTAGGACATCTCAAAGAGAATACGTCCCGGCTTTACGTTAGCGACCCACTTCTCGACAGGGCCCTTACCGGAGCCCATACGAACACCGAGCGGCTTCTGCGTCAACGGACGGTCCGGGAAGATGTTGATCCAGACCTTGCCACCACGCTTGACGTGGCGGTTGATCGCAATACGAGCCGCCTCAATCTGACGGTTGGTGATGTACGCCGGCTCGAGAGCCTGCAGAGCGTAGTCACCGAAGTTGATCGTGTTGCCACCCTTGGACACGCCAGAACGAGTCGGGCGGTGCTGGCGGCGGTACTTCACACGCTTAGGAATAAGCATTGATTAGCCCTCCTGCTTCTGCTCTGCACGCTGGCGGCGCTGGCCACCACGGCGTGGGCGGCGATCGCCACGGCCACGACGCTCGTTCGACGGAGCGTTGAGCTCGGACTCGCGCACGCCACCGACGACGTCGCCCTTGTAGATCCAAACCTTGACGCCGATGACGCCGAAGGTCGTGTGTGCTTCTGCGATGCCGTAGTCGATCTCAGCACGAAGGGTGTGCAGTGGCACACGGCCTTCGTGGTAGCGCTCGACGCGGGACATTTCAGCGCCGCCGAGACGACCCGAGGTCATGACCTTGATGCCCTTGACCTGTGGGTTACGCATAGCGGACTGGATTGCCTTGCGCATCGCACGACGGAACGCAACGCGGTTGACCAGCTGTTCAGCGATGGACTGAGCAACGAGCGTCGCGTCGGCGTCGACGTTCTTGACCTCGAGGATGTTCAGCGCAACCATCTTGCCGGTGAGCTTCTCGAGCTCACGGCGGATGCGGTCAGCCTCAGCGCCACGACGGCCAATCACGATGCCCGGGCGGGCAGTGTGAATGTCGACGCGGACGCGGTCACGGGTGCGCTCGATGACGACGTCGGAGATACCGGCGCGCTCGAGGCCCTTGGACAGGAACTCGCGGATCTTGATGTCTTCTGCGACGTAATCAGCGTAGTTCTTGTCGGCGTACCAGTGGGACTTCCAGTCGGACGTGATACCCAGGCGCAGGCCGTGTGGGTGAATCTTCTGGCCCATTACTTCGCCCCTTCCTTGGACTCGACAACTACGGTGATGTGCGAGGTGCGCTTCCGGATCTGGAATGCGCGACCCTGAGCGCGTGGCTGGAAGCGACGCATGGTCGGACCTTCGTTTGCCCAGCACTCGGAGACGACCAGCGTACGCGGGTCCAAACCGAAGTTGTTTTCAGCGTTGGCGGCTGCAGATGCAACAACCTTGGCGACGTCCTTCGCAGCACCCTGTGGTGCGTACTTCAGGACTGCGAGAGCCTCGGAGACGGACTTCCCACGGACGAGGGCGAGCACGCGGCGCGCCTTCATCGGGGAAACACGAACGAACTTGGCCGTCGCGGATGCAGTGGTGATGGTGTCAGCCATTGCTTATCGACGTCCCTTCTGTTCCTTGACGTGACCCTTAAAGGTCTTGGTTGGTGCAAACTCGCCGAGCTTGTGGCCGACCATGGACTCGTCGACAAACACCGGGACGTGCTTGCGGCCGTCGTGGACGGCGAAAGTGTGTCCGATGAAATCTGGGAGAATGGTCGAACGGCGAGACCAGGTCTTGATTACCTGCTTGGTGCCTGCATCGTTCTGAGCGTCCACCTTGTTGAGGAGGTGCTCATCGACGAACGGGCCTTTCTTTAGGCTACGTGGCATGTCTTACTACCTCCTCTTAACGCTTCTTGTTCTTCGAGCGACGGCGTCGCACGATCATGTTGTTTGAGTAACGGTTTGGGTTGCGGGTGCGAACTTCCTTCTTGCCCCATGGGGACACTGGGTGACGACCACCGGAAGTCTTACCTTCACCACCACCGTGTGGGTGATCCACAGGGTTCATGACAACACCGCGGACCGTTGGGCGCCAGCCCTTCCAGCGCATACGGCCAGCCTTGCCCCAGCGGATGTTGATCTGGTCAGCGTTGCCGACCTCACCAACGGTTGCGCGGCAGCGGATGTCCACGCGGCGAATTTCGGAGGACGGCATACGCAGCACTGCGTAGGAACCTTCCTTACCGAGCAGCTGAATAGAAGCGCCTGCGGAACGAGCAAGCTTGGCACCTGCACCAGGCTTGAGCTCAACAGCGTGGATCGTCGTACCGGTCGGGATGTTACGAAGTGGGAGGTTGTTACCAACCTTGATGTCGGCGTTAGGACCAGCCTCAACGACGGCACCCTGCTTCAGGCCCTTCGGAGCGATGATGTAGCGCTTCTCACCGTCGTAGTAGTGGAGCAAAGCAATGTTAGCGGTGCGGTTCGGGTCGTACTCGATGTGAGCAACCTTTGCCAGCACGCCGTCTTTGTCCGAACGACGGAAGTCAATCACGCGGTAGCGACGCTTGTGGCCGCCACCACGGTGACGAGTGGTGATGTGGCCGTGCGTGTTGCGGCCACCCTTCTTCGGGAGCGGGCGCAGCAGCGACTTTTCCGGAGTGGAGCGGGTAAGCTCCTCGAACTCCGAAACAGAGCTGGCACGGCGACCCGGGGTTGTCGGCTTGTACTTACGAATAGCCATATTTTGTCCTTTTCTATCGAGTCACTTAGACGGCTGCGCCGCCGAAGATGTCGATGGGATCGCTGCCCTCGCGGAGAGTAACGTAGGCGCGCTTGGTGTCCTTGCGCTTACCGAAACCAGTGCGGGAACGCTTGCGCTTGCCCTCACGGTTCACGGTGTTCACCGAAGCGACGTCGACGCCGAAAATCTCTTCCACGGCAATCTTGATCTGGGTCTTGTTAGCAGACTTCGCTACAAAAAACGTGTAGGTGTTCTGCTCCATCAGCGCGTAGGTCTTCTCAGAGAGGACCGGCGCGATGATGATGTCGCGGGAATTCACGATCTTAGCCATTTACTTCTCCTCCTCCGCAGCTTCAGCCTTGCCACGGTTGATGAAGGTGTGCAGCGCCTCAACCGAGAACACAACGTCATCGGCGTTCAGCACGTCGTAGGTGTTCAGCTGCGCCGGCTCAAGAATGGTGACGCCCGGCAGGTTCCTTGCGGACAGACGGGAGTTAACATCCTCACGGCCGATCACGAGCAGCACCGACTTACGGTCAGTCAGACGCTCAATGAACGCACGAGCAGACTTGGTCGAAGGCTTCTGGCCCGGAACAAGCTCCTCAATGAGGTGGATGCGCTCGTTGCGAACACGATCAGTGAGTGCACCAGCAAGTGCAGCCTTGATCATCTTCTTTGGGGTGCGCTGCGCGTAAGAACGCGGCTGCGGACCGTGGACAATGCCACCGCCGGTGAAGTGTGGCGCGCGGATCGAGCCCTGACGAGCGCGACCGGTGCCCTTCTGGCGGAATGGCTTCTTACCACCACCGCGGACCATGCCGCGGGTCTTGGTGGCGTGAGTGCCCTGACGAGCGGCTGCCAGCTGAGCTGTCACAACCTGGTGCATCAGGGGAATGGAAGCTTCACGGTCAAAAAGTTCTGCCGGAAGCTCAACGGAACCGTTGGTCTTTCCGTCTGCGGTGTGGACGTTCAACGTCAGGTTCGTCATGCGTGAGCACCGCCCTTCACTGCGGTCTTGACGGTAACAACAGAACCCTTCGCACCAGGGATAGCACCCTTGATGAGGAGGAGGTTGTTGTCGCCGTCGATGCGTTGAATCTTCAGGTTCTGGGTAGTAACGCGGTTACCGCCCATACGGCCAGCCATGCGCTTGCCCTTGAACACGCGACCCGGCGTAGACGCGCCACCAATGCCACCAACGCGACGGTGAGCAGCCTGGTTACCGTGTGCTGCACCCTGGCCCGCGAAGCCGTGACGCTTCATTGCGCCAGCGAAGCCGTGGCCCTTGGTGGTGCCAGCAACGTCGACGAAGACGTCGCCGTCAAACAGATTGACGGTGATCTCTTGGCCGAGTTCGTACGCAGAGGTGTCATCCATGCGGATTTCAGCTACGTAGCGACGTGGGGTGACGCCAGCCTTCTTGAAGTGGCCAGCCTCTGGCTTGTTCGTCTTACGGGGATCGATGTCGCCGTAAGCAATCTGGATGGCGGAGTAGCCATCAGTCTCTGGTGTACGGATCTGGGTGACCACGCACGGCCCAGCCTCAACGACGGTAACCGGGATAACACGGTTCTCGTCGTCGAAGATCTGGGTCATGCCGAGCTTGGTGCCCAGAATGCCCTTGATCTGGTTATCAGACATGTATTAGTTCTCCACTACTTACAGGTTGTCGGATCTCTAGTGATTACTGGATGTTCACGTCAACGCTTGCAGGAAGGTCGATACGCATGAGCGCGTCAACCGTCTTCGGCGTCGGATCGAGAATGTCGATGAGACGCTTGTGCGTGCGCATCTCAAAGTGCTCGCGAGAGTCCTTGTACTTGTGGGGAGAACGAATAACGGCGTACACGTTCTTCTCTGTGGGCAACGGCACCGGTCCAACGACGCGGGCACCCGTGCGGGTGACCGTCTCAACGATCTTCTTCGCAGATGCGTCGATCGCTTCGTGGTCGTAGGCCTTCAGCCTGATGCGGATCTTCTGTCCCGCCACGCTTACCTCTTCCTCGCATCCCCACATTCTGAACGAAGCGGTGGGGTTGTAGCTTCTAGTTTCTCTATAACGTTGTCCGGGCTGGGCCCATGGCTCAACGCCAGTGTCGTTTTCATTGACTGTTTGACACTTCCGGAAGGTGAGTAACGCGACAATAAACTGCGCGCTTACTTCAGTGCTTCCGCCTCGGTGCACACGTGCATCGGGGTGTCAGACTCGGAAGGGTGCGTGACCCTTGCGTACTGCCGCTGTTTATTTGCCATGTCCCTTCTCCGGTTTCTCACCTAGTTAACCTAGATAAAAACCTTCTTTGGAAGGTGTCATGTTTACCCCACCATCACAACCTTGCGGCCGCCATGTCGAGGCAACCCGAGTATTAAAACACGTTCTTGCAAGAAGTGCAACCCCTTCTCCGAACATTTCAGTTTGGTTGCAGACTGATATCCATTCGGAAATTTTTGCATCGATTCAGGCAAGCTAGCTGGTTGCTGTGTACCCTGGGTGTTTACACGGGCGTCTGTCCGTCGTACTTTTCTTTACCCAATATATAGACGAAGGGATTTTCCATGGCCGACCACAATGCAACCGAGAACACTCCTGCCACCACCGAGGCAAAGGAGACAGAGCAGGTTCGCACCCGCAACTCCAACCTTGAGACTGAGCACGGCACCACGATGATCGACGACAACGTCGTCGGCAAGATCGCCGGCATCGCCGCCCGCGAAGTTTCCGGAGTTTACAACCTGGGCGGTGGCGCTGCACGCATGTGGGGCGCTGTTCGCGAGTCGCTGACCTCCTCCACCAATGTTCAGCAGGGCGTCGATGTCGTTGTCGAGGACGGCCACGCTTCCGTCGCTGTTGCAATTATTGCGGAGTACGGCGTCGCCATCCACGAGCTCGCAAACGCCATCCGCGAGAACATCACTGTTGCTGTTACCCGCATGACCGGCCTTATCGTTGACCGCGTCGACGTCACTGTTCACGACGTCCACCTGCCGGAGCAGGACAACGAGGAGTCCAACGAGGCCGCCTACAACGCTAACCAGGCGCTGGCTCAGTAGTTATGGCGTACACCTCCGTTAGCCGCGAGGTGGCCGAAGCCGCCCGGGACGCCATTTTGGCTGTCCCTGGCGTTGCGGGTATGCACAGCGGGTTCTTCGGTGAAGTTGCCCTCCTGCTACCCGGTGAGCGGATCGAAGGGCTCAAACCCGCGACGCGATCCTCAGACCCCAACCTCCGCGGCCTTGAAGTCAACTTTATTTACGACGTTTCGAGCGAACGGGACATTCACTCCGTCGCCGACGACGTACGCACCGCTACCCTGCGCGCCACCGATGTCGATTTCGTCGACGTTGTTGTCGCCGACGCCGAATAGGAACGCCCATTAGGGCGTCCGCGTTGCGTACCCACAACTACAAGTAAGTGGTGAACAATGAATCTTTTATCTAACAAAGCGTTAACCGGTGTCATTATCGGCATTATCGTTGCTTTCTTCGTCACCTTTGGCGGCGGACTCGGGCTACTGTGGCTCGTTCTCTTCTCCGTCATTGGTGGTGTCGTCGGCGCCCAGCTTGATGGCAAGCTGGACCTCGCAGAAATCCTGAGCACCAGCTCGGGCAAGGGTCGTAGCTAATGGCGTCGAACCAATTCCATCTCAGTGAGCGCGTCATCGCGCAGATTGCTGAGGTGGCGGCTTCGTCAGTGCCCGGCACGATCGAAATGGACGCAAAGCTTGCAGGTTTGGCAGGCCGCAGCTTTCCCCAAATCGATGTCCGCCTGGACCGAGTTTCAGGCACCGCGGCCGTCGAAGCCGAGATCGCTACTACTTACCCTGCCCCCATTGCTGCCATCACGGACGCCGTGCGTTCAACGATCATCTCGCACATCCGGACATTGACTGGGCTGGACGTCTCCAGCGTCAATATCGAGGTGGCTAACGTCACCGCGAACGCCGGTGAACCCGTCTCGTGGGACGACGTTGCAAACCACCAGTCGTTCATCATCCCGACTCCGCTGAAGGTCAAGCCTTTGGACGTAGAGTCCCCGACGACGAAGGAGCCGGAACCGTTGCACGATATCGTCGCTCGCTCGCTTGTCGACGACCTGACGGACACCCACGTTCCAGAGCCAGTCTCTGTGAAATCCATTGCCGCTCCGACTCCGTACCCCGTGCGTACCAAGGGCTTCGAAGCACAGCCCACGCGGGTTTTCCGTCCACAAACGCCGGAGCCTGCCCGGCTGCTTGGCGTGCAAACACGCCAACAGCGCGTATATAGCCCGAGCGTTCCGCAACCTGCGCCGCTCAAGCCCATTCGCGTGAAGCGCACAGCGGCACCGACGACAGTATCGGCACCGCAACCTCAGCCGCTTCGTGAAATTACGATCAAACCGGCGGTGAAGTACTATGACCGAACCTAATACACCCGTCGCCCCAGTAGGCCCGCACCCGGCTGCCGCACCGAAAGCTAGCCCAGTTGCACGCTGGATCACCGTGCTCGCCGGCCTGGCGTTCCTCGGGGGCGCCGTTGTTACCGGGCACGACGCTTGGGTGCGACTCCAGGAAACTAGCAACCAACCGGAGTGGCTCCCCGAGCTCTACGACCAGTTGACGTTGAATCTCATTGACATTACGTGGGTAGCCGTCGCCGTCGGCATCGTTGTGATGTTGGTGGGGCTTGCGCTCGTGATTGCGTCGTTGAAGCCACGCCAGAAAACTCATCTACGCGTGCAGTCACCGGTTTCGATCTGGACGCGACCCGTGGATATTGCGCGGAAGTCGACGTTCCTTGCAACGTCTCAGTTTGGCGCAAACCATGCGCGTACCAAAGCGGACCGGAACAAACTGACGCTCACAATGCAGACCGACGTCCAGCGGCCAGATGTCGAGCAGCACGCACACGAAACTCTCGTTGGTGAGTTCCATCGTCTGGAGCAGGTACCCGCCATCACCATCAAGACCGAAGCGCCAGCACCAGTTGCTGAACAGGAGGCGAAGTAAATGACCAAGACACTTGCGTTCTTTGACCGCATACTCGTCTTCATCCTCGGCATTTTGTTGCTCTGCATCGGGTTCGTTCCACTCGCATACTTCTGGGACATCCCCTACGCCAGCCAATGGATCCAGCAGGTGGATCCAGTGGTGATCGGCAACCTGCCCTACCGTTCCTGGTACAACACCGCGTTGATCGTCGGTGCGGTTGTGCTGGTAATTATCGGGCTGTGGGCCATTATCGCGAACACACGCAGCCGCGGATTCTCGACCCGAGCAATCACCGCGGCCGACGCCGAGCATGGCACAACCGAAATCAACGTCAAACGCGTCGCCGAAGCGGCGTGCCACCACTTGGCTATGGACCCCATGATCAACTCCGCCGACGCCAAAGTTGCGATGGTCGAGACCAGGCCGACCGTTGAATTCGTTGCGATTGCCAACCCAGCATTCTCGCTTGACGAAGTCGTTGACGTTCTCGAACGCGCCGATCAGGACTTCCGAATGGCAAACCACACAATGAACGTGGATACCCTGTGGAAGCTGCACTTCGACCAGGTTAGCGCCTAAAAGTACTCACGCGAATGCTCCCCACCAACAGGTGGGGAGCTTTTCGTGTCCAGACGGTGCGGCTTAAGGGACATTTTGTGTGTATAAATCTATTCGGTTTCCCGGACTCCCGATATGGTTTTCAAAACAGTTCCATTCGCCGGTCTTGAGAATTGAACGCCGGATGACGTCTGACGTGTGGGATGTATCGAGTCTGCGGGTAGCGCAGCGAGATTGGTGGCTCTAGAGAACAAGAACCGGTCTCTCTACGAGTTGGGCGATCGCATACTGCCAGGGGGACGAGCAAAGCCCTGGGCGTGCACGATACTGGCCAGGGCACGAACAGGACCGGGAAGCAAGGCATTGGGGTATGCCGTTAAGCGAGCTGCCATACAGCCTGCGGGGCGAGAGACGATCTTGCACACAGCGGTGCACTGAATGGGCGGCTGAAAGAATTCAATACTGGCAATGATCGTCAATGCAACCCCGGTCTAGCCGTGAGAAAGGGGTGGGCTGGACGCGGCTAGTTACACACAAAATGTCCCTTAAGTCGGCGGTGCCCAATGCACTGAAGTAACAGCACGGTGACCAGCTGCAGGACATAGTGGTCCTAGAACCGTTGCCTTCCCAACGCACTGTAGGCATGAAAAAAGGTCACTCCCCGATGGGGAGTGACCTTTACGTCACGTTATCGGACTGAATTAGCCGAGGATCTTGGTGACGCGGCCAGCGCCGACGGTACGGGAGCCCTCGCGGATAGCGAAGCGCAGGCCCTCGTCCATAGCGACTGGGTGGATCAGCTCGACGGACATGTCGACGTTGTCGCCAGGCATGACCATCTCGGTGCCCTCAGGCAGGTGCACAACACCGGTAACGTCGGTGGTGCGGAAGTAGAACTGAGGACGGTAGTTGTCGAAGAATGGCGTGTGACGGCCACCCTCGTCCTTGGACAGGACGTAGACGGAGCCCTCGAACTTGGAGTGAGGGGTGTAAGCGCCCGGCTTGATGACAACCTGACCACGCTCAACGTCCTCACGCTTCAGGCCACGAAGCAGCAGAGCTGCGTTGTCGCCAGCCTCAGCGGTGTCGAGAAGCTTGTTGAACATCTCGATGGAGGTGACGGTGGTCTTCGTGGACTTCTCGCGGATACCGATGATCTCAACTTCGTCGTTGAGGTTCAGGACGCCACGCTCAACACGGCCGGTAACAACGGTACCGCGGCCGGAAATGGTGAAGATGTCCTCGATCGGCATCAGGAAGTCACGGTCGGTCTCGCGAACTGGGTCCGGAATGGAGTTGTCGCAAGCTTCCATGAGCTCAACGATGGAGTCAACCCACTTCTCCTCGCCCTCAAGAGCCTTCAGAGCGGAGATGTGAACGATTGGAGCCTCTTCGTCGTAATCCTGCTCTGCGAGAAGCTCACGAACTTCCATCTCGACGAGCTCGATGATTTCCTCATCGTCGACCATGTCGCACTTGTTCAGAGCAACGAGGATGTAAGGAACGCCAACCTGGCGAGCAAGCAGAACGTGCTCGCGGGTCTGAGGCATCGGGCCGTCGGTAGCAGCAACCACGAGGATTGCGCCGTCCATCTGAGCAGCACCGGTGATCATGTTCTTGATGTAGTCAGCGTGGCCTGGAGCATCCACGTGTGCGTAGTGACGCTTAGGAGTGTTGTACTCGACGTGGGAAATGTTAATGGTAATGCCGCGCTCGCGCTCTTCCGGCGCCTTGTCAATCGCGTCGTACGCGAAGGACTTGTTCTCCTCCGGGTACTTGTCAGCGAGCACCTTGGTGATAGCAGCCGTGGTGGTCGTCTTACCGTGGTCGACGTGACCAATGGTACCGATGTTGACGTGCGGCTTTGTACGTTCGAACTTTGCCTTTGCCACTGTATGTCCTCCTAGGACTTCATGGTGGCTACGACCTTCGCAGCCACGTGGTTTACATTTGCCTTTGCCTTCGAAAAGGCGTCGGCTCATTCACAATGTGCCAGTTACCTGATCCTAGAGATTCCCAGTCTGATTTTCAAACCGTCAGACCGAAAGTTCCGGGATCATTCGTCGCGAGTAACGGCCGGCTCAAACCACCACTTCAATCTTGTGGCGATTCCAGCGCGACCGCTACTAGCGGCCATCCCTGCTTCCTTCTACCGGTCACGCTCACTGGCACGTGAGCAGGCCGTCGAGAAGCAGGGAGCAGCGATTAGTTGCCGTTGCGGGCGTCGATGATTTCCTGAGCGACGTTGGACGGAACTTCACCGTAGGAGTCAAACACCATGGTGTAGTTCGCGCGACCCTGCGTCTTGGAGCGCAGGTCACCAACGTAACCGAACATCTGCGACAGCGGAACAACAGCCTTGACAACCTTGGCGCCAGAGCGGTCGTCCATCGAGTTGACTTGGCCACGACGGGAGTTCAGGTCACCGATGACGTCACCCATGTACTCCTCAGGCGTGACAACCTCAACAGCCATCAGCGGCTCGAGCAGCACTGGCTTCGCCTTAGCGACGGCCTCCTTGAGCACCTGCGAACCGGCCATCTTGAAGGCCATTTCGGAGGAGTCAACCTCGTGGTAAGCGCCGTCTTCGAGGGTTGCCTTGATGTTGACCAGCGGGTAGCCAGCGAGGTAGCCGTACTGCATCGCGTCCTGGATACCGGCATCCACGGAAGGGATGTACTCCTTCGGCACGCGACCACCGGTGACCTCGTTGACGAACAGGTAGGTTGCGCTCTCGCCCTCTTCCAGGGTCTCTGGATCCGGGTTGTAAGGCTCGATGGAAACGATAACCTTTGCGAACTGACCGGAACCACCAGTCTGCTTCTTGTGGGTGTAGTCCAGGGACTGCACCTTCTTGCGGATGGTCTCGCGGTACGCAACCTGTGGAGAACCAATGTTCGCCTCGACCTTGAACTCGCGCTTCATGCGGTCAACGAGGACGTCGAGGTGGAGCTCGCCCATGCCGCCGATAACGGTCTGGCCGGTCTCCTCATCCAGGTGAACGGTGAAGGTTGGGTCCTCTTCAGCAAGCTTCTGAATAGCGGTGCCCAGCTTCTCCTGGTCAGCCTTGGTCTTCGGCTCAATAGCAACCTGAATAACCGGATCCGGGAAGTCCATGGACTCGAGGATGATCGGATGATCAGGGTTGCACAGGGTGTCACCAGTAGTGGTGTGCTTCAAGCCAATGAACGCGTAGATGTTGCCGGCGTCAGCGTGCTCAACCGGGTTCTCCTTGTTCGCGTGCATCTGGAAGAGCTTGCCCACGCGCTCACGCTGCTGCTTGGTGGAGTTCATCATGTTCTCGCCCGGGATAGCCTGGCCCGAGTACACGCGCACGTAAGTCAGCTTGCCGAAGAACGGGTGCACAGCAATCTTGAAAGCCAGTGCAGAGAACGGCTCATCAACGGAAGGCTTACGCGTGAGGTCTTCCTCACCGTCGACGGAGGTGCCGTGAACCTCGCCGATATCCAGCGGAGAAGGCAGGTAATCGACGATAGCGTCCAGCACAGGCTCGACACCCTTGTTGCGGTACGCAGTACCACAGAACACTGGGTAAACTTCCGAATTAACGGTCAGCTTACGGATGCCAGCCTTGAGCTCTTCGATCGTGAGCTCTTCGCCGCCGAAGTACTTCTCCATGAGCTCTTCGTCGGACTCAGCAACGGTCTCGACGAGCTTCTCACGGTACTCCTCAGCCTTTTCCTTCAGATCGTCCGGGATCTCGGTGATCTGTGCAGGAGTGCCGGTCTCGACCTTGCCTGGCCACAGCATTGCCTTCATCTCGAGAAGGTCAACGACACCGTCAAAGTCATCCTCAGCACCGATCGGGAGCTGCATTACCAACGGCTTGGCGCCGAGACGATCGACGATCGTGCCAACGGTGTAGTAGAAGTCAGCGCCCAGCTTGTCCATCTTGTTGACGAAGCAGATACGCGGAACGTCGTACTTTGCAGCCTGACGCCAGACCTGCTCAGACTGCGGCTCAACGCCTTCCTTGCCGTCAAACACAGCAACTGCGCCATCGAGCACGCGCAGGGAACGCTCAACCTCAACGGTGAAGTCCACGTGACCCGGCGTATCGATGATGTTGATCTGGTTGTTATTCCAGAAGCAGGTCACTGCTGCGGACGTAATGGTGATGCCGCGCTCTTTCTCCTGCTCCATCCAGTCGGTGGTTGCGCCACCGTCGTGGGTCTCGCCGACCTTGCGGTTAATACCGGTGTAGAACAGAATGCGCTCTGTCGTGGTGGTCTTACCAGCATCGATGTGCGCCATGATGCCGATGTTGCGGACCTTGTGCAGATCCTTAAGCACTTCTTGTGCCACGTTATTTACCCCAACTTAAAAGTCGTCGACGTGCTGCACACGTCTTGGCGAATATTTACCTAGTTCATTGTGCCACTGTTTGCCCAAGATGGGCAGAGCCAGCCTGTAAGTCACTTCAAAACAAAAACCCGGACGCCGCACGTGCACCCACATTGGTGGGTAACCACGTATGCAATTGTGCACACGTTGTCCGTGTCAGCATGGTCCGGGCGCTTTGTTTCATATATGACCTACCGGCGACTACCAGCGGTAGTGAGCAAACGCGCGGTTTGCCTCGGCCATCTTGTGGACGTCCTCGCGACGCTTCACGGATGCACCCAAGCCGTTGGATGCGTCCAGGATCTCGTTAGCGAGACGCTCGATCATCGAGTTCTCACGTCGCTGGCGCGTGAAGGTGACCATCCAGCGCAGAGCCAGAGTGGTTGCACGAACTGGCTTCACCTCGACTGGAACCTGGTAGGTAGCGCCACCGACACGACGGGAGCGAACCTCAAGGTCAGGACGGATGTTGCCGAGTGCCTTTTCCAAGGTGCCAACCGGATCGGTGCCGGTCTTTTCACGGCAGATCTCGAGTGCACCGTAGACGATGCGCTCAGCGGTGGACTTCTTGCCGTCGAGAAGCACCTTGTTGACCAGCTGGGTCACGAGTTCAGAGTTGTATACCGGGTCCTTAACGATGGGACGCTTCGGAGCTTGCTGCTTACGCATTTCTGATTACTGTCCCTTCTTTGCGCCGTAGCGGGAACGAGCCTGCTTACGATCCTTGACACCCTGGGTATCCAAGGAACCACGAATAATCTTGTAGCGAACACCCGGGAGGTCCTTCACACGACCACCACGGACAAGCACCATGGAGTGCTCCTGGAGGTTGTGACCCTCACCTGGGATGTATGCGGAGACCTCAATACCGGAGGTCAGACGAACACGAGCAACCTTACGAAGCGCCGAGTTCGGCTTCTTCGGCGTGGTGGTGTACACGCGGGTGCACACGCCACGACGCTGCGGGGAACCCTTCAGCGCTGCAGTTGCTACCTTGCCACGCTTGTCGTGGCGGCCCTTGCGGACCAGCTGCTGGATAGTTGGCATAGATTTTCCTTCTAATTTTTACGCTGAGGCGGACAACCGCCTGAACATGCAAAAATGAGGGCTCTTTCCCGGGGCCCTGCCGCACGTCCAGAACGCTCCGCCACGTTTATGCGAAAACGATCAGACACTTCACCTTGAGGTGGTGAACCGTCCGACAGAGTATCACGAGCCACCCCAGCTTTGCAAGACCGAAACTTCCTCCACAGTACATACCCCCGCTCGAGGGTGTACTGAAGGTGTATGGAGGCGCTACTACACCTACACCTATCGCCCGTCGTCCACCAAGGGTGCACACCCCTACGGCTACCACATGTTGTATCTCAGTTACTCTTTGTGTCCATATCTACTAATTACGATCAATGGAATTACAGCTACGTTAGTTACGAACCGAGAGAAAGGAAGCAGCATGGCCGCCAACAACGTCAACCCCCAAGCCACCATCAACGAATACCTCCACCGCGCTGACTGGCGCATCAACGCAAACGCCAATCAGGATTACTCCCTCGGCGGAATGATTCTCAACTCCGCCGGCAAAATCACCGCCAACTACTGGCTGGACGAAGTGTTTTCCGACGTCGCCGGCAATGCCCACCGCAACGGCGACCTCCACATCCACGATCTCGACATGCTCTCCGGGTACTGCGCAGGGTGGTCATTGAGGCAGCTCCTTGAAGAAGGGTTCGGAGGGGTACCTGGCACGATATCTTCTCTGCCACCAAAACATTTCTCCTCCGCGTGCGGACAAGTAGTGAACTTCCTCGGCACACTGCAGAACGAATGGGCTGGCGCGCAGGCGTTCTCCAGCTTCGATACCTACATGGCACCATTCGTACGGCTGGACTCGCTCACCTACGAGGACGTCTTGCAACACATGCAGGAGTTCGTCTTCAACCTCAACGTTCCCTCGCGTTGGGGGACGCAGACTCCGTTCACAAACCTTACATTTGACTGGACGTGCCCTCAGGACCTCGCTGAGCAGACTCCGTTCATCGGTGGAGACCCTGTCGACTTCACTTACGGCGAGCTCCAAGAAGAGATGGACATGATCAACCGCGCGTTCATTGAGGTTATGTCCCAAGGCGACGCCGACGGCCGACCATTTACCTTCCCCATCCCGACGTACAACATCACCAAGGACTTCGACTGGGGCTCGCCAAACGCGAAAGCCGTGTTCGACATGACTGGCAAGTACGGCCTCCCCTACTTCCAAAATTTCCTCAACTCGGATTTGGACCCAGGCATGATCCGCTCGATGTGCTGCCGCCTCCAACTCGACCTGCGTGAGCTACTCAAGCGCGGAAACGGCCTGTTCGGTTCCGCGGAGCTCACTGGCTCCATTGGCGTAGTCACCCTGAACTGCGCACGCCTCGGGTACCTCTTCCCCAACAATGAGGCTGCACTACTGCGCAGGGTTGACGAGTTGATCGAGGTGGCTGTCGATACGCTGGAGCGGCGTCGCGCGTTTGTGCAAGATTGCTTCGATAAGGGGCTATACCCGTACACGAAACGGTGGTTACCGGGGTTTGACAACCACTTCACCACCATCGGGGTCAATGGCTGCAACGAAATGGTACGCAACTTCACGCACGACGCCTACGACATCACCGACCCCCAAGGCCATGCACTTGTGGCGCGCCTGCTCGACCACATCAATGCCCGCATCACGGAAGCTCAGGAACGTACAGGGCACCTCTACAACCTAGAAGCGTCCCCCGCGGAAGGCGCAACGTACCGCTTTGCACGCGAGGACCGTGCCCGCTATCCCGGCATCATCCAGGCAGGTACCGAGGAGCAGCCGTACTACACCAACTCCTCCCAGCTGCCTGTTGCGCACACTCCAGATCCGTTCGCGGCGCTCGCCGCCCAGGAGGACCTGCAAACGAAGTACACCGGCGGCACGGTGCTTCACCTGTACATGGGCGCAGCAATGTCCAGTGGCGAAGCAACCGCCAAGCTCGTACGACGCAGCCTAGAAACCTTCCGCCTGCCGTACATCACTATCACGCCGACGTTCTCCATCTGCGCAAACCACGGCTACATCTCCGGCGAGCACCCCGAATGCCCGCACTGCGGAAGCGCCACCGAAATGTGGACGCGCGTAATGGGCTACTTCCGGCCCGTGCAAAGCTTCAACACTGGGAAGAAGGGTGAGTTCGCTGAGCGTCACTACTTCGCAGAAGCCTTCGCCTAACCTGCCGGTGGCGGGGATCATTCCGTTCTCCGCCACCGACTGGCCCGGCCGTCTCACGGTCACGGCATTCACACAAGGCTGCCCACTGCGCTGCAGCTACTGCCACAACCCTAGCTTGCAGGAATTTACTCCTGCTCCCCACGATTTCTCGGAAGTGCTCGACTTACTGCGGGCTCGACACGGACTTATTGACGCCCTCGTCATTTCCGGCGGCGAACCACTCGCATGCGCAGGTCTCGGCGAAGCGATTGCCGCGGCCCATGAGATCGGGTTTCCCGTCGGGCTACACACGAGTGGTTACGTTCCCGCGAGGCTGGGTTCCATTCTCGCTGACTCGGCTACCCGCCCCGACTGGATCGGGTTCGACGTCAAGGCGCTTCCCGAGCACTTACCCTCGGTCGCTGGTGTCACCAGCGTGGTGGCCGCACGGATGTGGGAAAGCCTCGACATCGTGTGCGCCGCGGCCCGCGAACATGGCATGGAACTGCAGCTGCGTACTACGTTGTGGCCGGGGTCCGTCATCGAGCAAAACATCGACCAGCTGCAGGACGCCGCCGCACAGCGGGGCCACGCGCTGGTATTGCAGTGGGCTCGCGGAGTTGACGCCCACGGCGTGTACAGCGCCTAAGGCAAAGCGCCCCGCCTCCCTGGGTTCAGGGGGCGGGGCGCTGGTGCTGGGGTAGCAGACCTAGCTATAAGCCAGAGTCACTAGATCTGGTCGTACCCGTATTCCTCCAGTGGGACGGAGGCGCCGGTGTAGTCGCCGTATGCCTCGTCGCCGTAGATGCCGTCGCCGAAGGACGGGATCGAGTAGGCGGCGGAGCGGGCGGCTTCCGTCGGCTTGACCGTGATGTTGCGGTAGCGCGAGATACCGGTACCAGCCGGGATCAGCTTACCGATGATCACGTTCTCCTTCAGACCGATCAGCTGGTCAGAACGCTTGTTGATAGCAGCGTCCGTGAGCACACGCGTGGTCTCCTGGAACGAGGCGGCGGACAGCCAGGACTCGGTTGCCAGGGAGGCCTTGGTGATACCCATGATCTCGGAGCGCATCTCTGCTGGCTCGCCACCATCTGCAACAGCTGCAGCGTTGACCTGGCGTGCCTCCGACAGATCCACGAGCGTACCCGGCAGGAACTCGGTGGTACCCGAGTCGATGACGGTGCCGCGGCGCAGCATCTGGCGGATGATGATCTCGATGTGCTTATCGTGGATGGACACACCCTGGGTGCGGTACACGGCCTGCACTTCGTCGATGAGGTGCTTCTCCACGCCACGGCGGCCGAGAACCTCGAGCACGTCGTGCGGGTCAGCAGCGCCGCGCAGGAGGCGGTCGCCCACGTTGACGTGGTCGCCTTCACGCAGGGAGCGCTCGATCATCGCGTTCGGGTTGGACTCCATCGGGCGGCGGACCTGTGCGAGGCCCTGGCGCTTCGACAGCTTCTCGTAGACCACTACGTCGGAGCCGTCATCCGGGTGGATGGTGAGCGTCCAGAAGTTGCCTTCGTCCTCAAGGGTGACGGTGCCGGCCACGGATGCGATCGGGGCGCAGTTCTTCGGCACGCGTGCCTCGAACAGCTCCTGAACACGTGGCAGACCACCGGTAATGTCACCGCCGACACCACCCTGGTGGAAGGTACGCATGGTCAGCTGGGTACCAGGCTCACCAATCGACTGTGCAGCCACGATACCGACGGCTTCACCGATGTCGACAAGCTTGCCGGATGCCATGGACTTGCCGTAGCACTTCGCGCAGACGCCGGTTGGGGTCTGGCAGGTCAGGACGGAGCGGACCTTGACTTCTTCGACACCGGCGGCGACGAGGGCGTCGATACGCTCTTCCGAAAGCTCAGCGTCGGCTTCGAGCACAACGTTGCCCTCGGCGTCCTTCGCGTCGGATGCCAGTACTCGGCCAGCGACGGAGGTCTCGACGAACTCGTCGCGGACGAACTTCTCACCGGCAAGCTGCGCAACTGGAACCTTGACTCCCTGGCGGGTGCCGCAGTCGTGCTCGCGGACGATGACGTCCTGGGCGACGTCGACAAGACGGCGGGTCAGGTAGCCGGAGTCTGCGGTACGCAGTGCCGTATCCGCCAGGCCCTTTCGGGAACCGTGGGAGTTGTTGAAGTACTCCATCACTGTCAGGCCTTCGCGGAAGGAGGTCTTGATCGGGCGGGTGATGTACTCACCGCGCGAGTTCACGACCATGCCCTTCATGCCGGCCAGGGTCCAGATCTGACGCATGTTACCGGCAGCGCCAGACTTCACGATCATCGGAATCGGGTTGTCATCCGGGTACAGCGCCTCAACTGCTTCACCGACCTGGTTCGTGGCGTCCTGCCACAGCTCCACGAGACGGTCGTAGCGGTTCTCCTCGGTCAAGGCACCCTTCTCCCAGTACTTGCGCTCGATCTCCTCGGCGCGCTGCTCGTACTGCTCGAGGATTTCCGTCTTGTTCGGAAGCACCAACACGTCGGACATGGAGATGGTCACGCCGGAACGGGTCGCCCAGTAGAAACCGGCGTCCTTCAGCTTGTCCAGCGTCTGGGCAACGGTAATCATTGGGTACTTCTCCACCATCGACTGGATGATGTCGCCCAACAGCACCTTGCCGGCACCGCCGCCCTTCCGGACCATCGCGCCTTCCTGGTACGGGAAGTTGAACGGAAGCAGCTCGTTGAACATGATGCGACCAAGGGTGGTCTCCATCATCCAAGCCTGGCCCTTCGACCAGCCGTCTGGGAACTGCTCAGCCTCAATCTCAATCGTCGGACGCAGGTGGTCGATGCGCACCTTGATCGGTGCCTGCAGGCCAAGTACGCCCAGGTCGTAGGCCATGATGGCCTCACGGTAGGAGGAGTACACGCCCTTGGCTGGGCCGTTCTCGTCGGCTGGGGTGAAACGACCCTCGCCGCCGATCTCGTCCTCGCCCTTTTCCATGGTCAGGAAGTACAGGCCGGTCACCATGTCCAGGCGAGGCATCGCCAGTGGCTTGCCGGATGCCGGGGACAGGATGTTGTTCGAGGACAGCATCAGGATGCGGGCCTCGGCCTGCGCCTCCGCGGACAGCGGCAGGTGGACTGCCATCTGGTCACCGTCGAAGTCAGCGTTGAACGCCTCACAGGCCAGCGGGTGCAGCTGGATTGCTTTACCCTCGACCAGCTTCGGCTCGAACGCCTGAATGCCAAGGCGGTGCAGGGTTGGTGCACGGTTCAGCAGCACTGGGTGCTCGGAAATCGCCTCTTCGAGGACGTCCCACACCTCAGGGCGCTGGCGCTCCACCATGCGCTTCGCCGACTTAATGTTCTGCGCGTACTCATTGTCCACGAGGCGCTTCATCACGAACGGCTTGAACAGCTCGAGCGCCATCAGCTTCGGCAGACCACACTCGTGCATCTTCAGCTGCGGACCAACAATAATGACCGAACGGCCAGAGTAGTCCACACGCTTACCCAGCAGGTTCTGGCGGAAGCGACCCTGCTTACCCTTCAGCAGGTCAGACAGGGACTTCAGCGGACGGTTGCCTGGGCCCGTGACAGGGCGGCCACGACGGCCGTTGTCGAAGAGGGCGTCGACAGACTCTTGCAGCATGCGCTTCTCGTTGTTCACGATGATCTCTGGGGCTCCCAGGTCAATCATGCGCTTCAAACGGTTGTTGCGGTTAATTACGCGACGGTACAGGTCATTCAGGTCCGAGGTGGCGAAACGGCCACCGTCGAGCTGCACCATTGGACGCAGCTCTGGTGGGATCACCGGGATCGCGTCCAGGATCATGCCGGCAGGATCATTGCCGGAACGCTGGAACGCAGCCACAACCTTCAGGCGCTTCAGTGCGCGGACCTTCTTCTGGCCCTTGCCCTCAGCGATGATGGTGCGCAGTTCCTCCGCCTCAGCTTCGAGGTCGAAGTTGCGGATCAGCGTCTGGATCGCCTCAGCGCCCATGCCGCCGGTGAAGTAGTCCTCGTAGCGGTCCACGAGCTCTTCGTAGAGGAACTCGTCGATAATCATCTGCTTCGGAGCAAGCTTCTGGAAGGTGGACCAAATTTCGTCGAGGCGCTCGACCTCGCGCTCGCCGGCCTCGCGGATGTGCTGCATCTCCTTGTCAGCAGCGTTCTGCACCTTCTTGCGGGCGGCAGCAGTCGCACCGGCAGCCTCGAGCTCAGCGAGGTCCTCCTCCAGCTTCTGCGCGCGCTCCGCAATCTCGGCATTCGCATCCTGCTCGACTTCCTTCTTCTCGAGCAGCATCTCCGCCTCGAGCGTCGACATGTCGTTGTGACGCGCCTCCTCATCAACACTGGTGATGATGTTCGCGGCGAAGTAAATGATGCGCTCCAGGTCCTTCGGAGCAAGATCCAGCAGGTAACCCAGGCGCGATGGGACGCCCTTGAAGTACCAAATGTGGGTCACCGGCGCGGCCAGCTCAATGTGGCCCATGCGCTCACGGCGAACCTTCGACTTAGTGACCTCGACGCCACAACGTTCACAAATGATGCCCTTGTAGCGGACACGCTTGTACTTGCCACACGCACACTCCCAGTCACGGGTAGGACCGAAGATGCGCTCGCAGAACAGGCCGTCCTTTTCCGGCTTCAACGTGCGGTAGTTAATCGTTTCGGGCTTCTTGACCTCACCATGCGACCAACGACGGATGTCGTCAGCAGTAGCCAGGCCGATGCGAAGCTCGTCGAAGAGGTTTACGTCAAACACGTAAATTCCCTTTCACCTCCCCAACGACGGGGAGGATTGCAGTTGGATAGATTCTTTCGTTCGTTCCTGGCTTAGGCGGTGTCCGCCGCGGAGCCCTCGTCACGTGACAGGTTGATGCCAAGGGAGGAACCGGCCTGATCAAAGTCGTCATCATCGCCGTCGAGCTCCATCGGGGTGCCGTCCGTCGAAAGGACTTCAACGTTCAGGCACAGCGACTGCAGCTCCTTGAGCAACACCTTGAACGACTCCGGAATACCCGGGTCAGGGATGTTCTCGCCCTTCACAATGGCCTCGTACACCTTCACGCGGCCAACCACGTCATCCGACTTAATCGTCAGCAGTTCCTGCAGCGTGTAGGCGGCGCCGTATGCCTGCATCGCCCACACCTCCATCTCACCGAAGCGCTGGCCACCGAACTGGGCCTTACCGCCGAGCGGCTGCTGGGTAATCATGGAGTACGGACCAGTGGAGCGAGCGTGAATCTTCTCGTCAACCAGGTGGTGCAGCTTGAGCATGTACATGTAGCCGACGGAAATCGGGTACTTGAATGGCTCGCCGGAGCGGCCGTCGAACAGCGTGGTCTTGCCGTTCTCATCGACCATGACGTCACCGTCGCGGTTCGGCTTGGAATTCGCCAGCAGACCAGCGATCTCCTCGTTCGTCGCGCCGTCAAACACTGGGGTCGCGGTGAGCGACTCAGGCGGGACGTCGTACAGATGCTCAGGCAGCGTCTCGAGCAACTTGGCGTTCGCAGGATCGTCCGGGTTGACCGTCCAACCAGCCTTCGCCAACCAGCCGAGGTGTACCTCAAGGACCTGGCCAATGTTCATACGACGCGGCACACCGTGGGTGTTCAGAATGATGTCCACCGGGGTGCCATCCTCCATGAACGGCATATCTTCCTGCGGCAGAATCTTGCCCACGACACCCTTGTTGCCGTGGCGGCCAGCCATCTTGTCGCCGTCCTGGATCTTGCGCTTCTGCGCAACATAGACGCGAATCATCTCGTTGACGCCTGGCGACAGATCGTCGTCGTCCTCGCGGGAGAAGCGACGAACCGCGATGACCTTACCGGTCTCACCGTGCGGCACCTTCAGGGAGGTGTCGCGGACCTCGCGGGCCTTCTCGCCGAAGATGGCGCGCAGCAGACGCTCCTCCGGAGTCAGCTCGGTCTCACCCTTCGGGGTGACCTTACCGACCAGGATGTCGCCGTCACGCACGTCCGCACCGATGCGGATAATGCCGCGCTCATCGAGGTCCTTCAGCACGTCCTCGGACACGTTCGGGATCTCGCGAGTAATTTCCTCTGCACCCAGCTTGGTGTCGCGGGCGTCGATCTCGTGCTCTTCGATGTGCACGGAAGTCAGAATGTCGTCCTCAACCACGCGCTGGTTCAGGATGATCGCGTCCTCGTAGTTGTGGCCTTCCCACGGCATAAACGCAACCAGCAGGTTGCGGCCGAGCGCCATCTCACCGTTCTTGGTACCAGGACCGTCAGCCAGCACCTGGCCAGCCTCAACACGCTGACCGTGGTCAACGATCGGAACCTGGTTGTAGCAGGTGCCCTGGTTCGTGCGCTCGAACGTGCGCAGCATGTACGTGTCCTGGATGCCTTCGTCGTCCATGACGGTGATGAAGTCACCTGTCACATTCGTGACGACGCCAGCCTTCGCCGAAATAATCGTGTCACCAGCATCGTACGCAGCGCGCTGCTCCATGCCGGTGGCCACGTACGCGGCCTCAGAACGCAGCAGCGGCACAGCCTGCTTCTGCATGTTCGCACCCATGAGGGCACGGTTCGCGTCATCGTGCTCGAGGAACGGAATCATTGCCGTTGCCACGGACACCATCTGGCGTGGGGAAATGTCGAGGTAATCGACGCCCTTAGGGCCAACGACGCCGATGTCGCCGTCCTTCAGGCGGACCTCAATACGCTCACCAGTTAGGTTGCCGTCCTTATCCATCGGGGTGGCCGCCTGCGCAATTGCGTAGCGGTCCTCTTCGTCCGCGGTCAGGTAGTGGACCGTATCAGTCAGCTTGCCGTCTTCGACCTTCTGGTACGGCGTCTCAATGAAGCCGAACGCGTTGACGCGTGCGTAGGAAGCCAACGCACCGATCAGACCAATGTTCGGGCCTTCCGGCGTCTCAATCGGGCACATGCGGCCGTAGTGCGACGGGTGCACGTCTCGGACTTCAATGCCGGCGCGCTCACGCGACAGACCACCAGGGCCCAGCGCCGACAGACGACGCTTGTGCGTCAGACCAGACAGAGAGTTGTTCTGGTCCATGAACTGCGACAGCTGCGAGGTGCCGAAGAACTCGCGGATCGCCGCGGAAACCGGGCGGACGTTAATCAGCGAGGTCGGGGTGATGGACTCCGCGTCCTGCGTCGTCATACGCTCGCGCACAACGCGCTCCATGCGGGACAGACCAACGCGAACCTGGTTCTGGATGAGCTCGCCCACCGTGCGTAGACGACGGTTACCAAAGTGGTCAATGTCGTCCGTGTTGATCGAGATAACCTCGCCCTCCGGGGAAGTCATCTCGTGCTCACCCGCGTGCAGGCGCACCAGGTACTCGAGGGTCGTCGCGATGTCTTCCTCGGTCAGCGTCATCAGACCGTCGTGGTCGCCGCCAAGACCAAGCTTGCGGTTGATCTTGTAACGGCCAACTCGTGCCAGGTCGTAGCGCTTCGCCTTGAAGAACGAGTTCTCCAGCAGGGACTGCGCGAGGTCGCGCGTCGGCTGCTCGCCCGGGCGCTGCTTGCGGTAAATCTCCAGCAGAGCCTCGTCGGTGTTCGCCACGCCGTCGTTCTCGAGGGTGGACATCATGATCTCGGAGAAGCCGAAGCGCTCCGTGATCTGCTCCGTCGTCCAACCAAGCGCCTTCAGCAGCACCGTCACTGGCTGACGACGCTTACGGTCAATACGCACACCAACCGTGTCACGCTTATCGACGTCAAACTCCAACCACGCACCGCGCGAAGGGATCACCTTCACCGCGTGCAGCGGCCGTTCCGTCGACTTATCAATCGTCTCGTCGAAGTACACGCCCGGCGAACGCACCAACTGCGAAACAACAACACGCTCAGTGCCGTTGACGATGAAGGTGCCCTTGTCCGTCATCAGCGGGAAATCACCAATGAACACCGTCTGAGACTTAATCTCCTGGGTTTCATTGTTGATGAACTCCGCCGTCACATACAACGGCGCGGAGTAGTTAATATCTTTTTCTTTACACTCGTCGATCGTGTCCTTGACATCTTCGAAGCGCGGCTCGGACAACGTCAGGCTCATGTTGCCCGAGTAGTCCTGGATTGGAGAAATCTCTTCGAGAATGTCCTCCAAGCCACTCGTGATACGCGCGTCGGCGCCGCGAGCTTCCTGCTCACGCTCACGCCACTCCTGCGTACCAACAAGCCACGCGAAAGATTCAAGCTGTACATCAAGAAGACCCGGGACAGCGATCGGCTCTGCGATCTTCGCGAACGAATAACGTTCGGGAGCCCCGGGAATTTCAGCCATTGACATGGTCTGGTTTGAGACTGCCAAGTTGGGTCCTTCCAGCACCTAAGGCGGACGCCGATCTCTACTCTGGCTCTGTAAAAATCGGCGTTTCCGCTGGGTAGATTAGCATTCGGTCTGCTTCGGAATACCCGCCCCCAGAGACAGCAAAATCACCTTGTCAAGTCAGCGCTTCGAAAATTCTCGACGCCAACAAAGCAAGGTTGACATAGCGGACTGGAGACGGCTTCCAGTGCAACGAATGAGTTTACACAATCCACCCAATGTTGTAAAGGGCAGCGCGAATCCCCCGAATCTTTGCCGTCGCCGGGAAGCTTAGCACTAAACGCGCACGCGACGCTAACGCCGACGCGGCCACAACGCGCCAACCAAACCGATCAAGGTCAACACCCCACCCAAACCAAGCACACCCCATGTAAAGGCCTGCTGCGTGGAAGGTCCGTAGGCGCCGTCGAGAAGCGAGATGAGCTCGGCCGTCTGCTGCTCGTCCATCGCGGCGTCGTAGGAAACAATGCCCTGGACCTCATTGCCGTCCACGTCAGCATAATAGTCGTTGACACGCTCCTGCATCCCCACGACCACGCCAGTGATCTGATCAACCAACAACTCGCGCTGCGCGCTATGCGTATAGAACGTGCGGACCGGCTCACCGTCTTCCCCTTCGACGGTCAACGTGTTTCGCATATCCGCGTACCGCTGCGCCACGTTCGTTGGCGCAATGACCTGCCGGAACCGCAGCACCGCGCGCCCAGCAACCGATTCCTCTGCGACGAACTCCGCGGGAGCAGCCCCACGCAACACCGGGTCGAACACCTGGTACGTCTCCTGCTTCACCGGCGACGGCAACTTCAGCCACGACCCCTCCATCGGGACATCGACGGCCGGCATCGCCATCACAAGCTGGACCTTTGCCGGTCCCTGCGCCTCACCGGTGTCACGGTCCAACGCATACGTCCACGTGCTCGCGCCGAGAAGGTTTTCAAAGTCCGTACCCGCTTCCCCCGCACGCAACGTGTCCCCCACGCGCACACTGGCAGTGTCCTTGCCTGCCGGATTCTGCACCTCCATGTGCAGCTGGTGCACCACCGGGGCCGGCTCACCCTCGCGGGTGCCGTCGGGATCGGCCATCGTCAGCGTTACCGCCCCAAGGTCCAGCGGTAGCTTCGCGCCCGAGTTCAGCACACGCGGGGCCAGCAGACCGCCAACCAACAACGCAATACCGAGGCCCGCCAACAACGAAGCAATGATCCTGGATTTGGGCAGCATGGTGCGAAATCTTAGCACACAACGCGAAACACCCCGCCAGCCACAGTACGTGGCGACGGGGTGATCGTCGAAAAGCTATGCAGCCTGCGAGATTACTTGAGGGTAACCTTTGCGCCAGCCTCTTCCAGCTTGGCCTTTGCAGCCTCTGCATCGTCCTTGTTTGCGCCCTCGAGGATAGCCTTTGGAGCACCCTCGACCATTTCCTTGGCGTCCTTCAGGCCCAGGCCCGGAACGAGCTCGCGGACAACCTTGATGACACCGATCTTCTTGGCGCCAGCGTCCTCGAGAACAACGTCGAACTCGTCCTTCTCCTCTGCAGCAGCAGCGTCGCCGCCAGCAGCGCCCGGAGCAGCAGCAACAGCAACTGGTGCAGCAGCGGTAACGTCGAAGACCTCCTCGAATTCCTTCAGGAACTCGGAAAGCTCGATGAGGGTCATTTCCTTGAACTGCTCAATGAGCTCGTCCTTAGACAGCTTAGCCATGGTGGCTTCCTTTCTATTGGTGGGCGGTTAGCCCAAGTTTGTAAGTGTGTTATGCGGCGTCGTTCTGCTTGTCCTGCAGCGCAGCGACAAGGCGAGCCGTCTTGGATGCCGGAGCCTCGAACAGCCCAGCAGCCTTTGCCAAAGAACCCTGGAATGCGCCAGCGAGCTTTGCAAGCGTGGTCTCGCGGTTGTCCATCTCAGCGATGGCGTCAACCTGAGCGGCGTCGATAGCAGCGCCATCCATGTAGCCACCCTTGATCACGAACGCGTCGTGATCCTTGGAGAACTTCTTCATGACCTTAGCAGCGTCGACAGCCTCGCCCTTAATGAAAGCGATAGCGGTCGGGCCGGTCAGAAGCTCGTCGAGACCCTCGATGCCGTGCTCGTTAGCAGCGATCTTGATGAGGGTGTTCTTGGCGACGTGGTATTCGACATCGAAGCCGAGATCGCCACGAAGAGTCTGCAGCTGACCAACGGTCAGACCACGGTACTCCGTCAGCACGATGGAGCTAGCAGCGTCAAACTTCTCCTTCAACACAGCAAGCTCGCGCTCATTCTTCGGATTTGCCATTACACACGCCTCCTTCCAATAACTTCATGTCCTTCAATCCGCCCGGGACACAAAAAGTGCCCCGTGCAGAAGCACGAGGCACCATTAGAAAGGTAGGCCACGTTCCTCCTGCGTGGGTCGACCCCTGGAGAGGGGTACCTTCGGCCCCGAAGGGCGACCGACGGTCTTCGGTGAAACTTGAGCTCGGGTATTACCCGTTCAAACTTCGTTGTGGAACCCTACACGTCTTCCTGCGTGCGCGCAACTCCGCGCAACATCCGCGCCGCCACCACGAACAACGCAATGCCCCCCAGCAGCGCCATCAAGCCAACACCGAGGATGAGCCCGCCCCAGAAACCGCTGGCAGTCACGCCCGTCGCGGGTTCCTCCTGCGCTGCTCCCTGGTCGAAAGATGAGACGATGCCACCGCCACCAGTCTGTATCGGAGCGTCCGGGATCGCTCTTCTTGTCGACGTCGGCTTCGCCCCCGTCGGCTTTACCGCCTGCCGCTTTGGTGCCGACGTTGTTGTGGACTTCTGCGTCGGTTTCTGCGCCGTCGTCTGCTTTGGTGGCGCCTGCTTGGTCGCGGCCTTCGCTTCCGTCGCACGCACAGTACTTATTACAGTGCGCGGTGGCACTGGCTTTGACGGCGCAGTCGTTGCTACTGGCCGTAGCTTGTGGCCGAACTTGCTCAACTCCTCGTCGATTGAGCGGATCCCCTTCGCCAATGCGCCCATCCACGTGTCGCTGGTCGCTGCATTGGAGCCGCACGAGTCCAGCTCACGATACCCGCTCGCGTGCTGTTCGCGGGCCGTCGCGATGGCGGCGTCGCCGACCGCGAAGACCGCAACGAGCTCCGCAGAGTCAAACGCGAAAGTCACGGCGTAAAGTCCAGGCTCGGTGAAACCGAATGCCTGGTGGTCATGGGCGTTCGCCGGGTAGCTCAGCGTGCGGGACTTGTCGCCGGAGTCCAGTTCGAGCTTCGCACCCTGCAGCCCCTCGTGCCAGGTGTACATGCGGCCGGGTCCGGCGACAGCAGTAATGCGGACGATGGCGGGGGCTGGGTGGTGGGTTGTCGAGAACCCGAGCCACGGCAGGTCCGCCTTCTGCGACTGCGGCAACACCCACATGCGCTCGGGGCGGGTGGGGAACGTGTCGCGCAGCGTCGCAGGGATGTCCTGGCGGGCGCGGTCGGGAACCTCGAAGAGGAAGGTGCCGCTGGTGTGCCGCGCGGGGTTGTTGGGGTCGCGGTCGTCGATGAGCGCGGCCTCCCCCGTATCGACGGGCCCCATGTCCATATGCCCGTTCGCGATGAACGCCTCCGGGCGGGTGCGCAGCGCGTCGCAGTGCTTCGCAGTGGGTGCGGGTGCCGGTGCCGGTGCCGCGGTTGTCACTGGTGCTGTTGGTGTTGGTGTTGGCGGTTGCGTCGGTGACGGAGTGGGCGTCGATAGTGCGGGGGTGCGAAGTCCCGTCGTGGTGCCCTCCGGCAAACCGACGTCCGCGTCGGTGCCAACCAGCCAGTACTGGTCGGTCCAGCCGGTGTACTCAGTCTCACCGTTGGTCAGCTCGGCGCGGCCCTGCCAACGCAGCTTATAAACGCCGGGCTTCGTAAACGTCCAGTTGAAATGGCCGTGCGCGCCAACCTCATACTCGACGGTGCGCATCTGTTCGTCAGCGCTATTGAAGAGGCGCTCAGCCGGCGAGGCGGCGTTCTTAAAGAAGATCTGCACATCACCCGGACCATCGATGCCCAGCAGGTCGAAGTACATCATGTCGTCTTTGAAGTTGCTCGGCACAGCACCCGGCAGCTCGTGCGCCGGGTCAAATGCACCGATGCCGGACCAGATGGGGCGCCAATCATCGGTGAAATCCGCGTGCTGGGGCGCGAGCCACACCTGACTGCCCGGAGCGCCCAGAAAATCGAGGGAACCATCATCCGGGATGGTGAGGCGGGAGACGTCATTGCCGTCGGCGTCAGCGTCGAGAGGCAGACGGAAGCAGACGTCGCGCTGGTCAGTGACCTGCTGACCGTCAACCGCACCAATGGACAGCTGGCCGTCGAACCGAGTGCCGTAGAGGGCGTCATTGTGGGAGTGGTAGAGCAACTTACGCCCGGCACAGGGGTGGTCAAGGTCCTCCGGGAGGACGACGCCATGCCCCGGGTCACCGGGTTGATGCCCGGCAGGCGTGGTCGCGTGCGCCGGGGTGACAGTAAACGCGATCAGCGCAACCACAAGGATGAGTCTGCGGATCATGCCCGCACCCCTTTCCTAGCGAAGAGCCAACTCGCACCGAAGATGGCAGTCACACACAGTACAATCGTTGCGCCGGTCGGCGAGTCAAACGACCACGCCAGCCATACACCAACCACGCTGCCTACCACGCCAATCAGCGCGGCGAGGATCATCATGATCTCCAGGTTGTCTGTAAACAGTCGCGCGGCGGACGCCGGGGTAACCAACAGTGCCAACACCAGAATGTTGCCGATCGTCTGCACCGAAACCACCACCGCGGCCGTCACACACAGGTACAACACCAAGTCCAGGAGCGCGGCGCGCACGTTCATCGCGCGCGCCGTCTCTCGGTCGAGCGCCACCGCGGTCAGCCACGGCCGTAACACCACCACCAGCGACACAATGACAACACACGTCGCAGCACTGACTATAAGGTCGCGCTCACTCACACCTGTCAGCGAACCAAACAAGAACGAACTCAGCGACGCTGTGTAGCCCTCAACGCGCGAAATAATCACCAAGCCAAGCGCGAACGCGGCCGCAAACACAATGCCAATCACCGCGTCCTCTTTCAGCGCACGCCGTTGCGATAGCACTGCAATCAACACCGCCACGATCAACCCGGCAACGGCCCCACCGAGCAGCACCGACACCTGCAGCGCGAACGCCAACGCAACACCCGGAAACACGGCGTGTGCCACCGCATCCCCGATAAACGCCATACCGCGCAGCACCACAAAACACCCAACGACCGCGCACAACACGGACGCCAACACTGCCGCCGTCAACGCGCGCGGCAAGAACGCCAGGTGCGGGTTGGCCACGTCAGCCAAGAATTGCAGAAACCCGATCTCAAGCACGGGATACCTCTTTCACATGTGTTTGCAGCGCCGCCAGCCATGGCGAATCCAGGCCGACGTCGAACGTGTCCATCCAGGGGCGGGCGTCATCAAGATCAGCGGGAGCCCCGTCCGCGACGATGCCACCGCGGAACAGCAGGAGGCGATCACAAGAGTCAACAGCCTCCACGATGTTGTGTGTGGACATCACGATCGCGATTCCGCGGGAAGCCAGCTGACGAAACAGCGCTAGCAGCTGCTCAGTAGACGGGATATCGAGGCCGGTGAACGGCTCGTCGAGGAACAGCGCGCCTGGACGACGCACCAGGGCGCGCGCCACCAACACGCGTTGGCGCTGCCCTCCGGAGAGCGCCGCGATCGGCCGGTGCGCCAGGTCTTGGAGGTTCACAGCTTCGAGTGCTTCCGCCACAGCTTCGTGGTGCTCCGCCTTAGGCCGCGCGTACCACGGGCGCAGGTCAAGCGTGGCGTTCATGACAGCGGACGCGACATCGATCGGGAAATCCCAGGCGACGTCGTGACGCTGCGGGACGTACCCCACCACTTTGCGCACCGCGTGGCCCGTACACTCCCCTACCCGCACCGTTCCGGCTGTGCCGGGAATCAGACCGAGCGTTGCACGCATCAGCGTGGTCTTCCCCGCCCCGTTCGGACCGAGCAGCGCGACGAACTGCCCGGCAGGCACAAGAAGATCAACGCCCTCAAACACCGGGCGACCCGGGTACCCGGCGCGCAAGCCTCGCACCTCTATAAGCGGTTGCGTGCTCACGCGCGACGCTCCTTCCGAGAACGCGCCACTAGAAGCGCCACCAGCGCGAGCACCAACACACCGATCACCCCACCAGCGATCAGCCCCGCATTCAGCGTGCTCTGGCTATCTGCCTGTTCTTCCGACGCAGCACCCTCGCGCCACGGCCCGTTGAACTGTGCGGACTGCGCCGCCGCTACGTCCGTCCCGTCGCCTACAGCCACGCGCACCAACTGCTCGTCCGTGTGAACGGTGCCAGCGTCATCCTTCACCACTGCTCGCACCCCGACCAGGTGCACTCCCGGCTCGGTGAAGACCCAATTGGCGTGGGTATGCGTGTTCGGCTCCACCCACATTGGCTGCACACCCGGCTCAGTAGTCGTCCACAGCAACTGTGGTGCGTGGAACCCGCCCGGTTGCAGGAACAGGGAGAACTCGCCTGGCCCTTCGTGTCCGCCGAACTCCAGGCTCACGCCGTTTCCGGAGTGTTCGAGCAGGCTCGCGGCCTGCGTGTTCCACCCCAGCCACGGCACCCCGGCAACCTCAGTCTGTGGGATCACCCAGACGTCCGCACCTGGCTTTGCGCCGGTGAAGGCGAAGTCGTCGCCGTCGGGGAGGGTTTGCTTCGCGGCATCGGTCACGCGGAACACCACGTCGTCGAGGTGACGCCATACGGGCGGTTGCTGTGTGTCGTCGCGAGCGAGAAATTCAAGGGTATCCCCGTTGAATGTCGCGCCTAGATCGACGTGACCGGCGTCAATAACTGTGTGCTCACCGGCTGGCGCAATCGCCTCATCTGCGCTGACCACCTGTTGTAACGCAGGATCGTTGTTGGCGGCCTGCGCATTCGCGATCGCAGGAGTTGCCACGATCATCGCAGCAACCATCAGTGGGATAATTCGAAGTTTCATTGTTCGCTCATTTCTCATTTCGTCCGAGGCACCTGCGTATCGACGCAGCATTCGCCTCCACAAGGTGTATATAGGTATCGGCTGGCCCAGACCCCGGAGGATCCAATGTGTCGCCCCAGATTGGGCATACCTCTATGCCAAGCTGGGCGGCGGTTTCTGTCAGCACTGTGCTGCGCCCCGCCAACTGTGGTTCCAGGAAGACCGCGGGCACGTGCAGATTCTCCAGTGTGCGGGTGAACGCGATGACATCACGCGGGCTCGGCTCCACGCTGGGGTTTGGCGTGACAAAACCTGCAACTCGCATTCCATATGCCCGCGCGAGGTAGGCGTATCCATGGTGTGTAGTCACCAGGTTGCGTTGTTCCTCCGGAACCGCGGAGACAGACTCGTGCATCATTTCATCCGCTGCGTCCAGTTTTTGCAGGTAGTCGCGGGCGTTTGCCTGGTAGATTTCCGCGTGGCGCGGATCCACCGCAGCCAACTCGTCACGGATTACCTGAACGATCGCTTTCATCGCCCGAACGTCGTGCCACACATGCGGGTCCAGCTCACCATGCACGTGATTGCCCAGCACCGCCTGCGGGAGCAGGTAGGTTTCCTCCCCCGGCGTACCGAGGAATCGGAAGGGGCGCTCCGGAGGGATCGGCTGCAGGGTTGTATTCGGCACTGTGACGGCTACGTTCACTGGATCCATGCGGCCGTCGTCATCCGAGTTGAGCACGAGGTGAGCCGCACCTTGCCCATCAAGCTCTGTTGTAATGTCGACGTGCCCCTTCTCCACCGCGTGCAACCCCGGCGTTACCCGCGCGGGATCCTGCCCCACAACGACCGTCACCGTCGACTCCACACTTGCGCGCTCAGGTGCACCGACGGCATCGCGAATATGCGATTCAAACCTCAGCTTGTACACGCCTGGCTTGGAAAATGCCCAGCTCAAGTGAGTATGCGCGTCAACCGGCAGCGTCTTTACGTCACGGCTATCCAGCCCGTCGTGAGAGTTGAACACCACCTCCGGGGTGCCGAAGGTTCCCAGGATGAACGCGAAAGTGGCACCGGGGCCGTCAACATCTACAAGGTGTAAGTCCGCGACTCCCGTCGTCGGGAGCTGTTGGCCCGTATCCACCCGCAACCCGAGCCACACCGCATCTAGGCTCGCGTCCTCCACAAGCGGAATCGGCGCAAACCCGTACCGTTGCGCCTCCTGCGCAAGTGCCACGACCGGAGTCGTGTCACGCACGGTCGCCGCAATCGTATTCGTTAAAGACTGTGGCTCCAACAACAGTCCGTTGGTAAAAATGGCATCCGCATACGCGATGTCGCGTGTGGCATGCAAGCTCGGTTCGTAGCTGTGCGGATCAACCCCACGCGCCATCAGCGTGTGCACATCAGCCACATCACCTGCAACGTTTTGAACCGCATCCGCCAAAATAGGTGTCGACGCCACCACCGACGCCTTCCCCTCTCCCACCGACTGCCCTTCCGGTGCGCTACACGCCCCGAGCAGCGCCACGCACATCAGCACAGCGGCTCGTTGAAAAAACTGGATCACCGGTGGCCACCGAAACCCCACGCTGCGGCGACACGACGGCGCAACGACGCATCCAAACACAACCAACCCGCACCAAAGACAAACACGCCCAAGCCGAGCACAGCCACCGGCAGCGTCATCACTGTCGTACCCGTTTCTGCAAGGGCCCCACCGCGTTGCGCGGGAGCAACATCCTGCTGCTGGTGATCTTGTGATTGCAACTGAGTCTCTCCCTGATCAGGCGCTGGATTCGCGTTGCTCGCCACCACTGGCTGCGCGCACTCGCCCTCCTCGTCAAAGACGGAGCCAAAGTCGAAGTGACCATCGTTCGCGTTACCGGCGCCGCCAATGTCAAAGGTGAGCGTCGCCTCCCCGCTCACCGGCTCGCCATTACTCGTCGTCGCGCTTTGACGAACTGTCACCGTGTAAGTCCCCGGAGCACTGAACATCCAGTTTGGATGCACATGTGAATTCGCAGGAATGGTATGGCTGCCCTGCGCCTGCCCATCCACGCCACGGAACCACTCCTCGCCCACGACCTGACCGAGCCCACCCTGCGTGAACACAAACATGGCACCAGGTCCATCAAATTTTGTAATCTCCCAGGCCACATCCCCAGAAGTGTGCTCAAGCAGCGACGGATGCTGCGTATTCGCTCCAAGCCATGGCACACCGGCTTGCTGAGTTGCACCGATCATCCACGCGGTACCGGCCGGAATTGGCCCAACTGGATTGGAGAGCTGCTGCTTTGCTGCATCACCCAGCCCAAAAACGAGCTCTGCGGGATCGCGCCACTCGGCCGGAACAGTGCGGTCGTCTTTCACCATCGGGTGCAGTGTCGGGTGGCATTCCGCCGCGAAAGCAGGCGTCGACATGGAAAGGAGCAGTAATGTCGCGGCGAGCGCTCGCAGAATCTTGATGACAGAAAATTTCACCTAATGAACATTATTTTCATTAGCGTTCGCATGCAAGTCATACGTTATCCACAGGGCACTTCAGAAAACGCCACACAAGAAGAAGTTATCCACAGGTAGCGTGAAAAGCCTTTCCCAGGCGTTCTGCAACCACATATGTTCAGGTTATGAACTTCAAGACATTCCTAGAATCCATGTCCACGCAGGCACTCGACGTACTGGACGGCTTCGATTACGAAGCCGCCATCGAAGCAGGCGTCGATCCAACACGAGCCCGCGCCTGGCGCCAGCTCCACGACATCTACTTCGGGCCCACAAAATCCCGACAAAAACAGCGACTCGCTACCGAAAAGGCTCGACGCTACGGCTTCTCACTCGACCAACTCGCTATGATCGAACGGCGCTTACGCCCCATCAAGTCCGCGCGAACACGCACCAAACTGCGCCTCGTACTCCTCGATACCAAGGGCACATACAAAAAGCTCAGCGAACGCGCAAAAGCACTTCTTCCGAACAACACCAAGCACCAAAACGACCGCCTCACATTTTCGCCTTCCCGCAATGGGCGCCGCACCATGACGCTCACCACCAACGAGCGCGACCTCGCCGACCTTGAACACGCCCTCACCCAAGACATGGACCCCAAGACGCCACCCACGAAACACATGCTGCGCAGATTCCTCGACATCATACGTGGCGACGGCCGTTCCGTCCCCCACGCAGTCCCCCGACCTCTCTTGCTCATTCCACTCCCCCAGTGGATCCAAATACAGCGCGGCCACGGCGACGAGACCACCCTCACCCTGACCGATGGCACCACCATGACAGGCGCCGAATACCTAAACAGCCACGTCGCCACCACCGAGAACGAGCTCGAAGCCGCCGTCTTCCACCCACAGCACGGGGCAGTCAACCTCTACCGGACACAACGCCTCGCAAATGACAAGCAGCGCGCTCTGGCCCGCGCCGTTACCCCCGGCTGCCCAGTGCCTGGATGCCGCCATGCAGCCGACGCCTGCGAAATCCACCACATCACTGCATGGCAACACGGCGGGGAAACGAACATCAACAACCTGTCGCCATTGTGCCGCTACCACAATCGCGTCAACGACGACGACCCCCAACGAGCACGCCGAGGTCGCATCGAAATTGTGGACGCACAACCGCTCTGGCACTCACCACGCGGCTACTCCGCCCCAAACCCAGTCCACCGACCTGGTGCGATGAAAATGTTGTACACATAGCAAAACGCCCACCACGACGGGGCCGAAGTGGGCGTCGAAAAGCTGCTGACTAGAACTGACGCTTCATCCAGTTCACGATGACCTCATTGAACTCATCAGCCTTCTCAACCTGCGACCAGTGGCCACACTGTGCGAAAAGGTGAGCGTCAGCGGACGGAATTGTGTTCACCAGGTCCCACGTGCGCTGCGGCGTAATCACGACGTCTTGCATGCCGTGCACTAGCAGAACCGGGATCTCGACCTTCGACAGCACGTCGAAGTCGAGTGGAAGCTCGGTACGGTCACGGTCACGCGCCTGCACAACCTCCTGTAGGCGATCAGACGCCGTATCGTTCAGCGCGGACTGGTAGCGCAGCGACACGAGCTCATCGGTGATCAGCGACTTATCCACCACGAACTGCTCGAGCGTGTTGCGGATACCTTCTTCGGTCAGCTTCGGGTTCGAATGACCCTTCAGCGCGCCGGTCAACTTCGCCCCACCGGTGCCCATGGAGATGATGCCCTTCACACGCTCCGGGTGGTCGATGATCATCTGGAAGCCAACCCAGCCACCGAGCGAGTTACCAACAATCCAGGTCTTTTCAATTCCCAGGGCATCCAGCACACGGATTGCGTGCTCAACCCACTCGCGGATACCGTACTTGGTGCCCTCAGCTACGACGGTCTGGCCGTAACCAATGGAGTCGATCGCGATGCATCGTGCGTTCTCGGAGATGGTCGGAAGGTTCAGCCACCAGTTCGCGGCTGCAGTCACGCCCGTGCCGGAGCCGTGGAGGAACAGTACTGGTTCGCCCTCGCCGAGATCGTGGTAGTGAGTGAGCTCGCCGGGTGCCGTCTCCAGCCACTTGTCCTCGAGCCCGAAGAATTCGTCAGTCTTGTAATCAGGAATGGAAATTTCAGTCATACAGCCAACATAGCGACGAACCCACGCACACGCCGGAGTGTTCCAGTCCGTGGCACACGATAGACACTATCCGGTTACACTGATCCTATGGTTCAAGACGGAAAACCAAACTCCATCGACAAGGCGTTCGGCATTCTGAAAGCGTTCAAGAGCGAGGACGTCAACGGGGTTGGCGTTTCAGAGTTAGCCCGGCGCGTCGATCTTCCAAAGTCGACGACGCACCGCCTTCTTAACAAGCTGGTGGAAAATGATGCCGTCCTCAAAGCGAACGAGCTCTATCGGCTCAACCCGGCGCTCGGAATGGCGTCAACACCGGAGGTGTATTCCGAGCAAACCGCGCAGGTATCAGAGTTGCTCACACCTTTTTTGGCAGCGCTTTTTGAGCGCACTCGACACACCGTCCACCTTGGACATGTTGAAGGGACGAACGTTCGTTACGCGAACAAGCTCTTTTCCGTCCGTGGTGTGACAGCGCCGTCACGCATTGGCGGCCTCATTCCCGCTTACGCGACTGGCATTGGCAAAGCAATTATGGCGTACGACGAAACGCTTACCGAGCGCATCATCCGTGAGGGGCTCGCACCATGGACTCCGCACACGATCTCAGACCCGGATGAGCTGCGTGAAACGTTGAAAAAGATCCGCGATGAAGGTATCGCCTACGACCTTGAGGAAATTTCGGAAGGTCTATGCTGCGTCGCCTGCCCGATTTTCGGCACCGAGGGCGTACCGATTGCCGCGATGAGCGTTTCCTTTCCCGCAGAAGACTTTCAGCCCAAAACAGTAATCCCGGTCCTCAAAAAGATTTGTGGATCCGGGACTCGTGCGTGGAGAGCGAAGCACGCGGGATAAACCCGCATACGCGCTCTACTTCGCTACTTCTGCTTTGCCAGGTCGATTGCGACGTCGATAATCATGTCTTCCTGACCACCGACGTAACCACGGCGACCGACTTCTTCCAAGATGGTCGCTGCAGGCACACCATAGCGTTCCGCGGCGCGCTGCGCGTGGAGCAAGAAGGAGTTGTAAACGCCAAACTCACCCTGGACAATGGAGCCGCGGTCCATCATTGGGAGACGCTCGACCATTGGCTTCAGGACGTCTTCAGCGGCGTCACGAAGCTTGGCTTGATCAACATTGCCGATGTCAATGCCAGTGCGGTTGAACACCGTGGCTAACACCTCGATCGGTGCGTTACCGGCGCCAGCACCAAGCCCATACAGGGTGCCGTCAATTTGGCGAGCACCATTGACTACAGCGAGCAACGAGTTTGCAACCCCGAAACCGAGGTTCTGGTGTCCGTGGAAGCCGACCTGTGCGTCGTCGCCAATCTCTTCAACGACTGCCTTGACGCGGTCCGCGGCCTGGTTCATCACCAGGTAGCCGGCGGAGTCGACCACGAAGACGCACTGACAGCCAGCATCGACCATGATGCGGGCCTGCTTCGCAAGCTCTGCTGGTGGGATGCGGTGTGAAAGCATCAGGAAGCCACCGGTCTCAAAACCAAGCTCCCGTGCTGCCTGGAAGTGCTGGATCGAAATATCTGCCTCGGTGCAGTGAGTGGCAACGCGCACGATGGATGCGCCCGCACTCTTTGCTTCTTTGAGGTCCTTTACGGTACCCAGGCCTGGAAGCATCAGTGCGGCAATCTTCGCATTCTTGACTTCTTCGACTGCGGCTTCGATGAGTTCGATGTCGCGGGTGTGGGAGAAGCCGTAGTTGAAGGAAGACCCGCCAAGCCCGTCGCCGTGAGTGACCTCGATCATTTCGACGCCGGCGTCGTCAAGCGCGCGGGCGATCTTTTTCACCTGGTCTTTGGTGTACTGGTGGCGTACGGCGTGGGATCCGTCACGCAGGGTCGTGTCGTTGAGGCGGATTTTGTGTGTCGGGATGCCATCGATGACATCGCTCGCAACCGTGTTCATACTATGCTCCTTGCTTCTGCGCCGACACGAGCTCGGCGTACTTGTTTGCGGTGGCAATTGCTGCCGATGTGATGATGTCGAGGTTGCCGGCGTAGTCCGGCAAGAAGTCGCCTGCCCCTTCTACTTCGATGAGGACGGAAACACGACCGAGTCCGTTCCAGTCGTCGCGGGCTTCTTCGAACTGTGGATCCGCGGTGAGGCGGTAGCCCGGTACGTACTGCTGCACCTTCGCTGCCATTTCTTTGATGGACGCGGCGATCTGGTCTTGCAGTTCGCCAGGAGCCGCGGCTTCTGGAGGTAGGGCACAGTAGACGGTGTTGCGCATCATCATTGGTGGCTCGACGGGGTTGAGGATGATGATGGCTTTTGCGTGTTTCGCGCCAGCGAGTTGTTCGAGGGCGGCGGCAGTGGTTTCGAGGAACTCGTCGACGTTAGCGCGGGTGCCGGGACCCGCGGACTTCGAGGAGATCGACGCAACGATCTCCGCGTATTCGACGTCTACGATGCGAGATACTGCCGCGACAATCGGGGTGGTGGCCTGACCGCCACAGGTAATCATGTTCACATTGTCGACGGTTTCGAGCTCATCCAGGTTGACCGATGGGCAGAAGAATGGGCCGACGGCCGCCGGGGTGAGGTCGATGGCGCGGATGCCTGCTTCGCGGTAGCGCGGTGCGTTTGCTGCGTGTGCGCCCGCCGAGGTTGCTTCAAAGACGAGGTCTGGAAGCGGATCCTGTTGCAGGAGCCAGTCGACGCCTTCGTGGGAGGCCTCGATGCCGTTTTCGCGCGCACGCTTGAGGCCTTCCGATTCTGGATCGACGCCGACCATGTAGCGCAGATCAATGTTGGATTCGTTGTTCAAAAGCTTCATCATCAGGTCGGAGCCGATGTTGCCCGATCCGACGATGGCTGCTGTCATTTTCTTTTGCATTGTGGTGCTCCAAACCTATTTAAACCGGACGTCGATGGCCCCGTATGGGCCGTAGGATACTGCGAGGTGTTGGCCTGCTTTGAAAGCGACTGCGCCGCAGAAGCTACCGGTAAGCACGATGTCACCGGCGCGCAGGGCGGTGCCTTGCTCGTCGAGAATGCCTGCGAGCCACGGCAGCGGGAGCAGCGGGTCGCCCATCACATCCTTGCCGACGCCCTCTCCGACAACTTCGCCGTCGAGCGTCATCGTCGCGTGGACTGTTGCAGCTTCCTCCAAGTCGAGATCGAGCGGGGTCGGGTCCCACACGATGGCGCCGAACGAAGCGTTGTCGGCGATGGTGTCGACAAGGCGGATGTCCCAGTCACGGACTCGTGAGTCGATGATTTCGACTGCAAGGTGCGCGGACTTGACAGCCTTGCGGGCCTCTTCGAGTGTCGCGCCCGGTTCAAGGTCCTTCCCGAGCACGAACGCGAGTTCCGGTTCGACCTTCGGGGAGATGAAGCGGTCGACTGCAATGTCGGTGCCGACTTCGTAGAGGTCGGCGTCGGTAAAGAACCCGAAGTCTGGGCTATCGACCCCCAGCTGCTGCTGCATTGCGAGTGAGGTCAGACCAACCTTGCGCCCGATAACTTTGTGTCCGCGGGCAACGAAGTCTTTTTCCTGGATCTGTTGGATTGCGTAGGCGTCGGCGATGTCAAGGTCGGCGACGACGGTGCGCGGTGGCGCGATCGGCTCGCAGGACGGGTACGCGGCGAGCAGGTCGTTTGCGATGGTACGCAGGGAGTCCTCACGGCTACTCATCTGTCTGTCTCTCCTATGATGCGATGACCAGGCCGAAGCCTGCGACGAACTCTGGGATTGGGCGGTAGAACGTGAACTCGGCGTTGACTCCACCGTTGGCGGCGGTCAGCGCGGAAAACGCCGCAACCCAGGTGCGCACCTCGTGCGAGGAGTGACCGGCTTCGTCGTCCATGGTGTCGGCGTCGTAGGCGTCGAATCGTGTCGATTCGCCGGAGATGCAGTCCGCCATGAACTTTTCGTCCCACTCTGGGTTGATGTCGATGATTCCTGCATTTGTGGCACCTTCTTTGCCGGCAGCAATGACGCGAGCTTCACGAGCGTCGCGGTCGGCCTGGTCCGGGTGGCCGTGGAGCATGAAGTGCTTCTGCGCGTCGGTTGCGGATGCCCAGCGTGGAAGCGGCGGGTCGTGGGACAGGCCACCGGAGGCAACCATCAGCACCTTCTTATCCTGGGCCTTCGCCCACTTGCCGACGGCCTCCCCCATCACACGGATGCGCTGCATCGCGGTGAACGGTCGGGCGACTCCGTTGACGAAGATCGGGATGACTGGCTTGGCGGTCAGGGAGCCGAAGAGCAGCTCGACAGGCTGTGCGCCGCCGTGGTCGAGAACCATCTGGCGGGAGATTGCCATGTCGACGTCCTGGTCGATAACGAATTGCGCGAGCTCTTCTGCGGCTGACTCGGGCACGTCGAATGGGCCAGGCGTAGTGAGGTAGTCACCCATCGATTCTGCTTGTAGGCCTACACAGAACGGGGGCATCAGGGTGTAGAAGAACCCGTTGAAGTGGTCCGGCGTGAAGACGATGACCAGATCTGGGTCATATTCTTCCGCGGCTTTGCGGGCTTTTGCGAATGCGTCTTGCAGCGCCTCGTTCACCTCTGGTTTTGGCTCGTTGATGCCGAGCAGCGGGCTGTGGGAAAGCGCAATAAGTTTTACGCTCATGGTGACCTCCTCCGGGGCTGGGTTTATCAGCTGTCACATCTGACTGTAGAAGTAGCGCATCACACTCCGCACCCTCGTTCCGGGTTTTGGAACACTAAACCACATACTCAAAAGCAAGAATGCCTGGACTGCCCTCGTTCCCTACCCCCGTTCCACAGATTCCGTTCTATTCACTGGAACACATACGCGAACATAACTGCCCCCATGTAGCTTAAGAATTGTGTGAAGCAAAGAACGCTTCAGAAGTAATTGTGCTTTCTATCACTAGGTGCGAAGGAGTTACCTATGGCAACGCCACCAAAGTCCGGCTTACAGCGGCCGGCAGAATTGGATCAGTGCATCGACGTCAGTGGCATGGTCGACCCTGAAGGTGGCCTGGTAGATCGTCGAGTCTTTACGGACGAGGCCGTCTACAAGCAGGAAATGTCGCGTATTTTTGCCCGTTCCTGGCTGTTTATCGCCCACGAGTCGCAGTTCCAGAAGCCGGGCGATTTCTTCCAGACGTACATGGGCGAGGACCCGGTCATCGCGACGATGAACAAGAAGCGCGAAATCCGCGTGCTGCTCAACAGCTGCCGTCACCGCGGTGCCCGCGTGTGCCGCGCCGACCAGGGCCGCACGAAGATGTTTACCTGTACGTACCACGGCTGGGCGTACGACCTCGACGGTAACCTCGTCAACCTTCCTGGCAAGGAGCAGTACGACGAGAACTTCTCCCAGGACGACTGGCCGCTGGTCACGGTGCCCCGCGTGGAGTCCTACAAGGGCCTCATCTTCGCGAACTGGGACGAGAACGCCGAGCCGCTCGAGGATGCGCTTGGTGATATGCGCTGGTACATCGACGCATTCATGGACCGAGACCCTGAAGGCACCTACGTCGTTGGTGGCGTCACTAAGTGGGTGCTCGACGGCAACTGGAAGTTGGCAGCGGAGCAGTTCGCTACTGATTGGTACCACGTCAACATGTCGCATGCCTCTGCGCTGATGGTGATGTCCCCGTCGGGCAAGGGCCCGAAGAAGGAGATCGCGGAGCGCACCGGTGTGCAGTACCACGACGACCACGGCAACGGCGCGGGCTTCCCAGTACACCCGAAGAACCGTTTCGACGCCCAGCCGGTCCACGAGTACTACGACTACGACTTCCTGCGCGAGCGGCTCTCCCCTGAGCAGGTGATGGGCCCGATGACGAACGGCCACGCAACCGTGTTCCCGAACTTCTCCTACCTTCCGGTCAATGGCTCGATCCGCGTCTGGCACCCGAAGGGCCCGAACAAGATGGAAGTTTGGGCATGGACTGTCCTGGACCGTTCGATGCCGGAGGATGTGGCTCGCGCGCAGCGCCTGTATAACCTGCGCACTTTTGGCCCGTCGGGCATCTTCGAGCAGGACGACGGCGAGAACTGGTCTGAGTGCCAGTCCATCGCGCATGGCTTCATGGTTGGCAACACCCCGCTGAACTACCAGATGGGTATGGCCACGGTCGGTGAACGTGAAGGGTTCCCCGGCACTACATCCGAACTGTATTCAGACGCTGCTGGTCGTGCGCTGTACCGCCGTTGGCGCGAACTGATGTCGACCCCAGCTTGGCACGAGAAGTAAACCAAACACACCCTCGAAAGGAACCGAATTACCATGGCTGAACCAGTAAAAGTTGCTGACCTGGACGATCTCGAGCAGGAGGAAGGCTTCCTGGTCACGGAGGAAATGTCGGGATACGACAAGCCGATTGCACTCTTCCGCACCGAAGACGATGAGGTGTACGCCCTCGACGATATTTGCACTCACGAAATCGCTCACCTGTCTGACGGCTGGGTCGACGGCACAATGGTTGAGTGCCCGGTGCACTCCAGCCAGTTCTGCATGAAGACTGGCGCGGTGCAGTGCATGCCAGCGACCGAGGACACCAACACGCACAAGGTTGAGCTGCGTGGCGAAGAAGTCTGGCTCTACCCAGGCGTGCCTGCTGAAGGAGCCGACAAGTGAGCAGCACGACAATCGTAGGCGGCGGAATCGGCGGCTTTACCGTCGCTGATGAGCTGCGCAGGAACGGCTACACCGGTGAGATCACGATCATTGATCCGCTTGGTGTTCCGTACGACCGCCCACCGCTGTCCAAGGACTACCTGACCAACGAGAAGACGCGCGCTGAGATTGAGTTCCGCCCGGCGGAGTGGCTCGAGGAAAACAACATTGTGTTGAAGCAAGCCACCGTTGAGCGCGTTGAGGCGCAATCGAAGAAGCTGGTGCTGGAGGGCGGTGAGGAGGTTGCGTACGACAACCTCGTTATCGCCACTGGTGGTACTGCTCGTCGCGGCAGTGCGCCGGGCTTCGACAGCGACAACGTCGTGGTGCTGCGCACTACTGAGGACGCTGACAAGCTGCGCTCGCTGATCGGCCCAGGCAAGAAATTGGGCATCATTGGCGCTGGCCTTGTTGGTGCAGAGGTCGCGTCCTCTGCACGCAAGCTGGGCGCGGACGTGGTACTCATCGACCCTGCACCGGTATCCCTGGTCCCTGCTGTCGGTCCTGAGCTGGCGCAGCGCCTCCACGACATGCACGCGGAAAACGGTGTGGAGTTCATCAACGCGATGACCTCTAGCATCGAGGAGTCTGACGGCAGGTTCCACATCGGCCTCGACGGCCACGACGCCGTCACGGTTGACGCTGTGTTGCTGTGTATCGGCATCATCCCGGAGACGGTCCTCGCCGAATCCGCTGGTCTGGAGACCGATAACGGCATCCTGGTGGATGAGCAGCAGCGCACGTCGAACTCCTCCATCTGGGCTGTGGGCGACTGCGCCCGCACCCGCCTCGAGGATGGCACGCTACTTCGCCGCCACGAGCACTGGGACTCCGCAATCCAGGAAGCAAAGACAGCCGCCGCCTCAATTATCGACGGCCCGTCTCCGAAACTTTCCGCGTCCTGGTTCTGGTCCGACCGCTACGGCGTCCACGTTGAGGGTACCGGCGATATGACTATCCCTGGCGAAACCATCATCCGCAATGACGCGGAGGGTCGCCCGGCCGTCGCGTTGCGCCTCGACGAGAACGGCGCCCTGGTTGGCGCGGCAGCAATCGAAGATTCGATGGCTGTTCGTGCGGCACGTCGCATCATCGACCGCGGTATTGCCGTCGATAAGGACAAGCTGGCTGACGCATCGATTCCTCTGAAGAAACTTGCTCGATAGCTACAAGAAAGGAATGGACTCGTGACTGACTTTCTACGTCGCGACGACGTGACCCCCGGGGAGCGAGTGGACCAAACCACCTACTTCGATCTCCAAAACATGTACTACGACGAAGCCACCCTCCTCGACGAGGGACGCTACGTCGACTGGCTGACCCACTTCGACGAAGACCTCTTCTACTGGGCACCAACCCGCACGAACCGCCTCCGCCGCGAGCAGGCCCTCTCCATTTCGGACGAGGACGGCCCGGCCTTCTACGACGAAACCTACGACTCGCTAGCGTGGCGCATCCGCCGCTTCGACTCCGGCATGGCGTGGGCTGAAGACCCGCCGTCGCGTACGCGCCACCTGATCACGAACCTGATCGCACGGCACGTCACCGTCGGTGAAGGCGCCGACGCCGTCGAGGCGCTCGAGGTCCGCACCAACTTCTACGTCTGGCGCACTCGCCTCGAGCGCGAGCAGGACCAGTTTGTGGGCACCCGCACCGACCTGCTTCGCCCCGCGAAGGACGGTGAGGACGGCCCGAAGTGGAAGGTCTTTGACCGCCGCATCCTGCTCGACATCAACGTTCTGAACTCCAAGAACATCTCTACCTTCTTCTAAGGGCCGACATGCTACAAGGACAACACGTACTTATTACTGGTGGTGGCTCCGGACTTGGGGCAGCGCTGGCGAAGCGCTTCGTTGAAGAAGGTGCGCGCGTAGCAGTTGTGGACATCTCGCTCGAGCGATGCGAAAGCGTCGCCGACGAGATCGGCCGCGAGCACGTCCTGCCGCTCGAGGCGGACGTGACCGACACACACTCGCTACACAAAGCCGTCGACGCTGCCGTGGCGGAGTTCGGATCCCTGGACACCGTCATCGCAAACGCTGGCATCTGGGACTACAACCGTTCCATCACCCGTCTCAACGGCGAAGAGATGAGCGCCATTTTTGACGACGTCATGAACGTCAACCTCAAGGGCTACCTGCTCACCGCGGAAGCTACGTGGCGTCACTTGCTAGCGTCGAACGGTTCGCTGATCTTCACGCTGTCCAACGCATCGACCTACGCGGCCGGCGGCGGGCCGGTCTACACCGCAAGCAAGCACGGTGCCGAAGGCATGATGCTTGAGCTGGCGTACGAGCTCGCCCCGAAAATCCGTGTCAACGGTGTCGGCGTTGGCGGCATGCGCACGAACCTATCCGGCCCCGCGTCCGCTGGCCTGGATGACCGGAAGTTCTCCGACATCATGGACAAGCGCGGCGACGGCGGCAACCCATACCTACCACTCCACGACATTTCTACTGACCCCTATGCATTCACCGGGCCGTACGTGCTGTTGGCGTCCAGGAAAGACGGCGCGAACATCACCGGCGAAGTGATCAAGATTGATGGCGGAATCGCGGCTCGCGGTTTCGCTAAGACTGCCGGAGGCGACAACCTATGTTAATTCGCGGTGTTGAGCACGACGCAAACACTCTCGACGTCAGCCCTTGCTTCCAAGTACAGCGCCACGCTGACTGGCAGCCAGAACGCTTGGCGATGGCCTACGAAGGCCAAGAAATCAATTACGGTGAGTTCCGTGACACCGTAGTCCGCTGGGCGGCCCAGCTGAAGGAAGCTGGCGTGAATCCGGGCGATCGCGTCGCTTACTTCGGTATGAACTCCAGCTCCTTCATGTATGGCATGTTCGCGTCCTGGTGGATCGGCGCAGTGTTCATGCCTGTGAACTTCCGCCTGGCTGCGGGCGAAGTCTCGCAGCTGCTGGCGATGGGCAGCCCGAACAGCATCATCGTGGAGGGCACGTTCCTCGACGAGGCAAAGCGCATCTACGGCGTGGAGCGCCACCATGTCCTCGTTGTCGATGACGACGAAGCCGCCCCACCAGAGAGCGATATCCCGCTGTACTGGTCGCGGACCTCGCAAAGCTCCGAGTACGAAACCGTGGCGGTGGAAAAGCCGACGCCACGCACCATGTCTGACTTGGCGCTGCTGCTGTTCACATCCGGCACGACTGGCCTGCCGAAGGGCGCCCAGATCACGTTCGGCAACCTGTGGTGGAACCAGATCAACGTGGACACAGCGATCGACAGCCGCATCGGCGACGCGACGCTCGCGTCCGCCCCGCTGTTCCACGTCGGCGCGCTGAACTCCTTCGCGGTGCGCGCCTTCGGCCGCGGCAACTCGGTTGTGGTGCACCGTACCTTCGACCCAGCCCGCATCTTCAAGGACGTCGCCCAGTACAAGATCGGTTCGGCGTTCCTCGTGCCGGCACAGCTCGAGGCAATGGCACAGCACGACGAGTTCGCCGACTCCGACCTTTCTAGCCTCCGCGTCATCATCTGCGCAGGCGCCCCGGTGCCACCACGGCTGATCCGCACGTACTGGGAGCAGAAGGACTCCGTCGTCCAGCAGGCGTGGGGCCTCACCGAGACCTCCCCATTTGCCACCTACCTCCCACCGGCCAGGACCATGGAAAAGCTCGGCTCCTGTGGCATCCCCATGGCGCACACCGAAGTCAAACTGATGGACACCGAAACCGGGCAGCACATCAAGGAACCAGGCGTTCCCGGCGAGATGTGGGTGAAGGGCCCAAACGTTGCCGTCGGCTACTGGAACAACCCTGAAGCAACCCAGAAGGCGTACACCGGTGGCTGGTTCCACTCCGGTGACATTGGCTACTTCGACGAGGACGGATACTTCTTCATCGTCGACCGCCTCAAGGACCTGATCATTTCCGGCGGAGAGAACGTCTACCCCGCCGAGGTGGAGCGCGTCCTCGCCGAACACGACGACATCCTGGCTAACTCCGTCATCGGTATCCCCGACGAGCGCTGGGGTGAAGCCGTCGTCGCCGTCCTGCAGGTCAAGGACGGCAAGGAACTCACTTTGGAAGAAGTCCGCGACCACTGTGCGAACTACCTGGCACGTTACAAGCTGCCAACCCGCGTTGTGCACGTAGATGAAATCCCACGCAACCCGGCAGGCAAGATCAACAAGATCCAGCTACGCCAGGAAGTGCGCGCGATGTTCGGCGAGAATCCCGAGACTGCCAGCCAGTCCGTCGTATCATCGCAAAATCAGCCCGACGCGCAGAAGTAAGGAGGCGGAAACGATGCTCGACTACCGCAACATCACCAAATCGCCGCTGAAGCACACGTACCCGTACGGCACCACGGACACCGTGGTGGACCTCGGGACTACCGCGGAAATCAAAGAGACCGTGGCTGAGGTGTTCAAACAGCAGCCGGAGTGCCGGCGCGTCATTGTGCCTGTGCCTGTCGGCGACACCGACGGCGTCATCGCTGCGGAGGAGGCCGGGCTGCGGTACGTCTTGGACGTCACCCAGCGTGATGGCCAAGAGTTCTCCCTCCTGGTTGCTGAACCCGACTGGGTCACCAACCAATCCATGGATATCGACGGACTGGAGTTGAAATAAATGGCCGAACTTAACGAGTTCCAGAAGCGCTGGGCGCACTTCTACCGCGAGGACGGCGGCGTCCAAGACGTGGCACAAACCTTGCGCGTTTACGCCATCGACGGCAACAAGGACCAGGTCAAGCTCGGTATGCCGCTGCACAAGGCGATCGCCCAGCCGGCCGGCATGTTCTCTGCCCCGGCGCTGTTCGGCCAAGCCGACTTGTGCGGCACCTGGCTGGCGATGCAGCAGGTACCAGAAGGCGTATTCCCGCTCGCTGTCTCGGTAGCTGGCAACGTGGTGTCCAACACCAAGGAGGGTGACGCAATCGCTACCGCCTCCATCGTGAGGGCGGGTCGCACCATCATCGTTGCGGACGTGGAGACACACTCTGAGGTCACAGGCGCCATTCTGTCGAAGTTCACCTTCACCTACTCGGTGCCGCGCCCCAAACAGTAACCAAGACGCAAGAGTAGAAAACACCCCAGTCGACGAATCGACTGGGGTGTTTTGCGTAGTAAAACGCCGAAGCTTACGCCTTCTTAGCGAAGTCCTTCACAACGTTGGTGTCCACTGGGACGCCAGGGCCCTGCGTTGCGGAGACGGTGATCTTCTTGATGTAGATACCCTTCGCGGATGCCGGCTTGAGGCGCAGCACCTCGTCGAGCAGAGCGCCATAGTTCTCAGCGAGCTGCTCAGCGGTGAAGGAAGCCTTACCGATCAGCGCGTGCAGGTTCGAAGCCTTGTCCACGCGGAACGCGATCTTGCCGCCCTTGGTCTCCTCGATCGCCTTCGCGACGTCGGTGGTGACGGTGCCGGTCTTCGGGTTCGGCATGAGGCCACGTGGGCCCAGGACGCGAGCGACGCGGCCAACCTTCGCCATCTGGTCCGGGGTCGCGATTGCGACGTCGAAGTCGATGTTGCCGGCGTTGATCTGCTCGATCAGTGCGTCGGTTCCGACGATGTCAGCGCCTGCAGCCTCAGCCTTGGTTGCGTTCTCTCCCTCTGCGAACACAGCGACGCGGACGGTCTTACCGGTGCCGTGTGGCAGGTTGACAGTGCCGCGGACCAGCTGGTCAGCCTTGCGAGGGTCGACGGACAGACGCATTGCGACGTCGATGGTGGCGTCGTAGTTCTTGGAGGAGGTCTCCTGTGCCAGCTTGACGGCGTCGAGCGGGTGGTAGAACGCGTCGCGGTCGACCTTTGCCAGCGTCTCGTTGTAGCGCTTGGACTTCTTAGCCATGTTGATTTCCTTTCAGAAAATGGTGTTGTCAGGAAATGTGGTACGCGCCTGGCCGGCGCTCCCACAGACGGTGAGAATTACTTCTCGACCGTGATGCCCATCGAGCGGGCGGTACCAGCGATGATCGCGGCGCCAGCCTCGATGTCGCGGGCGTTGAGATCCTTCTTCTTGGTCTCGGCGATTTCCTTGCACTGATCCCAGGTGACAGAGCCAACCTTCTGGGTGTGCGGGACGCCGGAGCCCTTCTTCAGACCAGCTGCCTTCAACAGCAGGGACGCAGCCGGTGGGGACTTCAGGATGAAGTCAAAGGAGCGGTCTTCATACACGGTGATTTCAACCGGGATGATGTTGCCGCGCATGGACTCGGTTGCAGCGTTGTATGCCTTGGTGAACTCAACGATGTTCACGCCGTGTGCACCCAGCGCAGGACCAACCGGCGGAGCCGGGTTTGCCATGCCAGCCTCGATCTGCAGTTTGATCAGGCCAGTGACCTTCTTCTTAGCCATCGAATTACCTCAATTCCTTGGTACAGTGCCACCTGCCACGATGACGGCAGGAACACTTCCGGATGCCCCGCTTGACGGAGCCACCGGGGAGAACGAAAAAACGTCGCGGGCCTTACGGCACACGCGACGTTCAACCTTACGCCCCCACTAGGCTCAAACGCAAACGGTTACATGATGCGTTCGATCTGGTCAGCGGTGAGCTCGACTGGTGTTTCGCGGCCGAAGATGGACACGAGCGCCTGGATCTTGCCGGTCTCGTCGTCGATCTCCGAAATCGTGGCGGATACGGACGCCAGGGCACCGGACAGGATGGTGACGGCTTCGCCGACCTTGTAATCGTGGTCGATCTTCTTCGGCGCTGCTTCCTCCGGCATCGCGACGACGGTCTCGCCCTCTGCGTTCGGCTTGGTGTCCTCGCCGGTGGCTGGCTCAGCCTTCGGCATCAGGAACTTCGCCACGTCGCGGTGCTTGACCGGAGTAGCATTGCCCTCGTTGCCCACGAAGCTGGTTACGCCCGGGGTCTCGCGCACGACGGACCACGCAGCGTCGTTCATGTCCATGCGGACCAGGACGTAGCCCGGCAGCAGCTTGCGCTTGACGAGCTTCTTCTTGCCGTCCTTGTTCTCGATAGCCTGCTCGATCGGCACGACCACGTCGTAAATGGAGTCCTCCACCTCGAGCGTCTGGATACGCATGTCGAGGTTGGTCTTCACCTTGTTTTCGTAGCCGGAGTAGGACTGGATGATGTACCACTCGCCCGGCAGCTTCTTCAGCTCACGGACGTACTTGCGCAGGCGCGCGCGGTACTCGGAGTCATCGTCAGCCTCCGAAGCACCCGAAGCCTGCGAAACCTCGGCACCCTCAGCGCCCTCAGCGAGCGGCGACTCGGCCGCGGTGAGGTCGCCCTCCTGCACCGGCTCCTCGACGGCCTCAACGGCCTCGTCTGCCTCTACAGTGGCCTCTTCTATCTCCGGATCGGTGGCCTCGGTGACGGCGCCGCCTTCGGCGACCATTTCCTCTTCGGCTTGCAGTTCGGTTTCCTGCTCAGTTGCTTCGATGTCGGCGTTTTCCAGGTTTTCCAGGTTTTCCGGCTCGGTGGTCATGGTGTTTCTCCTTGGTGTGGCAAAAACTAATCCCGCCTTACCTCGAGGTTGAGGTGGCGGGACAATCACTTGTTGTTCATGTTAGCGGATGAATACCCATTGCATCAACATGGTGCCGAGGCGGTCGGTCCCCCACACGAGTGCGGTGAGCACGATGAGGAACGCGAATACCACGAGGGTGTAGTTGAGCATCTGGTTTCCGGTTGGCCAGATGACTTTGCGCATTTCCTGGACGACTTCGCCCGGGAACGCGCCTGGGCCGCCGCCGAGGGACTCTTCGCGGTCCTCTTCAGGTTTTGCGGGGGTGTGCTTCGCTTCGTAGGAAGCGGATGAAACAGAGGAGACCCCGCGCAGCTGGCGCTTGCCAGTGGGCTGTGCTGGGTTGTGTTCTTGCGGATTAGTCAAAAGAACTCCTCTAACTACAAGTTTTGGCAGGGGCGACAGGACTCGAACCTGCAACCTACGGTTTTGGAGACCGTTGCGCTACCAATTGCGCCACGCCCCTAGGACACTGTGAACAGTGCTCCTAACCCTACCACGGGAAACGCGTTTCCCGTTTTGAGGTGAGTAGCGATGGCGAGAATTGAACTCGCGACACAGCGATTATGAGTCGCTTGCTCTACCACTGAGCTACACCGCCATGTGCTTGCCGCCACAAGGACTGTACAAACAACAGAGCCCCCTGTCAGAATCGAACTGACGACCTTTTCCTTACCATGGAAACGCTCTGCCGACTGAGCTAAGGGGGCACAGCCTCTATGTTGTGAACTCACCGTTTTGGTGTGTCCGCTCCGTTGAAGCCTTTGAAAGACTAACCCGGTTCTATCATTGAACGCAAATCGCCAGGTAGCAATAGCTTTTCGACGCCTTCTTCGTGCACGCTATAACGCGTCACTACAACATGAAAAATGCCCGCCCCTCACGTTCTGTGAGAGACGGGCTTGCGGTGCCAGGTAGAAGATTCGAACTTCTGAAGGCGTACGCCGGCGGATTTACAGTCCGCTTCCTTTGGCCACTCGGACAACCTGGCATGCACCGTAAGTGCGTGGACTACTTTACATCAACGCACCCGCGATAAGGCAAATCGCGTGCACAGAGGGCATATCCCACCGCTATCCGACGCGTTCGATAGCGTACACGGAGACCTGCCGCAGTGCTTGGTTTGCGGGGCCGTCGGGAAGGAAGTCGAGTTCGCGCTCGACGATGTCGAGGTACTCGCGCACGGTGGCGAGGGAGCGTTGGCGCCCTTGCGTCTGGCCGAGCAGAGTGATGGCCCGTTCGACGTCGGCGTCGTTTTCGAGTGGGCCAGTGAGGAGGCTACGAAGCTCCTCTGCCGCGGGCGAGTCCTCTTCGAGCGCGTACAGCACGGGCAGGGTAAACACGCCTTCGCGAAGGTCGGTGCCTGGGGTTTTCCCGGACTGGGCGCTGTCGGAGTAGATGTCGATGATGTCGTCGACGATCTGGAAGATCATGCCGATGGCGCTGCCCATTCGGGAGCAGCTCTCGACGATGTCGCGCGACGCCCCGGAGTGCAGCGAGCCGAGGTAGGCCGCGGACGCGATGAGGACGGCGGTTTTGCCGTCGATAACTTTGAGGTAGTGCTCGACTGGGTCCTCCCCCTGGGCGCCGACGGTCTCGCGCATTTGGCCGGTGACCAGGCCCTGGAAGGTGTCGGCGAAGTGGGCGACGGTGTCGGTATCGATTTCGCTCATGAGGCGGGAGGCGTGTGCGAACAGGATGTCGCCAGCAAGGATGGCGACGGTGTTGTTCCACCGCATGTTGGCGGAGTCGACGCCGCGGCGCTTCTCGGCTTCGTCCATGACGTCGTCGTGGTAGAGGGTGGCCAGGTGCACCATCTCGGTGGTGGTGGCGCCTTTGATGACGTTAGTGGCGCCCGGGTTGGGGCCGAACTCGCTGCAGAGCAGCGCCACGAGGGGACGGAAGCGTTTGCCGCCAGCGACTGCTAGGTGCATCACTTTGTCGGTAATGAACGCTTCACCTTGTTGGAGGCGTTCCCTGAGCAGCGTTTCAACGTCGCCCATGCCCTTCGTAACACGCTCGGTGAGGGCGTCGTCGCCTAGGTCCATGCGAAATCCATGGCGTGGTGACGGTGTTATGCCGTTGGTCATCGATGATGTCCTTGCAGGTTAAAGTACTCATTGCGCCATGCCCGGGGCATGTGCTGCGCGCGGTTAACATCACTAACCGTAGTCCACACCCTCCATTTTTTGCAGTAATGGGGTGTGTCTGCGCTATCTGGCACAATGTGGACTCGTGACTGAGTTTGTTGATTGCGTAGTTGTGGGCGCGGGCCCGTCGGGGGCCACGGCGGCCATTGCCGCCCAGAGAGCTGGGTTTTCTACTCTGCTTCTCGACGCCGCTTCGCCCGGCCGCGACAAAACCTGCGGCGACGGCCTGACCCCACGCGCGGTACATACGCTGCGCCGCCTGGGCCTGGACCACGTGCTGCCCGCCTACCGCAACAAGGGCCTTCGACTGCACGGGTACGGGGGTGACGTGACGGCTCCGTGGCCGGACGGCGTCTACGGCACGGAGGGCTCCGCGAGCCCGCGCGCAACCTTCGATGCCGCGCTGGTCGCGGAGGCCGAGGCCGCGGGTGCCACTGTGTGGCAGGACTGCCCAGCAACGGACGTGGCGTTCGGAGCGGACGGCCTGATCGAGTCCGTGCACACCGCGCGCGGCGAGGTGCGCACCCGCTGGGTGATCGTGGCGGATGGGGTTCGTTCGACGTTCGGCAAGCTGTTGGGCCGTACGTGGCACAAGGGCGAGGTCTTCGGTATCGCGGCGCGTTCCTACTGCACCTCCCCCCTGTCCGGGGAGCCGTGGATACACTCGCACGTGGAGCTTCGCGACGACACCGGCACCATCCAGCCCGGCTACGGCTGGATCTTTCCGCTCGGCGACGGCACGGTGAACCTCGGCTGCGGCGCCCTGTCCACGGATGCCCGCCCGGCGCGCGTGAACACGAAGAAGCTGCTCCACCAGTACGCGGACCAGCAGCGTGACACCTGGGCCTTGGGCGAGCCGCAGCAGGTCACCAGCGCCCTGCTCCCGATGGGCGGGGCAGTCTCGAACGTGGCGGGTCCGAACTGGGTGCTCATCGGGGATGCGGCGGCGTGCGTGAACCCGCTCAATGGCGAGGGCATCGACTACGGCATGGAGACCGCCGTCATGGCGGTGGAACTGCTGCAGGAGGGCAAGGACTGCACGCTGGCGTGGCCGCTCATCCTGCGGGAGGCGTATGGCCGGGCGTTCGCGTTGGCGCGCACGGCGGCCCGCCTGCTTACCTACCCGCAGTTCTTGCCGGTGGCGGGCCCGCTGGCGCTGCGCGGGGTGGCAGGACGCCACCTGATGCCGGCGGCGGCACGCCTGATGGGCAACCTGGTCACCGAAGAAGACACGGACCTGATTTCGCGTGCGTGGCGCGCGGCCGGACGCGCGGTGCCGGTGAACGCGCCGCTGTGGGACGCTACGTTGTAGGTTTCACGGCGCTGTGCAGCGCCACAATGCCGAGCGAGAGGTCCTGCCAGCCGGCGCCTGCCCACCCGTTGTGGTTGATGGCGGCGGCCAGCTCTTCTTGGTGCGGCCACGCCCGGATGGACTCGGCGAGGTACTCGTAGGCTTCTGCGTTGGAGGAGAACACCTTCGCCAGCAGCGGCAGCGCCACCGGCAGGTACTGCTTGTACAGGGTGCGGAAGCCGGGGACGATGGGCGTCGAAAATTCGTTGACCAGAAGGCGCCCGCCGGGCTTGGTCACGCGCGCCATTTCGCGCAGGCCCGCCTCGAAGTCGTAGACGTTGCGCAGGCCGTAAGAGATGGTCACGGCGTCGAAGGTGTTGTCGGCGAACGGCAGGTGCATCGCGTCGCCGACGACCTTGGGCACGTCGCGGTCGCGACCGGCGGCCAGCATGCCCTGGGAGAAGTCGCAGGCGACGACCCACGCGCCGGACTTCGCCAACTCCACGGTGGACACGGCGGTGCCTGCGGCGAGGTCGAGCACCTTCTCCCCCGGCTTTAGGTTGAGGCGCTCGCGGGCGCGCCTGCGCCAGTACTTGTCCAGCCCGAAGGACAACACGGTGTTGGTGATGTCGTACTTCTCGCCGACGCCGTCAAACATGCCCGCTACGTCGAAGGGCTTCTTCTCCAGATCTGCCTTGGCCATAACGCTCTACTGTAGCGCGCGCTGTGCCTGTTCGTAATACTCGACGAGTTGCCGGCACAGCGCCTCCCACGTTTTGCCGGAAGTGGACTCGCGGGCCGCGACCCGAAGGTCCTGCCACCTGATCTCGTCGAGGCACCACGCGACGGCGTGGGGCAGTTCGGTGGTGAACGTGGGGACGTCGAGAAGGAGGCCGTTGGTGCCCTCGGCGATGAGGTCGATGGGCCCACCGGCGCGCGGCGCGATGGTGGGCACCCCGCTGGCCTGGGCTTCTTGGATGGTTTGGCAGAAGGTTTCAAACTCGCCGGGGTGCACGAAGACGTCGAAGCTGGCGTAGGCGCGGGCGAGCTCCTCGCCGGTGAGCGGGCCACAAAACACCGCGCCCGGCAATACAGCGCGCAGCTCGTCGGCCTCGGGACCACCGCCGACGATCACCACCTGCAGGTCCGCGCGGCCGCAGAGTGGGGCGAGGCGGTGCACGCTCTTCTCGGCGGCGAGGCGGCCGACGAACCCGACGATGCGTTTGCGCCCGCTCGGGTCCCAAGTGCGGCGCAGCTCCTCGCTGCGGCGGCGGGGGTGGTAGAGGGTGGCGTCGACACCTCGGCCCCACGTGTGGACGCGCTCGATGCCGTGCCTGCGCAGCTGCTCCACCGCTGCCGACGACGGCGCGAGCGTGAGCTGGCAGGCGTTGTGGAGGCGCCGCGTCCAGTCCCACGAAAGCTTCGCCAGCGCCGGCAGGTGGTACTTCGTGGCGAACCCGGCCACATCGGTTTGGTAGAGCGCTACCGCGGGTACCTTCAGCTGGCGCGCGGCGAACGCGCCGGCCGCCCCGAGCACGAACGGGCTGGCCAGGTGCACCACGTCCGGCTGAAAGGAAGTGAGCGCGGCGCGCACGGCACTGGTGGGAACCCCGATGGGCAGCGAGTTGACCATCGGCACGCGCACGGTAGGCACGCGCACCACGCGGAAGCCCCGGTAGTCGGGGATTTCCTCCTGGTGTTCGCGCGCCCCGGGGGCGATCACGAGGGCGTCGTGGCCGTACTCGCGAAGGTGGTCGAGCACGCGCAACACGGAATTGGTCACCCCGTTGACGTTCGGCAGGAAGGACTCGGCAACGATGGCCACGCGCATCCGCTACGCCACCCCCTCGCTGTCCTCGCGCACGAAGCGCCCCACGCCCTTCCACGCAGCGGCGGCCACCAGCGTCGCCACTACGGCGACGGACAGCGCAGGGATCAGCGACAGCGTCCAACCGCGGCCCTCAACCTTGACCAGGTCGGGGTCGGTGCGCGAGTACGTCACCCACACCTGCTGACCCTCGCTGAGCCCGGTTGGGTACAGCAGACCGGTCGCCGGCGAGTGGGTGCGCCCGCGGTCATCCTGATACTCCACGGCGGTGCGGATCTTGCTCACGCCAGTCACGGTGGCGAGGCCGCGGCCGGGGTCGCGGGCGATGCGCCAGTCGTTGATGGCGGGCCCTGCGACCATCGCGAGGCAGCCGAGCATCGCGCACGTGTACAGCGCCAGCACCAGCTGCTGGGCTCGACGCTTCCAGCGGATCACTTTTGCAGCCGCTGCGCGAGCGCTCGCCGGGTGGCCCGTGTGGTGCGCGCTTCCACGACGGTGATCGGGTTGGGTTGTGACTCCAGCTCAAGCAGCACCTCGTGCAGCTCGGCAAGGGTTTCGGCACGGCGGTAGTCGGCTCCGTAGGCCTCCGCCAGCTTTTCGACGTCCACCCCGTGCCTCGTACCAAACGCCTTCTCAAAGTCGTCCCGGACGGACTCCGCCCCGACCTCGAGCGTTTCGAAGATGCCACCGCCGTCGTCGTTGGCGACCACGATGGTGAGGTTGCCGGGGCGTGGCTCGTCGGGCCCGATAAGGAGCCCGCCGGCATCGTGAAGGAAGGTGAGGTCCCCCATGAGCGCGACGGTGCGCGGGGCGCGGATCTCGTCCGGGTGCAGGCGCTGCGTCGCAAGGGCTATGCCGATTGCCTGGGACACCGTGCCGTCGATGCCCGCGGCGCCGCGCGGGGAAAAGGTCGGCACACCGTCAAAAGGCATACCGACGAAGGAGGCGTCGCGAACCGGGTTGGAGGCCCCCAACACCAGCGTGTCCCCGACCCCGAGGGTGTCGCACACGGCGGCGGCGACGTGCATGCCGGTAAACCCGTAGTCGGCGTCGGCGAGGGCGTCGCGCACCGTGTTCGCGCCGACGCCGCCCGCGGCCTCGCAGATGGTGATCCACTGCTGGCGCGGCTGGCCGGTCGCGTTGACTCGCGAACCGCGCAGCTGCGGGTTGCCCGTGAACGTCTCCGTGCGCGAAATGCCGATCACGGTGATGTCCGGGTCGGCGAGCAACGCCATCACGTCGCGGTGCAGGGTCGGGTGTCCCACCACGATGACCTGCTCCGGCTTCGTCGACGCCGCAAAATCTCCGCCGTCGTGGCTAATCGAGACCTCGCTCTGCGCGAAGAATCGCGCGGCCAGCGGGTGTACCTGGTGGAACGGCGTCGGCGCGGTGGGCTCGGCGATGGTGGGCACGTGCTCCAGTCCGGGAACGTCCCAGGCCTCGTCGCCGGCGATAACCAGCGTGTCCTTCGTCAGGTCGATGTCCACGGCGCCGTGGTCACTCCACGCGGGCTTCGTGGCCAGGCGACCCGGACCAACCCGGCGCGACTTCCCCACCGGCTCCGGCAGGGCGTCGGGCACCAGCGGGGTGTCCAGAGCCACGTTGACGTGCACCTGGGCTGCGCCGAAGTCCAGCGCGCGGGCCTCCTCCACACTGGTGACCTGCTGCGTCTTGGCGTAGTGGCCGAAGATGCCCTGCTGCCAAATCGTCTGGGAGGCCCCAGTGCCGACCATCCACTCGGGCCGGTCGGCGCTGATCACGGCCAACGGCACGTGCGCCATGTGCGCCTCCACCATGGCGGGAAGCGTGTTGGCAACCGCGGTGCCGGACGTCATCACTACGCCGACGTGGCGGCGCTGCACGCGCGCCAGGCCGAGGGCGGTGAAGGAGGCGGAACGTTCGTCGATACGCATGTGGACGGTGATGTCCCTGCGGGCGAGCAGCGCGTACGCCAACGGCGAGTTGCGCGAACCTGGGCACATCACCACGTCCGTGACGTGCTGTGAGAGCGACTCGGCGACCTGGTGGGCAATATCCATCGAGTTCATGGCCACCTACCTTACTGGCCTTGCAGGGCGCTCTCTGCACCGGAGACGATGTCGTCGAAAAGGCCGCGAAGCTCGGTCGGCACCTCGACGGCTGGCTCGGTCGGTGCCACGGTCTCCCCGCTCTCCCCGCGCCCCCGGTCCGGCAGCAACTTCGGCCGCTTCGTCGTGGTCTCCGTGACCGTCTCCGTAGACACGGCAGTCTCGGTCACCGTGGAGGTCACCGGCGGCTTGTCCGCCTCGGCTGCGGCGCTGCGCCACAGGAAGAACAGCACCGTGCCGGCGCACAGTGCGATAGCAAGGGCAATCCCCAGCCCGATTGCGAGCCCGTTGGAGCGCTGCGGCTCCGGCTCGTAATAGGACTGGGGTTCGTAATAGGCTTCCGGCTCGTAGTACTGCGTTTGGTGCTCCGGGTCCGGGAAGTATTGCTTTGGACGTTGCTGGTTATCCATGCTGCTAGCGTACCGCTAGAGCACCAAACCAAACACCGGCACCGCCAGGAAGTAGGTCACCACGGTGATCAGGCCGAGGGAGATGATGTTCAGCCACAGGCCACCCTTGAGCATCTCGCCCATGGTGACGTAGCCCGAGGAGTACGCGATCGCGTTCGGCGGCGTTGCCACCGGGAGCATGAACGCACAGGTTGCGGACAGCGCCACCGGGATGGCCAGCAGCAGGATATTCATCTCGGTCGCCTCGGTCAGGCCGATACCAACCGCGACACCACCCATGATCGGGAGGAAGGTTGCGGCGGTTGCCGTGTTCGAGGTCAGCTCGGTCAGGCCCAGCACCAGTGCGGCGACAGCCATGATGAGCAGGATCGTCGGCAGCACAGCGAGGCCCTTTGCAGCTTCACCGATCCAGAGGGACAGGCCGGTGGAGGTGAACATCGCGGACAGGGACAGGCCACCACCGAACAGCAGCAGGACGTCCCACGGCATCTCGTTCGCGGTCTCCCAGTCCATCAGGCGCTTGCCCTGCTTCGTGCCCGGCACGATGAACATCAGCAGGCCGGCAATGATGCCGACGATGGCGTCGTTATACGGGAACTCCCAACCGAACTGCTTGATGCCAAGCGGAATGAAGATCCAGGCGAGTGCTGCGACCAGGAAGATGATGCCGACGGCCACCTGCGGGAAGGTCCATGCGCCCAGCTTGCGGTACTCGGCGTCGATTAGCTCCTTGCCACCAGGGATCCGGTCGATCTCAGGCTTGAACACGTTAATCAGGACAAACCAGGCGATCACGGTCAGCAGGATCGCCATCGGCATACCGACGAGCATCCACTGGCCGAAGCCGATCGTGATGTCGTGTGCTTCCTTCATGTAGCCGGCCAGCAGCGCGTTCGGCGGGGTACCGATCAGGGTGCCGAGCGAGCCGGTCGACGCGGAGTACGCAATAGCCAGCATGAGCGAGGTAGCGAACTTCTTCTGGTTCTGCATGCCACCCACGGAGTCAGCGGTCAGGGTCAGCACAGAAACACCAATCGGGAGCATGACCACCGCGGTTGCGGTGTTGGACACCCACATGGACATGAAGCCAGTGGCCAGCATGAAGCCCAAGATGATGCGCTTCGGGCTGGTACCCACAATGCGCACGACCACCAGCGCGAGCCTGCGGTGCAGGTTCCAGCGCTGCAACCCGAGGGCCATCAGGAAGCCGCCCATGAAGAGGAAAATCGTGGACGACGCGTACGGCCCGGAGACCGCGCTGAACTTTGCCACGCCCATCACCGGGAAGATCGCTATCGGTAGCAAGGCGGTTGCCGCCAGCGGGATCGCCTCCGTCATCCACCACGCCGCCATGAGCACCGTGGTCGCGGCGACGACGCGCATTACGTCGGCATCGTAGGTCGTTTCAGGGTCGGCGCCCGAGGACTGTTGCACTGTTTCGGCAGCGCTGCCCGGGAAGATGTAGTACACCAGCAGCGCAAGCAGCACACCTGCGATCAGGCCGATGAGTTGGCGGCGCCACTCACCCGGTTCGGGCGACTTGGCAAGCTCGCCGTCGGAGAGCGCGGACGATTCGTGCATCACGGGAGTCGACATTTTCGATCCTTTCGAACAGGATTCACACAACAGCTAAAAAGGTGATCTTTCACACCCTCGCGTGGGAGACGTTACGCCCTCACACATCAAATGTCGCAAGAATGCACAGATTAATCAAACATTTCCACCCCCGCCCGGGCACGTTTTTACCCCCGCATGGTGTCCATGCAGTCCCGAACGCGCTGAAACCACCAGTCGCGACGTTCCGCGGGAGCCCGCAACTCGTGCAGACGCGCCGGATCGGGGGTAACAGGGGTGGCTTCGAGGCAGCCATCGATAAGTGGGCGGGGCTTCGCGACGTCCTCTACGAACAGCCGCTGCGTAGCCAATCCCGCCGCGCGCGAGTCCGCGCACCGCGCCGCCACCAGCCCCGCGTACATCCCCACCGCGGTGTCCAGGGCGCTGGCCACCGTCACATCCATCCCCAGGTCCCGCTTCAGCGCCAGCAGGCGGCGCACTCCCCCGAGCGGCGCAACCTTCAACACGGCAACATCCGCCGCACCCAGCTCGGCGACACGCAGCGGGTCAGCGGCCCGGCGTATCGATTCGTCCGCAGCAATCGGCGTACGCACCCGCGCACGCACCTCCGCGAGCTCCTCCGCGCTCCCGCAGGGCTGCTCGATGTACTCCAGCTCCCCCAACGCGTCGGCGGCGCGCACCGCCTCCTCGACGCTCCACCCCCGGTTCGCGTCCACGCGCAGGGTCGCGTCGGGGCGCAGCTCGCGCACACGCTCGACGCGCGCAACATCGTCGCCGAGGGTCTGGCCAGCCTCGGCTACCTTGATCTTGAACGTCCCGATCCCCGGGAAACGCTCGAGGACCTCCTCCACCCGCGCGGCATCCACCGCGGGCACCGTGCCGTTCACCGGCACCGGCCCGACGGCCTCCGGCAACCCCTCAAACGCGGCCTCCAGCCCGGCGCGCAGCCACTGCGCGGACTCTTCAGGTCCGTACTCCACAAAGGGAGAGAACTCGCCCCAGCCGGAGGGGCCGTCGATAAGCAGGGCTTCGCGGGTGGTGATGCCGCGAAACTTCACTGCCATGGGCAGGGCTACGACGTGGGAGCGTTCGAGGATTTCGTCAACAGAAGGCAGTAGAGAAGGCATAGGGCCAGGCTAGCGCCGGCCGAGCACCAGCGCGACGGGCCCTTGCTGGATCGAGCACGCACCCCGCGAGGAACAGCCACCGCAGCCGCCCGCGCAGGAATCGTTCAGGGCGCGGCGCTGCACTTCGCCGGTGGCCTCAAGGTGGGCCATGATGGCGTCGATAGTCATGGGCGAAAGGTTGGTGCGTCGCGCGATCTCCTCGCGGCTCACGCAACCCTCGCGCAGCGCGTCGAGCACAGCAGACATCGGGCCGGCCATCAGAAGAACACCTTCAGCAGCTGGAACGCGCCGACGGCCAGAACCCACGCCATCGCCATCTGCAGCGCGACGCCGAACAACGTCCACTTCAGGCCGATCTCCCGGCGCTGCGCAGCAAGCGTGGCCACGCACGGGGTGTACGCCAGCAGGAAGAGCATGTACGCCCACACTGCAGGTATCGCGTGCCCGCCGGAGGCCTGGTTGAAGTCTTCGCGGATTGCCTGGCTCAGCGGCGAGCTGCCGTCGCCCTCCTCGGGCTCCTCCAGCGCGTAGGTCTGCGCCCAGCTCGAAATGACGGCCTCCTTAGCCACGAAACCGGTGATCAGTGGGCCGGCCAGGGACCAGGAGTCGAAACCAGCCGGTGCGAAGACCGGGGCGATCGCGTCAGAAACGGTGCCGTACACCGACTCCTGCGGGGCTACCTCGCCGAACTCTGCTTCGGAGGTCACCGGGGTGGACTGCAGCGCCCACACCACGACGACAGTCGCGACGATGATCTTGCCGGCGGTCTCCAGGAAGCCGCGCAGGCGAGCCCACATCACCGACAGCGCCAGGCGCGCGCCCGGCAGCTGGTACACCGGCAGGTCAATGACCAGCGGTTCGGTGCCCATCGTGGACCACAGCGCCTTACGAAGCGCCAAGCCCGTCAGCACGACAAGCAGGATAGAAATGACATACATCGCGAAGACGACGGTGCCCGCGTGGTCCGGGAAGAACGTCGCAGCCAGCATGACGTACACCGTCAACCGCGCACTGCAGGACGTGAACGGCACCAAGAGGGCCGTCATCAAGCGGTGACGCGGATCCCCCATCACGCGCGTCGCCGAAATCGCCGGCACGTTACAACCGAAACCAACAATGAGCGGGATGAACGCCTTACCCGGCAAGCCCATCGCGCGCATCACACGGTCCGCGACGACGGCCGCGCGCGCCATATAGCCAGAGTCCTCAAGCACGGCGAGGCACAGGAACATCAGCGCCATCAGCGGCGCGAACGTGAGCACCATGCCGACGCCGTTAATCAAGCCGTCAACAACCAGGCCGCGCAACCAGCCGATCTCCGGCAGCACCGCAAGCGCCGCATCAGAAACCGGGCCGCCGAAGAAGCCCTCCAGGCCATCCTGCAACGGCTTCGCCACAGTCGTGGTGATCTCGAAGACCATCCACATCGCCACCAGGAACATCAGCGGGCCGATCACCGGGTGCAGCGCGAAACGGTCCAGGCGCTCAGTGAAGGTCTGCTGGTGGCCAGTGTCGGTCGCGGCACGTTCGACGGCGGCGTCGACCCAGGCGAAGCGGGCGTCGGCAAGCTCGAAGTCGTCAGTGGTAGCCACTGGGCGCAGGGTGACCGCTGGTTCGGCGAGCTGGGCGTCGATAACTTCGCGCAGACCGCGCACATCCCTCTTACGCGGATCGACCGCGACCACGGGCAACCCAAGCGCGTTCTGCAGCGCCGCCGCATCCACCGCAATGCCCTCCGCGCGGGCCACATCCATCTTGGTCAACGCAACCACGATGCGGTACGGCGTCTCCGCGAGCTGCGCCACCATATACAAGCCACGCGCAAGGTTCGCCGCATCAACGACGACCACCACCGCATCCGGACGCTCCGCCGGGCAACGCTCCAGCAGCAGCTCGCGAGTGAGCTCCTCGTCAGGGCTCTGCGGATCCAGCGAGTAGGCGCCAGGAAAATCAATCACGTTATAGGAACCCGCCCACACGCCGCGAGAAATCTCCACGGAGGTGCCAGGCCAGTTGCCCATCTTCACGTTCGCGCCAGTCAGCGCATTAAACAAGGTGGACTTGCCAGCGTTCGGAGCTCCGATCAGCGCGATGGTGGGCTCGCCCTTGACGGCGGTATCTGCGTGCGGCCCGCAACACGACGGAACCTGGGTGAAATCGGCCATGGCTATGCCACGCTCACCTTGATGCCACGCAGCGCGTCAGCGCTGAGGGCGTAGCGGGAGGTCGCTACCTTGATCACGCGGCCACCACCAGCCGTGGACTGCATAATGCTGACACGCTGGCCTGGGCGAAGACCAAGCTCCTGCAGGCGACGCGCGACGGTAGGGGTAGTGTCAAGCGCCGCGATAACGGCGCTGTCGCCGACGGGGATGCGGGCAAGGGTGCCCTCGGCAGTTTTCGTTATCAGACTCATACGTTTGATTTAACTCCGAGCCCATTAGGTAAGCAATGCCTTATACAGCGGTTGCCTCCCTGTGGGGGTGCCCCGAGCTGCCGTCGGCACCGTAGACTACAAAGCCATGAGCTATTCCACTGCGCAACCATTCGACCCAACCCAATGGCGCGAGGTCGAAGGTTTTGACTTCACCGACATCACCTATCACCGACACGTAGGGACCACGCGCGCCGACGGCATCGTCCGCATCGCCTTCGACCGCCCCGAAGTACGCAACGCGTTCCGCCCCCACACCGTCGACGAACTCTACCGAGCACTCGACCACGCCCGGCGCGACCCTTCTGTCGGCGTGGTGCTGCTAACCGGCAACGGGCCTTCTGAGAAGGACGGCGGCTGGGCGTTCTGCTCCGGCGGCGACCAGCGCATCCGTGGCCGCTCCGGCTACCAGTACGCGGGCGGCGACACCGCCGACACCGTCGATACCGCACGTGTGAAAGCCGAGGGCGGACGCCTGCACATCCTTGAGGTCCAGCGCCTCATCCGCACCATGCCCAAGGTGGTCATCGCGGTGGTGAGCGGCTGGGCAGCCGGCGGCGGCCACTCACTCCACGTCGTGTGCGACCTGACCATCGCCTCCCGCGAGGAGGCCAGGTTCAAACAAACCGACGCCGACGTCGGCTCCTTCGACGCCGGCTACGGCTCCGCCTACCTGGCCAAGATGGTGGGTCAAAAGTTCGCCCGCGAGATCTTCTTCCTCGGCCGCACCTACTCTGCCGAGGAGATGCAGCGCATGGGCGCCGTCAACATCGTCGCCCCGCACGCTTCCTTGGAAGAGGAGGCCATCCAGGTCGCCCGCGAAATCAACGGCAAGTCCCCCACCGCACAGCGCATGCTCAAATTCGCCTTCAACCTTGTCGACGACGGCCTCATGGGCCAACAAGTCTTCGCCGGTGAAGCAACCCGCCTCGCCTACATGACCGACGAGGCCGTCGAAGGCCGCGACTCCTTCCTGGAAAAACGCGAGCCCCGTTGGGACGACTTCCCGTTCTACTACTAGGTTTTGGCGGTTCTTTGCCGGGCCGGCGGGTCAGCGGGTCGGTTGCCGGCCCGGCCGCCCTCCACCCGAAATAGTTCCCCGCCCGGCCCCGGGAACTATTTTGTCGTCACCCCTCTGGCCACCTGGAGCGCTGACAGATTCCGCCGTGATCTGTCAGGAACGCACCTTGCCGATCCATGCCGCCACCCTGCCGACCCCTGCCAACCCGTGCCGGACAGCCTAAAAGACGATATCGGCTTCTGGGTTTTCAGTAGCGTGGTGCCATGAAACGTCACGTACCGGGCACCTGCGATAACGGCGGCACGTGGCACTTGCTTATCGACGACAACCACGCCCACGCCTTCTACAACTCCCCCGATGGTCGCTACACGGCCGACGGACGCCTCACCCCGGCGGGTTAGCGTCGTACTGGGCGCATCCCGCGCAGCGTCCGCATCAGCAGCACTACAACCACCGCCAGCAGCACCAGCCCCACCGCAGCCGCAACCCACACTCGTGCACCGGTGGCCGTAGCTGGCCATGCGGGGACGGCGAGGATCCATAACGCAGATTGCGCGAGGACATCCCCGCCGATCGTGACGGAGACGATTGTGACCAGGATCGTCGTGGCCAGCGTCCACGCCACGCCGAAGCGGACGGTGATGGCAAGTGCGGTGAGGGCCAATACGCTGCCTGCGAGGAACGCGAGGAGTCCGAAGCGTGCGTCGCCAACCACGGCCGCTCCGAACGCGCACACGAGGGCGACGATTCCAACGCACCACGTGGCCAATGCGGCGCGGACGTGTGGGTGTTCGACCTGCATGAGCGCCCAGGCGGGACGCAGTTTCGGCCACACCAGTGTGGGAAGCACGCCCGCCCCTATCGGCAGGATGATGTAGGTGAACATCGCCTCACGCACATCCACCGGATATGCCAGCGAGAACAGCAGCACCAGGGCGGTGAGCAGGAGCAAGACGCGTATCGACGACACCCTCGCCGCCATCGCAACCCCCTTCACCGCAGCCACGTATCCGGTGGCTTCGGTGCGTGGCGTCGCCGGAGAAGTGGCCAGCGGTGCGGTGACGTGGTGGACTCGGCGGCGGCGCAATATAGGTCGGGTGCGCGGTGGTACGAGGGCGGCCACTACAAAGCCAATTGCTGCGAGCACCAGCGTGAGGATGAGGGCAAGCACAGGAGACTCCCCCGCCATCGGATCCGTGGCGTCGAGGGGCAGCAGGTTGAAGTGCAGGCCCATGGTCGGCAGCGCCAGCCGGGTTGGCCAGGCGCCGGGGTTCATCCTCCACCAGTCGCGTTCGGCGAAGTAGCCGAGGCCGATGGTGAATACGAAGCCGAGGATGATTGTCGGCAGCATCCCAATGCGTCGCGTAGACGCGGCGGCGAGGCCTGCCGGACCGAGCATGCCCAGCCACACGAATAAGCCGACGAGTGCGATCGCGGCTGTATTGTCTAGGTTGAACATGAGGCCGGCGGCAACCGGCACGACAAAGTCGAGGGCAACGAACAGGGCCAGCGCTAGCCACACCACGGCGATGCGGGCGGCTCGCGTTCGCACCCGTGAGACCGGCCGCCACCAAGTGCCACCGCCTCGGGCGTCACGCTCGCGGGTCTCGGCCAAGCCTGCGAACAGTGCGGCGGCAGGCGCAGCCATGCCGGTGACCAACAGGCCTTGCGGGTAGAGCAGGTTCGTGGCGGTTTCCACATTTCCGGCCAGGGCGAACAACGTCAGCAGCACACCGACCAGCAAACCTGCCCCAGCGAGCCACCACAGTATGGAGCCGCGAGCACGGATCCATTCGGCGTGTAGGAGGTTCATCGTTCACCACCGGAGGTGAGCCGAAAGAACGACTCTTCTAGGTTTGGACCCAGTTCCGCGAGCTCGCCTGCGAAGCGGACGCTGCCGCCTGCGATGACTGTGGCGTCGTCGGCCATGTGCAGCACTTCGCCGAGTTGGTGGGAACTGACCAGGACGGTGCGCCCGGCACGTGCGTATTCGCGGAGGTAGTCGCGCAGGTGGGCAATGCCTTCGGGGTCGAGACCGTTTTGTGGTTCGTCGAGAATAAGCACCTCCGGCTCACCGAGCAGTGCCTGAGCGAGTGCGAGGCGTCCCTTCATGCCGGTGGAAAACGTTCCGGCTTTCTTCTTGCCCGCGGTTTGGAGGCCGACCAGTTCGAGGACTCGGTCGGCTTCGCTGTCCGGCAGGCCCAGGAGCGTGGTGTGGACGCGGAGGTTGTTGTGGGCGCTGAGGTGGCTGAAAAAGGCGGGGTCGTTGATGGAGGCGCCAACGTGGCGCAGCGCCGAACGGTCAAACGGCTGGCCCATCAAGGTCACCCCGCCGGCATCGGGTTCGATCAGGCCAAGCAGCACCGACATCAACGTCGACTTACCCGCACCGTTGGGGCCCAACAGTGCATGGACTCGGCCCGGGGTGGTGGTCAACGACACGTCGCGAAGCACTTGGTGGTCCCCGAAGGAAACGGCCACGTTGTGGCAAGCAAGTTGCGTATCAGTCATGGCATTCATGGTCGTCACCCAGCAAAGCCACCACATCGGTCGGTGGGACCAAACTGCCTCCTCCTCTAGGAGGAGATCCCGGCGCGCTGCGCAATCAAGGCGAGCGCCACCCTGTCGCGCGCGCCAAGTTTGGCAAGCAGATTAGAGACGTGCGTTTTCACCGTGGTCTCTGCAATAAACAGTGTGGCGGCGATTTCAGCGTTCGTGGCGCCGCGGCCAATTTCTGCGAGCACGTCGCGTTCGCGTTGCGTCAGCGCCTCCAGCGCGGCGGCGGATTCTTGGGTGCCCGCACCGTCGCGGACCCATTCCATCACGCGGCCTGTGACCCCGGGGGCCAGAACCGATTCGCCGCGGGCGACAGCGCGCACGGCGTTGGCCAGGACGTCGGGTTCGGCGTCTTTGAGAAGAAAGCCGTGCACGCCGGCGTCGATAGCCGCATGGATCAAGGTGTCGTCGTCGAAGGTGGTCAGCATGATCACGCGTGGCCCCATCTCCATGATCGTGCGGGCTGCGGTGATCCCGTCGAGCACCGGCATGCGAATATCCAGCACTGCGACGTTGATGCGGTGGGTGCGCGTTTTCTCGACGGCCTCGGCGCCGTCGGCGGCGGTGGCGACGACGGTGATGTCATCCTGCGCGTCCAAGATGGTGCGGAGGGCGCTGAGGAGGAGCGGCTGGTCGTCGGCAAGGAGCAGGCGGATCATGCGGCCAACTCCGCCCGCACGGTAAATGTCTCCCCTGACTGCCATGTCTTCAGCGTGCCACCGGCGCTTGCCGCGCGTTCGCGCAGCCCCTCCAGCCCAACGCCAGTGCCTGGTTGGGGTCGAATCTGGCCGGTAGAAACGACTTCTACCACTACGGTCTCGCCCGGTGCGATCCGAACCATCACAGCGGGATCGACTTGGTGGCGTGCCGCGTTTGCCAACGCCTCCGCCACGATGCGATAAGTAGCAAGCGAAGTCACCGGAGAGACATCCACTGCTGGTGCTTCCAGCGACACTTCCAGACCGGCGTCGCGGTAGCGCTGCACCAACGACGGCAGGTCAGGGATCCCCGCCGCCGGCGAAAACGCATGATCGCTCTCACGCAGGCCGCGCACAAGAAGGCGAATTTCCGACAACGACTGCCCGGCGGCCTCGTTGATCTGCTGCAGCGCCTCCCGCTCCTGCCCGGCCGCCAACCCGGCATTGGCCTGCGCCTTGATCAGGGTCAGGGAGTGACCGAGCAGGTCATGGATATCGCGGGCAATGGCGCGGCGTTCCTCCTCGCGCGCTGCCGCGAGGCGCTGCTCTTTCGCGTTCGCTTCTCGACGCCACTCCGCCTCCTCAGCCGCCAAATTCGCCCCGAGCAAGTACCCCACCGCGCACGCGCCCCAATGCAGTGCAAGCGTGATCCCCAGATCAGCCCCGTTCCGGTAGAACAACACGAAGTTGTCGTCCCACGTCCACATGAACGGCGACAGCAGCGCCCACCCGCACGCGGCGGTGAGGACGCCCAACGCGAAGCGCTTCTCGGTGAACCGCCCGGCGATAAAGGTGGCCACCGGGACCGCCAACACCCACGGCGAAAAGCCAAGGTTGATCGGCGCTGCCAGCCACAACGCAGACCAGGCAACATTCAGCACGATAAGCGCAATCGAGGAGCACTTCGGTTTGCTCGTGAGCACCGCGCACACCACGACGAACCCCCACGACAGGGCGGCCTGTCCCCAGCCTGCGGCATGTGTGGGTTGGGTACATGCGCTCGCGGTGTACACCGCCGCCAAGATGGCAACAGCGACCGCGAGCGCAAGGTCACCCGGTTTGTAGCGCATGGGCGTAAGCCTATCGGCAACACCGAACACGCGCCTCCTCCCAGGGGAGGAGATCTACTTGTTCAGCCCCGGAATCTTCGGAAGCTCCGGCACGTTGATGCCGGCGTTCTTGAGCAGCGCGAACAACCCGCCCAGCGCTGCCAGGACCGCGGCAATGATGCCGATGATCTGGCCGAGCTTTGCATCGAAGTTCTGCGGCTGCTCCGGCTCCGGCGTGGGCTGCTCCGGGGTCGGCGCTTCGGGTGTGGAAGGGTCTGCTGATTGGCCCGGCAGGGCGTTCTTCAGTACCGGCGGGGCTGGCAGGTCTGCGTTCTGGGTGCTGAAGATCAGCGGTGGATTGTCACTGCACTGTTGCGCCTGCTTAAGCAGATAGTAGTACCGGGACTCGAGCGAGTCGGTGGCCTTGGCAAAGTAAGTATCGGACATGTTCGAGGCAAACGCGGCGCGCTTCCAGTCCTGGACGTGGTTCAGGAACCGAGCAGTGTTGTCGCCGGTACGGCCAAACACGTAGTTCTCCCCGAGGCTGGCCACCTCCGGCACGGAGCCGTCGATACCGATGTACCAGCGCGCCGATCCCTGCAGCGCCTTGCCCGCTGGCGAAAGCGGGATCTGGGCGCCCTGCTTCATGTCCAGGTAGAAGTCGGCGTCGGTGGAAACCAGGCCTAGCTTGGCCAGTTTTTCCTTAGTGGCGGCGCGGGCGGCGTCGTAGTCGGGACGCTCGCCGGGCTCCTGCCCTTCCAGGCGGAGTTGCTGGTAGGAGATGATGGCTGGTTGGTCGAGGTGGGCGTCGCCAAGTGGTTTGAGCCCCTCGAAGGTTGCCTCGAATGCTTCGGCGACGGCGGTGGCGTACATGCCGTGCGTGAGCGTTTTTGCGATGCGTTCGGCCTGCCAGGCGGGGCCGCGCTCGGCGTCGTTGAGAACGACGCGGCACTGGCCGCTGTCGGTGCGGTCCAGGTGGGCGGCGTGGGCCGGGGTCGTGGCGAGGGCGGTAAAGGCGGTCGCCGCAGCGACGGCCGATGCGATGATCTTCTTCATGCCCATGTAATCGGCACAGACGGTGCCGGGCGTTACGCGGCGACCACAACTCCCCCGCCGGTTCCATCGAACATCCGACCGACTCCGTCCCTGGTGTGTCGGGGGAGTGTCATATATTTGTTGACGCCCCCAACACGGATGAACAAAGGAGCAGGAATGGGCCGGAATGGGTTTGCGGTCATCGATTTGGAGACGACAGGGCTGAGCAACCAGGACCGCATTGTGGAGATCGGCGTGGTGCTGCTGCGCCCCGATTTCACGGTGGAGCGCACGTGGGAGACACTGATCCAGCCGGAACGCGACATTCCGAATAGTTACATCCATAAGATCACGGCGACCGATGTGGTGGATGCACCATTATTTTGCGACGTCGCTCCGTACCTGGGCTCGCTGCTCAATGGCCGCACGCTGGTGGCGCACAATGCGTCGTTTGAGCACCGCTTCCTGACCAACGAGTTCGCGCGCGCCGGCGCGGAGGACGGCTTGTGCGAGTGGCTGGACACGATGCGGTTGACGAAACAGTACATGGGCGTGGGCAAGTTAAGTGAAGCGCTGGATATCGCGAGGATTCGGAACCGGTTTGCGCACTCGGCGCTCGCGGACGCGGAGGCGACCGCCGAGCTCCTCCGTTACTTGTGCGTGGGCAACGGAGTGGACGTCGAGAAGTATCCGGTGGCGACGTTCACCACCCCCGCCGCTGAGGCCCCGTGTCTCCCCCGCGGCGGCGAGCCGTCCTGGGCGGGGCAGCTTTCGCGCACCTTGCCGACGGCCACCACCAAGAACGAAGCCGACTACCGCGCCGAGCTGACCTGCGCACTTGTGGACCGTTCCATCTCCCGCACCGAGATGCGCCGCCTCGAATCCACCGCCATCGCCGCGGGCCTCAGCGCCGACGACGTCGACGCCATCAACGAGGAGTTCACGCGCCAGCTCGCCGTCGAGGCCTGGGCCGATGGCGTCATCACCGATGAGGAGCGCGCCCCGCTGCTCGACATCGCCGAGGCGCTCAACGTCGATGCGCAGCTCGTCCGCTCGCTTCTCGACGAGCCCACCTCCGGCCCCACCCCCGCCACCTTCGCCCTGCGCCCGGGCGACCGCGTCGCGTTCACCGGAGCCCTCGACATCCCTCGCGATGTCTGGACCGACCGCGCCACCGCCGCAGGCCTCGACGTCGGTGGCGTGACCCGCACGTGCGCCGTCCTTGTTGCGGCGAACCCGGACTCGATGAGCGGGAAAGCGAAGCAAGCACGCGAGAACAACGTGCCGATCATCAGCGAGACCCACTTCGCCCAACTACTGAAGGCCGTGGAGGATTCGACCGAGGACGCACCGGTTGTTGCCCCTGATGCCGCTGCGCCTGTTTCAGCTCCGGAGCAGTTCTCTTGGCTGACCGCCGAGCAGTCGCACGCTGTTGGCGCGTCGAGTGCGCGCATCGCCGCCGCGTGGATCGAGCAACACCCGGACCGCCCACTGCACGAGATCGCCGACAACCTCAAACCCCACCACGTCCCCGAAGCGACCGGACGCGGCATCGATCGTTACCTCGCCATGTGGAGCCTCGAGCACCCGGAGATGCTCAACGCCAGCGCCGACGACCTACTTGACCTGCACGGCGTCGGCCCGAAGCGGTGCAGCCAGCTCGTGGAGATGGTGGTGGACCTCGCCGTCGACGGCGTCGAGGAGACGGCCGAGGTGGAGGCGGCGGTTGTTGAGGAGGTCGCTCCGGAGATTGTTGCGGAGGCGCAGCCTGCTCCAGCGCCACGCCCTGCAGCCACAAAGCCCCGACCTGCCACCAATGAACTGACACCTGAGGAGCTGCTTGCCGCAGCGTATGCCCCGCTGCACGCACCGGTTCCTGCCCAATCGACACCGTACGATCCCGCGCTGGTCACGCCTGCTACTGCCCCGAAGCGACACTCCAAGTCCGGGAAGGTATTCAAGTGGTCGGTGATCATCACAGTGGTGTCGTTTATGCTCTTCGGGCTGTGCATGGAAACCTTCGACCCGGAGGCCGAGTCCTTCATCGCCGGGATGCTCGCTCTGGCAGCATTGGTTGGAATGCTGACGGCGGGGGTCTCGGGTGTGATGGCGCTAATCAGCAAGTTGCGGGGATAGAGCGCCAGGCCTTGTGCGTGTCTGATATTCAGTTAGGCTTGTCCGGCTGGTGACCGAAATCAGCATTAGGCATTCACCTCACCCCCTTCCCTACAGTCGAGAACAGCCGCTTCCGCAAAAGCACGTCCGTACCGCCACTCACAGTCCGCAAATTGCAAAAGCGGGTACGCCGCCCGTGAACTGCACGTTTTCTGCAGCACTAGGAACACGCTCGCCGCCATGCCGCGCGCTCGAAAACAGCGGCGCGAGCTCCCAAAAATCCAAACTGTAGTAGGTGGATTGTAGTAATCCTCGAAAATTTCGAGCGAAACGGGGATTACTACAATCCTATTGCTCACTTTTAGGCGCCCAGCCATCCAGCCCCAGCCGCTCAACCTTCCAACCCTCTGCCGCACCCCACCCCAACCCAGCACAAGCCCAAACCAGACCGCCCCGACCGCCTCACACCCCCAACAACTAGACCGACCAGTCTTGCAATAACAAACCGAGTGGTTTATTCTTCGGTACAGCTTGAAAAAACTTGAAAGGAAACATCGTGCTGAAGAAACTCACTGCCATCACCGCGGCTGCCGCGTTAACGCTTGGCCTTACCGCCTGCTCCGGTGATTCCACCGACGCCACCGCTACCCCGGACGGCGACTTGCAGACGATCCGTGTCGCTACTTCGCCTGGCCCGTATTCGGAGCTGTTCACGGATGCGGTCGGCCCCATCCTGGAGGGGCAGGGCTACGAGGTCGAGTACCAGTCGTTTACTGATCTGACCCAGGCCGATACTGCATTGAACGAGGGTTCTGCGGACTTGAACGTTGACCAGCACACTGCCTGGATGAACGTGTTTAATGAGGAAAAGGGTGGCAACCTCGCCTCCATTACTGAGGTGCCGACGGTACCGGCCGGCTTGTACTCCGATAAGTACACGCAGCTCACCGAGGTTGCCGACGGCCACAAGGTTGGCATCCCGCTGGATGGGTCGAACAAGTCCCGCGCGCTGCACCTGCTAGTGGATGCTGGCTGGATCACATTGCAGGACCCGGATGCGACGCTGGTCGCGGAGTCGGATATTAAGGACAACCCCCACAACCTGGAGATTATCTCCATTGATTCGGGCAACCTGTCGCGCACGCTGCCGGACTTTGACTGGGCGGTGATTCCTGGCTCCATGTCGTATTCCGCCGGGTTGGACCCGAAGTTGCAGGTGTTCCAGGAGACGCTGCGTCCGGAGCTGATTCTTGTAGCGGTGACCACCGAGGACAAGAAGGATCAGCCGTGGGCGAAGGCGGTCGCGGACGCGTACCGCTCGGAGGAGTTCAAGCAGTACTTCGACGAGCACAACGAGAACAACTACTGGTTCCTTCCGGATTCTCTGAAGTAGACAAAGCGCTAGAAAGGCTCGCATGACCATCGCAACCGGCAGCGGCAACGCCGTCATATTCGACGGTGTGACCAAGGTGTTCGACACCGGGGACACAAGCTTTACTGCACTCGAGGACATCTCGTTCGCGGTACCCGCGGGCGGGATTTCCGGCGTGGTGGGGACGTCTGGTGCTGGCAAGTCCACGCTGATTCGTACCGTCAATGGGCTGGAGGTGCCGACGTCGGGCTCGGTGTCGGTACTCGGCGAGGAGCCCGCGAAGCTGAACGCGAAGCAGCTGCGTGACCTGCGGCGCAAGGTGTCGATGGTGTTCCAGAACTACAACTTGCTAGAGACCAAGACGGTTGCGGAGAATGTGGCCACGCCCCTGCTGTTGTCGAAGACGCCGAAGGCGGAGATCCAGCGCCGTGTCGCGGAGGCCCTCGAAATGGTGGGGCTGGCCGACCGCGCAAGTCACAAGCCGCGCCAGCTTTCGGGCGGTCAGCGCCAGCGCGTTGGCATCGCTCGTGCGCTCGTGACCAATCCGAGCATTTTGCTTTGCGACGAGCCCACGTCCGCCCTGGATCCGCTCACCACAACACAAATCCTGGAGCTACTCCGAAAGATCAATGCGGAGCTCGGCGTGACCATTTTGCTGATCACGCACCAAATGGACGTAGTGGCACGCCTCGCGGACGAGGTCGCGGTGCTGTCCGAGGGGCACCTGGTGGAGTCGGGCCCTGTCGCCGAGGTGTTCGCCGACCCGCAGCACCCGTTGACGCAGCGGTTCGTGGAGACGGTCATCCAGCGCGAGGTCCCTGAGCATGTGCGCGAGACTATCCGCGAAGGAAGGTTTGACCGCGTGGTGCAGCTCGTCCACACGGGCGGGGCTGCTCAAGAGGTGTTCACGCAGCTCGTTGGCAAGTTTGGTGTGGATGCGCGGCTGCTGGCGTCGTCAAGTACTGAGCTTGCGGCAACCACCGTGGGCACCACCATCGTCGGCCTGCGTGGTGGCGAGGCGGACGGCGCGGTGGCGTGGCTGTCGAGCCTGGAAGGTGTGACTGTGAATGAGGTGGAGGCGTAAATGGAACCGCTGAACTCCTGGTGGCGCGACCTCACGGGCTCGCGCGTGACTCCGTCGATGTACCTCGATTCCTTCGGGGAGACCGTGTACATGGTGGGGGTCGCCCTGTTCATTGGTGCGCTGGTTGGTATCCCGCTGGCGCTGGCGCTGGTGATTACCCGCCCGGGCGGTCTGCGCCCGAACCGGCTGGTGTACGGGGTGCTCAACGTGGTGGTCAACATCATCCGTTCCCTGCCGTTTATCATCCTGCTCGTCGCGATTTCGCCATTCACCCGCTCTATTGTGGGCACCTCAATAGGCACGACGGCCGCGCTGGTGCCACTCACCCTGTACATCGCCCCGTTCATCGCGAGGCTCATCGAGCAGTCCCTGCTCGAGGTCAACCCCGGTATCACCGAGGCTGCCGAATCGATGGGTGCGAACATGTGGCAGACCATCCGGCACTTCCTCCTCCCGGAGGCGAAATCCTCCATCATCCTCGCAATCACCACGGCAACCGTGGGTCTCATCTCCGCGACCGCGATGGCCGGAACGATTGGCGGTGGCGGCGTGGGCGACCTCGCGATTGCCTACGGCTACCAGCAGTTCGACTCTGTGGCAATGCTCACCACCGTGATCATCCTGATCATCGTGGTGCAGGCCATCCAGTCGCTAGGTAATACACTCGCCCGCCGGGCCCGCGCGTAGCGCCCCAAACCGCTCAAAGCGTGGGATTCAAAGCGTGCGATGCAGCTCGCGCAGGAGGGCGCGCACGCGGGCGTCGATATCGTCGCGTACGAGGCGCATCCGCTCCATGCCTTCGATGCCACGGGTGGACGGCTCGTCGGTGTGCCAGCGTTCCAGGGTGCCGGCGGCGTCGGCTGGCATGCTGAGCTGGGCGGCGTCGCCAATTATTACTACTCGGTCGACTGTGCGCAGCAGTTCTGGGTCGATGGGTTTTGGTGTGCCGCGCGACATGTCGGCACCGAGTTCTGCAATTGCGGCGACGGATTCTTGGTTCAGCTTCGTGCCCGGTTTCGTGCCAGCGGAGAAGACGCTGACCTGGTCGCCTGCGTAGTGTCGCGCAAGCGCCGCCGCCATTTGTGATTTACCGCCGTTGCTGACGCAGACGAACAAGACACTGGGGTTCATGAACGGCTCCTTGCAGCTGGCAGGGTGGGATCGCCTGGGAAGAGTCTCTGCCCGATGCCGCGCATGAGGTAGACAAGTCCGACGAGGACGGGGATTTCGATGAGCGGACCGATCGTACCTGCCAGCGCTTGAGCCGAGGTGGCGCCAAACGTGCCGATCGCCACCGCGATGGCCAACTCGAAGTTGTTGCCCGCGGCGGTAAAGGACACGGAGGCGGATTGGGCGTAGCCCATCCCCGACGCCTTCGACACCACCAGGGCGATCAGGAACATGCCCACGAAGTACCCCAGCAGTGGCAGGGCGACTCGAGCAACGGTCCACGGTTGGGATGTAATCTGATCGCCTTGCAGGGAGAACAGCAGCACGATCGTGTACAGCAACCCCACGAGCGCAAGCGGGGAAACCGCTGGCAGGAAAGTCTCTTCGTACCACGCACGGCCCTTCACTCGCTCACCGATGATGCGGGAGAGCACTCCGGCAAGTAGCGGGATACCGAGAAACACCAGTACGGCGGTGACGATGGAGAAGAAGGAGAACTCCACAGAGGTGGTCTCCAGGCCCAGCCAGCTCGGCAGGATCTGCAGGTAGAACCATCCGAGCACGCCGAACATGAGCACCTGGAATACTGAGTTGATGGCGACCAGGACGGCCGTGGCTTCCCGGTCGGCGCAGGACAGGTCGGACCACACCAGCACCATGGCGATGCAGCGCGCCAGTCCGACGATGATGAGGCCTGTGCGTAGCTCTGGCTGGTCCGGCAGAAACAGCCAGGCCAGGGCGAACATGAACGCGGGGCCGACGATCCAGTTCAAGATGATGGAGACGGTCATGAGCCGTTTGTCGGTGGCGATCTCGCGGGTCTTGTCGTAGCGGACTTTGGCCAGCGGCGGGTACATCATCACCAAAAGGCCCAGCGCGATCGGCAGCGAAATACCGCCGACTTCAAAACGCTCAAGCGTGCTGCGGAGTCCTGGAACGGCGCGGCCCAGCAGCAGACCGAATGCCATCGCCAAGATGATCCACACTGGTAGGAATCTGTCGAGGAACGACATTCGAACGGGGGTCGGCTCTGGGTTGGTCATCTAATCACCTCACATATCGATAATTATCAATATGTGAAAATAGAGGGCCGCATAGACCGCTGTCAATATGAGAAGGTAGAAGTCATGCACGAACAATCCCCCGCCCCAGACTGCTGCTCACTCGGCTCCGGCCCACTCCCCCCAGAAGACGCCGAGCGCTACGCGGCCCTGTTCAAAGTGCTGGCAGATCCCGCCCGGCTGCGCCTCCTCTCCCGCCTCGCCGCAGAAGGGTGCGAGCCGATGAGCGTGACCGCGCTTACCGAGTATTCCGGGCTCAGCCAACCGACGGTCTCCCACCACCTCAAGAAGCTTGCCGAAGCCGGACTACTCAAAAAGTCCCGAACAGGCCGAACCGTCACGCACGAAATCTGCCCGGCTCCCTTCGCGGAACTGCGCACCGTCCTGCAGATGGACTAGGCGCCAGTTTCACGGGCGCGTAGCCACTACACTCATTCGACATGCTTGACGTTCTGACTGGTTTCGCCATCATCTTCACCGTGATCGCGGCGGGCTGGTGGCTTGCCCAGAAGAAGGTGATCGGCCCGGGTGAGCAGCGGCTGCAGCTCAACCGCATCGCGTTTCATGTGGCAACGCCGTCGTTGATTTTTTCGTCGGTGGCGGTCTCGGACACGGATGCGTTCTTCTCCCCGGTGATCCTGGTGATCGCAATCGCGACAGTGACCACGATGCTGATCTATTGGGCGATCAGTGCGGTGTGGTTCAAGCAGGATGCTGCGGAGACCATGGCGGGGGCGGCGTCGTCGAGTTATTACAACTCGGTCAATATCGGGTTGCCCATTGCCACGTACGTGCTGGGGGATCCGACGTACGTGATTCCGGCGCTGGTGTTGCAGATGGCGGTGCTCTCCCCCATCGTGATCGCTGGCCTGGACCGTGGGGCGTCGGGGGTGCTGAAGTCAGTGATTGCGGGGTTGAAGGCGCCGGTGGTGGTTGCGGCGTTTGCGGGGTTTGCGGTGTCGGCGTCGTCGTGGACGGTGCCGGAGCCGGTGCTCGCCCCGCTGCAGATTCTGGGTGGCGCGTCCATCCCGATGATCCTCATGAGCTTCGGCGCCTCGCTCACCGGGGAGAAGGTGCTGCAGAGCCAGCGCTTAGCGACGACCACCGCTACCATCCTCAAGCTGATCGGCATGCCGGCCGTAGCGTGGGTAGTGGCGTCGCTTCTGGGCCTGACCGGCTCCGATATGTACGCGGCACTCATTCTGTGTGCGCTGCCGACGGCGCAGAACGTGTACAACTACGCGGCGACGTACCGCTCGGGTGAGGTGATCTGCCGGGACACCGTCTTCCTCACCACGTTCCTTTCGTTACCTGCGATGTTATTGATCGCGGGGGTGTTCTAGCCTTGACAAACATGGTGCGGTGGATCACACTCGTACAATGGCTAAGACACGGACTACATTTTTTGCCGCAGCACTGATGGCTGCGGCGCTGCTTGTTGGGTGCTCCTCAACAGGCGGCGCACCCCGCTCCGAGAACACTGAAGGGACCGCTGGTGGCGTCGATACGCCGAGGTACGTGGTGGCCATGGTCACGCACGGTGCGCCGGGCGACACCTACTGGGACCTCGTGCGCAAGGGCGCGGAGGACGCGGCGAAGAAGGACAACATCGAGCTGCGCTACTCCTCCGACCCGCAGGCGCCGAACCAGGCGAACCTGGTGCGCTCGGCGGTGGACGCTGGCGTCGACGGCATCGCCGTGACCATGCCGAACGCCGAGGCAATCGGCCCCGCAGCGCGCAACGCTGTCGACCGTGGTATCCCCGTCGTCGGCCTGAACGCCGGTATGGGCAAGTACCAGGACTACGGGATGACGGGCTTCTTCGGCCAGGACGAGTCGGTGGCGGGCAACGCCGCCGGCGAGCGCCTCAAGGAGGAAGGCAAGTCGAACGTCCTGTGCGTCATCCACGAGCAGGGCAACTCCTCCCAGGAAGCGCGTTGCGACGGTGTGCGCAAGGGCCTCGACGGCAACGTCGAACTGCTCTACGTCAACGGCCAGGATCTGACGTCCGTACAGTCCACCATCACCTCGAAACTGTCACAGGACAAGAGCTTCGACACCGTCTTCGCACTCCAGGCGCCGGTGGCGATGCGCGCAACGGAGTCCGTGAAGCAGTCCGGGTCCAAGGCGCAGGTCGCCACGTTTGACACCAACGCCGAGCTTGTCGACGCCATCGCCGACGGCCGCGTCGCCTTCGCCGTCGACCAGCAGCCGTACCTGCAGGGCTACCTGGCCGTCGACTCACTGTGGATCGCGAAGCGCAACGGCGGCACCCTAGGCGGCGGCCGCCCCGTCTACACCGGCCCGAGCTTCGTCGATAAGGACAACGTGGACAAGGTCGCCGAAGCTGCGAAGGCGGGCATGCGATGAGCGCGGTGGTGAGCGAAGGGGCGTCGACAAGCGATGACCGGCTACGAACACACACTGGGTTGGCCAAGCTGATCCGGCGCCCCGAGTTCGCCTCGATGCTGGGCTTCATCGCGATCTTTGCGTTCTTCCTGACCGTCGCCCCCGCGTTCCGTTCCTTTGAGGCGCTCGCGACCACCCTGTACGCGTCCTCAACGCTGGGCATCGTGGCGCTCGCGGTGGGGCTGCTGATGATCGGTGGCGAGTTCGACCTTTCCTCGGGCGTCGCCGTGACCACGGCCGCGCTGGCCGCGACGATGCTGAACTACAACCTGCACCTCAACTCGTGGGTTGGCGCGTTCATGGCGCTCGGGATCTCGCTGGCGATCGGCGCGCTGAACGGCTACCTGGTGACCCGCACCGGCATCGACAGCTTCCTGATTACCTTGGCCGCGTTCCTGATGCTGCAGGGTCTCAACCTGGCGGTGACCAAGCTGGTGACCGGCCAGGTGGCAACCCCGATCATCTCCGACATGGAGGGCTTCCCGTCGGCGCACGTGGTGTTCGCTGGCACGTTTGACGTCGGCAATGTGACGCTGAACGTGACGGTGCTGTGGTGGCTGCTGCTCGTCGCGATTGCCTCGTTTGTGCTGTTCCGCACGAAGTTCGGCAACTGGATCACGGCGGTCGGCGGGGACCAGAACGCCGCGCGCGCCGTCGGTGTGCCGGTGCGCCGGGTGAAGATCCTGCTGTTCATGGGCGTGGGCTTCGCGGCCTGGGTCGTGGGCATGCACACCCTGTTCGCCTTCGACTCCATCCAGGCAGGCCAGGGCGTGGGCAACGAGTTCCTCTACATCATCGCCGCCGTCATCGGCGGCTGCGCCATGACAGGCGGCCGCGGCACCGCGGTGGGCACCGCGATCGGCGCGCTGATTTTCGGTCTGACCAACCAGGGCATCGTCTACGCCGGCTGGAACCCTGACTGGTTCAAGTTCTTCCTCGGCGCAACGCTGCTGGTCGCCGTGTTTACGAATATGTCCTTCGCTAAGTACACCAAGGGGCGCTAAGTGGCTGTCATTGAACTGAAGAACATCACCAAGTCCTACGGCAGCTTCGACGCGCTGCGCGGGGTGAACCTCGCCGTCAACGAGGGCGAGGTCACGTGCGTACTCGGCGACAACGGCGCCGGCAAGTCCACGTTGATCAAGATCCTCGCTGGCCTGCACCAACCGACCTCGGGCGAAGTGCTTATCGACGGCCAGCCAACCACCTTCACCTCTCCCCGAGACTCGATCGATACCGGCATCGCGACGGTGCACCAGACGCTGGCGATCGTGGATGAGCTCAGCGTGTGGCGTAACTTCTTCCTCGGCCAGGAGCTCACCGGCCGCTTCGGCGTCCTCCGCGACGCCGAGATGAAGCAGATCTGCGCCAAGCAGCTCCTCGAGATGGGCATCGACATCCCCGACGTCGAAGTCGACGCTGGGAATCTCTCTGGTGGCCAGCGCCAGGTCGTGGCCATCGCGCGCGCGGTCTACTTCGGCGCCCGCGTCCTGATCCTGGACGAGCCGACCGCGGCGCTCGGCGTGAAGCAGTCCGGCGTGGTGCTGCGCTTTGTCGCCGCCGCCCGCGACCGCGGCATCGCCGTCGTCCTGGTCACCCACAACCCGCACCACGCGTTCCTGGTCGGTGACCACTTCACCATCCTGAAGCTGGGCCGCCAGGAACTCGACGAGCCCCGGGAGAACGTGACCCTGGAGGAGCTGACCCACCAGATGGCTGGTGGCGGGGAGCTCGAGGCGCTCAGCCACGAGCTGGGAAGGTAGCGGTAACGACTTTTTCTGACACGGATCGCTTCGCCCCCGACATCGGCAACGTCACGTGGCGCGACGCCATCGGGGTGCTTGCGGGCCAGCGCACCCTGCTGCCAGACATGGCAGAGGAGGTGTTCGCCCGTAGCCGGGCATGGCTCGTGGACGTGTTTATTTGTGGGTTGCTGGCGCAGGCCGAAGGATCGTCGCCAAGCAACCTCCCCCTCCGCCACCCACTACCGCGACACCGTGTTTTTGACCATCTTCCTGGCGCTGCCGGCCATGCTGCTGATCGCCGAGGTGTTCTAGCTGTACTGACCTCAAACGTTGGTCAATCGTGAAAACCCAGTGCAACCAGCCGCCGAGCTCGCCGCGGTAGCAAAGCGGTGGAGAGGTGTGAGGATGATGTTCGTGTGTCTTAGGTCTCTCATGCCTCGGCCAGCGTCTTCTGCGGCATCTTGAGTTGACCCAGGGCTAGGAGCAGTGCTGCCATGGCCAGTGGCACCAGGCCGGCGGTGATGAACAGAGTCCTGGAGTCGATGAAGCGGCTGAAGAGTCCGGTGAGAGCGATGGACAAAGGCATGAAGGCGATGGAAATGAAGAAGTCGAGGCTGGCGACCCTGCCGAGCATCTCCAAGGGGACGTGCTCTTGGAGCACTGTTCCCCAGATGACCATCCCGATCCCGATCAGCGCCCCGTAGAACGCGAGTCCTGCACCGATGGCCCATGGATTGCTGGTGAGCGCCGGAATGGACAAGAACAGACATCCGAGCGCCCAAACGCCGACCATTGCGGGCAGGAAGCGTTCCGGTGTGCGCCACGACCCCGCCAGCAGGGAGCCCACCAACCCGCCCGCGCCGAGGGCAGCCAGGACGGCCCCGTAGAGAGCAGGTCCATTGTCATGCGAGGAGCGCATAAGAGCGGGTAGGAGGACTTCGAGTGGTCCGGTCACGACCAGTCCCATAACGGCCGCGAACAGGACACTGGAGCGGACCCAGCGTGTGCGGGAAACGTAGCGGAAGCCATCGAGCAGGTCGGTGATCGGTGAGTCGGCCGCAGCGTCAGCATCGGCCTCCGTTTCGGCACGGGTGGGGGTGGGAAGCCGCAGGGCCGCGAGCAGGCCAAGTCCGATTGCTGCTGCGATGAGGTACCCGCCAGCGGCGGGCATGCTTGCGCCGATGACCGCTCCGACGACGGCGGGCGCAAGTGCCTGTCCGACCAAGGGACGGGTGGCGCCTTCGAGGCCGTTGACGGCCATGAGGTCGTCGCTATCCACCAGGACTGGCACCAGTGCCGTGTAGGCGGGGAAGAAGAAGGCGGTTGAAGCGCCAATGATGAATGCGGAGACCGCGAGCATCCAGAAGGTGACAAAGTCGAGGATTGCTGCTGTGGACGTCGCGGTCGCGATGGCGAGGTTCAGGGCGAACACACCCACGATGACGGACTTGTTGGGGATCCGGTCGGCAATTACGCCAGCTGGGAGGGATCCCACAAGCAGGCCGATGCCGCTCCAGGCCACGACACCCGACAGGGTGGCGGGCGTGGCGCCCAGGTCGAGGGTCTGCATGGTCAGGTAGAGGGCCCAGGCGCCCTGGGCGAAGATGGTCAGCACCATCGCTACGAACAACTGGCGGTACGTGGGGATGGTCAAGGGGTGAAGCGGGTTCATAGCATCTCCTTCAAGTCAAGGTTCAGATGGGGCCAGTCGGTAAAGTCGCGGAGCATCTGCCGGTCATGGGTGGCGACGATCACCGCGCAGGAGGCCTGTTGAAGCTCGGTGGTGATGTCGTCGACGAGGTTCGATGACAGATGATTGGTGGGTTCGTCCAGGAGCAGCAGGTCTGGGTCCTGGGCCAGACACATGGCCAGGTGAAGTCGGCGTTGCTGTCCTTGCGACAGGCGCCCCACGGGCGTGTTGGTTGCAGAGGCCTCGAGCAGCCCGAGCGAGCCGAGAGTAGGCGCCTGAGATCGGCGGCCCAGCTTTGTTAGGTACGCCTCGTAGACCTCGTGTGCGGAGCTGGAGTGATCCCAGTCGGAGACCTCTTGAGACAGCAGAGCGATGCGCGCTGTCGGGTTCACTCGCACATGTCCCGTGGTGGGGGCCAGACGCTGTGCAAGAACTGCCAACAAGGTGGACTTTCCCGCGCCGTTTGGTCCGGTGACCACCAACCGGTCACCGCCGTCCACGTCAACCGACACCGGAGTGTCCAACCGGTCCTTCACAGTAACTTCGGTGGCGTTCATGATGCTCTGTCCGGCACGAGTTGTCGAGGCGGGCCACGCTAGACGCAGTGGCGGTGCCGGCACGTCGATCTCATGACGTTCCAGGTCTTCTATACGTCGGTTGAAGGCTTGAACCACTCCAGCAGCGCGTGTGGCGCGTTGGTGCTTGCCTGTGCCCTTGTCAGGTCTCCATCCCCCCTGAGACAGGCGGGAGCGTGCCTCGGCTGCAGCGCGTGTCAGTTCCTTGTGCCGGGCGACCTGGGCGGCGTGGTCCTGTTCCCACACGAGGCGTTCTCGTCGGCGACCTTCAATCCAGCCTTGGTAGCCACCCGAGTAGGTTCGCGGCACGGCATCTCGGGTCGGGTCGAGATCCAGGAAGGTGGTCGCCACATCACACAGCAGGGCGCGGTCGTGACTGACCAGAGCCAGACCACCGGGGTGATCACGCAGTCGTTCGGTTAGGAAGGACAGTCCTGCAGCGTCGAGGTGGTTCGTGGGCTCGTCCAGCAGGAGCAGGTCAGGGGTCGATCCAAGTGCGACGGCAAGCCGGACCCGGTACCGTTGCCCGACCGACAAGGTCGACAGTTTGCGGGCGCGGTCGCTGCAAGCGTCAAAGCCTGCAAGTGCGATGTCCACGCGCCTTTCTGCATCCCAGGCATCCAATAGCGTGGCGGTCTCGAGCGCTGCGGAATAGGCATCGGCCGCGTCGTTTCCTGCGGCGAGTGCTGCGCTCGCCACGTCGAGTGCCTCAAGTGCAGCCCTGGAGGGAGCTGTCGCTTCGGCGATGAGATCGCCGACGGTGCGGTTGCCCTCAGTGGGCATGTCCTGCTTGACCAGGACGAGGGAACCCATCTGGGTCACTACTCCCGAGTCAGGGGTCAGGAGCCCCGCCAAGATATGGAGCAAGGTGGTCTTACCACGGCCGTTGTCGCCGACGATCGCCAGGCGTGAGCCGGCGGAGACGGTGACATCCAGCCCGTTCAGGAGGTGCCTGTCTCCCAAGGTGATGTGGATTGATTCGGCACGGATGTGTGCGACTGGCCCGCGGGGCGTTCCATTCCACACACATGACCGCAAGGTTGGTGTAATTGGCATTTCGTACTCTCAGCTCGTCATGGAGCCGGGCAGCACTAAATGACCGCCCGGCAGATGGCCAGGACGGCAGACGAGAGGTCAGAAGGGGTCCCGCCGCCGTCAGCGGGCGGAACGCAGCTTCATGGAAGCGATGCCTGAATACATGAGGCAGAGCTTACCCAGCGTGGCGGATCCCGACAAATTAATTACAACCTCCGGTCAATACGTCTAGTCCGCTTGACGCACCCGAATGCGGTGGTTCACACTTTGGCAATGAAGAAGTCCAGGAAGGCGGTCGTTTCGGTGTTATGCCTTGTTGTGGCGGTGTTGGGCGAATGCTCGCCGACAGGCGGAGGCGCCATCGCTGGCGGCGGGGAGCTCGAGGCGCTGAGCCACGAACTGGGCCGGTAGCTGCGCGGGCAGCTGCGCGGTTTCAAGTATATCTGAAACTCTTGCCTGTTTTGGAGATAGTTTCCGGTATACTCGAAACTCATGAGAGTCCTGCACCCGAGGCAGCAGTACCTGGATAACCTGCTGGCAGTCACCGATAACGATTTCGTACGCATCATCACCGGCGTGCGCCGCTGCGGGAAGTCGACCCTCCTGGAGTTGTACCGCCGCCACCTGCGCGAGCACGGCACCCCGGAAGACGCCATCATGGTGGTCAACTTCGAGGATCAGGCCAACGCCACACTGCGGAACCCGACCACCTTCCACGACACCGTTACGCAACGGCTCGCACAGGGGCTGCGCTACCTCCACGTTGACGAGGTGCAGGAGCTGAAGGACTGGGCGCGCGTGATCAACTCACTGCGGCTCAACGAGCAGCTGGAGATCTGCGTCACCGGCTCCAACGCCTCCCTGTTCGTTGGCGAGTCGCTGACCTATCTAGCGGGGCGCTACATCGAGATCCCGATGCTGCCACTTTCCCTGGCGGAATTCATGGAGTTCCGCTACCCAGCGGACGCACGCCCTGGGCTTGATCACGCATTTCAGGAGTGGGTCACTATCGGCGGCTTCCCCGCCACGGTGCAGCTCGCGGACCCGGTGGTGATTCGTCAGGCGAACTCCTCCCTCTTCGATTCCATCTTTACCCGCGACATTTCGCTGCGCGGCCAGATCCGCGACACCGACGCTTTCCTACGTGTGGCCCGTTTCCTCTTCGATAATGCAGGTAACCCGGTGTCTACGAATCGCATCGTGGGCCACCTCAAGCACGAGGGGCTCAAGGCGTCGAGCGAGACGGTCGACCGCTACCTCGGCCTGATGTCGGACGCGCACCTTATTTATCAGTGCCGGGACTACGACACGAAGGGCAAGCGATGGCTGAGTACGAACGGTAAGTTCTACTTCGTCGATCCAGGTCTGCGCACAGCCCTGCTGGGCTCTCGCGCTTTTAACTTCGGCCACGACTTGGAAAATATGTTCTACCTGGAGCTTCGCCGCCGCGGCTACCAGGTTTCCACCGGCAAGGTGCCCGGTGGGGAGATCGATTTCATCGCCAATGATGGACAGCGCACACTCTACATCCAGGTGGCGCTCACGGTTACCGAACCCACAACGCTCGCGCGCGAACTCGCGCCGTTCGACACACTGCCCGCCGGATCCCGCTGCATCCTTGTAACGACGGATCGCTTCGCCCCCGACACCGGCAACGTCATGTGGCGCGACGCCATCGAGGTGCTTGCGGGCGGGGCGCTAGACTAACGCTTCGTGACGAAGCTGCTGGAACTCCTGCCCGTTAACCCTGCCGATCCGTTGGCGATCCTGCCTGCCCTCGAGGAGGCCCTGACCGGCCAGCGCGCCCTGCTGCCGGTGCCGACGAACGACCCGGCGCGCGCCAACCTGCTGCGCAACACACAGGGTGTGGGTGAGCCGATCGACGACGACGTCGCCCTCGTGGTAGCGACCTCCGGGTCTACGGGCACCCCGAAGGGTGCGCTGCTGACCCCGACGAACCTGATTGCCAGCGCGGACGCCACCCACCAGGCGTTGGGCGGGCCGGGCCAGTGGCTGTTGGCGATGCCGGCCGCGTTCATCGCGGGCATCCAGGTGTTGGTGCGCAGCATGGTCGCGGGTGTCGAACCCGCCTTCGTGGACCTCACCCGCGGGTTCCACGTGGATGAGTTCGCGGCCCGCACCGCGGAGATCGCGGCGACCGGGGACCGCTGCTACACAGCGCTGACCCCGCTGCAGCTGGACAAGGCGATGTCCACGCTCACCGGCATCGACGCGCTGCGCAGCTTCGACGCGGTGCTCGTCGGCGGAGCGGCCACCAACCCGGCGCTGCTGGATTCGGCGGCGAAGCTGCGCATCAACGTTGTCACCACCTACGGTTCCTCGGAGACCTCCGGCGGCTGCGTCTACGACGGGGTGCCAATCGCCGGCGCCAACGTGCGCATCCGCGACGGCCGCATTTGGCTCGGCGGGCCCATGGTCGCGCGCGGCTACCGCAACCAGCCCGAGCACCCCGACTTCGCCGAGCAGGGGTGGTTCCGCACCTCAGACGCAGGCCAGCTTGTCGACGGCCACCTCACGGTCGAAGGGCGCGTCGATAATGTGATTGATTCGGGTGGGCTGAAGCTGCAGCCGGAGGTGCTGGAGCGGTTCCTGCTGCGCGTGCCCGGCGTGGCGGACGCGTGCGTGGTGGGCGTGCCGGACGAGCGTTTCGGCCAGCGCATTTGCGCCGCGGTTGCGGGTGAGGCGCAGGTGCCGGACGTGATGGATGCCCTGCAGGACCTGCCACGGTGGCAGGTACCGAAGGAACTCAAGCGCGTCGCGGCGCTACCGCTGCTGGGGCCGGGTAAGGTGGACCGGTCCGCGGTGCGCGACCTGTTCTAGCCTGCGTTGACGACCGCGCTGATGTCCTCGGCACTGTAGCTTGCGGCGAGCTGGGCGTCGTTGCCCCCGCGCAGGTTTGTGCGCACCAGCGCCACCGACTGCGAACCTGGCACCAGCGGAAACTCCTTCGGTTTGTCAAAGACTTGGCGCACGAAGTGCCCGGAGCGCACCGCGCACATGTTGAGCCACACGTCGTCGGCGCTGGGGGCGGCGCGTTGGAATGCGTCGCCCTGGGCGGCGACGAAGTCCACCATCGCGGGTGGGTACGCCACGCCGGAGACGCCGGTGGCGAAGTGTCGCGGGCTCGGCGCGGTGGTGCGCACGCTGCGCCACTGCGTATACGGCGCGAACCCGCCGCCCGCCAGCGCGATCTCGTGGGCCCGGTAGGCCGTCACCGCCAGCGGATCCACCACCAGCTTTTCGACGAACCACCGCGGGTATAACACGTCATCATCGACCGTGATCACGCTGATGCCTGCGCCCGCGAGCTGCCGGAACGTGCCGTAGTACTTGGTGTGCGGGCCGTATTGGCCGTCGGAGCAACGCACCTGCAGGCCGCACTCCACGAGCTCCCGCAGCGGCTCGGGCCAGGGCGCGTGGTAGTCGACGGCGTCGAGCCACAGGATGGTGGGCACGCGGCGGGTCCCCACCAACAGCGATGCGAGGGTGTGATGGACCGTCGATAAGCGGGAGCCGTGCGAGGTCAGGCTGATCACGGTGTGGCCCGCGGCCGGGAACTCCAGACGCCCGGAGCGCACCGCCATCCGCAACGACGGCAAACGCAGCGCCGCGCCTACCTGCGCCACCGCCTGCCGCGCCACATAATCGACCCACATGGCGCACCACTTTAGCCGACAGCCCGGATACGGGGCATGATGGAAACCATGACTGCACAACCCAACCTGCACGCGTGGTGGGAAGCCTCCCGCCCGCACACCTGGCCAAACGCGTTCGCCCCCGTCATCGCCGGCACCGGCGTCGCCGCCTTTACCGCGCAGGCCCACCTGGGCCGCGCACTGCTCGCGCTGCTTGTGGCGTGGGCGCTGATCATCGGCGTGAACTTTGCCAACGACTACTCCGACGGCATCCGCGGCACCGACGACGACCGCTCCGGCCCCCTCCGCATCACCGCCAGCGGCCTCGCCGAACCGAAGGATGTGAAACTGGCCGCCTTCGTCGCGTTCGGGGTCGCCGGGCTGCTCGGCATCGTCCTATCGGTGCTGGCCGGGGCGTGGTGGCTGATCCTGGTCGGCGCGGCCTGCATCGCGGCCGCCTGGTTCTACACCGGCGGCAACAACCCCTACGGCTACATCGGACTTGGCGAGGTCAGCGTCTTCATCTTCTTCGGCCTCGTCGCCGTGATGGGCACCGAGTTCGTCCAGACCGGGTTCCTGTCCTGGGAAGGCCTGCTGGTCGCGGTGGCGGTGGGCGCGATCTCCGCCTCCGTGAACCTAGTCAACAACATCCGCGACATCCCCACCGACTCCGCCTCCGGCAAGCAGACCATCGCGGTCCGCCTCGGCGACAGCCGCGCCCGCACCCTGTTCACCGTCCTGACCTGCGTCCCGTTCGTAGTCAGCGTGCTGTTGGCCCTGGTGTACGCGCCGGCCCTGGTCGGACTGGTGGCGCTCCCCCTGGCGATCGCCGCCATCTTGAAGGTTCGCAGCGGCGCGACCGGCACCGCCCTCATCCCGGTCCTTGGACTCAACGGCAAGGCCATGCTGGCCTGGGCCGTGCTCACGGCCGTTGCGCTGGCGTTCGGCGGGATGGTCGTCCCGTACGCGTAGGGCTGGTTCTTTGTGGTTTTGCGGGGTCTACGCACCAAATTCCCTCACACAGTTTGCGTGACCCGGGCTTTTCCAAACCGGCGTGCGAAAATCTAGGAATTTGGTGTCCTCGTTCGCCGCGCTAGTGACAAAAGACGCAACCCCCTTTTCGCGAACTGGGCTTTTACCAAGGTCGACCGGCAGGATTGCGTCCATTGTCACTCGCCGTTCACACAAGACACCACATTCCCTCACACGACCTACACGACCTGGGCTTTTCCAAATCGACACACGATTCTTCAGGACACGCCCGGCGAACCCGGAGAGGATGGCAACGCAGCGACCATATCAATCCCGTCGGCCTCGTCCAGCCAGGCGTCCAGCAGCTTCGTGCCGTCGTGGATGGTGGTCTCGAGGTTGGTGGTGCCGTAGATGAACCTGCCAGCATCGAACGCCTGTTGGTCAAAGAACTCGAACCTGGCCGCCAGGCAGCGCTTCGACCCCGCATACGCCTCAGACTCTGTCACCTGGGTGATTGGGGAAACCGGACACAGCGTGAGGAAGGCTCTCGCACATACGCCCCCGAGGACCGACGAATCCGGACGGATCAGAGAGCCCACTGGTGTGTGAACGTACCGATGGCTCCGTGCCCCGTGTTCTTGCTTCGCCGTCGTCAACTAGGTAGCTTTGCAAGCAACATGACCGGTTCCGCTGCCCGCCTCGGTGGGAGTCCAGGGCCGGTCTTCGTTTTTTATCCCGAGCATGCCGAGATGCTGCTGGCGCGATTGAACTACTGATGCGCCGTTTCTCCCAAGGCGACGGCACCGCCCGAGATGAATTCGTTGACGGAGCATCGTTTGACCTGGTGGTAGCCCTCTATGGGTTTGACGAACAATTGCGCCACAGCGTGTTCATCGAGCTTGATCGCGTGGAGTTGGCTATTCGAACCAAGCTCGGTCACGAACTGGGCCGCCTTGACCCGCTGATCTATTTGGATCCTCAACGTTTGAACGCCCGGGCACGGCAGCGAAACAAAGACGGGCGTAGCGTGCATGAGGTATGGGTGAGAAAGTACCAGTCGGCATTGAAAGCGTCGAAGGAGGACTTCGTCACCCACCACAAATCCAAATATGGCGGGACTCTACCCATCTGGGCGGCCGTCGAAATCATGGATTGGGGAATGCTGTCATACCTGTACGGCATGTCGCCCAATATCGTGCGCAAACGGATTGCCCAACCCTGCGGCCTAACCGGTCCTCAGCTTGAATCGTGGCTGAAATCCTTGAATATTCTGCGCAACTACGCAGCTCATCATGCGAGGATGCTCAACCGCGTTTACGACATCAAACCGAAACTGAACAATGACGTCAGGCTGGCTCCGGTAGCTGAAGGAATGAATCGCGTGTTCGGGCAGCTCTCCCTTATCCAATACTTGCACCGCCAACTGGGCTTGTCCCCAGCCGACCGGATGCCGAAGCTGTTCGACACTTACCCGCACAATCCCATCGTGCCGATTTCTCGCACAGGCGCACCTGACAACCGGCGTGAGTTGCCTCTCTGGCGCGTCTAATCCTTGCGGTTCATTACCGCGCGACCAAAAACACCGACTGGGTTGCCTGCAAAAGTCACGATCACGTTATCCGCACGACAAGTAAAACGGCACCGACGCCGTGTGCATTGATGATGCATTGTTAACCATAAATCTGACTCACAACCACTTGACATAGAGCGTCGTCAAAGCCAACTCGCTGGTGGACTACTCGGGGCCGACTCCTGCGGATAACGTGATGGAACGGCTACTTCAGGCACGCTCATAGTTATTGGCGTAGTGCGGGTGCGGTGTGGGCGTAGATGACGACCACTGCAATCAAGGCGATACAGACGGCGAAGGGTGCCAGCGGGTTCCACCCGTAAAGGGCGGTCGAAGCCAGCGGGGCAATCGCGTACGCCAACCCATTATTAGCGTTGATGATGCCAGCCACTGCGCCTTGCTCATCTGCACTCATCTTCAAGGTTGGGCCAGTGTTGTACCCGGGCATCGCCAGTCCCATACCTACCCCCAGCACGATACACCCGACAACCAGTAAAGCGTGCGAGGAGGTAGGCCAAATGAGCACAGTTGCAACTAGTGTAATGGCCAGACCAGTACGTAAAAGCTTCGCTGCTCCCCACCCTGTCTTTGGAGCAATCACCGCTTGGGCAATGATCATGGTCACGCCCATGATGGTCAGGTAAATCGCGGAAATACCTGCGGTCGCAGTTGCCGACAGGGCGAAGCGGTCTTGGACAGTGAATCCAAAAATCGTAGCAACAGAAGAAAACACAAGAAACATCACCAGACCAGTTGCTAGCCAGGGAGCTACACGCGGATCAGTGAAGCGAATCCGTTGAGGCTTTGCAAAAAGTTGCCCTCGGCTTTGAGGTGCGAAACTCACCAAGAGAACAACCAGACCAATCACCATCACAACGGGCATGACCACCAAGGGCAAGAGCAGGCCACCAGCAGCGGCTAACACACCTCCAGTAACACCTCCAACAATGGAGGCCATCCCTTGAGCCGCTCCAATCATGCCCAGTGCTTTTACCCGCCCGTTCTCGCTGGCAGCATGCGTGACCAGGTGGGCTTGCGCGGTCGGGGCGATCGCTGAAATCCCTCCACCATAGAGCAAACCACGAGTGATCACAACACCAAAAACTAGTCCGACACCGCCAACTACCTGGTTCATCCCCAGGTAGGAGACAATACCGAAGGCGCTCAAAGCGATGATCGCGATCACAAGCCCGGCAGCGAGTACACGTTTAGCGCCGACACGTTGGGAAGCTCGCCCCCAATAAGCACTCAAGCTCGCTAGTACAATCGCTGCCAAAGAGATAGTGGCGCCAATATGCCATTCCCGCAATCCCATCTGTCGTGACAGTGGCGCGATGATCGGATTGAGAATCATTTGCCCCATAAAGGCGAGAAAAACGATTCCCACTACCAGGTTCGCTTGCGCTCCTGGATCAATAGAGCTCTGTGTCGGCTTATTACTACGAGGGTCGGGCATCACTACACTCCATTACTAGAACACTGTTTCACTTAGGGATATTGTAGAATGGTGTTCTAGTAAGGGTCAAGGAATAAGTTAGGGTCACCTTATGAACACTGTGCCAACGGGGCGAAGGGCTGGGCTATCACGCGAGCTGATTGTCAAACAAGCTGTACAGTTAAGCGCGATCAGTGGCGTTGAGGGATGGTCAGTACGGGACATTGCCCGTGAACTGGGCGTGGTTCCCTCAGTGATTTATCATTATTTTCCAAACAAGGAAGCCATTTGTGATGCTGTTGTAGACCGGGTATGTGTCGGGATTGAAGTTCCCGACCCGGACCTTGAATGGAAAGCCTGGTTTCGAGCTATGGCTCACAATCTACGCCCCGCATTGTTAGCATATCCGGGGATTACCGACAGGTTCGCGCGGGGCAAGTTCACCGAACAGTTTTTGCCGATGATCGATGGAGCCTGGGCCAAACTACAAGAAGCTGGGTTTGGTGACAATTCGCCTGTGGCCTACACAATTATCGCGAACTCGATCATCCACACGATCGGAGCGAGAAACCTGCGCGCATCCAATCAAATCCAGCCTCGCCACAACCTGCACGAAATGCTTGTCAGGCTTGAGCCTATGATGGCTCAATCTGTTGGACTGACCAGTATTGTCAACTCTTACCTGGAGCCTCTCTCACACCCTGATGAAGAAGAAGCGATGTCCGAGGAATACTACGACCTCGTCATCGATGTGATCCTAGACGGCATCGAACACACCCTGCTGCCTTAACTCTGACCCACTTCTCAATCATCGTCTTAGTGAGCGCCCGCACAGCTGTGTACTTCAACACAGCGGATGTACCCCAGTTGATAAGCCGGGTCAGTTCACGTTCACCCCCGCGTTCTCATGGTCACGGAGACGGTTAAGTAGTTCTTCCTGATACGGATTATTCATGGTGTGCCCTTCATCCAGGTATGGGTAAAGGGGGCCAAGGCACACACCCTGACCCCCTTCGCTGTCTGCTACGGGCTAGCGTCTACTCGGTAGCACCCGCCGTGGTCGGCTCCACCACATCCTGTTCAGCCGTCGCCAGCGCCTCCGGGCGGATCACGGAACCGCCGTACACCTGGAGGCCCGTAATCGCACGGGTGAAACGGAACGGCAGCATGGACGATTCCTCCACCTCCGTGATCTGGTAGCCGAACGGGGTAGCCATCGGGTGGCCCGCAATGACCACCTCACGGCCCGCCACCGTCGGCACCGTCGGCGCGGAAATGATGCGAAACCCGAGCAGGCGACCAATCTCACCGTTCAAGAGATTGCTGTTGTTCACTGCCTTGTCCAGGCGCTCGTCGTGCAGCAGCGCCGCTTCCATCTCGGGGCCAACCATCACGAAACGGTCAGTCTTCGGAACGTGGGTAGCGTTCAACTTCTTACGCAACTTCACTAGCACGGAGAAAGAATCCTTGGAATCAATATCCAACGGAAGCTTGCCCACCTGGTTCTGCTTACGAACGCCGTCCTTCATGAGTTTGCCGATGTAGGTATCGACCTGCTCGGACATGCCTTCCTCTGCCTCGCTGACTGCCTCCGGCTTCACGTCCAGAGCAGACTGGACGGAAGATACCAGCGGAATCTTGAAGTTAAAGTAATCGCCCTAGTCGATCTTGAACTTGCGGTCGCCGAACTCAAGGTCTTCAACAACCGTGTCTTCGGACTCGTCGTACTTACGGATGGTGGGACGGCTAAGGTTGGTGACAACAACCTCGTCACCCTTACCGCGGATTTCGCCCTCAAAGTCGCGGTTCGTCACGCCTTCCTGCGCGAATGCCCAGGTCTGACGGAGCGGCTGCATGAGCTCAGACGCGACAATCGGGCCGATTACCGGATCCCAGTTCTTGTGGGACTGTGGAGTTGCCATAGTGTGTTCCTCTTAGTGGAAACTTTTAGCGGCTGATACGGCCTTCCTCCACTGCATTGTTGATTTCCTCAAACTTGCCCTGTGCGTACAGGCGGTCGAGGTCATCGGCGGTGAGGATTCGGCCATCGTTGTTGTTCGTGGGGCGGGGGTTCCGCTGGTGCGGGGTGCTACCCCACCCGCCTTGAACTGTGGAAATGAGTTGAGCGTGTTGGTGACGAGTTCGCCAGCCTTACTGTCCCACTCGTCGCTGCCCCACTGCGGGAGATCACCTACACCACGGAGATACGGCACAAGCATGTCGCGGTCTGCCCCGTTTTCCTTCGCCAGCTTGCGTAGGGTGTTGTCCTCGCGCATTCGGTCGAGTTCGGCCTGGAGCTTGTCACGCTCGGCTTCTCGTTCCTGCGCGGCGGCCTTGGCCTGCTTGATTTGTTCCTCCGGGTCTTCGTCGGACGGTTCAAAACCGAGTACCTGCGCGAGTTTCTTCAACGTCGCTGCCTGTTCTTCCGCCTGCTTCGCCTTCACTCGACGGTCGCCGTTCTCGTTCTTCAACTTGCGGTTTTCCGCTTCGTATCGGGCGAGCTGCTTACGTAGCGCGTCAAGGTCTACGGCTTCGTCCGCCTCGTTGGCCTGCGCCTCGCCTAGGTGTTCACCGGCTTGGGTGTAGTTGCCCTGCTCGGTGTCGTGCTGGGCTTGCTGCGCCTTGTCAGCGGCCTGCTGTGCGAGTTCTGCGGGGGTGGTGTTTTCATCCGACATGTGGTTTGTCTCCTCCTTGGGGGCTTGGGTGGTGTTCCACGCCTTGGTGGTAACGGGGAGGAGTATCGCGGAGTCAGGGTGGCGGTCAGTGTTGCGTGATAATCACCCAGGCGGAATCGTCCTCACACACCTGCCAGTACCACTCCGGCCACGTATCAGCGTTGGAGGACAAAGCCACAACCTCTGTAGGGGTTACCCAGGCGGGAGCGTCACCAACCACCATGGGCACTGTTTCCTCCGGCATTACCATCGCCTCGTCACCGTAAACAACCACCCGGTTAGACCACAGGCGCTCGGGCAGCGCCTCCCTAGCGCGCTCCACCGCCCGTGCTGCAACGTCAATCAACGCTAATCACCGCCAAAACTTCATCCGTAGGTGTCAAATCGTCCGTGCGCATCATCGTCAGCGAACCCGCCTTCAACTTCTTCAACCGTTCGTCAACATTGATTAGTCCATCTGATGACTGGCCCTCAAACCACTTGATCTCGCCGTCCTCTTTAACCCCAGTTCCAGATATGGCCGCTCCTAGTGTGTGCACGGCACGTACCGGGACATCATCGCGGGGTTCCTCGGGACGGTCGAAGGGTTGTGAGGCAGGGAGTACTGACCGCCCTAAAAAATAATGTTTTGCTGTCGCAGAAAATCAAACTCGGTCATGCACTGCACCCCCAAGCCATTGGCAACGTCAGGCAGCTTGACCCGCGTTTGTTTTCGCGGACTCGGGGTCTCGTTCGTAATCACGGTGAAGTCGCGGGCATGCGCACTCGCCACTATCCAAGAATCTGCAACGCGCAGAAATTCTTGAATGGCGCTTTCTTCATAGGGAGCATCCTTACGATCACGCACCCATTGTGTTACCGCACGATAGGCGTCAACTTCTTCCTGCGTCACAGTGAGAATCTGCGACGTAGGGACGAAGCTTCTCAACCACTGTGACTTTTCGTCATCACGTTTCAGCAACTCATCTTCTACCTTCTGGTGAAAATAAAACTGACCATTGGAGAAAAATGAATCGAACTGCCGCCAGTACGTTTCAAAAATGTCCCGTGGTCGATGATTGAACGCACCAATCACGATATTCGTATCGATGAGGTACATCTATGCGACCCCCTGCGCACGAGTAACCGTATTCTTCAACGTCTCGCTCTTGGCAATCCCCAGTTGGCGCGACGCTTCCTCTTGAGAAATTGCGCCGTCTACATATGCCCCGGTGACGGTGTCCAAAAATCGGCCGCCCAGCCGCGACTTCAACGTGACGAAAAAGTCACCGCCCCCGCCAACAACCGGAGTCTTGGGGCGCAAAGAACGTCGTTGAAGGAATTCCTGCGCCTGCGGCCTGCTGAGGCGGTCGCGCCCCACCAGGGACCACAGCGTCGTATCCGCACTTACCCGGTACACATCGTAGGCCCACTGGGTTATGTGATTCAGATCCGGATTGCTGTCCCACTCCTGCAACAACGCATGCTGCGGCAGAAGCAGGGCAGCTGCAAACCTGTTACACCATCGCTCCACATCGTGATGATCATTCATGGCACCTGTGAGACCTTCTGCAGCGAGCAGAACATGGCCTAGCTCATGAGCAAGGCTGAAGTACTGCCCAACTTTGTAATCACTGCCGTTAACAAAGATCAAGGGGTAGGAACCATCGAACAGTGTGAAAGCACGAAACTCGTCGATGTCGAGTTTGCGGTGGTTGTTATTTCCAAGTACGGAATTTCGCATTACCAGGACACCGCAGTGCTCAATTGCATCTGCTAATTCCAATACATTCTCCCGACCAGTGGTCGCTTTACCTGGCCTCCAACCAGCATCGGCAAGCCGGGGTAACAATGCACGCACCGCATCGTCCGGGCGATCACGCAGTGTCCAGGCACCACCGAAATTTGGAGGCTCAATTCCTTCCGCGCGTGCAAATTCGGCGTACCACCTCAGTCGGCGCTCACAGGTATAAATAGTCTCCTTCAACGCTGGGCTGAACTCAGTTACTTTCTTACTATCCACGGTGCGAAAATCTGGGAAATCCGGCTGATCGTCCGTGGGGCCGTCGAGAAGCAAGTAACCAAACGGGATACATGCGAGCGATGCCAAGTGCTCAGCCTGACGCAGCGTCGGCGACACCTTGCCTTCCAGCCATTGCCGGACCAACCGAAAATCACTTCTTTGGGCAAGTTCTTCCACCGTGCTGCCGGTACGCTGCAGCGCCCAGCGCAGCGTCGGCTCTGCAATGTCGACTCGAACAGCCATCTCTCACCTCCCGCTAGTTACGTAGTTTTTACCTTAGCGGAGGAGCCCGACAAACATCTCTGGGTAGCTACAGCTAGCAAATTGATACAAACGAGTTTTCAGGCTTGTGGAACTAACCTCACGAACGCTAGGATTCATGTCAATCGTTCAGCCCGCCTCCGAGCCAAGCTCAGAGTGTGGGCTGGATTTCTTATTGCAATCGGGGGATATACTTCGCCAAGCTGCAAGATCAAACCAGCTACAACCGTTTCGCAACAAATCGCAAGTTCTCCTCGCTTCCAGAAGGACAACGTGAACACAGTTTCGGAGCTTTCGTTATCATGTCCTCCGTAATTCGGGTTGTGTCCCCCGGGACGACTTGGCCAGACACAGTCTCGCAGTATCAAAAAGCGTGCCAGCCGTTGCACACAATAGCGATAGACATTTAAGATAAGGCTAACCTAAGTTATCTAATGAGGGGAGTCTCATCTTGAACGTATCCACACGGCGTCGCGTCGCAACGGGCGCTGCCCTATTCGCGCTGCTCAGCACTAACATTGCGGTCGCGCACGCCTTCCCAACTATCGACGCCGCCACCGCACCCGGCTGCACCGGCGAACTCGACACGCGGCACCCGAACCTCGGCGTGCAATTCGACGTCACCGGCCCCGACACCATCGACCCAACCAAAGACATCACGTTCAAGCTGAAAGGGTCGGGGATCAACCCGGCGTCGACGCCCGGGGCGTCCAACGGCGTTTACGTGGTGCTCACGCCGACGCGCGTATGGCGCCTCAACCACTGCTCCACCATGACCGGCGACGGCGACGCGCTCGTCGCCCGCTGGATCCCCGCCGCCGCGATGGAAGACAACGGCGGGAAGCTGGACCTCGACCTGCTCGTGGAGGCAAACACGCTACAACCTGGACAAACATACACGGTCGGGATCATGGCGGCGCACGCCCTGGCGCTCAGCGAGCGCTACTTCGACCGCGGCGTCACCTTCAAGGTGCCGTCGGTAACAACGGACCACGTAGCGACGCCATCCAACGTCCGCGGCGAGATCGACCAGCAGCGCAACGTCACCGTCGCGTGGGACTACCCCGAGTCCGTCCCCGGCACCGCGTGGCGCGCCCAAATCGAATGCGTCGAACACTGCACCAGCACAAAAACCCTCCGCAGCCTCGACCTTTCCGACCCCAACGCCCGCACCGCCAAGTTCGACGATGCCGACCCCGGCGTCTACCAAGCCTCCGTCAACGCCAGCCGATGGGTCAACGGCAAGTTCGTCACCACGGACTTCGGGACGTCGACGCGCTTTGTCGTAGGGGACGTCGATAAACCAATCAGCCAGCGACTGTACGCGGCCGGCATCGCGCACGAGTACGGCGAGTACGTGGCACCCGGCACCGAGATCACCCTAGCGAATCCCCTGACCGCGAAAGCGAAATGGTCAGTGACCGGGGTGAAGGACTACACAGTCGACCCCGCGACGCAGGCGCTGCGCTTCACCATGCCGACCAACCCCGTGCAGGTCGAAGTTGCAGAGGCCAAGGAGGCGCCGACGACCACCCCGACCACCCCGACTTCGACGACCACTGCGCCTGCAGCGCCTACCGTGCCTGCCGAGCCCACTACCCCTGCTGCCCCTACCAAGTTCCCGGCCTGGGGCGCGGTGCTGATCGCGGGCGGGGCAGCCCTACTCGCCGTCGTTGCTGGCCTGGCTACCCAGTCCCCCGTGATCGCGGCACTACTGAAGCGCCTGCAGCGTTAGATCTTCGGCAGGATGCTCGCCGCGAGCGTATGCAACGCGGCAAACCCACCCAACAGCGTGGCGATAACCCCCAGCACAATCGCCACAATCGACTCCGGGGCCATACCCTGCTGCTGCACCGACGGCATCTCGACCGGCGGCAGCACCGTCCCATCCGTCAGCGTCACGACGAGCTTGCCGTCCTTATCCACCTTCACCGACGCGATACCGCGGCCGTCCTTGCCGTTGTTGCCGTCCGCGCCTGCGGCGCCTTCCTTGCCTGGGGCGCCGTCTTTTCCTGCGGTACCGTCGCGTCCATCCTTACCGTCTCGACCGGCAGGCGCGTCGCGGCCGTCACGACCATCGTGACCGTCCTTACCATCAACACCGTTGCGGCCGTCCTTGCCGTCCTTCCCCACCACTTTGCCGAGGTCCTTGGTCGTGCCGTTGGTGAAGGTCAGGATCAGGTGGCCGTCACGGTTAATCGAGGCATCGCGGATGCCGCCTTCTGGCTGCTGCCCTGGCGCTGGTGCCGGTTCCGGCTCGGCAGGCTTCTCGGGCTTCTCGCCGAGCTCCAGCGTCACAGCAAACGGCGCCGGCTTCTTCTGGTCCTCCCACCTGCTCCCGGAGTTGTAGAACCACGACCGCACCGAGTCCGTCACGTTGTTCACCAGCTCAGTCGGCCATGCATCCGGGTAGGAAATGTCCTCATCCCGCTTATAGACGACCCCTTCGTACTCCGGCGTCGCCCCCACCATCACTGTCTTGCCATCGACGGCAACGTTGGCACCCTTGAACGTCGCGACGGTGACCCGCTTCGCTTCCTTATTATTTGCTGCCTGGTTCGGGTCCGCCGAACTCACGACCGCCGTAATCTTACCGGCGCCCTCCGCATCGACCTCGAGCGCGAAGTCCTTGAAGGAGATCGTTTGCGCCCCGTTAATCGTGTAGGTCACCTGGCCGGTCCACTGCACCGACAGCGCTTTGGTGTCCTCGTCGACCCAGCCGGTCGCCTTCGTCAGCTTCAGGCTCCCATTGTTCGGCTCGGACTCGTCCACCGGGACGACGGAGACTCCCTCCCCTTCCACTGCGGCGTCCCACAGCAGGGCGCGTTTGCTCAGTTCCCACTCCAGGGTTTGGGCTTGGGCGTCAGCAAGCGGTGTTGTCCCAGCTGGCTGAGCTGCTGCGACGGGCGCGACGGCCGTGGTGCCAGCCTCCTGGGCTTGGGCCGGGACGGCCAGCGGTGCGACGGCGAGACTTGCCGCGAGCGCAACCGCGGGCAGCGCTGGCAGCACAGCGTGGATCCGACGTTGGGACTTCTTCATAAGGTTCACCCTCCTCGTAGAATTATTAGGCTTGCCTTACCTTAGTGCAAGATATGGTTTGGAGTAAAGGTTTCCGGGCGGGTTTTGGGGCGTTTCTGGGGCGTTCGTTCCCGTCGCTTCCGTTCCTGTCGACCTCTTCCGGTCGACCAACGCAGGTCACAGCATTTTGGGCCTTTTTGGTGCGATTTTGCCGATTTTACGCTGACCAGGGTTGGTCGACGCGAGCAGGTCGACGGTAAGAGGTCGACCGGAGCAAGCAGCACGCCCACCATCGGTGGCCGGTTCGTGAACGAACCTGTCGTGGTGGGCTACCACCCGACAAGCGTTTCAGAATAATAAACCCCCGGGAACCATAGACATTTAACTATGGTCCGGATCCGGGGGACTACATTGGCTAGCCTATAGCAATGACGTTTCCTACACAACTGCCTTCGACAAATGCTGCCTTGCTTTGGGGTTCCCTCCCACCCGCCCGTTTAGCCAGTTTTCTTAGCGAATCGCCGAACGGCAACATAGACGAAGCCCTCGAGCTCTATATATGGAACATCAAGCTATCTACTGCATTTCTAGCGGATATTGCCATTTTGGAAGTTGCACTACGGGAATCGATCAATAAAGCGGCAGCTGCAAAATGGGGCAGCCACTGGTACCTCGAAATTCCACTGGATGAACGGTCAGAGCAGAATCTTGCGGTGGCTTGGTCGCAACTTTCCAGGAGGGTACGTGAGCGTCCAAACGATGGTGACGTTCCCGGGCATCTTTTCGCTAACTGTACCTTTGGTTTTTGGACGAATCTCTTTGACAAAGGAGGACATACAGGCAAGTCCCCCAGACGGGTCCGCGTCAATTACGAGCACAACTGGGAAGCCGCCCTACGTCATGCTTTCCCTGAAGGAAGAAACGTAGCAAGACAGCAACATGCTGGTTTCACCAGAGATTGGGTGCACGGGATTTGCAAGCGAGTCAATAGCATTCGAAACCGTGTAGCCCACCATGAACCGCTCATCAGAGGTTTCCCGATGCCTGGACAGCCTCACCGTATGACCTGCACGGAGGCACACGAGGAGACCCTGAAGCTTGCCAGGATGCTTGACCCGAAGTTGGCCGCCTGGCTAGCAGAAAACAGCGATGTTCCCAGGCTAATCGCTGCACGCCCCTGCACCACGTAATAGCACCGCGAACCCCCGTTCGAACATCGCCCGTGCAATGTCGGGGCTGCATGCTTCAATGAAGTCAACAAGTGATAGTTGATGCGAAAGGTGCAGGTCATGGCTATTTCTATGCCGCAGGACTTCGAGCATGAGCTCGCGTCGATGCTCAACGGCGAGAGCGTTGTGATCGACGGCGCGCCCGGCACCGGCAAGTCGGCGTTGCTGCGCACGTTCATGGAGGTGAACGACGCACTACCCGATAGCCAGCGCAAACGGGTGCTGCCCGTCGCGCTGCTGGGACGCGCGGCGAGCGGCATCAGCGGGCTGACGATCGACTCTGCATTCAATTTCGATCCCTTCATGACGCTCGGCGACGTCCTGCCGGGCGGTTCCTGGGACATCGACAGTGCAAAGCTGCTGCTCAGCTTGATTGAGACATTAATTATCGACGACGCCCACAACGTCAACACAGAGCTCCTGTTGATGATGAGCGTCGCCCTGCAGCGCGTGCGAAAGAACAACGAACCGTTTGGGGGCGTGCAACTCATCGCTGCGGGAGAATTGGCTGGGCCCGACTCACCGCTGGAGATGATGCTGGAGGAGGCAAGGCAGGATCCCGAGCGTTACGTGTTCCTCTCCTTTGACGGTGTCAGTTTTAGCGTCAGCTACCACGTCGTTCGCGTTCACGCGGTGGTTGTGGAGCGTGGCCAGGTCGTTGCGGACTTTGGCACGTGGCTCAACCCGATGTCTGACTTGGGGCAGTTCGGCCTCGACAACGAGGTTCCTCCGGGTGGGGTTGCTATCGCGCCGCAGCTCGAGGACTTTTGGCCGCTGCTGCTACGGCAGGCTGCAGGTGGCATTGTCGTCGGCGATCGCCTGGAGATGGCCCAGGACGCCGGCCGCTACCAGGCACGAGGCCTCGACATGGAACTCGGCGACGGTATCGACGCCGAGGCACTCGACATCATCATTGAGGGCAGCGACGTCATCGAACGCGCGCACTCCATGGCGCTCGATTTCCTCTCGGGGGACGTCGAGATCCCCTACGTGCGGCCGGTACCCGACGCATCCGATACACAAGAAGGCGCACTCTTCCAGCCGTTTTGGGCGCCCGCCGCTCCTCTCAAGCTCGATCAAACTCGCGCGACCGACTCCGATAACGCATGGGCAGCCTTCTCCGGCTCCGGCGTGGAAGTCAGCGACCAACGCATGCTCCAGCAGACTGCCCTGCGGCTTTCTTCCTGGGGGATGTCTCGCGGCGTTTGGACGAAGCGGGCCGAAGAGGAGGTGCGCAAACGCGCCATCATGACAGGGCTGACGCAGGTGTCCCTCCCGGAGGGCAAAGAGCAAAACATCGACATTGCTGCGCTGCTCTCCCCAGGCATGAGGGTGGTGTTTACGGGCTGCCGCGAAGCCATCAGCTTCTACGACGGCGAAGAGCAGCTCATCTCCGCCTGCGATTCGTGCGGGCTCATCTTCGAAGACAGCGTCTCTGCAACCACGTGCGATGTCCTCGTAGCGTGGGACCCGGCATCCATGTCGCGCAAGGCAAGAACCGCCCGGGAGCTGGGCATCCCGATCGTCTCGTTCGCCGATTTTGAGGACTGGTATAGGTACTACACGGGTTCGCCCTACGAGACCTTCCTCGCCGACATCCTCGAGGAAGGCCACCAGGTGGCGTTCCGTGGGTCGATCGTCATCAACGGGATCCACATCACCGACGGTGCACGCATGGCGCTCCTGTGCGACGAGCTCGGCCTCGTGTACAGCCCGGAAATCCCCATCTCACTTTGCGACGCCCTCATCACTGACGACCTGACCGCCAGCCAGTACGGCATACCACTCATCCCAGTGGATGCATTCGGCGCGTGGGTGAACAGGGAGTTCGCATCCAAGGGCCAGTTCTTCACCGAAGACTTCTTCATCCCCGTCGAAATCTCCGGTCTGTATGGCCCGGACGAGCTGCTTTCCAAGATCGACGAGAGCAAAGCTTGACCCTGACGTAACGTCAGACTGCACAATGGCTGCCATGACCAACAACGAAGCGCTGTACACAGTCGGCGAAGTAGCCAACGCATTCGGGATCACGGTGCGCACCCTGCACCACTGGGAGCAGGCCGGCCTCGTCGAACCTGTGTATCGCAGCTGGTCAAACTACAGGCTGTACACGCCAGATGACCTGGAGCGCATCCAGCACATCCTGGTCTACCGGACCACTGGCATGAAACTGTCTGAAATCAAAGAAGTACTCTCCCACCCCACCTCGAACCGGGAGCACCTGCGCAGGCAACACGAACGCCTGCTTGAGGAGCGTTCGCGGATCGATGGGATGGTGGTGGCCGTCGAAAAGTTATTGGAGCAAGCAATGAATAACCACAAACCAACCCTTGAAGAAGTCGGCGAGATCCTCGGCGACCCGAACTACACCGAACACCAAGCCGAGGCGCAAGAGGCCTACGGCGACACGCCCGGCTGGGCGCAGTACCAGGGTCGCACCGGCAACTGGGGCGCGAGCGACTGGGAGGACAGCAAGCAGCGTTTCGACGCCATCGATACCAAACTCGCCGACGCTGTTCGCCGCGACGTGCCCACCGACAGCGCGGAAGCCGCCGAACTCGTCGAACAGCACCGGAAGGTGATCGGGCAGTTCTTCGACGTCACCCCGGAGATGCAGTTCCAGATCTCGCGCGGCTACATCGCCGATGAACGCTTCAAGCGCTACTACGAAGAACGCCAACCTGGCCTGGCGCAGTGGCTCGCCGACGCCATCGCGCACGCCACCGGCCACGGCGACGAGAGCAAGGACTAGCCGGGCCTAGCGCAGCAGGCGTTTCCCCAGCCGCAGCGCAAGCGCCATCGCGTCCGCGACCCGCTTGCCGCCGCCAGCGCCGACCCCGCCGAGCGGCACGTAACGCTGCGCCGCCACGGTACGGGCCTCGGTGTACTTCAGCAGGCCTTCGTCGCCATGGCGTCGCCCCACGCCTGACTGTTTCCACCCGCCCATCGGCGCGTCCATCGATGCCCACGCGGCCGCGTACCCCTCATTAATGTTCACGGTCCCGGCGTGCACGTGCCCCGCGACCACGCGCGCCTCGTCCTCCGCGCCCCAAATCGAGGCGTTGAGCCCGTAGTCGGTGTCATTCATCTTCTCGACGCCCACCTCCGGCCCATCCACCACCTCCACGTAGACGACCGGCCCGAACACTTCCTCGCGGTACAGATCGGCGTCCTCCGGGACGTCCACGAGGATGGTCGGTGCGTAGAACGTGTCGCCGAGCTGCGGTAGCGCTTCTCCACCGGTCAGGACGGTGGCGCCTTTGGTCACGGCGTCGTGGACGTAGGCGTCGATGCGTGAGAGGTGCTCCGCAGAAATCAACGAGCCAACATCGTCACCCCACCCGTGCCCAATGCGCAGGCGTTTCGTCAGCGCCACAAACTGTTCAAGGAACACTTCTGCCACGGCGCGGTCCACGTAGATCCGCTCCACGGAGATGCACAGCTGACCGGTATTGCTGAAGCACGCGTCAACGGCGCCACGCGCCGCCGTCTCGGGGTCCGCGCTGGCTAAAACCAGCAGTGGATTCTTCCCGCCCAGCTCAGCGGAAAACCCAATCAGACGCTCCCCGGCCTGCGCGGCAAGCTTCCTGCCGGTGGCGGTAGACCCTGTGAACATGAGGAAATCGCATCGCTTCACGATCTCCTGCCCCACCGTCCGCCCACTTCCTTCCACAACCTGGAACAGATCGGCTGGCAGCCCAGCCTGCACCAACAGCTGGTGGGCGCGCTGCGCGGTGCGCGGGGTTTGCGTATCCGGCTTCAGTACCACGGCGTTGCCCGCAATCAGTGCCGCCACCGCATCCGACACCGCCAACGAGAGCGGGTAGTTCCAAGGTGCAATCACTCCCACCACGCCTTTCGGTGCCCGGTGCACCTCGGTCCATGTCACCACCGGCATAGCGCCCCGCACTCGGGCTGGCGTCAGCAGCGCCTTCGCGCGGTACGCGTAGTGGCGGGCGGTAATCGCAACATCCATGACCTCGTCGAACGCGTTGTGTTTCGCCTTACCTGTCTCCTGCTGGATCAGGTCCACCAATTCGTCGCGGTGCGCCAACACCAGGTCGTGGTAGCGGAGAAAGATGCGGCTGCGCTGGCGAAGAGGTGTCGTCGCCCAGGCGCGCTGTGCCGCGCGTGCAGTGTCGAAAGCGTGCTGTACTGACATGCAGCCCAGGTTAGCGTCGCCGCGCCGCCATGCGGCTGAACTTTTCCACCCGGCGCGAATCCCCATAGATCTGTACCTGCTCGCCAGCCACCAGGACCATGTGCCCAAGCACCGGTTGCCAGCGGTCCTCCCGGCGCACGGCAATCACCTTCACGCCGTGGCTCTGCCACAACGCCTGCTCGTCGAGCGGGCCCGCCACGTGCGTCGGCACCACCGTGTGCACCAGCGCCGTGCCCGAGGACAACTCCACGTAGTCGAGGTTCGCCCCACGCACCAGGTGCGCCACGCGCCGCCCCATCGCCTCCTCCGGGTGCACCGCATGCGGCACACCGATCTGGTCCAGGATGCGCCCGTGCGCATTGCCGGAGGACTTCGCCCACAAATTCTCGACGCCCACATCCACCAACAGCGAACACGTCAAAATCGACGCCTCCACGTGCGCCCCGCCGATCGCCACGACGACGCCGTCGAACTCCGAAATGCCCAGCTCATCAATCGTGGCCACGTCCGTGCAGTCCGCCTGCACCACCTTCGACAGCAGCCCGTTGTTGCGTTTCACGGCGGACTCTTCCAGATCGATGCCGACGACGGTGGCGTCGTCAAACATGAGCTCCCGGCCCACCGCCGAGCCGAACCTACCCAGCCCAAGCACCGCGTACGTGGGCGTTCCAAACTTAACCAATGATCGGCCTTTCATAAGGAAGCAACATTTTCGACGCCGGCTCCGCAAACGCAAACGCCGTCGCCACAGTAATCGGACCCAACCTGCCAACAATCATCATAAAAATAATGACCAACAACGAAGCCGCATCCAGATGCGGCGTAATACCCGTGGACAACCCCACCGTGCCAAACGCCGACAGCACCTCAAACAACACCTCCGACAGGTGAAACGGCGTCAGCGCCAACAACGCGAACGTCGCCGCCACCACCAGCGCGCCACTGAGCATCACCACCGTGATCGCCTGGTGCACCACCTCCACCGGGACACCTTTGCCCAGCATGACCGGCTGCGTGCGTCCCCGCACCACCGCCGACACCGCCGCCACCAGCACCAACACCGTCGTGATCTTCACGCCGCCCGCGGTGCCGGCCGGGCCCGCCCCCACAAACATGAACAGGTCCATCGCAAACAGCGTCGGCTCGTGCATCCCGCCAATATCGACAGAGTTGAACCCGCTCGTGCGGGTCTGCACCGCCTGAAACAGTCCCGCCAACACCGCATCCGACGCCGGCAACCCACCCAGCGTGCGCGGGTTGTTCCACTCCATGACGAGGATGGTGGCCGTCGAAAAGCAAAGAAGGAAGAGCGTACCCGCAACCACCATGCGCGTATTCAACGTCCACCGGTACAGGCGCAACACATCTCGCCGAAACTGAAACAGCACCGGAAACCCCAAACCACCAATAATGATCGCCGCCATGATGGGCGCGCAGACCCACCAGTCCCCCACAAAGCCGGTCATGTTGTCCGAATAGAGGGCGAACCCCGCGTTGTTAAACGCCGACACCGCATGAAACACCCCATGCCCCAACGCGCGCGGCAATGGGTAGCCCAACGCCACGAACCGCGCCGTCAACGCCAGCGCGACCAGCGCCTCCACCACGATGCTCACCAGCAGGACCCGCCTCAACAGCGGCGCGATCCCGCCCACCGCCGTACGACGCTCCACCGCCGAAATCACATTCGCACTCAAATTCGCTTTGCGGACCACCGCCTGACCCAGAATCGTCGCGAAGCTCATCACCCCGAACCCGCCAACCTGGATCAACACGGCAATGACCACCTTGCCGAACGTAGTCCAATACGTCGCCGTATCCACAATGGCTAGGCCGGTTACACACAGCGCGGACGTCGCCGTAAACAACGCCGGCAACAGCGGCAACCCACCCGGATTCACAGTGGAAGCCGGAAGCATCAGCAACACGGTGCCCACGAACAGGGCTACCAGGAAGCCGAACAAGATCACCGCCGCGCTATTGAGCTGGCGGTGCCGAATGTCAGCAGGCACCAGCGGAACATTACGCCAGCGGGGTGCGGGTGGCAAGGGTTTTGAACTTTTCGAGTGTAAAGTGTGAGGGGTATTCCCCTCTTGCCTGAAGTCACCCGTTCAGCGGACTGGCTGCGGAGGGGTTTTCTTGTCGCTGAGTAGCTATGGAGTGGGCGCCAGTGCCAAATCTGACATCGTTTGTTGTCTAGCATATTTTTGCCAGCAACTTTGAAGCAATAGACCTTATTCGATTGCGTCTTTTGGCACTCCGACCGATAGCCCCGACACCAAATTCCGCCGCAAGCAATCAGCGACCTGGGCTTTTACGAACCCACGACGCCAAAATGCAGGAATTTGGTGCACCCCACCCACGAGAGAACTAACGCTCGGCCAGCTCGGCCTCGATCCACGCCTTGCGGGCCTGGCGCTGCTCCTTCCAATGCGCAAGCGCCTCGACGGCCTCGATGCGTTGCTTCTTGAACACCAGCATGGACAGTGGGAACGCCACGATCAGGGCCAGCAGGGCCGACATGATCAGCGGCACGGGCGCCCCAACCGCGACGGCTAGCAGCTGGATCACCACGGTAAGGGCGATGAAGAGGAGGAGCCGATACAGCCCATAGATGGCGGCGGCTTTGTTGGCGCGACGCTTCGCGCTCGGATCTACTTCGGGTGCTTCACTCATGGGGGCCATGGGGACTTAGCCTAACGCAAAGGTGGACCAGTATGTTAGAGGGCATGGGAAGGCTTCTACTCATCGCTCTGATCATTCTGGCTGTGTACTTGATGTGGCGCGCGTTCGGCCCGGGGTCGAATGCACGGTATGGAGGGTACGGGGTGCAGCAGCAGGAACAACCGCCGGTTATTAAGGGGCCGGATGATGATGAGGAGTTCCTGTGGGAGATCGAGAAGAATAGGTTTAAAGAACGCCGGGCCCGCGAGGAGGCGGAGCGCCGGCGTCGTGAAGAGGAGGAGCGTCGGAGGAAGCGCGGCGAAGACTAGCTGCGCGTTGCTTCCTCGGCGAGGACCTCGGGCAGCTTCTCTGCCCAGGCCAGGGAGTCGCGGACGCCCTGCTCGATGGTGAGTTCTGGGGACCAGCCGAGTACCTCGCGCGCCTTGTCGATGCGCGGTGCGCAACCGGCGACGTCGCCCTCGCGTGGTGGTGCGGTGGTGACCTCCATGTCGGAGCCGCTGGCGGACTTGAACGCCTCCGCGAGCTCGAAGACGGTGGTGCCCGTGCCGGTGCCCAGGTTGATGACCTCGTACGGGGCTAGGTCGGCCTTGAGGGCGGCGACGTGGGCGCGGGCCAGGTCCCAAACGTGGACGTAGTCGCGCAGACCAGAGCCGTCGCGGGTTGGCCAGTCGACGCCGGTGACCGTGAACGCCTCACCCCTCTGGTGGGCGGTGATCATCTTGCCCAGCGCGTGGGACGGCAGCGGGTTCTGCAGGCCGGTGCGCAGCTGTGGGTCGGCACCGATCGGGTTGAAGTAGCGCAGGGCCACAGCCTGGATCTGGCCGGCGGCAGCGGCGTCAGCCATGACGTGCTCCAGCATCCACTTCGACGCGGCGTACGGGCTGGTTGGCGCCACAACGGAGGACTCGTTGACGGTGAAGTCCTCGTCCGCCTGGTACATTGCGGCGGTCGAGCTGAGCATGACGCGCTTGACGCCGCGGTCGCGAAGGACCTGCAGCATCTTGGTTGCGCGGCCGACGTTGACGTCGTAGTACTCGAGCGGCTGCGCGACGGACTCCGGCACGATGATCTTGGCCGCGCAGTGGATGACGGCTTCGATGTCGGGGTGGTCGTCGAAAATTTTGTTGAGCAGCTCGGTGTCGGCGATGTCGCCCTCGTAGTGGTCGAAGCGCTCTGCGAAGACGCGCAGGCCAGTGGAGTAGTCATCCAAGATGACCGGGGTGATGCCTGCGTCGGAGCAGCACGATGCAATTGTGGAGCCGATGTAGCCGGCCCCTCCTGTAATCAGTGTTTTCATTAGTTCAATCCTGCGTACGAGTGAAGTCCAGCAATGACAGTATTTACATAGGTCATGTTAAAGATGGTCATGGCCAAGGCAAAAACGTTGATCCACGCGGCCTTCGAGTTCTTCCAGCCGGCGGTGGCGCGCGCGTGGAGGTAGGCGGCGTACAGAATCCACGTGATCATGGACACGGTTTCCTTCGCGTCCCAGCCCCACGGGCGACCCCAGGCGACCTCAGCCCAGATCGCGCCAAACACAATGCCGATTCCGAACAGCGGCAGCGTAATAATCGCCGTCTTGTAGGTGATCTGGTCGAGCGTCTTCGCGCTCGGCAGTGGCTTCGCAATCGCGCCGAAAAACCCATGCTCCTCGCCGCGCGGCTGCCACATGCGCAGCAAGTACAGCAGCGCAAAGATGCCCGACACAATACCTATCGACGCCCCCACCGACACCGACGAAACGTGCACCGGCAGCCAGTAGGACTGCAGCGCCGGCACCACCGGCGCCACGTGCATGTGGAACACCGTGGAGTTCAAGAACATCGCGATCGCCATCGGGGCGAGCAGCCACGGCCAGATGGTGTGCCAGTTCTTGCGCTGCACCACGATCGCGGCTGCGACCATCACGACGGCCGTCATGGCCAGGATGTACTCGTACAGGTTGCCGAGCGGGAAGCGCTTCGCCGCCAGCCCGCGCGTAATGAAGGACGCCACGTGCAGCACGATGCCGAACCAGATCAGCGCCTGCGTCATGTTCGCCCACTTGCGAGCGCCGGCGACGCGGCGGTCGTACTCTGCCTGGTCGAAGGAGTCGGAGGGGGCGTCGATAAGCTCGGAGCCGCCCCCGGCCCCCACGGCGACTTTTTGATCCATGCGGGCGCGCTCGCGGCGCATGTCGAGCACGCCGAACATGCGCCCGTAGTAGATACAGGACATGATCAGCGCAGCCAGGTACAGGATGAACGCGGTGCGGAACGTGAGGTCTGAAAGGTCCGCCATCGTGGAATCGACAAGCATGGGGAACAATCTACCGCGTCATCGCAGGTTAGCCAAGGTCATCAACCTCGAAGGAGGGGTTCTCCTCCTCCGAAACGCCCAGGATTTCCTCCACGATTTCGTCGAACTCGGCGCCCCACCCGGCGCGGTCCGTGCGCGCCAGGCCGGCGAGCTCCACGTGAGTGCCGGTGGCCGTCGGGGTCAGGCGGATCCACAGGCGGCGGCGCTTGATGGTCAGCGAGCCGGCCAGCGCGGCCAGCATGAGCACCGAGGTGGCCAGCATCCAGCCCTGGGTCGGGTCGTGGGAGATTTGGTAGTTGGCGTACTCGGCTGCGCCATCGAAGCGCACGCGGATGCCGCCCTCAAGGGTGGTTTCCTCCCCCGGCACCAGGTTGACGCGCTCCACCTTCTGCAGGCGCCCCTCGGCGATCAGGTTCTGGTCCAGCACGAAGATGTTCTGCGGGCGGCCGGTGTCCAGGCCGGCGTCGCCGACGTAGATGTCTACTGCCATCGCCGGGTCCTGCATCGCAGGGAAGCCGGACTGCAGCATGTCGCCGTTCACGCCGGTCCACTGGGCGGTGGGCGCGAAGTTGCCCTCGATGGCGATCTGGTGCTCGCGGCGCTCGGTGAGGTCCGGGTACATGCCGGCCGGCGGGTCGAAGCGCATCACGCCGGCGGACAGGAAGTTCTGCACGTCCGTGGGCCTAAACTGCACCATCTGGGTGCGCGACTCCCCGTTCGGCCAGGTGATGGTCACCTGGGGGGCAAAGCCGTGCCCCTGCAGGTAGACGCGGTTGCCGTCCACGCGCAGCGGGTGGTTGACCTGCAGCGTGAAGTCCTGCCACTGCTCGCGCGGGGCGGCCACGTCCGGGGTGTAGGCCACGTCCGACCAGAACCCGTTCGCCTGTCCAGTGTTGAGGTACTCGGCGCGGAAGTTCTTCGACTCGATGCAGAACGGGTGCAGGCCAGTGCCGTCGAAAAGCGGGCCGGCGCGGAAGACGTCGAAGTTCGCAGGCGACGTATTACAGAACTGGCGCGGCTGCTCCACAGGCACCGCGTACTGCGACTCGGACTCGGTCACCATGATGACCTGGCCCTCGTAGAAGACCATGCGGCCCGCCGCGAACGCCACAATCATGCCCACCAGCCCGATGTGGAACAGCAGGTTCATCAGCTCGCGGGAGTAGCCGCGCTCCGCCGAGATGGAGAACACCCCGGCGCGGTCCTCCTCCGGCTGGTAGGAAGCCACGTGCCACTTGCGCAGCACTGCGCGCGCCTTCGCCTCCAGCTCTTCCTTCGGCGTATCGACGTCCCCTTCCGCATGCAGCGGCATCCTGGACAGGTACTTCGGTGCCCGGGTCGGCGTGGCCCGGTACGCGCGCCAGTGGTCAATCGAGCGCGGGATGATGCACCCGACCAGCGACACCATCAGCAGCGTGACGATGGCGACGAACCAGGTGGAATCGAAGACGTCGAAAAGCTGCAGCTTGTCGTAGATGGGCCCCATGGTTGGGTTGGCGCGCAGGTAGTCGTCTACCAGCGTCGCGGAGACCGTGCGCTGTGGCAACAGCGCGCCCGGTATGGAGGCGAGCGAAAGTAAGAACAGGAGCAGCAGCGCGGTGCGCATACTGGTCAGCCAGTGCCACGACCTGCGTAGCCACGTCCATGCAGTGCTCATTTAAATCACCGTTGCTCCATATCCGAAGACGAGCTGGCGCGTCCAGCCGATAAACACGTTCCAGGCCCCGGTCAGCAGCAGCAGGCCGACGATGACCATCGCTACCCCGCCGATCACCTGGATGGTGCGCGAGTGCTTTCGCAGCACCTCGATGCTACGCACCGCTTTCGCCGAGCCAAGCGCCACCAGCAAGAACGGCAGCCCCAGCCCGAGGCAGTACGCGATGACCAGCAGCACGCCGCGCGCCGCGGTCATGCCCGCCGTCCCCACAGAAACGGACACGATGGCGGCGAGCGTCGGCCCCAAGCACGGGGTCCACCCGAGCGCGAACACCCCGCCGAGCAGCGGCGCGCCCAGCAGCGTGGTCCACTTCTTCGGCCGCAGCCGCGTGTCGTTTTGCAGCGCGGGCACCCAACCGGCGAACACCAGGCCCATCACAATCGTGACCACCCCACCCGCACGCATGAGGGTCTCCGCGTTGAGCGCCACCGCGCTCACCGCACCGAAGACAGTCACGGTGGCCAGCAGGAACACCACGGTGAACCCGAGGATGAACAGGCCCGCCGCGCCGGCGACGGCCCAGCGGCGCCGCGTCACCGACACCCCGCGCTCATCCACGTTAAGCTCGCCGCCCACGATGCCCGTCAGGTACGACATGTAGCCCGGCACCAGCGGCACCACGCACGGCGAGGCGAAAGACGCCAACCCGGCCAGCGCAGCCGCCAGCATCCCCAGCATCAGCGGCCCCTGGGAGACCAGCTCCGATAACGCCTCCCCCACTTAGGCCTCCGCCTCCTGGTGCAGCGTATTCGCCAGGTCGATGATCTCCTGGGCGGTGACCTCCCGCAGGAACACCGCCGCCGGGCGGTGCTGGGTGTCCAGCACGATCGTCGTCGGTATCACGGAGCTGGGCACGCCGCCCAAGAACGCGGCAGTCTTAAACGGCGGGTCGTAGATGGATGGGTAGGTCACCCCGTTGTCCTTCATGAAGTCGCGCGCAATGTCCGCGTTGTGGTCACGCACGTTAATGCCCAGCACGGTGCCGAAGCCCTCGATGGACTCCTGCACCTCCTGGAGGTCGTCGACCTCCGCACGGCACGGCGCGCACCACTGGCCCCACGCGTTGAGCACCACGACCTCGCCGTCGAAGTCGCTGAGCGAAATCTCGCTGCCCGGCTCCATCAGGGACTCGCCGGAAAAGTCCGGCAGCGGCTTACGCTCCTCCTGCGGGTAGAACAGCTCCACCTGCCCGCCCGGCGAGTGGAACGCGAAGGACTCGCCGTTGTCGCTGGCGCTCGAGCACCCGCTCAGCAGCACGGCTGCGGCAACGAATGGGACAAGGCTGCGGCGCACGGTCATAGGGTCCTTCCAGGTTAGATCGCGGATGCGGGGGTTGAGTATGACCAGTCAACAACAACGTCATCATCGAACACAAGTGACGTCACACTGGCCAGCTCGCAGCGACGGCTCGCGTGCGCGAAGGGCTTGCCCTGCACGTAGCGCTGCACCGTCACGATCGGCAGCTGGTGGCTCACCAACACGGCCTCGTGGCCCTCGGCGCGCTGGCGGGCGTCCTCAATCGCGACGTCCATGCGGGCGAAGATGTCCTCGTAGGACTCGCCCCAGCTCGGCTCCCAGGGCTTGAGCATGTGGCGCCACCGGATCGGGTTCCACAGCTGGGAGCGCCACCCCTTGGTGCGCAGCCCCTCAAAGGTGTTGCCGGCCTCCAGGATCTCCTCCCGCGTATCGATCTCCAGGCCGGTGACCTCCGCAATCGGCTGCGCGGTCTCCTGCGCGCGCAGCAGCGGGCTGGCCGCCAGGTAGGTGACGTCGCGGCCCTCGAAAAACTTCGAGGTCGCAGCGGCCATCGAGTATCCGCGGGAGCTGAGGTGGTAGCCCGGCAGTCGCCCGTAGAGGATCTTCTTCGGGTTGAACACTTCACCGTGGCGCACCAGGTGGACAACACTTCGCGTCATTTATTGGCCCTCCGGGGTCGCGGCGGCTGCGGCCTTCGCAGCCGGGACGAGCGCGGCCTCGATGGTGGCGAAGTCGTCGTCGGTCAGCGCCGTGGAGACGAACCAGGTCTCGAACGGGCTCGGGGACGCGTGCACGCCGTGGTCCAGCAGCGCGTGGAAGAACGGCGCGTAGCGGAACGTGTCCGCCGCCTTCATGTCGTCGAAGTTGTGGCCCTCGCTCTCCGCGAAGCGCACCGACAGCATCGTCGACGCGCGCTGGATGTGGTGCGCCACGCCCTCACGCGTCAGCGCCGAGCTGACCAAATCTTCCAGCCTGTCCGCGTTGCGGTGCAGCACCGGGTAAATATCCTCGCTGGCCAGGCGCAACGACGCCATGCCCGCAGCCATCGCCACCGGGTTTCCGGACAGGGTTCCTGCCTGGTACACCGGCCCGTTCGGCGCAAGCTTCTCCATTACTTCTCGACGCCCACCAAAGGCCGCCGCCGGCAACCCACCCGAGATGACCTTGCCGAAGGTCGTCAGATCACCCGCAACACCATCGACCCCGTACCAGCCGGAGTAGGAGGTGCGGAAGCCCGTCATCACCTCGTCCAGGATGAGCAGAGCGCCGTTGGCGTGGCAGACCTCCTTCAGCTTCGCGTTGAAGTTGTCCTGCGGCGCCACCGTACCCATATTGCCGGCGGCCGCCTCCGCGATCACGGCAGCAATCTGGCCCTCGTTTTCCGCGAACGCCCGCTTCACTGCCTCAATGTCGTTGTACGGCACCACGATCGTGTCCGCCGCCTGCGCGCCGGTCACCCCTGGCGAATCCGGCAGAGAGAACGTCGCAATGCCGGAGCCTGCCGACGCCAACAGAGCGTCCACATGGCCGTGGTAGCAGCCATCAAACTTAATAATCTTCGGGCGCTGCGTATACCCGCGCGCCAGGCGCACCGCCGACATCGTCGCCTCAGTACCCGAGTTGACCATGCGCACCTCCTCCACGGACGTACGCTGCGTAATCATCTCCGCGATCTCCACCTCGGCCTCCGTCGGCGCACCGAAGCTCAACCCGTTCACCAACGCCTTCTCGACGGCCTCCAGGATCGCCGGGTGCGCATTCCCGTGGATCATCGGGCCCCACGAATCCACCAGGTCGACATAGGAGTTGCCGTCGACATCTACAAGCGTGCTGCCGAACGCCTTCTCGATAAAGCGCGTCTGCCCACCCACCGAGCCAAACGCGCGCACCGGCGAGTTCACCCCGCCCGGCGTGACCCGCTGAGCACGCGCAAACAACTCAGCAGAACGAGCAGTATTTTCTGAAGTCAGGTTCGTCTTCGTCATAGTTGCCTATCCTAGGCGATATGAAGATTGCATTTTTAGGCCTCGGCCGTATGGGTACCGAATTAGCACTCAAGCTTGTCAGTGACCACGACCTCACGGTCTGGAACCGCACCGCAGCGAAAACCGCCCCGCTCGTCGAGCGCGGCGCCACCGCCGCCGACACCCCCGCAGACGCCGTCAAAGGCGCCGACATGGTCATCACCTCCCTGTTCGGCCCCGACACCGTCCGCGAAGTCGTCATCGAACCCGGCCTCATCCCCGACGGCGTCACCTGGGCCGACGCCACCACCATCTCCCCCGCCGACGCCGACTCCTTCGCCGCCGCCGTCCCCACCTTCGTCCACACCCCCGTAGTCGGCTCACTCATCCCGGCGCGCGCCGGCAAGCTCGGCGTCTACGTCGGCGGCGCCACCGAGCAGCGCCGCAAGGAAGTCGCCGAGGTCGTCGCGCCGTGGGCCGCCGCGAACCCGGAACGCCTCAAGGTCGTCGACACCGCCGCCCAGGCCGCGACGGGCAAGCTCATCGCCAACCTCGCCCTCGCAGTGACCATGCAGGGGTTCAAGGAGGCACTGCACATCGGCAACGCCCAAGGACTTGACGACGCCACCATCGTCGACATGCTCGGCTCCACCGGCCTCGAGTTCATCGTGAACATGAAGTCCCCCTTCCTGCTCGGCGAGCGCGACACCAACCCCGGCGACTTCTCCACCGACGCCATCGAGAAGGACGCGCGTTTGATGCTCGCCACCGCCGAGGCCGCCGGCAAGGAGCTGCCCGCCGTGGCAGCCGCAGTTGCCTCCCTGCAGGAGCAGCAGAAGAAGGGCCACGGGGACGAGGACTTCTCCTCAGTGGTGGTGTACCGCTAATTTTCTGGGAAGCGAGTGCCAAAGGACGCAATTCTTGTTCGGGGAGGACGCAAAAGCCCAGGTCGTGAAAAGGGGGTTGCGTCCTTTGGCACTGGCACGGTTGAGAGGGCACCAATTTCCTGGATTTTCGCGCGGCGGTTTGGAAAAGACCAGGTCGCGCAAACTGCGTGAGGGAATTTGGTGCGCGCATCCGCTTACGCTTTCTTCGCCTGCCTCCGGAACGCGCCGAACATGATCACCACGATCAGCCCGATGGCGATCCAGTTGGCCACCTTCGCGTACTGCTCCAGCACGTACACGACGGGCTCCCCGATCCACCAACCGAGGGCGAAATAGCCCAGTGACCACAGGGTTTTCGAGATGAAGTCCAGCACCATGAACTTCCACAGCGGCATGCCGGTCATGCCCATCAGGACGAAGACGACGAAGGCGATGGGCAGCGGGATCGGTACGTAGGCGAGGAAGATGCCCAGCCAGCCGAGTTTGAGGGCCCACGTTTCCACGCGCGCGATGTTGCGGGCGCTGCGTTTGGAGTTCTGCGCCTGCACGTCCAGGATGCCGCGCCCCCACAGTTTGCCGGCCCACCAGTAGATCCAGTCGAACTTGATGGCCATCAGCGTGCCGATGAGCAGGTAGCCCAGCCAGTGCTGCACCTCGCCAACGGCGGCGAGCGCGCCTGTCGACGCCGCACCAATCCGAGAACCCGTAATCGCCAGCATGATGGGCGGGTGCAGGCCGAGTAGCCAGGCACGAAGCGGGATCATGGCGAGGCCGAAGAGGCCTACGAAGCCGAACCAGCCAAGGCACCAGTAGTCAGCCTTGGTTGGTTTGCTGTTCCAGGGCATGCCTGGTTGTTCCCACCATTCTGGTTCGGGTGTGGTCTGCTCCTCGCTTTGCATAAGCAGAGAGTGTACCTACCTAGAACATATTGAGAACTCCTGGGTTGGTGGCTACCACGATTCCGACGATCGCCAGCAGCCCGAGCACTACGCCGGCGATGATGCCACCGGTGGAGGAGCCGTCCTTCTCCGGGGCGGCCAGCGTGGCGCACTCCGCCTGCACAGGCTTGTATTCGGCTTCGGCGCGTTCGGTGGCTGCGCGGGCCTCGGCTGCGGCTGCCTTGGCGGTCGCAGCGGCAGCAGCCGCATCCTCCTGCGCCTGCTTCGCCGCGGTCAGCGCTTCCTCGGCTGCGGTCTGTCGGGCCGGTTGCGCCTCCTTGGCGGCGGAAAGCTCCTGCTCACGCTTTGCCACGAGCTCCTCCGCGGCCCGCAGCGCGCGTGCGGCTTCCAGGGTCCGCTCCGCCTTGTCGACGTCCCCTTCGCGCTCCTCGAGCGTTTGACGCTTGGTGGCGTCGCCAAACTCGATGGCGTGCTTGAGGCCGTCGTAGTAGGTATTGAAGCGCTCGGTGTACTCGTCGACGGTGAACAGTGGAGTGCCCTGCTTCATCCAGTGGGTGGCGAAGGTCTGCGCGTGTGCAATACGCCACGGGTACCCCTGGTACCGGAAGGCTTTGGTGTTCACGGCGAAGCCGGTGGCGCGCATGTCCGGGTTGACGATCGCCATGTAGTGGCCAGCGCCCGCCTCGAATGGCTTCTCGCCCTTCTCAATCGCCTCGAAGTACGCGACGCGCTCCTCGTGGAACCAGCCCTTGAACGGGTTGTCGTAGTTCCAGGACAGGTTGTCCCATCCGTTCTTCGAGTGCCCGCGCGGCAGCTGGTGCGACCAGTTCACGTTTACCTGGGCCTGCGCCATCAGGAAGTCGGAGACGGGCAGGGCGGGCTGGCCGTCGCTTTCGCGGAGTTCATTGGCCTCGGGCAGCCAGCCGATGGCTGTCTTCATGTTGTCCAGGTGGGTGGCGTCGTCGGTCTCACCGATGTGGGTGTCGTCCGCGATGCGGTAGCCCGTCTGCCCCGCCACCGGGTCTTCTTCTTTGAAGCGGAAGTCGGTGTTCAGTTCGGCGACGGCGTCGGTTGCGCCCATGGCTTCGAAGAAGCCGAGGGAGCCGCGGTCGAACTGCTGTTGCGCCTCGGCCTTGCTGGCTTCGAGGGCGGCGGCTGCTTCGGCGGCCCGCGCCTTCGCGTCCTCGAGCGCCTGCTGTGCAGATTCCGCCGTCATGCCGGCGGGCACTGCGGACTGTTTCGCGGTGCGGTCGGTGGTGGCGTCGTCAAGAAGGCGTTGGGCGGCGGCGACCATGCCCTTTGCTGCCTTGAGTTCTTCCTGGGCGGCGGCGACGTCGCGCTGCGCCGCATCGAGCGTCTGCTGCGTGGCGCGCTCGCGGTCCTGCGCATCGCGCTGCTTCGCGGTGGCGTCCTTCACCGCGTCGACAAGTGCCACGCAGCGAGCTTCCGTGAGCTGGGCGGTGTCCTCCGCCATGGCCTGCGGGGCCACCAACATGGCCGCTGAGCAGGTAGTAACGAGCATGAGTCCAAGCTGCTTCTTCATACCGGCAGATTAGCAGGAAACTTTAGTAATTTTCCCAAATAAGCGACAGGGTTGGTCTAAGGTTTTGCCCATGAAAACAGCACTGACCCGCACGCAGCGCCTCGATAGGCTGCCGGTTACACCGAAGCACAAGAAGCTCCTCGTCGGATCGGGGGTGGGGTGGGCGCTCGACGCGATGGACGTCGGGCTGGTTTCCTTCGTCATCGCGGCGCTGGCCGTGCACTGGGACCTGGAGAAAACCACCACGAGCTGGATCGCGTCCGTGGGGTTCATCGGGATGGCGGTCGGCGCCTCCCTCGGCGGGCTGCTCGCGGACAAGCTGGGGCGCCGCCAGGTCTTCGCCCTCACGCTCCTGATCTACGGCGTGGCCACGGGCGCTTCAGCGCTCGCCGGGTCGGTCGCTGTCCTGCTCGTCTTCCGTTTCCTCACCGGACTGGGCCTCGGCGCGGAGCTGCCCGTCGCGTCCACGCTGGTCAGCGAGTTCGCGCCGCTGAAGGTGCGCGGGCGGATGGTGGTCTGGCTCGAGGCGTTTTGGGCGGCGGGCTGGATCCTGGCGGCGGTCATCGGCACGTTCGTCGTCGCCGAGGGCGAAAACGGCTGGCGCTGGGGGCTTGCGCTCGGCGCCGTGCCTGCGCTCTACGCACTGTACGTGCGCATGCAGCTGCCGGAATCGGTCCGCTTCCTGGAGTCGCGCGGCCGCGACGAGGAAGCAGAGGCAGTGGTCCGCAGCTTCGAGGAGCAAGTCCCGCCCGAACTACTTACCGACGCACCCATCGCCACCACCACCGATCCCGATGCAAGTTCTAGCCATCACATTTGGGGCCCCGAACTGCGCGCCCGCACCGCCGCGTTCTGGACCGTTTGGTTCTGCGTTTCCCTCGCCTACTACGGCGCGTTCACCTGGATCCCTTCCCTGCTTGTGGACCAAGGCTTCAGCCTCGTGCGCTCCTTCAGCTTCACGCTGATCATCACGCTGGCCCAGCTGCCCGGGTACGCCCTGGCAGGCTGGCTCATTGAGGTCTGGGGGCGCCGCACCACCCTCGTCGTCTTCCTGGCTGGGTCGGCGGTGTCGGCGGGGCTCTACGGGTTCGCCACCGCGCCCTGGCAGATCATCGCCGCAGGCTGCCTGCTCTCCCTGTTCAACCTGGGCGCGTGGGGTGCCCTCTACGCCATCGGTCCTGAGCTCTACCCCACCCAGATCCGCGCGACCGGCACGGGTGCCGCGGCGGCCTTCGGCCGCGTCGGCTCGATCCTGGCGCCGCTGATCGTCCCGCCGGTCCTGTCCTTCGGCGGCCACGCCAGCGTGTTCGTAGTCTTCGCGGTGGCGTTCACCGTGGCCGCCGTGGCGGCGTTCGTCCTGCCGGAGCAGAAGGGCAAAGTGCTCGTCTAGAGGAGATCCTGCGCCGCCTGACGCGCGTTGCCGATCACTGCCGGGACCCCAACCCCGGCAACCCAGGCGCCTGTCACACCAACGCCGTCGATACCGGCGAGGGCGTCCTGGACCTTGGCCACGGTGGCCAGGTGGGTGGCGTCGTAACGCGGGAGGCCGCCGAGCCAGCGCTGGACGAAGATCTCCTCGACGCCGGCGGCGCGGCCGTCGAAGCCGGTGATGGTCTGCAGGTCGTCGAGGGCCCAGTCCACGAGGTCGTCCTCGCTGGCAGTCAGGGCGATGTTATCGCCGTAGCGGCCGAAGCTGGCGCGTACAAGGGCGCCGCCGCGCTCGGCGAGGTGCGGCCACTTACGCGACGAAAGCGTGAACGCCTTGGCGTGCACGTCCTTCGCATCGGTGCTGACCAGCACGCCGGAGTTCTCCGGCAGGCCCTCGTCGGTGGCGAAGCGCAGGCCCACCACGGCGGAGTTCGCCAACTCGACGGAGCGAAGCGCTTCGGAGGCCTCGGGGGCGATGTCGCGAAGCAGCAGCGCGGTCGTCGGCGCCGGGGTGGCCAACAGCACGCGGTCGTAGACGGTGTCCTCGCCACCCTTGAGGCGGAACCCCTCGCCCTCGCGGCTGATGGACGGGATGAACGCGTCAACGTAGATGTTTGCGCCGGACTGCTCCGCGAGTGCCTCGTAGAGTTCCTGGTAGCCCTCGCGGAAGGACGCGAAAATGGGTGCCGGTTTCGAAGGCTTCGAGGCATCAGAAGACCCAGCCGCGGCAACGGCCTTCTTCCGGGCCGCCTCCAAGTTGGCGACCGCCGTGGAAAGGTGCACGGGGCCGTCGGCGGCCAGGCGGTCGAACTCGGCGGCGAGCTGCGGCACGGTGGCGCGAACGCCCAGGTCGTCGGCGGTGCAGGAGTACACCCCGCCAAGCAGGGAGGAGACGATGTTGTCCACGACGTCGTCGCCGTAGCGCTCGCGGACCAGGGCGCCGACGCTCATGTCGCCACCGATGGTCCACTCGAAGCCTTCGCGCTGCGCCTCGGTGTCGATGCGCCGCGCGGTCTCCTCACTGACCAGGTGCGCGACCGGCTCGGAGGTGGAAGGGATGCCCATCGTGCCACCAGCCGGCATGGCGCGGGTCTCACCGTCGACGTAGAGCAGGGAGCGCATCCCCGACGGGGAGACCAGCGAGTCCTGCAGACCCAGCTCCTCGACGAGCTGCTTCGCTTCCGGGCGGCGCGCGATGAAGGCTTCGGCCCCCATATCGGTGGGGCCGCCGTCGAACGCAACGGTGTACAGCTTGCCGCCGATGCGGTCGTTGCCCTCGTAGACGTCGACGGTGTGGCCGGAGTTGCGCAGCTCAAACGCTGCGGTCAGCCCGGCAAGCCCTGCACCGACAATGGCGATATTCAATGGGGATCTCCTTCGTTATGCTTCGTGGATCATTGCGACAGCGTCGGTGATGGCGCCTGCATCGGTGGTCGGCAAGACGCCGTGCCCGAGGTTGAAGATGTGGCCGGTGGCGGTGCCTGCGTCGATAGCTCGGGCGGCCTCCGCCTTGATGCGGCGCACTTCCTCCTGCACCACGGCGGGGCCAGCGAAGAGCATCGCCGGGTCGAGGTTGCCCTGCAGCACGCGCGGGGACGCGAAGCGCTTCGCGGCGACGTCGAGCGGCACGCGCCAGTCGACGCCCATCACCTCGGAACCCGCCTCCGACATCGCGCCGAGCAGCTCACCCGTGGCCACACCGAAGTGGATGCGCGGGATCACACCCTCGACCTCCTTCAGGATCTCGGCGGAGTACGGCAGGACGTGCTCGCGGTAGTCGGCCTCGGTGAGGAAGCCTGCCCAGGAGTCGAAGAGCTGCATGGCGTCGATGCCGGCGTCGACCTGCGTGCGCAGGAACGCGCTGATGGTCGGCACGAGGCGGCGCATCAGGGCGTGCCACGTGTCCGGGTCGCCGTGCATCATGGCCTTCGTCTTCTCGTGGTTCTTGCTCGGCCCGCCCTCGATGAGGTAGCTGGCCAGCGTAAACGGCGCGCCGACAAAGCCGATCAGGGCCTGGGTGTCGGTGAGCTCGTCGAGAATCATCTCGATGCCCTTGGCCACTTCCTCAACGTTGTGGTCCAGCACCGGCAAATTATCGACGTCCTCTTTCGTCGTAATCGCCTTCTCCATCACTGGGCCGCGGCCCGGCACGATCTCCACGCCGATACCCGCCGCTTTCAGCGGCACGACGATATCGGAAAAGAGAATCGCCGCATCCATGTCGTGGCGGCGCACCGGCTGCATCGTGATCTCGGCGAGGAGCTCCGGTATGAAGCAGGAGTCCAGCATGGAGATGCCTTCACGGACTTTGCGGTATTCCGGCAGCGAGCGCCCGGCCTGGCGCATGAACCACACCGGGGTGCGTGAGGGCGTGCGGCCGTTGGCGGCCTCAATGAACGGGGCAGAAGAAAGGTCGCGTCTGGTCATAGTCTCCCACCCTACCGCCGTTGCGGTTTAGGTGGGAAAATGATTTGCCCGCGAGGAGTGCGCCTCAATCACGAGCGAGCTGCCGAGCATGAGCAGCGTGGCCCCCACCGGGGGCAGCACGCCGATCGCGGCAAGCACGATCGCGGTGGAGTTGTACGCCCAGGCGAAGATCATGTTGTAGTCGATGATGTGGCACACGCGGCGCGCGTGCGCGATGAGCTGCGGGACGGCGGAGACGTCGTCGCGGATCAGCACGGCGTTGCAGGCGCGGGCGATGGTGGAGGACTGGGCGTCGATAATGTCGTCGGTGGCGTAGAGCAGGCCGACGTCCGCCACCTTGATAGTGGGAAGCGCGGTGGCGTCACCGATCATGGCAACCGTGGCGCCCTTCGTGTGGATGGCGCGAACCGCCCCCGGCTTGTCCGGCGCGGTAATGCCGGCGAGCACGTTGGACATACCCAAAAAGTCGGCAAAGCGGCGGGCCACCGGGTAGGTATCGCGGGTGAGCATCACCGTCTCTACGCCCATCTGTTCCAGGCGGTTGATGGCCTCGTGGGCGTCGTCCTTCGCGGGGTCGTAGAGGGTGATCACGCCGCGGTCCTTGCCGCGCCAGCGCACCACTACAGGGGTGCCTCCGGCGGTCGCGGCCATCGCGAGGCGGCCGTGCAGCTGGGACAGGTTCGTGGGGCGCCACAGGCAGGCGTCGAAGGACTCGGTGCGGTCCTCGTCCTCGTCGCCGTAGGTCAAGGTGAGGCGGCCGCGGAACTCGCCGCCGGGCGTGATTTCCTCGTTGCTCATCTCGATCCACGACGGCACATCGGCGCTCTTCGTGCGCCCATCGCGCGCCTCACGCGCCGCCTTCACCATCGCGCGTGCCGACGGGTGGTTGGACTCCACCGACAGCGCACCCGCCACGCGCATCACCATCTCCGGGCTTTCGCCGCGCTCCGCGGTGACGGTCTCCACCGTCATCTGCGGCTTGACAAGGGTGCCCACGCGGTTGAACACGGCCGTGTCCGTCGACTCCAACGCGCGGAAGGTTTCGCCGTCGCGGATCAGGATGCCGTTTCGCACCGCCGACTCAATGCCGAGGCGGATCGCCAGCGAAGGCGAAATCGCCAGCGCCACCGGCGCCACCACCACCAGGATGGCCAACGCCGTGGAAAAGCCAGCATTGTAGTTGCCGGTCAGCAGCACCCACAGCCCAAAATCTAAGATAGCCAGCGCATAGGCCGCCGGGATGAGCAGGCCCGCCGCGCGCGTGGACATCAACGTGGCCTCGTTCTGGTGGCGCAGCACCGCGTCCACCCAGCGCTCCACCGCGCCCAGGCGGGTGGTGTGTCCGACGCGCTCCACGCGCATCTTGATCTTGCCGCTGCGCAGCACCGACCCGGCGCGCACCGTTGAGCCGACTTTCACCTCGGAAGGCTCGCGGGCGTCGATAATCTGGGGGTTCAACACGCCAGAGCCGCCGACCACCTCGCCGTCGGCAGGGATGATCTCGCCCGCGTGGACGTAGACGTCATCCCCCTTGTTCAGCTCGACTGCCGGGAAGTCTTCCTCCGTCACGTTGCCCGCCCGCGAACGACGCACCACCTTGTACACCGCGTCCGGATCAGGGTTGCGGGCCTGCAAATCCTCCATGAGGCGGGGGCGAGCGCGCATGGTGAAGTAGCGTCCCACCAGCAACAACGTGGTCACGGCGCAGGAGACCTCGAAGAAGATCTCAACGTCGTGGCCCATCTGGTGCGGCACCCAGCCACTACTGGTAGTCCAGCCGATCTGCCCAGCGGACGTCAGCACCACCGCGACCAGCGACCACAGCCAAGCGGCCAAAATCGCGATCGAGCTCGCGCCGTCCAGCGCGGAAATCCCGCGGCGCACGCCACCAAGCATCGCGCGGTGGAACGGGAACGCGCACCACAGTGCGACCGGCGTGGACAACGCCAACGAACACCACTGCCAGCCCGGGAACTGGAACTGCGGCACGTACGCCATCAGGACGACCGGGATGCTCAGCACAATAGCGATCCACATGCGAAGCGGCGTGACCAAGTCGCGGGCGGTAAACAGTACGTCCTGGCCACGCATCATGCCGCGGCGCCGTCGGGCAGTGCGCACGAACCCGCTCGCGCGCGCCGTGCGCAGGGAGCGCTGCTCGTGTTCCTTCATCCGGCGCATCCGGCCGGACATGCCGCGCGTGCCACGCCGCGGCAGCGTGTGATCCACCACCGAATGCCCCTGGGCGCGGCGGCGCAGCGTCGAATCCGTCAGCTGCACCTCCACCCCGAAGCGCTGCATCACCTCGGCGATCGTGTGCGGTGCCGTGGTGTCCGGCGCGGTCACCCACGCCATCTTCGTCGGGTACACCAGGCGCGCCTGCACGCCTGGCAGCTCTTCGAGGGCCTCCTCGATGTCGCGCAGCTGCGCGCCGTCCTCCAGGCCCTCGAGCTCGAACGCGTAGGAAGCGTGGGGGCGCAACGGGTTGCCGTTGCTGTCCTCGGAGTGGCGCGAGTCCGGGTCGAACCCGGCGTCCTTGGCCGCCAGGCGGGCGTCGTCAATTGAGCGCGTCACATTATCAGCCATGCGCCGTTACTCCACTTCTTCCCTACTGCTGCTACTGCTCAGCCGGACGCAGATAGTCCTGCGATTCCTTCCGGGAAGCATAGAACAGCCCCAATGCTCCCGCCACACCGACCACGATCTGCACCGCACCGTCGACGGCGAACAGCGCAACCGGCACTTTAGTCGCAGCGGGCGTCATCAAGAAGAGCGTGAGCACGCGCACCGCGAAGAAGACCGAGAAGACCTGCAGCACCCGCGTGGCGTTGAGCATCCACTTTCCGCGGCGCTGCACTGAGCGCAGCGCCAGGCAAAACACCACGATGATGCCCAGCTGCAGCAACGCCATCAGCACAACCGTGGCGTACATGCTCGCCTGCATCATGTTCTCCGGCAGCGCCTCCGACTGGTTCTTCGCGGCCTGCTTCGCCGCCTCGCGCAGCGCAGCCGGGTCGAGCACCGTCACCACCACGGCGAGGATCTGGTGCAGGAGCTCACCGAGGATCATCACTGCCCACGCGCCGAGGAGATAGCGCACCGCCTCGGGCTGTTGCTGCGTCGGCTCGTCCTTCCGGTGTCTCGGTGGCAGGGCCGGGGCCTGCGCTGCGGGAGGTGTGTTAGCCATGAAGCTCCTTCAGCGCACGCGCGCCCTCGATTGCGTAGTACGTCAAAATCTGGTCCGCGCCAGCACGCTTGATAGAGGTCAGCGACTCCATCATGGTCGCCTCGAAATCGATCCAACCGTTTTGGCCAGCGGCCACCATCATCGCGTATTCGCCCGAAACCTGGTACGCCGCCACCGGCACCGGCGACATGTCCGCCACGCGGCTGAGCACATCCAGGTACGGCAGCGCAGGCTTGACCATGACGAAATCCGCGCCTTCCTCAATATCGAGCTCGGTCTCGAGCAGGGACTCGCGCGCGTTCGCCGGGTCCTGCTGGTACGTGCGGCGGTCGCCCTTCAGGGAGGAGCCGACCGCGTCGCGGAACGGCCCGAAGAACTTCGACGCGTACTTCGCCGAGTACGCCATGATGGCCACGTCCTGGTAGCCCTCGGCGTCGAGTGCCTCGCGGATCACACCGATCTGCCCGTCCATCATCCCCGACGGGCTCACGATGTGCGCGCCCGCGGCAGCCTGCGACAGCGCCATATCGCGGTAGAGGTCCAAGGTTGCATCGTTATCCACCACCTGATTGCCATACTTATCGACGCCCACTACACCACAGTGCCCGTGGTCCGTGAACTCATCCAGGCAGGTATCGGCCATAATCAGCAGGTCCTCGCCGAACTCCTCGCGCAGCGCACACACGTTGCGGTTCAGGATGCCCTCCGGGTCCCACGCGACGGAACCCGTGGCGTCCTTATCCTCGTCGAGCGGCACGCCGAAGAGGTCCACGCAGCGGATCCCCTCCTCGAGTGCCTCGTGGCAGATCGCCTTCAGGGTGTCCGTGGTGTGCTGGTACACGCCCGGCATGGAGGCAATCTCTCGGCGTTCGGTGATGCCATCAGCCACGAACAACGGCAAAATAAAATCGGCCGGAGCCAGTCGCGTCTCCGCGGTGAGCTGCCGAATCGCAGGATTCTGGCGGAGGCGACGTGGACGGCGTGGAAGATGATATGTAGTCATGTGCTACATCATAACGCCGGTTTCCGACGCGCCCTCCGCTTCTTCCGCGGCGGCGGCAGCTCCCCAGCTGCCCGCAGGGCGGCGACGTGCTCGGCAAGCGCGTCCACCAGCGACGGCACGTCCGCAACCTCTGGTACGACGTCGACACGCAGCCCCTGCTCGCGCGCTGCCTCAGCCGCCATTGGGCCGATGCACGCGATGATCGTGCGCTGGTGCGGCTTGCCTGCGATGCCAACCAGGTTGCGCACCGTCGAGCCGGACGTGAAACAGACCGCGTCAAACCCGCCGGTCTTGATCATGTCGCGTACTTCAGGAGCTGGCGGGGCCGCGCGCACCGTGCGGTACGCCACGACGTCCTCGACGTCCCAGCCCTTCTCAATCAGGCCATCCACCAGCACGTTCGTTCCGATGTCCGCCCGCGGCAGCAGCACCCGCGAGACCGGGTCGATGTCCTCGACGTACTCGGGGAACACCTCCACCAGGCCAGCGGCGTTCTGTTTCGTGCGGTGCGGCAGCAGCTCCGGGCTCATCCCTAGCGCGCGCAGCGCCTCCGCCGTCTTGCGGCCGACCGCCGCCAGGTGCACACCCGCGAACGCGCGGGCGTCCAAGCCAAGCTGCTCGAACTTCTTCCACACCGCGTGCACAGCGTTCGTCGAGGTGAACACCACCCACTGGTAGCGGCCCTCCACGATGCCCTTAATCGCGCGGTCCATCTGCGCCGGGTTGCGCGGTGGCTCCAGAGAAATCGTCGGCACCGACTGCGGGATCGCCCCGTACGACGCCAGGCGGCTGCTCATCGCCTCCGCCTGCTCCTTCGCACGCGGCACCAGCACTCGCCACCCGTACAAAGGACGGTTTTCCCACCACGAAAACTTCGATCGATCATCATTCACAGTACCGAGCGTCACCACCAAAGAACCAGGCAGATCCGCCGTCACCGAGTCCATGGTTGCCAGGGTCTCCAGGGTCGCATCGACCGTGCGCTGCAGCCGCGTCGTTCCGTTGGCCGTGACGCTGCACGCCAGCTCACCCGGGAACCCGCGCTGCATCAACTGCAACGCCATCTCCGGCAGCTGCTCGCGCACCGCCTGCAACACCAACGGCTGCGGCGCCTGCGACAACTGGTCCCAGTCCACCGGCCCGTTCGCCAGATCTGCTTCCGTATACGTTGAACCAAGCGCGATACCCGCAAAGGACGGCACCGTCGACGGCAGCGACATCCCCGGCACAATCTGGAACTCCAGGCCGGCGGCCGCCACCGCGGCGATCTCCTCCCGCACCGCATCGCGCGTCAGCGGGTTCCCGCTGACCAGACGGATCACATCCCCGTCACCGTCATCCCCCTTGCGGATCACCTCGGCCGCCGCCTGCAGCGCCGAGCGCAACCGCGCAACAATATCGTCCGTGCCAAGCGGCACCTCTTCAACCTCAGCCGCGGTCGGGTCCGCAGGCTTCGGCGGGCGGCGCCGCGCCCCCGAGGCCTTCGCCTCCGCACACATCGCCTCGTACTGCGCCTCAGCAGCGTCGATCTTCTCCTGCGGCACCGCGCACGCTGCGGCAAGAACGTTTCGGACACCCTCAAGAACATCCGGTTCCACCAACGCGATAGAATTGCGTTCCATCACCTGGCGAGCGCGAATCGTCAGCAAATCGGGATTGCCAGGTCCGGCACCGACGAAGATCACCTTCCCCGGCTGGGGCGTGATTGAGGGCAGTGTCATCAAAATGGTCTTTTCTGGTCTTGTATAAGGCGTAAAGAAGTGTCCCGGCGTACAGCGAGCCCCAAAGGGACCCCTATACACCGAGACGATTGGACGTATGGTAGTTACACCTTAATTTGCATACGCCGTGTTTCAAAACCTGTTTCAAAACCAGTCTGAAAACTTACTGCATAATTTCTGCCGCCCCGCGGCCAATCAGCGTCTGCGCAAGCTGTGTTCCCAGCTCACGGGCGTCCTTACCTGAAGCCTCCTCAATCAGCTGTTTGGAGCCATCCAGGGCGAATACCCCCGCCCGCAAGGTAATGGTGCCGTCAGCGATGGTCGCGTGCGCCGCAACCGGGGCCGTGCAGCCTGCCTCCAAAGTCGCCAGCACCTGACGCTCCGCCGCCGCGCACGCAAAAGAATCTGCGTCCAACAGCTTGTCCAGGCCCTCACGCAGCGCGGTGTCGTCGACGCGGCACTCCACCGCCAGCGCACCCTGCGCCGGGGCGGGCATGAACACCTCAGCATCGAAGACTTGGGTGGCGCGGTCCGCGAACCCACCACGGACCAAGCCCGCATACGCCAGGACAATCGCGTCCATCTCGCCGCTTTCCACCCGGCCCATGCGCGTCTCAATGTTGCCTCGCAGCGGGAGGATCTCCAGGTCAGGACGCAGCGCGCGCAGCTGGGAAACACGGCGCGGCGCCGAGGTGCCCACCTTCGCACCCTTCGGCAGCGTGTCCAGCGTCAGGCCGTCGCGGGCGATGAGTGCCTCGCGGTGGTCTTCGCGCTCCGGAACGATCAGATAGGTGCGGGGCTCTGGGGCCGTCGGCAAGTCCTTAAAGGAGTGCACGGCGACGTCCACCTCGCCGTCGAAGAGGGCGTCGCGAAGCGCAGACGTAAACACGCCGACGCCGATGCGTTCCACCGGCGCGTGGGAAACATCCCCGGCAGTTTTCACAATGTGCAGCTCAGACGGGTAACCGTGCGCGATCAGGGCATCACGCATGTGACCCGCCTGCGTCGTGGCCAAGTGCGAACCCCGCGTACCAATTTTCAGCATGTAAATTACGACTCCTTCAACTTCAACTCGTCGGGACTCGGCAACCGGTCCATATCAGTAGCAGCCGATACGGGGCGCACCCCAAACAGCTCCTCAACGGCGGTCTCCAGGCTAATCGAGTCCGAGCTCGCCGCCAGCTCCTTAATCTTCACTGTCGGCTTATGCAGCAGCTTATCCACCACACGCTTCACCGACCGCGCCACCTGCTGGAAGTCCTCTTCGCGCAGGTCAGGAAGGCGCTTGCGCAACCGCGCCAGCTCCTCCTGCGAAATCTCCGACCCAACCCGGCGCAGCTGCGCCACCGCCGGCGCCACCTCGCGCACCCGCTGCTCGGAGCTAAACGCCTGCACCTCCTCGGCCACGATCGCCTCCGCGGCCTGCAGCGCCTTCGAGTCCTCCGAGTCCGCGTTGTGCAGCTGCTCGTGCAGGTACTCGATGTTGATCAAGTGCACGCCCTCGTGCTCCAGCACCGAATTGTCAATATCGCGCGGCAGCGACAAGTCAATCAGCATCGTCGGCCCCGAAATGTCCTCGCCCGAAATGGTAAACCCATCCGACGCCGTCGCCGACACCGTAATATCCACACGCCCCAACGCCCCCGCGCGCGCATTAAAGTCCACGACCTCCGCAGCCACCCCGGCCTCCCGGGCATGCTCCGCCAACCGCTCCGCGCGCGAGCGAGTGCGGTTCGCAATAATCAACTTATCGACGCCCCTCTTGCCCAAATGCGTCGCCGCCAACGAGCTCATCGCACCAGCCCCCAACACCAGCGCAGTCTGGCCCTCCAGCGTGTCCACCCCCATCGTCTCCATCGCCGTATCCAGCGCGAAGGTCACCATCGAGCCGCCGGCATCATCAATCGACGTCTCCGTGTGCACACGCTTGCCCGTATGCAACGCCGACTGCGCCAATGAATGCAACGCCGGGCCCACCGTGCCCTGCTCCGCCGCGTGCGTATACGCAGTCCGCACCTGCCCGATGATCTGCTGCTCCCCCACCACCATGGAATCCAGGCCGGAGGCGACCGTCAACAAGTGCTCCGCAGCCGCGTCCGAATACCGCACGTACAGGTAGCCGCGCAGCTCCGCCTCACTCACCCCGGAGACCTCCGCCAGCACCGCCAACACATCCTGCACACCCGCATGGAACGCGTTGGCAACCGTGTACACCTCCAGCCGGTTACACGTCGAAATGATCATCGCCTCAGACAACGACGGGCGCTCCACCAGCGCCGACGCCGCCGAATGCTGCACCGCATCATCCATACTCAAGCGTTCCAACAACGCAACGGGCGCCGAGCGGTGCGACATCCCTACAACGAGAACACTCACTCAATCCCTCCAGTCAGCCGTGAATCAAACCAAAGGATAGCGCGTCACTCTGACAGCGCCTCGGCCAGGTCCGCGTTATCCACTTCCCAACACGCGAACTCGTCCCCATCAATCACCACAACCGGGACGCGATCCCCGAACTCGGCGTTGAGCGACGGAGAGGCGTCGACATCTACAAGCGTGAGCTGCGCACCGCACTGCTCGACCACCGGGGCGATCTGCGCAGCCACCCGCTCGCACGACCCGCAGGTCGCGCGCACCATCAGTTCAACCTGTTTCATCTCTCCGCCAATCTTGTTTACGATACAAGCTATCACGTCTGCCACACGGTGAAAGGCTCGCTGGCAATGTCCGACCACAAAGAACTCCTGGCCCAATGGTCACTCACCCAAGGCAACCTTCGCCGCTTCCTCGAAGAAGTTGCCCTCCCACCTCTCGACGCCGAATCCCAGCGCACCGCCGGTAACGCCGCCGCAGCCGCCGCCATCGAAGAAACCTTCGGCATCAGCATCGAAGAATTCGCCACCGGCGTCGACTCCGTCGGCGGCGCCTTCAAAACCGCCGGCCGGGAGAAAATCACCCAGCCCGACCCCGACGTCCCCCAAGACACCGAGGCGGCCGCGTTCTTCGACATCGACAACACCCTCATCCAGGGCTCCTCGCTCATCCTGCTGGCCAAAGGCTTGGCCAAGCAGCGCTTCATCACCCTTCGCGAGCTCCTCCCCGCGCTGACCAAGCAAATCCGCTACCGCGTCTCCGGCTCCGAAAGCGCCAAAGACATCGCCAAAGGCCGCGAGCAGGCCCTCCAAGTAGTCAAAGGCAAGAACGTCGAGCAGCTCAAAGAGCTCTGCGCCGAAATCGTCGACCGCCAAATGCTCGACAAGACCTACCAATCAACTATCGACGCCGCGTCCCGCCACATCGCCCAAGGCCAACAAGTCTGGCTGGTCTCCGCCACCCCGGTCCAAATCGGCCAGGCGCTCGCGGAACGCCTCGGCTTCACCGGTGCCCTCGGCACCGTCGCCGAAGAGGAAGACGGCAAGTTCACCGGCCGCCTCGTCGGCGACATCCTCCACGGCCCCGGCAAGCAGCACGCCGTGGCGGCACTGGCCGCGATTCAGAAGCTCGACCTGGAAAAGTGCACCGCCTACTCCGACAGCATCAACGACCTGCCGATGCTGTCCATGGTCGGCAACCCCGTCGCCATCAACCCTGACCGTGCGCTGCGCCGCTACGCGACAGGCCAAGGCTGGACCATCGAGGACTACCGCTCCCTACGCCGGTACATGCTCCCGGCCCTCGGCGCTCTGGCGGGCGGCGCGCTCGCTGCCGGTGTCGCGGCTGGCGTGGTGGCGCTGCGTCGACGGTAGTTTTTTGGTGCGGGCATCACCGCTCAAGCCACTCCGAACGCAGCAATCCGTGGCGGGAGCATGCCGCCGACCACGCCATCGGCGAAATCTTCACCACCATCCGCCGCTGACACAGCGGGCAGATACGTGGCGCGTCGTAGGGGCGGGCCGGGTCGAGGGGCCAGGCGATGTCGCCAGAGAGGATGGCGTCGGCAAGATCGGTGTTGTCTGGAATGCGCATCAGAGTGACTTGATCGTGTCGTAGAGGATGCCGTGGCCGGAGTTCACCTTCTGGCCGACGGGTGTAATACCCAGGTTGATGCGCGGCCGGGAGCTCCCGTCGAGGACGCGGTCCACGGCGTCGCGGTCCTTCTCGATCGGACGGCCAAACGTGGTCAGGTAATTACCGCCGATGATGGCGTTCGCGCCGCCCATCAGGCCGGCTTCGGTGCCGTCGTCGCCAAGGGCGAGCTCGGTGCCACCGGCGAAGCGCAGCTGGGTTGTGGGCATAGCCAAGCGGAACGCGGCGACGGCCCGAAGCGCCTCCCCCTGCGGGACGAGTGGCCGGTCGGCGAACGGGGTGCCAGGGCGAGGGTCGAGGAAGTTCATCGGCACTTCGTGTGGTTGGATCTCGGCAAGCTGCGTGGCGAACTCAGCCCGCTGCTCAATCGTCTCCCCCAGACCAATGATCCCGCCACAGCAGGTCTCCATCCCCTCAGCGAGCACGTGCTCGAGAGTGTCCTTGCGCTCCTGCCAAGTGTGGGTGGTGACCACGTTCGGGAAGAAGGATTCAGCGGTTTCGAAGTTGTGGTTATAGCGGGACACGCCCATCTGCGCGAGTTGGCGCGCCTGTTCACGGGTCAGAATGCCAAGCGAGGCAGAAATAGAGATGTCCACCTCCTCCCGAATGGCAGTCACCGCCGCCGCGACCTGGTCCAGCAGGTCCTGCGTCGGGCCTTTCACGGCGGCGACAATACAAAACTCGGAGGCGCCCATTTTCTCGGACTGCTTCGCGGCCTCCACGAGCTCGTCGATATTCAGGGTGACGGCACGGACCGGGGACTCGAACAGTCCGGACTGGGAGCAGAAGTGGCAGTCCTCGGGGCAGCCGCCAGTCTTCAGGGAGATGATGCCCTCCAGGGAGACGTCGACGCCACAGTGCTTGATGCGAACCTGATGGGCAAGGTCGAGCAGTTCCGTCAGGCGATCGTCCTCGATGGTGAGGATCTGCAGGAGCTCTTCCTTGTTCAGGCCTTCGCCCCGCTCAAGGGCTTTTTCGCGTGCGATGTCGAGGATGTCGGTCATGGTAATGCGCTCCGTTCAGTGCGGGGACGTGTTGTAAGTACGCATCAGTGTAGACCGCAATTGAACACCGTTCAGGTGTTTCGTGCCCCAACCTCCACCCACATCAAAAAGTTCCCGCGATCACAGAAATCCGAGGAACTTTTCGCAATTTCGGGGTACTCCACCCGCCCGAACACCCGCCTGACCTGCAAAGTGTAGTAACAGGAATGTAGTAATCCCCGAAATTGGAGCCAAAAAGCGGATTACTACAATCCTGTTACTACCATTTGGGTTTTAGCCACGCCCACAACCGCATTTCCCCAGGCTAATTCGCTCGCTCACCGGTATGGAGCGCGAGCCACACGCATGAAAAAACGCCCGCTCCAACCATGTGGTGCGGGCGCTGCAAAAGCTTACTTGCCAAGCTTACGACGCTGAACACGCGTGCGGCGAAGCATCTTGCGGTGCTTCTTCTTGGACATACGCTTGCGGCGCTTCTTAATCACTGAACCCATAAGGCTTCCTCGTTTCTTCGTAGTACGTTCTTGACGTGCCGGCATCCACCCGGGGTGCACGCAATGGGTGTAAGCATACAACCAAGGTGTTTGGCACTCAAAAAGGTTCGGGCAAGGTGAGTGCTATTTATCCGACGTCGTACACGGAGGATTCAAGGTACTCACTGACCGCCGTTTCGTTGACGCGGAAGGAGCGGCCGACGCGTACTGCCGGCAGCTCACCCGAGTGCAACAAGCGGTAGACCGTCATCTTGGAGACGCGCATAATTTCGGCGACTTCAGCGACGGTTAAGAACTTGCCTTTATCTTCATTTGCCATTAATTCATAAACCCTTCAGCACGGTCGCGCTGCAGGCTTCCCCTCCTGCAGGACGAAACACGCACGTGCTTCAAACAACCTTATCGTGAACACTGGGCCTAATGCGACTCATGTGCCGATAATTTTTCAAAGTGCCTGGAGAAACACCCCGTATCTGGTGTGAAAGCGGTGACTGCTGTGGCACAACCGGCACAACCGGCGCAACCGGCGCAATCGGCTCAGTAAGCTTCGGAGCGCGTCGCGCAGGCGTCGGTGGCGCGGTAGATCGCGGCGCGTAGGCCGGACTCCTCGAGTTCCCGGATTGCGGCGACGGTGGTGCCGCCCGGTGAGGAGACGGCGGCACGCAGGCCAACGGGGTCGGGGTGCTGGTCCAGGAGCGCTCCGGCGCCGGCGCAGGTTTGGGTGGCCAGTTCCGTAGCGAGGTCCCGGGGCAGTCCGAGGGCAACGCCGGCGTCGATAAGTGCTTCGGTGAGCAGGAAGTAGTAGGCGGGCCCCGAGCCCGAGAGCGCGGTGACGGCGTGCATTGCCTTTTCGGGGACGGCGACGACGCGGCCCGCGGACGTCAACAGCTTTTCGACGGCCTCCCGCTGCTCGTCTTCCACATAGCGGCCGGCGGAGACGGCGAGCACGCCCTTGCCCACGAGCATCGGGGTGTTGGGCATCACGCGCATGATCGGAGTGCCCGCGGACGAGATTGCCTCTTCCATGTCGGCGATGTCGACGCCGGCGGCCATCGAGACGAGCACGGTGGGCACCGAATTGCTCGCGACAGTCTCCGCGATCTCCCCGATCACGTCAATGATCTGGTTGGGTTTGACGCACAGGAAGACAACGTCGGCGTCGGCGGCGGCCTCGACGTTGTCCGTCGTGGCCTGGATGGCGTAGCGCTCGGCGAGCGCACTCACGCGCTCTTCGGAGCGGCAGGTGGCAATGAGGTGGTGCGGTTCAACCTTTGAGGCGATCAGCCCCTGCAGCAGGGCCTCGCCGATATTGCCAACGCCAATGATTGCGATTTTTTCCATGCACCACACACTAGCGCCACGGGGGCACTGTGGTGGAAAACGCCCTTAGAGCAGGGCCGGGCCGAACGCCATGACCAGGGCGGCAACGCCCGCGAGCGTCATGGTCAGACCATCGCGGCCAGTGTGCATCGCGCGCACACCGAAGACGACGCCCGCAACAGCGGCGGCGCCCAGGATGGCTGCGAGTGCGGTTGCCAGGTTCGCCCAGATCCAGCTGAACAGCATGAACCCGAGCACGCCCAGAACCACGCCGATGAACACGAAGAGCACCAGCATGATGGGGTTGACGGCGCCGTCGTCATCGATTTCGGCGACCTCGGCGGCTTCAGTCTTTTCGACGTCCACATCCTCAGCATGCTCATCGTCGAAGAGGTCGAGCGCGTCTTCCTCGGCGGGCTTCTCAGCCACCTCAAGCTTGGTGCGCTGCGCTGGCTCGTTGGTGTCCTCCACGACGCGGATCTGCGTCGTTTCGTCCTCGGAAGGGCTGGCCTTCTGCGCGGCAGGCGCAGGCGCGGGCGGGTCAACCGGCTTCTCGGCCGGAACCGCAGGCTTTGCAGCGGGCTTCTCAGCTGCAGTCTCTGCCTTTTCAGCCGCAGGCTTCGCTGGTGTTGGTTCGGCTGGTGCGTCGAGTGGCACGCTGGAGTGCTTCGCTTCGGCCGGGCGGGCGTCGACAGCCTTGAAGGAGCCGGTCAGCTCCGCGACCGAGACGCCGCCTTCCTCCAAGCTGCGGCGTCGGCGGGGACGCTTACCCACGTCCGGGTTGGTTTTCTGGGCCCGGGCGAGGAGCTCCGCAACCGTCAGCTGCTTGTCCTCAGACATCAGTCGTTGTCTCCTTCGTCATCTCCTAAGTCATGCCCTTGGTCGATCCAACGGAGGATCACGCCTTCTCGTAGCGCCCATGGACAGATCTCTAACTTATCAAGCTTAAGCGCTCGCATGGCAGCCTCTGCAACTAGGGCACCCGCAACGATCTGGTGTGAGCGGTCGGCGCTGATGCCTTCGAGCTCCGCACGGTCGGCTGCGGTCATGCGGGAGATGAATGCGATGAGCTGGCGCAGGCCCGGCGCGGTGAGGGTTCGCTTCACGAAAGGCCCAGCTGAGGAGGGTGCAGCGCCGGTTAGCCGGGCGAGGGAGCGGAACGTCTTCGAGGTGCCGACGGCCAGCCCCGCCTCCCCCAGCGCGTGGAACTCCCGGGCGGGCCCGGCGAGTTCAGCGTCGATGTAGTCGCGCAAAAGGTTGATCTTTTTGCGCTCGGGCGGGTCGGATTCGAACCACTCGTGGGTGAGCCGCCCGGCGCCCAGGTCGAGGGACACGGCCAGGTCGGGGCTTTCTTCGGTGCCGGTGGACATCTCCAGGGAGCCGCCGCCGATGTCCAGGTTGGTGATGCGCCCGGCGGACCACCCGTACCAGCGGCGCACCGCGAGGAACGTCAGCCGCGCCTCCTCCTCGCCGGAGAGGACTTCGAGGCGCACGCCGGTTTTCTTCTCAACCTTCTTCAGCACATCCTCGGAGTTCGTCGCCGAGCGCACGGCGGACGTCGCAAAGGCGAGGAACTCCTCGCACTTCAGCTTGCTGCTTAGACCTGCGGCTTCCCCCACGGCGTCGACAAGCTTGTCGACGCCCCGAGGTTCAATATTGCCCTCGTCGTCGAGGAGTTCGACGAGCCGGAGCGGCTGCTTCCAGTCACTCATCGGGGTGGGGCGGCCACCGCTGCGGGCATCTACCCCCACGAGATGCACCGTATTACTGCCTACGTCTAATACACCTAATCGCACACCCTCAGCGTAGTGCGTCTACGGTGTGTTGGTGTGAATCAACCAGTTTTTCTCGGATTCCCCGCCGAATCCCCCGCCGGCCGCTCGATCCTCGCGGGACGCGAAGTGCCCACCGACTTCCCCCGCGAATGGTTCGTGTTCATGCACCCGGAGGACCCGCTGCACTACTTCAGCATCGACCTGACGTGGGTGGAATCCACCTGGTCGTGCCGGTTTGGCACGCCGCAGTGCCACGGGATTGATGAGGACTTCTCCGTTGTCGGCTGCTGCATCCACGGCGCGTACCTCTCCGACGAAACGGACCGGGATGACCTTTATAATGCGGTCGCCGAGATGCCTGCGAAGTACTGGCAGCTGCGCCCCCGCGATGTCGATTCCTACATCGCGGCCGCCGACCCCACCGTCCTCGAGCCCTGGCTGGAGTGGGACGACACCGAAGAAGAGGACGACGGCCCACACATCAAGACGCGCGTGGTGGATGGCGCCTGCATCTTCGCCAACCGCAACGGCGCCGAGACCGGCCCGGGCTGTTCCCTGCACCAGTGGGCGATGGCGGAGGGCCGCAACATCATCGGCTCCAAGCCGGAAGTGTGCTGGCAGGTCCCGTTTTCCCGGGAGGACTCGTGGGAGGAACGCGCCGACGGCCAGGAGATCCTGCGCACCACCATCGGCGAGTACGACCGGCGCCAGTGGGGCGGCGGCGGCGAAGACTTCGACTGGTGGTGCACCGACGCGCCCGCCTGCCACACCGGCGGTACACCCGTGTGGCAGTCGATGAAGCAGGAGCTACAGCAGCTCATCGGCGAGAAACCCTACGAGGTCCTCGCCGCGCACTGCGCCGCCCGCGCGAAACTCCCCCGTGAGGCGAAGACCACGCACCCGGCCAGCGATCAGGCCTCGAACTTGTAGCCCAGGCCGCGCACCGTCACCAGCTGCTTCGGCTTCGACGGCTCCTCCTCAATCTTCGAACGCAGCCGTTTCACGTGTACATCCAGGGTCTTGGTGTCGCCGACGTAGTCAGCGCCCCAGATCATGTCGATGAGCTGGGAACGCGTAAGCACCCGACCGGCGTTGCGCATCAGGTACTCCAGGAGGTCGAACTCCTTGAGCGGCATGCGGACTGGTTGGCCGTCGACAAGCACACTGTGGCGCTCGACGTCCATGGTGACGCGGCCGCCGATGAGTACGTCGCGGCTCGGCTCTGCCTCCTCCGCCGCCGACTCCCCGCCGCGGCGCAGCACCGCCCGGATGCGCGCAATGAGCTCGCGAGTCGAGTACGGCTTGGTCACGTAGTCATCCGCGCCGAGCTCGAGGCCCACCACCTTATCGATCTCCGAATCGCGCGCCGTGACCATAATGATCGGCACCGACGAACTCGCGCGCAGCTTCCGGCACACATCCGTGCCGCTCATGCCCGGCAGCATCAGGTCCAACAGGACAAGATCGACCTCGTTGGCCTCGAACGCCTCGAGCGCCGCGGGGCCGTCGGCCGCCCACACCGTGGAAAAGCCCTCCTTTTCCAGCAGATACGACAGCGGATCCGCCAGGGACTCTTCATCTTCAACGATCAGGATCTTCGTAGACACGGTTAGGGAAACCCTCCTGCAAAAGCTACATCGGCAACTCGAGCGTGAAAGTCGACCCGGTCCCCGGGCGCGACCACACTCTGATAGTACCCCCGTGGTTTTGCGCCACGTGCTTCACGATGGCTAAACCTAGGCCAGTCCCCCCAGTCGAGCGAGACCTCGCCTTATCGACGCGGTAAAAACGCTCAAACACGCGCTTCTGATCCTCCAGCGCAATTCCGATCCCCCGGTCAGTGACGCGCACAAGCGCCACCTTCTGCTTCCCGGACATACGCACCTGCTGCGTAATACTCACCGGCTGGCCGTCCGGCGAGTAGTTAATGGCGTTCGACACCAGGTTGCTCACCGCGGACGTCAGCAGCGACTGGTCCCCCATCACCGTAATCCCGGTGGGTTCCCCACGGATCAGGTCGATGTTGCGGCCCTCGGCGGTGACGTGGTTGCGGGTGATGGCGTCGTCAATCACCTCGTCGAGGCTCACCGGCGACATCTCAGGCAACGCCTCCGCACCCTGTAGCTTCGACAGCGAAATCAGGTCCGTGATCATGTCGCCCATCCGGTGGGCCTCCTTCAGCACCTTCGTGCCGAAGTAGTCCACCATCTCCGGGTCATCCGGGTCCTGCAGCAGCGCCTCCGCGAGCAGCGCCATCCCACCCACCGGCGTCTTCAGCTCGTGCGAGACGTTCGCCACGAAGTCGCGGCGCGCATGCTCCATCCGCACGTTCTCCGACTCGTCCGTGCTGTACGCAATCACGTAGGAGTTCTCCGTCAGCGTCAGCGGTTTGACCACCACGCGTACGTTCCGAATGCGGGACCCCGTCGCGCGAATCGGCAGGTCAAGGTCAAGGACGTGCGTCTCCTGATCTTCAAAAACCTGCTGGGCGGTCTCCCACACCTCCGGCTGCACCGTGCGGTCATACACCAGCGACATATCGTGCGCCCTCGCGTTCGAGAGCAACACCTTGCCCTCCTGGTTCATCACCGCAATCCCCGTCGGCGAGCCCTGCACCGCCAACTGCAGCACCTCACTAATCGTGGCCGCCCTGCGGGAATCCGAACCGCCATCAACCCGGTTGCGTAAACGCCAACGCAGCGCCCGCCGCACCAACGGTGCAGCAAGCGCTGCGAGAACTACGCCCCCTAAAAACGCCAGTAGCGGGGACAATGTGGCTACTTACTTCTGGCCCTGGTTAGCAACCGCAGCAGCACCTGCCGCAGCCGCCTCCGGATCGAGGTACGTGCCGCCTGGGTTGAGCACCTTGCCCTTGCTGTCAATCTCGTAGACCAACGGCATGCCGGTCGGGATGTTCAGACCAGCAATGTCATCGTCGGAGATGTTGTCCAGGTACTTCACCAGCGCGCGCAGCGAGTTACCGTGCGCAGCCAGCATGACCGTCTTGCCGTCGAGAACCTCAGGCAGGATGACGTCGATGTAGAACGGCAGGAAGCGCTCCACAACGTCCTTCAGGCACTCCGTGCGAGGAACCTCCGGGAGGAACGCATAACGCACGTCGTCGGTCTGGGAGTACTCGTTGTCGGCGTCGATTTCTGGTGGCGGAGTGTCGTAGGAACGGCGCCAGCTCATGAACTGCTCCTCGCCGTACTCCTCACGGATCTCGGCCTTGTTCAGGCCCTGCAGTTTGCCGTAGTGACGCTCGTTGAGGCGCCAGTTACGCACAACTGGGATCCAGTGACGGTCCGCAGCGTTCAGCGCGATGTTCGCGGTGCGGATCGCACGACGCAGCAGCGACGTGAACACGATGTCCGGCAGCACGCCCTTTTCTGCCATCAACTTACCGGCGTTGACGGCTTCCTGCTCACCCTGCTCGGTCAGATTGACATCGACCCAGCCGGTGAACTGGTTGGACTTGTTCCATTCACTTTGTCCGTGACGGACAAGAATCAACTTTCCATTCGTCATGGCACCAATCATGCCACGAATCGTATGATTTTTCTTTAAGCTCTTTCACTATGATCCACGCCAACGCCGTCGCCGCCGCGCTCTCCGTCGCACTTCTCGCACCTGGAGCACCATTTCGCGTCCTCCCCGAGCAGCCGCCGACCACAATGCGAGTGGGCAATCACACAATTTCCATCCCCGAACACGCCAGCGCCGCGTCCTGTTCCCAAGGCTTCAGCGGCACCATCAACGGCCAGCGCGTCATGATCACCGCCGGCCACTGCTTCGACCTCTCCGAGGGTGTCGACAACGAGCCCACCGACGTCATGCGCACCCACCGCGTCGAAGTGCCTATCGACGCCAGCTACCGCCCCATCGGCACCCCAACCAACCTCAAACCCTCCACCGACTACGCCGACGTCTACCTCCCCTCACAGTTCTTCTGGGACACCGTCAACACCCCGGATTGGGGCGTCGTCACCGCCGCCCCCGACACCCCAGCCACCCGCATGTCCTTCTCCCGCGACGCCAACGGCCACGCCCACGGCGCACCCCGCGAACTGCGCTACATCCAGGACACTCGCAACCTGCCCTACAACTACTTCGACACTTCCAACTTCGGCCAGCCCATCTGCAAAGACGGCGCCACCACCGGCCGCACCTGCGGCCACCAACTCGCCCGTTCCCGCAACAGCATCTACTCCTGGGGCCTGCGCTACGAACACGGCGACTCCGGCGGCATCAACTACGACCCCCGCGACGGCGCTGTCCTCGGCGTCAGCTCCATGGGCATAGGACCCCTCGGCAAAGCCCAGCGTGCCGACCGCATCATCGAAGACGCCTTCAACGTCCCCGACGGCAAAGTCAACGAAGCCTTCACCCTCCCCGACTCCACCGCGCCCCACGGCAACTTCACCCCGCTCAACCAGGAGCAAGGCGCCCTCATGCACCAGATCATGCAGGACAACCCCGAACTGAAACCGAGCAAGACCGGCAAGCAAGGCTTCGACGAGGCCGTCACCGCCGCCCAACGTGACGCCGAAGTTGCCGCCCAGCGCGCCGGGCAAGTTCGCACCGTTGAGCAGGCGCAACGCCTCGCCGCCGACGTCTCAGGTGCGGTCGATCACCACGCGCAGCAGCTCGGCAAGTGGGGTGCCGCCGCGGCGGTGGAGGCGATCGGGCGGTAGTCCGGGGCGGTGCGGTGGCGATCGGTTAAGGCATCATCTTTATCTTTGTGAGGTGTTGTACGAAAACCTTTAAGTCTGTTGGTTTTTACGTCATCACAGCCAGGGGACTGGAACACCCCAATTCGATAAATGTGGACCTACCGCATAGGCAGCCCCACCAAGAACGGCCAAGACCGCTAGAGCTATCCGCAAGGCCAAAATAGGCGACCCTTTGGCAAACGTGGAGGCATACTTCGCTAGGGCCACGTCTGCCGACGTATATGCCTGAGATGGACAAATTGGGCCACCAATTGCAGGCTGGACTGGAGACTTCTTCAGCTCACGACACTTCGCTGCTTCTTCTTCTGATGTCACCCCCCAGCGCATCGCCTCGCTCATCTCTTCAGACTCCTCACGATGCTTGAATACATACCACATAGCATCAGCGAAATCGAACACGTTGTCTGTTTTGCTCGACGCCACTGTTGCTCCCACAGTTTGGTCAACCGAAACCGCTGCACCAACACCGTGGGTAACCCCAGGCACAACTGTAACCAACGCAGTCATGCCACACACTAGAAATCTTCGCTGCATCTTCTTTACTTTCCGCACGACGATCCCCCACAAGAACTGCCTGGGAGCTTCGAACGCTCATGGACACCAAGGGACTTACGATTAGATTTCGCCGTAACACCGCCCCGCCAAGCTCGGTGCTTCTGAGCTTGAGTCAAGCTTTGATTTTGTACCGTTTTTTGTATCCAACCCAAATTCGAGTCGATTTTTGCAGCCGATCCAGACCCAATGCACTGCTTCCGCCCAGAGCTATCATTCTGGATTTCAGTAGTCGAAGCAACCCCAACTATCTCATTCCCGGCAAAAACCGCTGCACCAGAGTCACCGTGACACAAATTGGCGTCGCCGGTTGGGTCTAAACGCACTTGATCGGAGTAAACGTCTCCCCTGGTGGTATGAACCAGGTAATCAACTACCCCCACACGAAAGTCTGCTGCCGACGAAAAATTATTGCGCTGCCCAACCTGCCCCGAATAGCCAATTACTCGAACGCCGTCACCCACTCGTGGCGGCCTCGCACTCAACTCAAATTTTCTAGCATTAATTCCAGTTCCCACACGTATGAGCGCAAGATCGTGCTCCGGGTCGGGAGCCATTTCAATTAACTCAATCCCGGCAAATTCACCATCAGACTGCTGGATAAATCCAATTGAATTCAATTCATCCTCAACACAGTGCCGAGCCGTCAGCCAGTAATAATCTCCAATATAGTTGGCTGTACATGTTCGCTCCGATTTTAATCCGTCAGAGAAATATAAGGCACCGATCCTATTGTCGTATGTAGGAGTTTTATTGGTAGTGAACCAGTCCAACCCCTCATCGTACGGTTCATTTCCATCAGACTCATCCACCCAATGTTGTTCCTCACCACCTTCATATAACTCATTGACCTGCTCTCCAGCCTCTTGAGCCTGCACAACACTCACCGGCGTCCCTACAGCGCCAAAAGCGAAGACAAGCAGAAGACCCTCAACCAAAACTCGATACCGCACAGTAGCTCCTTAACGAAAGATTAACGGTCCGATCCTTTTCGATTTGATCGTAGCACAGTCCCACCAGTATTTACGTCATAATTGGTGCTACATACTCTGAATACATTTCACCCGACCCGATGCCTATTTTGAATAACCACCAGCATCACACGCTTCCAGTACCTCGACCAGAACGTTATTAAAATCTCTTGGCCGCAGCCCAAACCGGGCTCCCCCAAACATGCAATTAGCTCCCGATGGCTTTCCGGTCGCAGAGGCCGCGGTCGAAATGGTCGAGGGTGTCCTGGTAGATGCCGGTGAGGTCGTGGGCGCTTTCGCGCCAGCTGAACTTGCTGGCTTGGGCGACGGCGGCTTGGCCCATGGCGATGCGGGTGTCGTCGTCGCGGAGGAGGGTGCCGATGACGTTGGCCCAGTCGACGGGGTCGTGGCTGGGGACGAGAGTGCCGGTTTCGCCGTCGGCGACGACGATCGGTAGGCCGCCGACGGCGGCGGCGACAACGGGCGTGCCGGTGGCCTGGGCTTCAACGGCGACGAGGCCAAAGGACTCGTTGTAGCTGGGGACGGCGACGATGTCGGCGGCCTGGTAGACGTTCACGAGTTCCTGCGGCGGCCGCGGCCCGAGGAAGCGCACGATGTGGCCCACGCCCTCCTCCTCGGCGAGGCGCTGATACGTATCGACGCTCACTCCGCCACCGGAGGCGCCGCCGCAGATAAGGACGCGCAGGGGGTAGTCGACGCCGTCGCGAACGAGTTGGCCGATGGCCCGGATGAGCACCTGCGGACCTTTGAATTCTTGGAGGCGGCCGACGAAGGCGACCACTTTGGCGTGGACGGGGATGCCGAGGTGGCGGCGTGACATTTCGGTGTTGCGGTTGGTGCCGGGGGTGTAGAGCTCGGTGTCGGCGCCGGGGGTGACCACGGCGATTTTGCCCGCGTCGACGTCGTAGTGGCGGGACAGTTCGGTGATTTCGTCGTTGGTGTTGACGACGAGGCGGTCGGCGTTGTCCACGAGTTGTTGTTCGCAGATGCGGCGGGCTTCGCTTTCGGAGCTTTCGGCGCCGGACGCGTAGGCGTTTTTGACGGCGGCCCAGGTGTGGCCGGTGTAGATGAGGGGGACGTCGCTCAGTTCGGCAAGCAGCCAGCCGACCTGGCCGGAGAGCCAGTAGTGGGCGTGGATGATGTCGTAGTGGGCGTCGTAAATTCGGCAGAACTGTACGATGCCGCCGGCGAACGTGGCCAGCTGCGTGGGCAGCTCCTCTTTGGGCAGGCCTTCGTAGGGGCCGGCGACGATGTGGATGACCCGGAAGCCCGGCTCAACCTCGGCGATTTGTGGCTGGCTGGGGCGGGTGGCGCGGGTGAACACGTCGACTTCGATGCCCTGGCGCGCAAGCTGCTGGGCGATGTTGAGGATGTACACGTTCATCCCCCCGGCGTCCCCGATGCCGGGCTGTTCGAGGGGCGAGGTGTGCATTGAAATCATGGCGACGCGCATGCTCGCCAGCGTATTACATCACGGCGTGGCGGTGCCATGACCCGAAGTCGGCTGCGACGGTCGCGGCGAGCTGCTGGTAGGCGCGCAGGGTGTCGGGTGCGAGGCGGTCCATATCGACGACGGCACCTTCGGCGAGGTGGCGGTCGTATGGGATGGCGTGGACGGCGCGGGTACGGGCGGCGAAATGTTCGGTGAGGCGCTCCATGTCGATGGTGGGTTTGCCCGGCGCGCCTGCGCTGATGACGACGACCGCGTTGGAAGCGAGCTGGTCGTAGCCGTGGAGGCTGAGCCAGTCGAGGGTGGCTGCGGCGGACTGGGCGCCGTCGAGGGCTGGTGAGGTGACCAGGACGAGCGCGTTGGCCAGGTCGAGGACGCCAGCCATGGCGGAGTGCATGAGGCCGGTGCCGCAGTCGGTGAGGATGACGTTGTAGTGGTGCTGCAGGATGTCGATGGCTTTGCGGTAGTCGAGTTCGGAGAAGGCTTCGCTGACGGCCGGGTCACGTTCGGAGCCGATGACCTCGAGGCGTGAGCTGGCCTGGTTGGTGAACGCCCTGACCTGCGGGTATCGCGAGGTGTCCTGCGCGAGCAGGAGGTCGCGGATGGTGGCGGGCGAGTTGGCGGTGGCGCGTTGCGCGAGCGTGCCGAGGTCCGGGTTGGCGTCAATGGCGATGACGCGGTCGCCACGGGTTTCGGCGAAGACACCGCCGAGGGCAATGGTTGTTGTTGTCTTGCCGACGCCCCCTTTCAGCGACATGACGGCAATCCGGTAGTCGCCGCGCAGGGGTGCACGGATGGCGTCGATGAGTTCGTCGCGTTCGGCTTGGGCGCGGGAGCGCCCCGGGTTGATGCGGCCGCGGCTGGCGCTGTGGACAAGTTTGCGCCAGCCCTGTTTTGGCGGTGCTTTCACGGGATCGACCAGGTTGCTTTGGTCGAGGCCGGTTGGCGGTGTGAGGTCAGTGGTGGCGTCGAAAAATGTGGTCAATGGAATCCCCCCTTGTGTTTCCCCAATGGCTCACGAGCGTACCTGATGTGGAAAACTAGCAAAACCTACCAAACCGTAGGTTATACTTTCCCTCACCTACTTTCGACTAGCTAACAAAAGGAGTGTTTATGGGAGCCTACGAAACCAAAGCCTGGCTTACGCACTACCCCGAATGGACCGACCCGCACCCGATCGTCGGCAGCGACACCCTCGTCAGCCTGTTCAATACCGCCGCAACCACCCACCCGGGCCGCGCAGCCACCTGGTTCATGGGCAAAACACTCACCTACCAAGCCCTCAACGAGCAGGTCAACCGCCTCGCTGCCGCCCTGCAGCACCTCGGCGTCGCACCAGGCGACCGCGTTGTCATCGCGCTGCCGAACTGCCCGCAGCACGTCATCGCCATCACCGCGATCCTGCGCATCGGCGCCGTCGCCATCGAGCACAACCCGCTCTACACCGCCTACGAGCTGGAGAAACAGTTCCTGGACCACGGCGCGCGCGTGGCCATCGTGTTCGACCGGGAGGCCGAGACCTTCCACACGCTGCAGGAAACGACGGCGCTCGAGACGGTCATCGCCGTCAACCTTATCGACGCCATGCCCCGCCACCTGCAGCTCGCCCTGCAGGTGCCCCTCGGGGCCGTGCGCAGCCAGCGCGAGGAACTGCACAAGCCCGCACCGAAGGCGATCTCGTGGGAATCCCTCGTAGCGAAGCCCGCCACACCAACGAACCTGCCGACCATCGCACAGTCCGACACCGCGTTCATCCTGTACACCTCCGGCACCACCGGCACCCCCAAGGGCGTGCCGCTGACGCACGCCAACGTGCTCTCCGTCCTGGTCGCCGGCGCACAGTGGGTGAAGGATTGGGGCGCCGTCAACGAGAAGGTGCTGGCCATCTTGCCGATGTTTCACATCTACGGCCTGGCGCTGAACTACGGGTTCCCGCTGACCGTCGCCGGCCAGATGGTGCTCGTCCCGGCACCGAAGCCGAAGCTCTACCAGCAGGCCATCCTGAAGACTCGCCCGACCCTCCTGCCCGGCGTGCCGCTGCTGTACGAGCGGATTGCAGAGTGGGCCGTCGAAAAGAATGTGGACCTCTCCTCCTTCCACAGCGCGATCTCCGGTGCCGCAACCCTGCCGCAAAGCACCATTGAGCTGTGGGAACGCGTCACCGGCGGACAGCTCATCGAAGGCTACGGGCTCACCGAAACCTCCCCGATCCTGTGCGGCAACCCCCTCGACGGCAACCGGCGCCCCGGCTACATCGGCGTGCCGTTCCCGAACACCGAGATCCGCATCGCGAACCCGGACAACCCCAGCGAGACCATGCCCGACGGCGAACCCGGCGAGCTGCTCGCGCGCGGCCCGCAGGTGTTCTCCGGCTACCTCAACAACCCAGAGGCCACCGAGAAGTCCTTCCACGACGGCTGGTTCCGCACCGGCGACATGGCCGTCATGGAGCCCGACGGCTTCATCCGTCTGGTGGCGCGCATCAAGGAAATCATCATCACCGGCGGCTTCAACGTGTACCCGGACGAGGTCGAGGAGGCCGTGCGCACCCACCCGGACGTCGAAGACGTCGCCGTCGTCGGCCGCCCCCGCGAGGATGGCTCCGAGGACGTCGTCGCCTGTGTCACGCTTCGCGACGGCGCCCCGCTCGATCCGGAAGGCCTGAAGGAGCACGCTCGCCAGCGTCTGACCCGCTACAAAGTGCCGCGCACCTTCTACCATTTCGAGGACTTGAACCGGGACCAGACCGGCAAGGTCCGGCGCCGCGCGGTGCAGCAAGAATTGGTGGCCATGCTGCAGTCCACACAATAGGTTACGGTAGCGTAGGGTAGGGCCATGACCTTGGATGCAAACACCACAAAGCCATGGCTGCAGTACTACCCGGAGTGGACCGCGCACTCGCTCGAGTACGGGTTCACTACGCTGCCAGGCATCTACGACGACAACCTGGAACGCAACGCCGACAAGCCAGCGACCAGGTTCTTCGGCCGCTCCATGACCTACGGCGAGCTGGACAAGGAAGTCCGCCGCGCCGCCGCCGGGCTCAAGGCCTTCGGCGTACGCAAGGGTGACCGCGTGGCCATCCTGCTGCCGAACTGCCCGCAGCACGTCATCGCGTTCTTCGCGGTGCAGAAGCTTGGAGGCGTCGTCGTCGAACACAACCCGCTCTACACCGCGAACGAGCTTCGCCCGCAGTTTAAAAACCACGGCGCCCGCGTGGCCATCGCCTGGGACAAGGCGGCCGACACCCTCGAGGCGCTGCGCACCACCACGGACTTGGAGACGGTCATCTCCGTCGACATGACCAAGGCGATGCCGAAGCTGCAGCAGCTCGCGCTGCGCATCCCGATCGCGAAGATCCGCAAGGCGCGTGAGCAGCTCACTGTGCAAAGCTCCAACACCGTACTCAAGACGGTGCCGTGGGAGACGCTGCTCGGCTCCGCGATCGGCGGCGAGGGCAACGACCTGGCCACCGAGGCGGACATTACCCCCGACGACCCAGCACTCATCCTCTACACCTCCGGCACCACCGGCGAGCCCAAGGGCGCGGTGCTCACGCACAAGAACCTGCACGCCAACGCGTGGCAGGGCGTCGCCTGGGTCAAGGATCTGCAGTCCGATTCGCAGCAGCGCATGCTGGCCACCCTGCCGTTCTTCCACGCCTACGGCCTGACGTTCTCGCTCACGCTCACGGTGCTCATCGGCTCCGAGGTTGACCTGCTGCCCGCACCAAAGATGGACCTCATCATGAGCTCCATCAAGAAGTTCAAGCCCACCTTCATCCCCGGCGTGCCCACCGTGTTCGAGCGAATTATCGACGCCGCCAACAACGAAGGCCTCAACATCGACGGCGTCAACACCGGGTTTTCGGGCGCGGCCTCCCTGCCCGTCGAGACGATCGAGGCGTGGGAGCGCGTCACCCACGGCCACCTCGTCGAAGGCTACGGCCTGACCGAGACCTCCCCGATCCTGATCGGTAACCCGGGCACCGCGGACCGCCGCGCGGGCTACATCGGCATCCCCTTCCCCGACACCGAGATCCGCATCGTCAACCCCGACAACCTGGACGAGGACATGCCCTATGGCGAGCCCGGCGAAATCCTCGCCCGCGGCCCCCAGGTCTTCGCGGGCTACCTCAACAACCCTGAAGCCACCGAGCAGGCCTTCCACGACGGCTGGTTCTGCACCGGCGACCTCGGCGTCATGGAGGAGGACGGCTTCATCAAGCTCGTTTCCCGCCTCAAGGAGCTCATCATCACCGGCGGCTTCAACGTCTACCCCGCCGAGGTGGAAACGGTCATGCGCACCCATCCCGATGTTGTCGACGTCGCCGTCGTCGGCCGCCCACGCGAGGACGGCTCCGAGGACGTCGTTGCCTGCGTCACGCTTCGCGACGGCGCCCCACTCGACCCGGAGGGCCTGAAGGACTTCGCCCGCAAGAACCTCACCCGCTACAAGGTGCCGCGCACCTTCTACCACTTCGAGGAACTGCCGAAGGACCAGCTGGGCAAGCTGTCGCGCCGCAAGGTGCAGGAGGAGCTCCTGTCCCGCCTGTAGGTGATTAGATCGACATCCCGACCCACACCGGCTCCGGCACCAGCCGGACGCCGAATGCGCGCTCCACACCGGCTTGCACGTCGCGGGCCAGGGCCACGATGTCGTCGGCCTTGGCGTTGCCCCGGTTCGTCAGCGCCAGGGTGTGCTTGGTGGACAGGCGGGCCGGGGCGTGCTCGCCGGGGTGGCCGCGTGGGAACCCGGCGCGCTCGATGAGCCAGGCGGCGGAGAGCTTCACGCGGCCGTCCTCCTGTGGGTAGCGCGGCATCCCCTCAATACCGATTGCGTCCGCCACCGAGGCGTCCACCACCGGGTTGGTGAAGAAGGAGCCCGCGGACCAGGTGTCGTGGTCGGCCGGGTCGAGCACCATGCCCTTTGACCGGCGCGTCTCCAGGACGGATGCGCGTGCCTCCGCGAGTGGGACCCGCTTTCCGCCGAGGTGGCGCAGCGGCGCCGACAGGTCCGACTCGGTCAGCTTCAGCTCGATCTCGAGGACCACAGCACGGTGGGTGAACTTCAGGTTGGAGTAGCGGTACGCCAGCTCCAACGACTCCGGGGTGACCCACTCGTCCACGCCGGTCTCTCGGTTCCACAGGCGGACGCGGTGCAGCACGTCAGCGATCTCGGCGCCGTAGGCCCCCACGTTCTGCACCGGGGTGGCCCCAGCGGAGCCGGGGATGCCGGACAGGGCCTCAATGCCCGCCAGGCCGTGCTCCACGGCGTAGGCAACCACGTCGTCCCACACGGTGCCGGCGCCGACGCGGAGGGTGGTGGCGTCGATAAGTTCGATGCCGGCGTTGCGCACGAGCACAGCAGTGACTGCCTGCGGGCCGTCGGCGACCACCAAGTTGGAGCCGCCGCCCACGACGAGCAGCGGCGCGCCTGCGGCGTCGAGACGCGCGACCGTCGCAGCGAGGTCCTCTGCGGTGTCGCAGCGGATCACATCAGCGGGGGTGCCGCCGACGCGCAGAGTTGTCATTGAGGCAAAAGATGTATCAGACACCCCATCAACGGTAGTCTGTTCACTATGACTGCACGTAGTGAAATCACCGTAACCATCAACCATCCTGCCCAGAAGGTGCGCGACGCCTTTGCAAGCAAGGATTACTGGGCGTTCATCGCGGAGAAGCTCTCCCCCGAACCGGGCGAGCTCCACGAGTTCGACGGCTCCACTGCCGTCCTCTTCGAGATCCTGCCGAAGTCCATCCTGCCTGAGGCAGCGCAGGCCATGATTTCGCAGGACCTGAAGCTGAAGCGCACCGTCAACACCGGCACGGACCCGATCACCTTCACCGGTGACGTCAAGGGCACTCCGGTCGATTTCGGCGGCGAGATCACGCTGACCGACAACGGCGACACCACCTCCCTGGCCTACGACAACGAGGCCAAGGTAGACATCCCGTTCATGGGCGCTGCGCTGGAGCCGAAGGTTGCTGAGGCGCTCGAGGAGATCGTCGAGAACGAGGCGAAGCTCACCGAGGAATGGATCACCAACAATCTCTAAGCACCACCACAATCTGCGCTCGCAGGCGGGCCACGGCCAGCCCTACGGGGTCATCACCCGGGGCACGACTGGCATCAACCGGCTGCGACGCTGCGATCGATGGACCCGCCACAACGCGCGGGTCATTTCGCTTTTGCGCGAAGGAACCCCACTAGCACTCGACGTCGGCTACGGCGCCTCCCACACCACCACCTGCGAGTGGGCGGGCTGGCTGTGGCGCATCAACCCCAACGTCGAGGTCGTGGGCCTGGAGATCAACCCCGAGCGGGTACTTCCGCCGCGCGACGGCGTCCGCTTCGAGCTCGGCGGCTTCGAGCTCGCCGGCTACCAGCCGCAGCTTGTGCGCGCGTTCAACGTGCTGCGCCAGTACGACGTCGCGGAAGTCCCCGACGTGTGGCGCACCGTCACCTCCAAGCTCGCCCCCGGCGGTCTCTTCATCGAGGGCACCTGCGACGAGCTCGGCCGCCGCAGCACCTGGGTACTTCTCGACGCCACCGGCCCCCAAACACTGACCCTGTCCTGGGACCCATTCGACGTTGCCACGCCAAGCGACCTGGCCGAACGCCTGCCGAAGGCGCTCATCCACCGCAACGTTCCGGGCGAGCCCATCCACGACTTTCTTCGCGACGCCGACTCCGCCTGGGAACACGCCGCCGGCTGGGAGCCGCACGGCCCCCGGGTGCGGTGGCGCCACGCCCGCGAGGCGCTCGCCCGCGACTGGCCGATCGCCCCGGTGCGCCGCCGACTCAGCGACAACACCGTCACCGTCGACTGGGCAGCTGTAGCGCCACGGGACGAATCGCTACACTAGTGCGCATGAAAACCGTCTGGAAAGTCCTGATCGGCATCCTCGCCGCCATCCTGGTCCTATTCATCGCCGCCGAAGCCGGCTCACGCGCCTACATCGGCAGCCAGATGCGCGACCAAGCCCCGGAGGGCACCGAGGTTTCCTTCGGCGCTTCCCCCCTGACGCTGGGCATGCTGCGCGGCACCATCCCGCACGTCACGGTGACCACGCCATCCACACTGGTGGTCAACGGCGACGAAACCACCGGCCAGCCGGCCTCCACCGTGGAGATGGACTCCATCAAGGTCGACGCCAGCGGCAAGTCCGTCGCAGACACCCTGACCGCCACCACCGAGGTTCCGAGCGAGTTCGTGCGCGCGATGCTGAACACGCAGCTGCAGCAGAACATCGGCAGCGATTTCCTCTCCGCGCTCATCAACGTGTCCGAGGTGACCACCTCCCCCGAGGACGGCACATTCACCGTCGAGTTCAGCGGTGGCGCCGCTGCGGTTTCACTTCACCCCGAAATTGACGACGCCGGCGGGTTCTCCGTCCAGGCCGTCGACACCTCGCTGTTCGGCAACACGCTGCCGGATGAGATCTCCTCCGCGATTACCGAGGCACTCACCAACGGCGTGACCGAGTACACCGATCAGACGATGCGCATCACCGGCTTCGACGTCGTCCCCGGCGGCCTCCGCGTTACCATGCAGGGCCACAACGTGGACTTCGCCGAACTCCAGGCCTACCAGCAGTAGGCCTGCTTACCAGCCGTAATTCCCCCGCAAAATGTTGTTGATCTGCGGCCGCACATCGAAGTAGTACACACCGATGGCGACCGCGCCAATCCACGCCACGAACGGCAACGACAGCATGCAAGCGAACGCGGAACCAGCCAGAATGGCCACCCACGTGCCCTTCGACTGACGCCCCGCCGCCTCAAACGCGTCCGGGCGCGTCGACGCCGCCATCACCGCCGCCACAATGCCCGCGATGGCCAGCACCCAAAACAGCAGCGCGTTCGCCATCACGGGCAGCGACATGATCAGCTGCTCAGCAGTGAGGGACATTACTTCTTGCCGCCCAGGTCAGCGACGCGCTCCTGCACACGCGCAACCACGGACTCGATGCGCTGCTTCGCGTCATCAGCGTCAATGTTGCCGAACGCATCGCGGATCTCCTCAGCGACCAGCTTGAACGCATCCTTAGCCTCGCCGGCCTCCGCGGAATCACCGATGTTGCGCACGATGGACTCGGCGTCGCTCGCAAAGGAAGACACTGCGTCCTTCAGCTCCTTGTCATCGCCCGCACCGTCAAACGTGCTACGAGCGTTGTCCACAGCCTGCTTCAGCTGCTCAGTCACATCGCCGCCCAGCTTGCCGACGGCCTCTCCGACCGACTGCCCAGCAACCAGCAACGCATCCGCAATATCGCGCAGACCAGAATTGTTCTCAGACATCATCATTCTCCTTTTAGAAAAACAGCAACTGTGACACAGCGTATATAACAAGTCCGGCCAATGCACCCACAACCGTGCCATTCACGCGGATGTACTGCAGGTCCTTGCCCACCATCAGCTCGATCTTGTCGGCGGCTTCCTGCCCGTCCCACTTCTGAATAGTCTCCGAAATAATGCCGACGATCTGCCCCGCACCGTTCTCCGCAGCGAAGTGCGTCCACTTCTGCAGGTTACGCTCGGCCGCCTCACGCGTCGCCGGCTCGTTGACTAGCTTCTCGCCCCACTCGTGCACCGTCAGGGCTATCTTTCGACGCACCAAACTCTCCGGATCCGACGCCGACTCAATAATCGCCGCCGACACCTGCCCCCACAGCCCCGCGGCCGCGTTCTGCACCGCATTCGACGCCATCACATCCGCCTTCAGCTCCTCCACTCGCGTAATCATGGCACCGTCGAACTGCAGGTCCTGCGCGAACTGGTTGATTTGGCGTCGAATAGCTCGGCGAGCCTCGTGGTCCTTGTCCTTATCGACGTCCGCCATGAACGCCACCAGCTCGTTATAGACCTTCGCACCGACCAGGTCCTTGGCGAACTTCGGGGCCCAAGCGGGCATGCGCTCATCGATGGTGCGGACGATGGCGTCCTCCATGCCGGCGAGGCGCTCGTTGCCCCAGGCGACGATGTCGTCGACCACCGGCTCGATCTTGCCGTCCGCGATGAAGCCCTCCAGCGCGCGCCCGATCGGCGGGCCCCAGATCGGCTCCGCGAACCGGTCAATGACCTGCGAGTTGAGGAACTCCTCAGCCTCCGCAGGGTCGACCGCCTCGACGGCTTTGACCGTAAACTTGCCGACCTCCTCCGACACCCGCTTCGCGTTCTTCTCAAGCGACAACCACCTTCCGGCACGCTCCGGGATGCCCGCCGCCATCACCTTCTCGGTGATGGTCTCCGCGTTGAGGAAGTTCTCACTCACGAAGTCACTCAGCGCGTCAGCCACCTGGTCCTTCTTGTTCGGCACCAGCGCCGTGTGCGGGATAGGCAGCCCCATCGGGTGCTTAAAGATCGCCGCGACCGCGAACCAGTCCGCCAGCCCGCCAACCATCCCGGCCTCCGCCGCCGCGCGCACGTACCCCACCCACAACGGCGCGGTGCCCTGCGACTGCCACCACGAACACGTCAGGAAGATCACGGCCATCAGCCCAAGCAGGGCCGTCACCCCGATCTTGTACTTCCGCAGTGTCCTGCGGCGCTGTTCGTCCGCCTCGGTGAGCTCCATTAACGCGTGTGTAGCCATGCACTTGATTAAAGCAAAAATCTCCCCGCCACCATATTGAGCGTGGTGACGGGGAGACCTGGAGGTAGCCGCTAGTTGACGCGACCGGTTTGCTCGCGGTACTGACGGTAGGCCGCGCGACCCTTCACGATAAGGAACGCGCCGAGCACTAACGTCACAACCGCCTCTACGAGGCCGTACAGGATGAGCTGGCTGCTGACCTCAGCAGACGCACCATACCCGTACGTGCCAACAGTTGCGCCCCAGATGGCAAGCCCCATACCGAACAGTGACGCCAAGATCAGGCCCATCGCTACCCACGTGGAGTAGCGCAGCAGCGAAGAGTGCGGCGCGGAGTACGACACCGGGTCGTAGCCTTCGACGTACAGGTCCTGAATCTTGCCCTCATACTCAGGGAACGATTCACTGCGGATATCAGCTACAGCATGTTGGGACGCCATCGTTGTTTCCTTCCTCGTTTTATTCTCTGTTTAGTCGTCGCCGCCGCGGGCGGCCGCGCGGACACGCTCGGCGTTAATCGCGCCAACCGCGTCCAGCGGGATGCCTGCAGGGCAGACGTCTGCGCACTCGCCGTACAGGGAGCAAGGACCGAAGTTGGTTTCCAACTCGTCGATCATCTTGCGTGCACGACGGCTACGCTCCAGCTTGCCCAGTGGCAGCAGCTTCAAGTGCTTCAGCTTAGCACCAGTGAACAGGTGCGCGGCGCCATTCGGGCACGCAGCCACACAAGCGCCACAGCCGATGCAGGCTGCGTAGTCGAGCGCAAGCTCGGAGTCGTGGTGGTTGACGGACAGGGTGTCTGCGTCTGGGGCGGTACCCGGGAAGACGGAGATGTAGCCACCCTGCTGCATCACGCGGTCGAGCGCGGAGCGGTCAACCACGAGGTCCTTGATTACCGGGAACACAGCGGAGCGGAACGGCTCAATCTTGAGGGTGTCGCCGTCGTTGTAGTTCACCAGGCGCTGCAGACATGCAGGGACGTTCTGGTCCGCACCGTGTGGGCGACCGTTGATGGTCAAACCACAGGTACCGCAGATGCCCTCGCGGCAGTCAGAAGCGTAGGTGAAAGGCTCCTTGCCTTCCTCAACAAATTGGTTGTTGACGTGGTCAAGCAGCTCCAGGATAGACATCTGCTCAACTGCGTCCGGCACCTCGACGGTCTCGAAGTGGCCTTCAGTTTCGGGTCCGGCCTGACGCCAGATCTCAAGTGTCAGTTTCATTACTTGTAGTTCCTCGTCATCAGTGGGATCGAATCGAAGTACAGTGGCTCAGCGTGACGCACGAACTGGTCGTTGCCCACGGTCTCCCATGCGGAAACGAAGCACCAGTTTTCATCGTCACGGCGGGCCTCGCCGTCTTCGGTGAGGTGGTCCATGCGGTAGTGAGCACCACAGGACTCGTCGCGGTCAAGTGCGTCGATGCACATCAGCTCGCCGAGGTTGATGTAGTCAACCAGGCGAAGCGCAGCCTCGAGGACCTGGTTCATCTCATCAGCGCGGCCTGGGATGTGGAGGTTCGCCCAGAAGTCATCGCGCAGTGCGCGGATCTTGTCGATGCCCTCGCGCAGGCTGTCGGCGGTACGTGCCACGCCACAGTGCAGGTAGAGGATCTCGCCCAGCTTGACGTGGTAGTACTCCGGACCGTGCGGGTCGGAGCCCTTGATGTTCATCAGGCTGTCGATGCGCTGCTGCGCACGCTGTACAGCCTCAACGGATGCAGGTGCATCCTCTGCGTACACCGGCTCGTTCAGGTGATCCGCCAGGTAGTTCGGCACCGTGAACGGAATGGTGAACCAGCCGTCGACCGATGCGGACAGCAGCGAGTTCGCGCCCAGGCGGTTCGCACCGTGGTAGGTCCAGGAGCACTCGCCTGCTGCGAAGAGGCCGTCGATAGACGTCATCTCGTTGAAGTCGGTCCACAGGCCACCCATGGAGAAGTGCACCGTCGGCGCAATACGCATCGGGGCCTTGTATGGGTTCTCGCCGGTGGAGTCCTCGTACATCTCGAAGAGGTTGCCGTAACGCTCGCGGATAGTGTCCTCACCAAGGCGCTCGATGGAATCCTTGAAGTCCAGGTACGCCGAGTTGTGCAGCGGGCCAACGCCAAAGCCAGCGTTGAGCTGCTGGGAAATCGCGCGGGACGCAACGTCACGTGGCACGAGGTTACCGAACGCCGGGTAACGACGCTCCAGGAAGTAGTCGCGCTCGTCCTCTGGGATGGTGTTCGGGTCGCGGTCGTCGCCCTTTTCCTTCGGGGTCCAGATGCGGCCGTCGTTACGCAGGGACTCGGACATCAGCGTCGTCTTCGACTGCCAGCTCGCGTTCAGCGGCAGGCCGGTCGGGTGGAACTGAATGAACGCCGGCGACGCCAGGTACGCACCAAGCTCGTGCGCACGCATCATCGCGGAGGAGTTCGAGTTCTTCGCCAACGTGGTCTTGTGGTACACGTTGCCGTAACCACCAGTACCCAGCACAACAGCATGGCCGGTGAACGGGGTCAGGGAGCCGTCAATCAGGTTGCGGGTAACAATACCGCGGCAACGCTTCTTGCCGTCTTCCTCAGTAATGATCAGATCGATCAGGTCGTTGTGCGTGAAGATCTCAACGTTGCCCAGGTGGATCTGACGCTGCAGCGCCGAAGCGGTGGACAGCTGCAGCTGCTGGCCCGTTTGGCCACGGGTGTAGTAGGTACGGGAGACCTGCACACCACCGAAGGAACGGGTAGCCAAGGAGCCACCGTACTCACGCGCGAACGGAGCACCAATCGCGTTCATGTGGTCAATCACGCGGACCGACTCGACGGCCAGGCGCCAGCAGTCAGCCTCACGGCAGCGGTAGTCGCCACCCTTGACGGTGTCCTTCACGTGGCGGTACGCGCCGTCGTTATCAACCTTCTTGCCGCGAGCGGCGTTGACGCCACCCTGCGCTGCAATGGAGTGTGCACGACGAGGGGCGTCATGGTACGTGAAGACCTGTACCTGATAGCCCAGCTCGCCCAACGCGGCGGCAGAAGCACCGGCAGCCAAGCCAGTACCAACAACGAGCACCTTAAACTTGCGACGGTTCAGCGGGGACACCAGCTGCATGTGGTCCTTCTGGTACTCCCACATGTCCTTCATCCGAACCTTGTGGCGGTCCGGCATTGCATTATCAAGAATGCGGCCAATGGTGACGCCAGGAGCCGAGGACTCCGGCTGGCGGAACACCTCGTCCTGCGTCTGGTTCAAAGAGGTAGTCATTAAAGTTTCTCCTAATCAGCCGTTAGCGGGTGTACCCCGGGATAAGACCAGCCATGATGGCCAGTGGCATGATGACGTTTCCAAGAACAACGATGAACGGCAGTACGTACCCCAACACGACCATTACGCCGCGCCCACGCTCGCCGAGCCATCCAAGGTCAGAAACTGCCAAGTACACACCGTGCGTCAGGTGCAGCAGCAGCGCCAGCATGGCAACCAGGTAGAACAGGGTCACGTACCAACGCTCAGGAGCGAAGGTTGCAATCAGGTTGTCACGGACATTGCCATGAACGAACTGCTCAGAAGCAACAACCGTGCCCGCGGTCAGATCCAGGATGTGGAAGATGATGAACAACAGCAGGATGACGCCGGTCACCAGCATCCAACGCGTCGCGGTGGACTGCCAGCCCCCCATCAGGTTCGTGCGCTTGAACGTACCGCGCGACTCGGCGGAACGCTTCTTCAGAGTGAACGCACCATACACGTGCAGGATCAAGCACGTCAGCAGCACGATGCGGAGAATCCATAGGAATCCCCCACGCGGGAACAGCGGCTCGCCGAACGTACGGAACCACTCGCCGTAATCATCAATGTGTGCGCCGCCATCAGCCTTGAGCGGCATGAAAATCTTCAGGTTGCCCACCATGTGAACAAGAAGGAAGAGCGAGAAGATGAGGCCAGTGATGGCCATCTCGAGCTTTACTGCCCATGTTGGGAACCCTGGCCGCTCTCGTAGCGGCTTCTCAGTAATTTTTCCGTGACGAATTGCTTCACGGTCTGTTTTTTGTACAGTCATGGCACCTCCAGTGTCGTAACCACTTTAGGCACCATTCTTCACTATTGCCTAGTCAGAGCATGTTTCTTTCGCCTGATTTTCACCCAAAATTCACCGCCTGGACGCGCTTGGCAGATTTTCGAAATTTTAAGCATGGCGACACCCTGCACATATTCAGTATGAGAACAAACCAAGGTAAACCTAATTTGTGATGTTACTCACGACCTGCGCGTAACGTCTATAAAATCTTCGAACTACCCCCAAAGGTCGGTAGTCAAGAGTCTGCTTCAAACATCGGGAAATGGGAGGGTGAGCGGTCCTTTTACTACCCCGTCAGCGCGCCCCAAAACGTTCGAAGCGTGGGCTTAGGAGCGTGCGATGCAGGTCGGCAAAAATCGGATAGGGTCAGCCAAAAGAGGCGACCAGCATCGCACTCCTCTAACGCCTCAACCGGAGCAATGTATGAAGGCGCGAAGGCAGGGCAACTGAGCGAGAACCCCACCCACACAGCGCAAAACCCGGTCCCACCAACAGGCGGGACCGGGCGTCGAGAAGAAAAAGGCTACAGGTTGATCATGTGGCCTTCGATGCCGTGGGCCGCTTCCTTCAGTACCTCAGACAGGGTTGGGTGAATGTGGATGGAGCGCGCGATTTCGCCGGCGGTGAGGTCAAAGCGCTGTGCGAGGACGACCTCCGGCAGCAACTCGGCAACGTTGGCGCCAACCAGGTGAGCGCCGAGGATCTCGCCGTATTCGGCGTCGGCGACGATCTTGCCGAAGCCCGCGGTCTCAGCCAGGCCGACTGCCTTGCCGTTCGCAGAGAACGGGAAGGTCGCAACCTTGATTTCGCGGTCTGGCCACTTCTCCTTCGCCTGCTCCTCGGTGTAACCCATGGAAGCAACCTGAGGGTTGCAGAAGGTGGCGCGCGGCGTCATCATGTAGTCCTCGATTTCGAGGGTTTCGGCACCCGCGATGGTCTCGGCGGCGATGATGCCCTGGGCCTCCGCAACGTGCGCGAGCTGCAGCTTCGCGGTGACGTCGCCGATGGCGTAAATGCCGTCTACGTTGGTGCGCATGCGGTCATCGATAGCGATGGCGCCACGCTCGGTGAGCTCGACACCAGCCTTGTCCAGGCCGTAGCCCTCGACGCGCGGGGCGAAACCGACAGAGATCATGACGCGCTCAACGGTGAGCGTCTCAGTCTTGTCGGTGCCATTCTTCTTGACGTCCACCTCGACCGAGTCGCCGTTGTCGCGCACCGCGGTGGTTGCGTGGCCGGTCATGAGCTTGACGCCGAGCTTCTTGTACGCCTTCGCGATCTCCTTGGACACGTCCTTGTCCTCGTTCGGCAGGACGCGATCCATGTACTCGATAACGGTGACGTCCACGCCATAGTTGGACAGCACGTACGCAAACTCCATGCCGATAGCGCCCGCACCCACAATAACCATGGACTTCGGCGCGTCCTCGTTAAGAATCTGCTCCTCGAAGGACACAACGTTCTTGCTCAACTCGATGCCTGGCAGGGTGCGCACGACGGAGCCTGTCGCGATAATGCAGTTGCCGAAAGTAACGGTCTTGCCCTTGTCGTCGCCTTCGGTGATCTCGATCGTCTTGGAGTCGGTGAAGGAACCAACACCGTGGATCTCCTGGATCTTGTTCTTCTTCATCAGGTAATGCACGCCGCCGACGATCTTCTCGGAGACCTTGCGGGAGCGCTTATGGGCGTCTTTGTAATCGAATTCGACATCACCCTTGATGCCGAACGTCTTCGCCTCATGGTTAAAGATGTGGGCGATCTCCGCGTTCTTAATCAACGACTTCGACGGAATACACCCAACGTTGAGGCACACACCTCCCCAGTACTGCTTCTCAATCACCGCAGCCTTCAGGCCCAGCTGCGCTGCTCGGATGGCGGCGACATAGCCACCAGGGCCAGCGCCGAGGACAACAACGTCATAATGCTCTTTAGTCACGCCACATAGAATACGTTGCTTGTAACGTTTTCGCTTCAATATCGGACACTTTAATAGAATGCTTGAAGGACCCCCTTCACCGCTTACAAATAGTTGAGGAGCACCCCGTGAATATTGCGCGCCCAGCCATCGCCGGAGCCGCCGCCGTGGCGATCGCTGCAGGAGGCTGGTATGCCGTTGCACCATCCGAACAGGCAACGACTATTTCTGCCGCCCAGAGCGTAGAGGAAACGTCGATAAATGAGGCGACAACGACCTCTTCCTCGAAGACCACCACGACCACAACCAAGGTTGAGGAAACGACGGTCGTCGAAGTCGTCGAGGAAGACAGCACCGAACCCACGCTTGACGACGCCGACATCCCCACAGCCGAGGGTGCCGAGACCACAAACGATGCCATCGCGCGCGTAAAGAAGCTGGAAACCGCACCGCAAAAACCCAGCGGCGGCGATCAGTACTGGTTCACTAACATCGACGGCATCAAGGGCTCCGAGAAGCTCAGCGTCTACTCCCCCGCTATGGAGCGCGACATCCCCGTCGGCGTGATCCGCGCTGGCGTGCCGAACGCACCGACCGTCTACCTCCTCAACGGCGCCGGCGGCTCCGAGCAGGACACCGACTGGATCGCGCAAGCGGGCACCGTAGTGAAGAAGGTCTTCGAAGACGAGCCGGTCAACGTGGTTATCCCGATGGCGGGTGCGTTTTCCTACTACATCGACTGGCTCTACGAGCCGAACTCCCGCTACTTGCAGGGCAAACAGCTGTGGTCCACGTTCCTGGGCTCCGAGCTTCCCGACGCCATCGAGCCCTACCTTAACGCCAACGACAAGCGCGCCGTGGTCGGGTTCTCCATGTCCGCAACCTCCGCACTTCTCCTTGCCGAGCACAACCCTGGACGCTACGCCGCCGTCGGTTCCTTCTCTGGCTGCGCGGCAACCTCGACCGGCATCCCGAACGGCTGGGTCAACCTCACCGTCAACCGCGGCGGCGCCAAGCCCGAGGAGATGTGGGGCCGCGCCGGCAGCGAGTACAACCGACACAACGACGCCCTCGTCAACGCCGAGAAGCTCAAGGGCACCAAGCTGTACATCTCCAGCGCAACGGGCCTTTTCGCCGAAAGCGACACTGTCGGCTTCCTCCGCAAGACCCGCGACATGGACTTCGTCCAGGCCTCCGCGAACGCCCAGACCCTCATCGTCGAGGGCGGCGTGATCGAAGCCGCCATGAACGCCTGCACCCACGACCTGCTGGTCAAGCTGAAAGCCAACGACATCCCTTACAACGCCAACCTGCGCGCCACCGGCACCCACTCATGGCGTATCTGGAAGGAAGACCTGGAGCTGTCCTGGAAGCAGACCATCAAGCCGGCGCTTGGGCTGTAGCCCCCACCCCAGACACCAAATTCCTTCACGCTCCCTTCAGCGACCTGGGGAAACGCAAACCATCCCGCCGAAAACTAGGGATTTGGTGCGCCCCCCTGGTCGACCAGTGCCAAAGGACGCAACCCTTAACATCTAGCGCTTTTCTCACCTGCAGGTTTGAATGTCTAGCCTAAATAAGGTTGCGCCCTTTGGCACTCCAGCGTTTCCACAAGACACCAAATTCCCTCACGCCCACTCGGCGACCTGGGGAAACACAAACCTGCCCCCAAAAATTAAGGAATTTGGTGCGCAGCGCCCTGCACGAACCACAAAAACCCGCCGCCCACCCAACAACAGGTGGCGCGACGGGTTCAAGCGGGCCGAGCCTCTAGAACAGGCCCATGCCGTATGCGATGGTGGAAGACGTCGAGGAGCCGAAGTGGATCAGCTCACCGAGGACGTTATTGATGGCGACCTGCATGGACTCGATCGGGTTCATTGCAACTACCTTCTTTCAAAGAGAAATTCTGTAAGAACGAAATACTTCCCACATTCTTGCACGAAACGCCGAACAAAGTGACACCAGAAGCCCCAATTGCCACATCTGTAAAGTAGGATGGCTTCCATGTTGAAGCGCATCACTCGTTCGGTTGTGGCTACAGCGATGGCTGTGGCCATTCCTTTGTCGGCACTCCAGGCGATCCCAGCAGTTACGCCAACAGCATCGGCCCAGCCCGTGGGTACGGTGAAGCCCTGGAACGCAATTGCGAATCCACCGTTGGCGAAGACGGACGGGAAGCCGCAGAAGTGGGTCGAGAAGGTTGACCATAAGCAGGTGTTGAGCTTCTTGGTGTATTCGCCGTCGATGCGCCGGGATATCCCGGTGGCGGTGTTGCCTGCGACGAATACTGCGGGGCAGCGCGTACAGAACGCGCCGACGATCTACCTGCTCAACGGCGCTGGTGGTGCGGAGCAGCACCAGGACTGGTTGAGCATGAGTGATGCTCGCGAGTTCTTCGCAGGCAAGGGCGTCAATGTTGTGATTCCGCAGGAGGGCGCGTTTTCGTACTACACGGACTGGGTGAGTGACAATGTGCGCTCGCGCTACATTAACGGCCCACAGAAGTGGGAGACGTTCCTGGTCAAGGAGTTGCCGGGGCCGATTGAGGGGCTGCTGGGGGCGGACAAGAATCGCCGTTCGATTGTGGGATTCTCGATGTCGGGGACCACGTCTCTGGTGTTGCCGACGCACTACCCCGGGTTCTATAAGTCTGCGGCGTCCTTCTCGGGGTGTGCGGCGACGTCGACGCCTGAGGCGTACCAGTTTGGCCGGATTACGGTGAACCGGGCGTCGGGAACGTTGGATTACCGGACGGTGACGCCGGAGATGATGTGGGGGCCGATGGGTAGCCCGAATAACCGCTATAACGATGCGCTTGTGAATGCGGAGAAGCTGCGCGGGACCCGCTTGTATATTTCGACGGGCACGGGCCTGGCGGGCCGCCAGGATCAGGTGAGTTACTTGGTTGGCCAGGGGCTTCCGCAGCCTGCGGCGAGTGTCGGTTCGGCGATTCTGCAGGTTGAGGGCGGCGTGATTGAGGCTGCGATTAATAAGTGTTCGCATGATTTGCGCGCGAAGCTGGAAGGCTTGAATATTCCGGCGCAGTATGAGTTCCGGAATGCGGGGACGCACTCGTGGCCGTACTGGCGCGAGGATCTGCACAAGGCGTGGTTTACGACGATCGCGCCGTCGTTCGGAATGTAAGGCGATGTAACGCCAGGTGAAGCACCTTTCTTTTGCCACGCTGTTCGCGGCGGTCAGTGGCTTTGTGGTGTTGTGGGTGGCGTCGAAGGCACTCGACGCCGACTCGGCCTACCGCTACTTCGCTGCGTACTGGGGGTTGTTCTTCGCGTCCACCGGGCTTATCGACGGCCTCACCCACGAGACCACGCGTGCCGTCGCGGCGGCGCGCGAGGATGGCCGGCGGGGTTCGGCGAATCCGTGGCGGTTGGGGGCGTGGACGGCGCTGGTGGTGGTCGTCGCGGCAACGGTCGCGGGCGCACTGTTCATTGGCACCGTTGTTCCCGGAAGTACGCTGACGGCCACTGCCCTGCTGCAGGTTGGCCTGGTGATGTACGTGTTCCAGGCGGTGCTGGGCGGGGTGCTGTCGGGGGCGCAGTTGTGGGAGCGCTACGCGGCGCTGGTGGCGCTGGATTCGGGTGTGCGGCTGGTGTTGGCGCTTCTGGCGTGGGCGCTGGGGTGGGGCCTGCCTGCGTTTTTGGTGATTACGGTGGTCGGCGCGTTGAGTTGGCTGGTGGTGTTGCGTCGGGAGCATTTGCGGGTGCCGCTGGATGTGCATCGTGGGGTGTTTGTGCGCCGGGTGTTGACGGCGATGGTGGCGTCGGGGGCGTCGGCGGCGTTGATTACGGGCTTCCCGACGGCGGTGAACGCGGCATTCCCTGAGTTGTCGGTGGCAGCGATTATGAACGCGGTGATTTTGACGCGGGCGCCGGTGTTGGTGCCGTTGCAGCGGTTCCAGTCGGCGCTGGTGGTGAGGTTTGTGGAGCGTCGAGAAGCGTTGTTTGCGGCGTTGGTGCAGCCGGTTGCTGCCGTGCTCGGCTTGGGCGTTGTGGGCTTCGCCGCGGCATGGGCGGTGGGCCCGTGGATTCTAAAACTGGCGTTTGACCCGGAGTTTTACGTCGATGGGTTGACGCTTGGGGTGCTCACGTTCGCGTCGGCGTTTATGGGCGCGCTGATCATTACGGGGGTGGCGGTGCTGTCGCTGGAGCGGCACGGCTGGTACGTCGCGGGGTGGCTGACGGCGACGGCGGTGGCGTTCGCGGTGCTGGGGGTGATGCCGCGGCTCGTGGGTGTCGACGTCCACTCCGTCGTGGTCACGGCCCTGTTCGCAGGCCCGTTGGCGGGGGCGGCGGTACATTTGGTGGCGCTCCGGCTAAGGTAGAAGCCCATGGGAACAATGCTGGTCACTGGTGGTGCGGGCTTCATCGGCGCGAATTTCGTGCGGATGGTTACCGAGCGCACTGACTACAAGGTCACGGTCCTGGACAAGCTGACGTATGCGGGCAACCCGGCGAATCTGCGGGGGTTGGACGTGGAGTTGGTGGAGGGGGACGTCGCTAATGAGGCGCTGGTGGGTGACTTGGTGGGGGCGTCGGATGTGGTGGTGCATTTCGCGGCGGAGTCGCATAACGATAATTCGTTGGAGGACCCGTCGCCGTTTATTCACTCGAATTTGATCGGCACGTATGTGCTGCTGGAGGCGGTGCGGAAGCACGGGGCGCGGCTGCACCACATTTCCACGGACGAGGTGTTCGGAGACCTGCCACTGACGGGCAACGAGAAGTTCACGGAGGCGACGCCGTATAAGCCGTCGAGCCCGTATTCGGCGACGAAGGCCGGCTCGGACCATTTGGTGCGGGCCTGGATCCGCAGCTTCGGTATCAACGCGACGATTTCGAACTGCTCCAACAACTATGGGCCGTACCAGCACGTGGAAAAGTTCATCCCGCGCCAGATCACGAACATCCTGTGCGGCCAGCCCGCGAAGCTGTACGGTACGGGCGCGCAGGTGCGCGACTGGATCCACGTCGACGACCACAACGACGCCGTGCTGACCATCCTGGAGCGCGGGAAGCTGGGCGAGACGTACAACATCGGCGCGAATAATGACCACACCACGAACAAGCAGGTCATCGAGATGATTTGTGAGCTGATGGGCGGCGAGTACGAGCACGTCAACGACCGCCCCGGCCACGACCAGCGCTACGCGATGGACTCCACGAAGCTCACCACGGAGCTTGGGTGGCGGCCGCGCTACACGGAAGATCTGCGCGATGGGCTGGAGCAAACCATCGAGTGGTATCGCGAGAACCGCTGGTGGTGGGAAGGGGCGAAGGGGGACGTCGAGAAGCGATACGAAGCGAGAGGACAGTAATGATTGCTGGGTTGGAAGTCCACGAGCTTGCGGTGCACCGCGATAACCGCGGCTGGTTCAAGGAGAACTGGGCCGGGCAGAAGCTGGTGCCGGTGCAGCAGAATGTGAGTTTCAACGCGCGGCGCGGGGCGACTCGCGGCATGCACGCGGAGCCGTGGGATAAGTGGGTGTCGGTGGCGTCGGGCCGCGTGTTCGGGGCGTGGGTGGACATGCGAGAGGGATCGGAGACGTTCGGGGAGACGTTCAGCTGCGAGATCGGCCCGGAGACGGCGGTGTTCGTGCCGCGCGGGGTGGCCAACGGCTTTCAGGCGCTCGAGGACGGCACGACGTACATTTACCTGGTCAACGAGCGTTACCAGCCCGGCGCGCGCTACGCCTACTGCTCCTACAGGGAGGTCGAGTGGCCGCTGGAGCCCACGGAGCTTTCGCAGGCTGACCTCACCCACCCCATGCTTGTCGACGCCACCCCAGTCCCCCAGCGCAGAATCCTCGTGACGGGCGCGAACGGCCAGCTGGGCCGGGCACTGCAGGAGCTCTACGGGCCGGATGAGGCGGAGTTCTGTACGCGGGAGCAGTTGGACATCACGAAGCTGGAGGGGGTGGACTGGTCGAAGTACTGGGCGGTGATCAACTGCGCGGCGTACAACGACGTCAACGGTGCGGAGGACGACCCGGCGGGCGCGTGGCGCGTGAACGCGGAGGCCCCGGCGCAGCTAGCGCGGGCGGCCAACGAGCACGACCTGGTGTTGGTGCACGTGTCCAGCGATTACATCTTCGACGGCACCCACCAGGTGCACACGGAGGAGGAGCTGCCGAGCCCGCTGAGCCGCTACGGGGCGTCGAAGGCTGCCGGGGAGACGGCGGCGCAGGTGGCGCGCAGGCACTACGTGGTTCGGACGTCCTGGGTGTTCGGGGACGGCGCGAACTTCATGGCGACGATGCGCTCCCTCGCGGAGGCCGGCGCAAAGCCGCGGGTGGTGAAGGACCAGCGCGGGCGGCCGACGTCGGCGGAGGACCTGGCGAAGGGCATCCGCCACCTGCTGGCCAACGAGGCTGCGTACGGGGTGTACAACATCACTTCGGATGGGGATTCGGTGGGCCGCGACGAGATCGCGATGGCGGTATTCATCGGGATGGGCAAGGACCCCGCGCAGGTACACCCGGTAACTTCGGAGGAGTACGGGGACAAGGCGCCACGGCCTGCGGAATCGACGCTGGCGCTGGACAAGATCAAGGCGACGGGCTTTGCCCCCATGAACTGGAGAGCTGCGTTGGCGCTCTATCTTGGGTAGGTTGTACTGCATGAATCGCACTTCTCTTGCAGCTCTCGCGGTGGCGGGGGCACTGGTGGTGGCAACCCCGGCGTTCGCTTCCACGCAGACTTCTACTCCTTCGACCCCGTCTGCCCCTTCGGCCCCGGCAGCCGCCACGGTCACCGTCACCCCGACGGTGACGACGACGGTCACCCCGACGGTTGAGGCCACCACGACGACGAACACCGCTCCGACGGACCCGGCGATGGCGCTGTCCGCGGGCGACACGTCGAACGTGTCCACCCCGGCGCTCGTCCTGTTCATCATGGGCATTCTGACCACGGTGCTGGCTGTGATCGAGAAGCTGCCGCTGGATAAGATCCTGCCGAAGCGCTAAGTCGATGAAGGGCATCATTCTGGCCGGCGGGTCCGGCACCCGGCTCTACCCGATTACGAAGGGTATTTCGAAGCAGTTGATGCCGATTTACGACAAGCCCATGATCTACTACCCGCTGACCACGCTAATCAGCGCTGGTATCCGGGAGATCATGGTGATCACCACGCCGGAGGACGCGCCCGCGTTCCGGCGCCTCCTCGGCGACGGCTCCGACTGGGGCATCATGCTCCACTACGGCATCCAACCCTCCCCCGACGGGCTTGCCCAGGCGTTTCTGATCGCCGAGGACTTCATCGGGGATGACTCAGTGGCGCTCGTGCTGGGTGACAACATTTTCGACGGCGCCCTGGACCTCAGCCACGACGGCACCGGCGGCACCATCTTCGCCTACGAGGTCTCCGACCCGCACCGCTACGGTGTGGTGGACTTCGACGCGAATGGCGTGGCCACGTCGATTGAGGAGAAACCGGAGCACCCGAAGTCCAACTTCGCCGTCGTCGGCCTGTACTTTTACGACAACCAGGTCGTGGACATCGCGAAGACGATCACCCCGAGTGCCCGCGGCGAGCTGGAGATCACCAGCGTGAACGAGGCGTACCTCAAGGCGAACCAGCTGCGGGTCCACCGTTTGAACAGGGGTGACGTGTGGCTGGACACCGGCACGATTGACTCCATGGCGGAGGCGTCCGCCTACGTGGAGGTGCTGCAGAAGCGCACCGGTGTGGTGATCGGCTCGCCGGAGGTCGCCGCCTACGAGCAGGGGTTCATCTCTGTGGACAGGCTGGTCAGCCTGGGTGAGTCCATGGTGAAGTCGGGCTACGGCACATTTCTTCTCGACGCCGCACGCAACTAGTATCGGTAGCCATGTCCACCGTTACAGCGCTCCTGTCTGCCTACCACGGCACTGTTCCTGACCAGCTCGCCGAGGCGCTACAGTCCCTCGCTGAGCAGACCCGCCCCGCGGACGAGGTCGTGGTCGTGTTTGATGGGCCGGTGGCGGATGGGGTCGAGGGGGTCGTCGAGAAGTATGGGGCGCGCGTGGTGCGCTGCGCCGAAAACCGCGGTGCGGGCCCCGCGTTGCAGGCGGCGCTGGAGACGATCAACAGCGAGTTCGTGGCGCAGCTCGACTCCGACGACAAGGCGTTCCCCCAGCGCATCGAGCGGCAACTCGAGTTTTTGCAGCAGCACCCCGAGGTGTCCGTGGTGGGAACTGCGGTGCAGGAGTTCGACGGCGAGCGCACCGGCGGCATCCGACGCCTGCCCGAGCACCCCGCACACTACGCCAAGATGAACTCGCCAATGAACCACCCTTCCGTGATGTACCGCACGGCGGACGTCAAGGCGGTGGGCGGGTACCAGGACGTGCACCTCATGGAGGACTACGACCTCTTCGCGCGCCTCATCGCCGACGGCTACACCCTGTACAACATGCAGGAGCCACTCACCTACTTCCGTGTCACCGACGAGCAGTTCGACCGCCGCACCGGCAGCGACATGTTCACCTCGGAGGTAGACATGCAGATCCGGCTGGTGCGCTACGGCCTGATCGGCCGCACGCGCGCGATGGTGAACGTCGCAGTGCGCACCCTCTACCGCCTGCTGCCGAAGCCTCTGCTGAAGCGCGTTTATGCGCAGCTTTTCCACCGCGCCGGGTAACATCTGCGTCAACATGAACGACGACACTTGGCTCATCATCCCCTGCTATAACGAGGGCCCCGTTATCCAGCAGGTCATTGAGCATGCGCGGGCTACGTTCCCGAACATCGTGGCCGTCAATGACGGCTCCCGCGACAATTCTGCCGACGCCATCCGCGCCGCCGGGGCTCACTTGGTCAACCACCCGGTGAACCTGGGGCAGGGCGCCGCGATCCAGACCGGGGTGGAGTACGCGCGGGCTCAGCCGGGGGCGAAGTACTTTGTCACCTTCGATGCCGACGGTCAGCACCAGGTCAAGGACGTGCTGCGCATGGTGCAGCGCCTGCGCACGGAGCCGCTCGACATCGTGGTGGGCACCCGCTTCGCCGGCCAAGATAGCTCGCAGGTGCCGTGGATCAAGCGCGTGGTGCTGCGCACGGTGGTGTTGCTCTCGCCACGCACTCGTCGCCTCGGGCTGAGCGACGCCCACAACGGCCTACGCGCCTTCAACCTCAAAGTGGCCAACGAGATGAACCTGCGGATGAACGGGATGTCGCACGCATCCGAGATCGTCGCCCTGATCGACCAACGCAAGTGGCGCGTCGCCGAGGAGCCGGTGGAGATTCTGTACACGGAGTACTCGATGAGCAAGGGCCAGTCGCTTATCAACGGCGTCAACATCCTGGCCGACAACATCGTGGCAGGGAGGCTCCCATGATCCAGTTCGCACTGATCTGCGCCACCGTCCTGTTGGCGCTCTACTTTTTTGCTAACCGCCGAAAGGCGAACGCGAAAGCGTGGGTGAAGATCGGCTTCGGCGCGATGTTCATCGCCGCCATCTGGGCGATCCTGCGCCCCGACGACGTCACCATCCTTGCCAACTGGTTGGGTGTTGCCCGCGGCACGGACCTGATGCTGTACGTGCTGATCATCGCGTTCTTCTTCACCACCATCTCGACCTGGACCCGGTTCCGTGAGCAGGAGCTGCGCTACGCTCGTTTGGCGCGGGCGGTAGCATTACAAAACGCAGAACAACCAAAGGAGCACCATGAGTGATACCAAGATCCCACCACTGATGTGGGCATTTACGGCAGTATTGGCGGTCGGCACCGGGGTGGGTGGCTACGTCATCGGCGCAAACTCCGCGACACCCGCCACGGAGACCGCCCAGACTGCACCGTCTCAGGCCGCCGAAGAGCCTGCCGCCGAACCGACTATGAACGAGGCCGCCGCCGAGATCGAGCGCCGCGACGCCAACGACCCAATGGCCCTCGGCGATGTCGACGCCCCCGTCGTCCTCTCCGAGTTCTCCGACTGGGACTGCCCATTCTGCATCAAGGCCAACGTTGACATCATGCCGCAGATCATCAAGAACTACGTCGATGAGGGCAAGGTGCGCATCGAGTTCAACGACTTCGTAGTTAACGGCCAGGCCGCCGTCGAAGCAGCCCGCGCCGGCCGCGCTGCCGCCGACCAAGGCAAATTCTTCGAGTACCAGGACGCCTACATGGCAGAGGCCATCAAGGCCAAAGGCCACCCCGACTTCGACATGGAGGACTTCGTCCGCTTCGCTGAAGCCGCAGGCATGCCGGACATGGAGAAGTTCAAGGCCGACGCCGCCAGCGACAAGTACGACGCCGCCCTGCAGGACGCCAACAACCTAGCGCAGCGTGCAGGCTTTAACTCCACCCCGTCCTTCCTGGTCAATGGCCAGGAAATCATCGGCGCGCAGCCTTACGAGGCCTTCGAGCAGGCCATCGAGGACGCGCTGGCCAAGTAGCTAGTTTCTAGGAATGCGCGATGACGTCCGCGACGTGGGCGTGGCCGCGCTGGTTCACGTGCAGCGGCATGTTGCGTGGCGAAGGGCCGAAATCGACCAGCCCGGCCCACATCCGGATGTGGTCCGGGGCACACATGTTGTTGTTCCACGTGGACGGCTTCAGGTCCAAAAATTCGACACCCGCTGCGCGCGCCAGGTCCACCTGCATCCACTGCGCGGTGTCCTCCCACGCTTGCACGAAGGGCATCGGGGTGGCGTCGTGCATGTTGTTGCCCAGCTGAAACAGGCACACGCGGTCGCCCTGCGTGATCTTCGGGTAGCCGACAATCTGGATGCGCGCGTTCGGCGCCGCCGCCCGGATACGGTTCACCTGCGGCACCATCGCGTCGACGAAGGCGCGACGCACCTGCTCCGGGGACCGGCCGCCGGTCGAATAGGTGTCATTGAAGCCGGTCGAGATGATGACGCGGGCCGTTGCCGGGTTCAGGGCGCGGTCGCGCAACGCGCGGTCAACCTGCAGGGAGAAATAGGGGCCAACGCGAGTTGAAACGGTGCCGGCACAGGAGTAGTCCATTGCCCGCAACCCGAGGCGCGCAGCCGCCTGCTTGCCCCAATTCCTCGCACCGGTTGGGCACCAGACCTTCGCATCCGAGGAGCCTTGTGGCGTGGCGCCGATTTTTCCTGCCGCCCAGTCGTGGACTGTTGGGTCGGCAATGACTGAATCGCCGAAAACCACCATGTTACGCGGCTGCGCGGTGGCCTGCGCTGGCACAATGGCCAGCGCGGTCGCGACGATCGCCGCCGTCAACTTACGAAACACAAGTGCACTTCTTTCACATCTACAACAAGAACTACGCCTACTTTGCCAGATGTCATAGAATAGAGCAATGTTTCTCCGCTTTCTCAGGGCCACCCACCGCGCCGGAATGATCAGCCTCGGCAACAGCCCGAAAGCAGCGCTAGGGGTTATACCAAATCTGCTCCGCTTCCGCTTCACCACCGCCCGCGCTATCGAACAGGGCTACCTCGCCGCCCCCGAGCGCACCGCCCTTATCGACGACGCCGGCCTCCTCACCTACCGCGACCTCCGCACCCAAGCGCGCAACGTGGCCCGCTGGATCCTTACGGTCACCGACCAGCCGCGCATCGGCGTCATCGCCCGCAATGGCCGCGGCATCATCCTGCCACTCGGCGCTAAAGGCTACACCGGCGGCTCCATCTTCCTCCTCAACGTCGGCTCCTCCACCGAACAGCTCCGCGGGTGTATCGAGGAAAACGACATCAACATCCTCTTCACCGACGACGAGTTCCTGCCCCGCATCCCGAAGGTCACCGGCATGGTAGTGGTTGATGGGGCGAAGTTGGCGTCGATAAGTATGGGTGGCGGCGACGCCGCGCTGCCGCTGTTTCCGAAACATGGCGACATCGTGCTCATGAGCTCGGGCACCTCCGGCATCCCCAAGGGCATCCTGCGCGCCGAGCCCACCCTCCCCATCGTCGCCGCCGGCTACCTCGAGGCGATCCCCTTCCGCGCCGGCGACACCGTCCAGATGACCGCCTCCATGTTCCACACCTGGGGCTGGTCCGCGCTCAACATCGCGCTCGGGGTAGGCGGCACCATCGTCACCCAGCGCGTCTTCGACCCCGCCAACGCCTTCCGCCAACTCGAGCACTTCCGTTGCGACGGCCTCATCTCCTCTCCCATCTTCCTCAAACAGATGCTTGACCTGGATGAACACTACGACACATCGCGCCTGCGCTTCATCGGCACCGCCGGCAACGCCCTGACCCCACTGCTCGCCGAACGCCTCATCGACCGCTTCGGCCCCATCGTGGCCAACATCTACGGCTCCACCGAACTCGCCCTCGCCGCAGCCGCCGACGCCACCACCGTCGCCAACGACCCGACCTGCGTCGGCCGCGTCCCACCCGGCACCACCCTGCGCATCTACGACGACGCCGGACGCGAAGTCCCCACCGGCACCGTCGGCCGCATCTTCCTCAACAACGAAACCGCCCTCCGCGGCTACACCAACCCCGACACGCCCATGGTCACCATCGACGGCCTCATCGAAATGGGCGACCTCGGCTACTTCGACAACCAGGGCCTCCTGCACGTGGTGTCCCGCAGCGACGACATGATCATCGTCGGCGGCGAGAACGTCCACCCCCAATCCGTCGCAGCAGTCCTCGAGCGCATGCCAGGTATCGACGACCTCTACGTCGGCAGCGTCGACGACCCCGACACGTTCAAACGCGTCGCCGTCTGGGTCGTCCGCGCTGACGATCCAGACGGCCAGGCGCTGACGGCTGCCAGCGTCCAGGATTGGGTTCGCGACCACCTCGCCGAGCATTCCGTTCCGCGCGACGTCCACTTCGTCAACGCCCTACCCCGCAACGCCACCGGCAAAGTCGTGCCACGAGAGTTGTAGCGGGCATTCGGCGCGCGGGTTAGCACGTAGCAGCCTCACATGAGACGCTCCAAATCGTTCCGGTCGAGGTCTTAGAAGCGTGCGATGCTGGTCGCCGAAAATCAGCCGCGCGGGGCGAGGAAGCGCGACCTGCATCGCACTCCTTGAACACCTCGACCCGAGCGAGAACCGCCCGGAGACCAGCCGCAAACCACCCCCACCTACCCCCGAATTCCCACGTTAACGCTGTCGCAACGTGCGGTGTCGGAAACTAATCGCGTACACCCGGTACACCCACTCGACCTCAAGGAGGACACCATGAAACGTATTGTTACCTGCGCTGCTGCCACTGCGATCGCGCTCGGCACCATTGCCGCACCCGCCCACGCCGCGACGGTGAACGTGAAGGACAAGGACGGCATGTGCACTGTGCAGCTCTCGGCCGACGAGCAGCGCTTCGTCGTCTCCTGGTTCGAAGCGTCGAAGGCGATTGGGCTGCATGAGCAGGCACGCGACTTCGTGGCCGCCGTGGATACTGCTTACCCGGACGCCACGAAGCGCCCAACCAAGCTCGCCGAGAAGTACGCCGAGGCACAGAAGACGGTGAAGGAGACGAAGCCGACGAAGGAACGCACGCTCGAGGGCATCGACCCGGCCAAGCGCCAGGTCGGTCCGGAGATGAAGCGCGCTGAGGTGCCGTTTGGCGTCGAGAAGAGTGATGAGGCGCTGTATAAGGCGTGGGCCGCCACGCCAGCTGGGAAGGTCGCCGAGAAGCAGGCAATGCTTGACGACGCCGACTCCGCCGCGGCCGCTGCCTGCGCGAAAGGCGCTCAGGCGGATGTTGCGTACCCGACGGCGGAGCCAGAGCTGAACGTGGCGGCGATTGTTGGTGGCGTGATCGCGGCGGTGCTCGCGATCATTGGCCTGATTGCCGCGTTGCCGAAGCTCGGCGTGAAGTTGCCGATGCTTCCTATGTAGACAGGTAGTAGCTGCTAGAACTTAGGCAGCTGCGTGCGCAGGTTGTCCACCAGGGATGGTGCTGCCTGTGCGATCACAGCCAGCAGACCGGCGACTCCGAGGATGGACAGGATGGCGATGAGCCACGGGGAGTCGGCGGAGGAGCCGTCGGCAGGCTTCTTGTTGTCTGCTGGCTTTTCGCCGTTCCACCACTTGTCCAGGGTGAGGCGGGCGACGGTGGTGTTGTCGATGTAGGAGCCGCGGATCTTGTCGGTGTGCTTGGTGGCCTCTTCGTAGATGTCGTCGGAGCCTGCGCCCTTGTACCAGAAGCCGACGAGCTGGTTGGTGTGGTTGTCGGAGTTGTAGGTGTGCTCCGGCTTGGCACCCTTTTCGCCGCTGAGCTCGCTGTACTTGGATGGGTCCTGCGGGCCGGCGAGGTAGCCGGTTTCGTGGTCGGCGGTGACGATGAGCAGGGTGTCCTCCCAGGAGGAGTTCTCCTCGACCCACTTTTCGACGGCCTCTACCGCGTCAAAGAAGTCGATGGTCTCTTCGATGGAGCGGCCGATGGTGTTGGCGTGGCCGGTCCAGTCGATGGCGCCGCCTTCAATCATGAGGTGGAAGCCGTCTTCGTCCTGGTTGAGGGTGTTCAGAGCGCCGAGCGACATGGTGGCCAGGGTTGGCACGCCCTTGTTGAACTCGGTCAGGTACGGGCCGACATTTGCCTTGTCTTCGCCGTCGGAGCCGTCGCGGCCCTGCTGCAGCGTGTTCGCCACAGGTGCGAGGCCGAAGACCTTCTTGGCGTCCTTGTTGGCTGCCTTGGCGAGGGACTCGAAGTCCGCCTGGTCGGTGACGAGGCTCCAGTCGGTTTCGCCGTTGGCGACCTTGTTGTAGGTCTCCTCGGTGATGTACTTGGGGTTGAACTTGCCGGTTTTTGGGCGTTGTCGTCGTAGAGCGGGTGGCCGGCGCCCATGATGACGGACAGTGGGCTGTCGGGCCCGAGCATTTCGTCGGCGAGCTTGGTGTAGTTGCTGCGGTTCTCGTTGTGGCCGCCCCAGCCTGCCGGGGTGGCGTGGTTGAACGGCACAGTGGACACGACGCCGGCGGCCTTGCCCTGCTTCACGGCGCGCTGGGAGGTGTTCTCCAGTTTCTCACCCTTGTGGTCGACGCCGATCTTGCCGTTGTCCGTCTTGACGCCGGTGCCCATGGCGGTGGCGGCTGCGGCGGAGTCGGTGAAGTTCTTGTTAATCCAGTCGCGGTCGCTCCACGCCTTGATTTCGTCGTACTCGTTGCCGTACTGGAAGGTGGTCATGGAAGTGTGCTTCCAGCCCTTGTCCTCCTGCTCGAAGGCCTGGACTGGTTTGCCGTCGACGTTGGAGATGCTGTTGATGCTGTTTTCGCCGTTGAGCATCCACTTGGACTGGCCAGTCTGCCACAGGTTGGCTGCTGCGACGTGGTTGTAGCCCATGCCGTCGCCGACCATGTAGATGATGTTCTTCGGTGCCTTTGGTTCAGCGGCGTCTGCAGGCGTTGCGACGACAGCGAGCGCCACCACTGCGGACGTTGCTGCAGCGGCGACACGTGGGTTGGTAAAAGCCATGAGTTTCCTTCACAGAATCAGTACTTGGTTCGAGCCGCCGGGTTGGCGACGTATCGATTCTGCGAAAGCAATGTGAGTTTCCGGAGACATTCCGATTATGTTTGGCGCAATTTTGGGTGAACGCTGAGCAAACCCTCAACGGTTGTGGAACGCCAAAAGGCGCCACTGCTCGCCGTAGCCTGCGAAATGGCGGTTGACAGCAGCTAGGCGTTGACTGCGAGGACGCTGGCCTCGGTGGCATCGACACGTGCGTGTTGAAGTACATGGGTGTAACCGTGGCGATTGCTGCAGGCGCGGGCGCGGCGCCGCGCGCGGATCATCTGCAGGCTCGTAGTGTCCGGCGTGGTCGGATACGTGCCGTGCCGGATGTGGGTTAGCGCGCCAGGCGTCGCTTGCTGGACAGAATCTCCTTCTCGATGCGCTGCATGTCTTCAATCTGTTTCTGTAGCTCGATGCCCTCGAGTTCTTTTTTCCGTGCCCGGTCGTAAATTTCGTACCGCTCTTCCGCGTGGCGCTTGGCGGCTGCCGTAGTAACTCGCCCTGAATTTTCGAGAACCGGATAGTCATTGAACTGGATGAATTTGTCCGTCTGCTCGATCCAATCCTTGAGTGTCATCGCCTTACGACGCTCTGCCTGCAGCTGGGCATGCTCCAAGTACATTGTGGTGAGCCGGTTCAGCGTGCGCATCTCTCCCTCTTCGAGGTAGTTTTTTGCGATCGTGACGTCCTTTTTGCGCACCTTCTTACCGGCAAAAGATGTTAGCCCCATATTTGGCTGGCTTGGGTCGCACCTTGTTTCGAGGATTTCCGCGGCCGTTTGGCCTGCGACCGCAAAGTGGAGCTTATTCTGCAGAGCAGCGAAGAGGTTTCGTTGTGCCGAATTATCCTTGTCGTAATCCGTTGCCGTCGCCACGACTTCAAGGATCTGTTGGTAGAAGCGTCGCTCCGAGGCACGGATGTCGCGGATCCGCTCCAGCAGTTCGTCGAAGTAGTCGGCACCAGTAGGGTCCTTGAGCTTTTCGTCGTTCATCGCGAAGCCCTTGACTAAGTACTCTGTAAGCACCTCCGTCGCCCAGTTTCGGAACTGTGCCCCGCGCCGCCCACGAACCTTGTAGCCGACCGCCATGATGGCATCGAGGTTGTAGTGTTCCAATCTCCGAGTGACCTGTCTTCCCCGCTCAAGGGCAACTCTTTCATAATATGAAACAGTTGCCGGGCGTTTGAGCTCCCCGTCTTCAAAGATTGTTTTGAGATGGCGGCTGACGGTGGCCACCCCTATATCGAACAGCTCGGCCATCTCCCCTTGGGTCATCCAGACAGAGCCGTTACGAAGCTTGAGATGCACCTCCGTTTCGTCATCCTCTGTGCGGTAGACGATGAACTCTCCGAGCGAATCTTCAAACTTCTCAATCTCGTATTCCTCTGGCATGACGCTCCTTTGCGGTTCCTCTGGATTAATAACCGCCAATGGTACCGGCACATGTGATTAACGAAAGCCGAGGCGCAGGGTCGGAGGGCAGTTAGCGCGTGCCTTCGCCATCGTTCTTCCTCTCAGATCGTCCAAACACATACCCAAGTGCAGTAGTGGCAATGATCTGGAAGACGTCTATGGTACCGGCAAACGTCTGGTCCTCACGTGGCCACGCGTATTCGATGACTGAAAGATTAGGGTCGCAACAAGCGTGCCGACAACGAGCCATTGAGCAAACTTGTGCCTGTTCCAATCCAGGTGTTCTCCCCAATTCCGGGGCTTTGGCTCACTCTGGGATGGGTTCTGTACACCAGCTCGCAGTGTCTCGAGCGGTCTCGCCGACTTAGGTTCGTCTTTGCGGACAGCCTCTAGCCTTTTGTCTTGGTCTTCCTGAACCTCTGGCGCTTTCTTTCGCCCTGCACTCTGTGATTCGCCCTTGCCTGTCACAGGTTGAGCAATTCCTAGTAGGTGTTATCCGCTCCGGAACGCCAAAAGGCGCCACCCGGTGTGGGTGGCGCCTTTCATTCGACTCTGCGCGGTTTACTTCTGCTCAGAAGAACCAGCCTTGGCCTTGTCGGCAGGCGTGTCGCCCTTCGACGAGCCGAGGATGGTCAAGCCGTTATTGAACCCGTCCTCCTCACAGGCCTGGGCGATCAGAACACCCAGCATGCTGACCGCGGCAATCGCGCCAAGCGCGATACCCAGCGGGCGCAGCTGCTCGCCGTAGCCAGCGAACTGACGGTTCACGGCGTCTGCCTTCGCACGCAACTCACGGACCCACTCCGGGTCTTCGTGACGGCGACCCTGCTGACCGTGGCCCCAGTCATGCTTTGGCATGGACTCCTGGAAACGGGCGTTCAGCTCAGCACCAGCCTGCTGCAGCTGCGGACCGAACGCTTCGTTCACGCCGTAGCCGATACCAGCAAGGAGGCCGATTGGCAGCAGCCACAGCAGCGGGCTGTTGACCGCGAACGCGTTCGCGGCACAGCGCTTCGCCTTCTCGGACGAGGCGTTGGCGCCTGGCTCTGCAGGAGTCGAAGGCTCGGTTGGCTTCGACGGGTCGGTCGGGTCGGTTGGGCTCTTCTTCGTGCCGACCTTGATGATCAGCTTCTGCGGAGCAACCTCGACGACACTGCCGTCTTCCTTATGGATGCGCTGACCAGGCTTACCCGGCTGCACAACCTCGTGCTTGCCCGATTCGAGCTCGGAGTCCTCAACGACCTCGTAGTCGTAGGCGACCTCCTCAGTCCAGCCGGTGCCCGCCGGTGGCTTGGTGCCAACGCGAACAACGCGCTCAACTGGCTTCTCCACCATCTCGGCGACGGGGCTGCCGTCGACAACCTTGATGGTGTAACGGCCGTCCTTACCCGCAACGTCTTCGACTTCCTCGCCTGGCTTCAGGTTCGGGTCGTAGACAATCCGGGTGGTGTAGCGGACCTTGATCTCCAGGTCGCCACCAGGCGTCGGCTGCTCAGGCTGATCCGGGTTCTCCGGATCGTTGCCCGGCTTCTTGGTGCCGATGAGGATAACGTGGTCCTGCTTCTCCACGACGGTCTCTTCGGTGCCGTCAGACTTGTGGTGGACCAGGCCTGGCTTGCCTTCCTGCTCGACCTTGTGCTTGCCAGCCTCGATGGTTGGGTCAAGTTTGACTTTCACCTCGAACGGGATTCGCTCATTCCACTCGATATCCGCAGGTGGCTTGGTGCCAACACGGATGATCTTCTCGACTGGCTCCTTCACGACCTTCACCGAAGGCTGACCCTTTTCGACGGTCACCTCAACCTTGCCGTTTGCGCCTTCCTGGTCCACGATTTCCTGACCAGGCTCGAGCGTCTCGTCGTAGATGATCTTCGTGGTGAACGGAAGCTCGACTTCCTTCGGATCGATCGACGGCCCTGGTTCATCGGTCGGAGGCGTCGGTTGCTCCGGTTCATCGGTCGGTGGTGTTGGGTTCGCAGGCTTCTTGGTGCCGACGCGGATGATCGCCTTCTTCGGCTCCTTCGTACGCTCGGTCTTCACCACAGGCTCGCCGGATGGTTTGCCGTCGACAAGCTTCTGCGTGGAGGTGACGACCTCCTCGCCGAACTCGCCCTGCTCGATGACCTGCTTGCCTTCTTCAAGGTTCGGGTCTTCGACGATCTCGGTTTCGAACTCGACCAGGCGGGTGGTCTTGGAGACGACGCTGTCGTCCTCAAGGCCTGGGCCGAACTCGACGATCCGCGGAGTCGGCTCGGTGCGAGCTGTCTCCTCCGTCTTGGCGGCCTCACCGTTGGTGCCGGTGAATGTCGCGGTAAAGGTTGCCTCGCCGTCCTTACCTTGCTGGACGACTCGCACCTCACCCGGGGCAAGGTTCAAGTTCGGGCGCAGCTCCGTCGGGTACGGAATTGGCTCCTTCCACTCCACCTTGTCGGATGCAGTTGCCTGCTTGGTACCGACCTTGATGACCTCGGTGACCGGCTCAGAGTTGGTCGTCTCGCCGCGCTTGGCATCAACAACCTTGCTGTTCTCGATCGTCTGGGTGATCTTGGTGGTCTTCTCACCAGGCTGGCCCTTGGTGACGATCTTGTACTCGCCAGCCGGAATCTCTGGGTCGTACTCAACGACGGTGTCGAACGGGATCGGCAGCTTCTCTTCCAGCTCGTACGTGCCATTGGTCATGGAACCGACACGGACGATCTTCTTCTTCGGTGCCTTGGTCTGCTCGACGGTGATGTTCGGCTCGCCGTCTGGCTTGCCATCCTTGATCTTCTGGGTCGAGGTGATCAGCTCCTCGCCCTTCTCGCCTTCCTGCTCGACCTTGGTCTGGCCGACCGGCACCGTGTTGTCCACGATGAACTCGGTCTCGTAGTTGACCTCGCGTGTCTTTGTCGACGTCAGCGTCTGGTCAGGAGTGGTCGGACCGTACTCGATGATCTCCTTGACCGGGTCCTTGGTCTGCTTCTCCTCAGGCTTCACGGAAGAATCGTCGCCCTTGGAGGTGAAGTCAGCCGTGAAAGTCTTCTCGCCAGGGACGCCCTTCTGGACGACCTTGATCTCACCCGGCTTCAGATCCTTGTTCGGACGCGTCTCAACCTCGAACGGAACTGGCGCCTTCCACTCGACCTTCTCAGAGGTCTCGGACGGCTTGGTGCCGACCTTGATCACCTGATCGACAGGCTGCTCGGTGACCTTCTCCTCGACGGTAGCTTCGCTATCCGGCTGGGAGTTGGTGACCTTCTGGGTCACTGTGGTGGTCTTCTTACCCGGCTTACCTTCGGTGACTACCTCGGACTTGCCAGCAGGCATGTTCGGGTCGTATTCGATTTTCACACCGAATGGAACCTCAGACTCAACGGTCTTCTTGGTCTCACCGGCGGTCTTGGTACCGACGCGGATGATCTGCTTCGTGGGCTCCGCGGTGCGCTCAGTCTTCACGACCGGGTCGCCGGAAGGCTTACCGTCAACAAGCTTCTGCGTGGAGGTCACGGTGTCCTCACCGAGCTTGCCCGCCTGATCCACCTTTTGCTCACCTGCCGCGAGCGTGTCGTCGAAGACAACTTCGGTCTCAAACGGCACTGGCTTCTTCACAGTGGTCACGAGCTCGCTCGGAGCAACGCCAGGACCGTATTCAATGATCTGCTTGACCGGAGTCTTGGTCTCCTTCTCCTCCGGGGTAACCGTGGCCTCATCACCCTTGGAAGTGAATTTGGCCGTGTAGGTCTTCTCTCCCGGAACACCTTCCTGGACAACCTTGACCTCGCCCGGCTTCAGCTCCGGGTTCTCTCGCAATTCAGTTTCGAACGGAGTAGGTGCCGTCCAAGTCACGTCCTTGGCACTCTCGGCAGGCTTGGTGCCGATGACGACGACCTCGTTCGTCGGCTCCGTGGTGCGCTCCCAGGTGCCGTCCTTGTGCATCTTTTCTGCGCCCGGCTTGCCCTTGGTTTCAACCTTGTACTCGCCGGCAGGGATGGAGTCGTCGTACTTGTACTCGACATTGAACGGTACTTCACGCGTCGGAAGGCCGAGGACGTTGACGACGGCGTATGCAATATCCGTAGAACCGTCTTCGTAAGTCACGGTGACCGGAATCTTGACTTGCGTGCCCGGCTTTGCATCCGCAGGTGCGGTTGCAGTGATCTGGCCATTGTCGTCAATGCTGACATTCCAACCAGCCGGAACATCGCCCAGCTTGTAGGGGTTTTCCTTCGCGACGTTGACGTCCTCCGGCTTTTGAAGATCAACTGGCAACGTTGCAGCTTCACCCGGGTAGACGGTTTCCACGGGGTATACCGGCTCAGCTTCCCAGCTGTTGGTGTGCTTCACCACAGTGGTGACGGGGACCTCTGGGCGGGAACCGTCCGGAGTCTGGACCGTAACCGTGATGGTCTTCTTGTCACCCGGCTTAGCGGTTGCCGGCGGGGTGGAAGACACAACACCGGTCTTCGGGTCGATGGTGTACTTCCAGCCGTCGACTTCCTGCTCCGTTACCGGATTGCCGTCCTCGTCGTTACCGAAGGAGTACGTCGAGTCTTGCGGCGCACCCGTTACCTGGTGGTCAACAGCCTGGTTCGGGCCGGTGACCTGCACGTTGTACTGCGGGGCGACGTCGCCCTTGATCACAACGACGGTGCCCTTCACCTTCTGCGGGTCAGCGCCATCGTAGTAGGCGAGAACCGGTACATCCAGGATGTCGCCTTCCGGCGCATCCTTTGGGATGGTCGTGGTGATCTTGCCGGTGTTTTCGTCAATCTTAACGGTCCACGTCTTGCCCTCTTTACTTGTGAGGGTAATCGTGGTTTGACCGTTCTCGAAGGTGTAGCGCTTCGGAACCTCGTCAGAGGTGTTACCGCTGAGGCCACGCTCAGGAACGTTCGGGATCAGGCTGACCTTGGCGTTCGGCTTGTTGGTCACCGTATCGTACTCAGGGACCTTGATGTCCACGATCGCCTGGAACTGGGTCTCAATCTCATCGTCGGTGCCATCCGGGTAGGTGGCCTTCACCTTCGGGGTGATGACGGTGCCCGGCGCAACAGAATCGTCTGCCTTCGCGGTGACCTTGCCGGTCGCATCGACCGTGACGGTCCAGCCGGACGGTACGGTGTCCGGGTCAACCTCAAACTTTGCTGGGTGGACTGGCTTGTGGCCCTTCATGATGGACTTGGTGCCCACCTGCGCGGTGAGGTCCTCACCGATTTTGCCCTTGGTCAGCCCCGGGCGTACCAGGTCGGTGACCTGGGTGTTGTTCGGGTCAACGACCACCAAGAGCTGGAGAACATCGGTGGAGCCGTTGGAGTACTCCAGCGTGATCTTGGGCTGCGCGAAGGTGCCTGGCTTCGGGTTTTCCGGTGCGGTGACGGTGACGTTGTAGTCCTCGTCCATCTCGACGGTCCAGCCCTCGTAGACGTACGTTTTATCCAGGGCGACCTTCGCCTCGAAACCGCCGTCGCCCTTTTTCTTCGCCAGCTCCTTGATCAGGTCAGGGGTCTGGGTGAAGGTGACCCTCTGCGGCTCGGTAGCCAGCGGTCCGGTAGCGCTATCGACGCCGGAAATGATCGTGGCGTCAACCTTGTCATACCGAGGGTTATGTTCATCCGTGTTATCCAGGGAAAACGCCTGGGAGCCGATGACGTTCGCCTTGTTGTAGCGTGTCAGCGAGTTGGAGCTGTCGAAGACTTGAGTGGTGCCAAACTCATTGTTGTTCTCACCAGCGGCCTGGAGCTGGTCCACGTTACGCGGCTTCGCCAGAACGGAGAAGTTCACGTTCTTGTCAGTTGCCAGGTCGGTACCGCGGTACTCGGGCCAGGTGAAGTAGATATCGCCGGTCTTGCTGTCGATACGCAGGAGCTGCTCGCCGCCGGATGCTGCCGGGTCCGTGGTGCCGATGAACTTGCCGTTGCCGTCGTAGGCTTCCACGACCATGCGGGACATGGAGTCATCCGTGCCACCGCCGGTCACAGCAGGAACGTTGATCTTACCGACCTTGGATACTTCTCCAGGGACAATCACGTGGTTCTCGGATACATCGGGAGTATCCCACGACACCGTGATCGGGTTACATTCAATGTTCTCGCTCGGCCACGGGTTTACGACGGCCGTGAAGAGCACGCTGCCTCCCTGGGTTGCCCTTGGTCCTTTAGGGTTTTCCTGCTTATAGTCACCCTGCCAGGCGTAACGTACCGGGTTCGCGGCAGTGGCCTCAGCGAACTGCTTGACTTTCGCATCGGTCAGTTTCGCGACAAGGTTGAGGTTTCGCTGTCGCCCAGAGCCATCAATCACGAGGGTTTCGTCGGCTTTGTGTGTGACTACCTTGTCGACGAGGGTCAGACCCGCATCCATGGCGGGAATTTGAGCCGCATCGAGGTACCCGCCCATAAGGCCTGAATTGGTAAAGCTCCAATCAGCGAACGTGCGGTCCTTCGAGTTATCGAAGGAGACACTCAAGCCCCACCGGGTTTTCGAGGGGCTGCTCCCGCTTGGTTCCAGGGTGTTCCAGCTGAAACCAGCCTGACTGCCATCCGGCTCGACACTTTCGATAACACACGAGCCGGCCGGCAGGTCAGAGGCCTTCTGGGCGTCCTTCTCCACCGCGCCGGACTTCTCGCGGATACCGCCGGACATGGTGGCGGCCACAGCGTGCGGCGCCAGCGGGCCAGGGGCGACGACGCTCAAGCCTCCGAGTGCGAGCGCGATCGCGGATGTCGCCGCGATGCCAGTAGACGTTGACTTACGTAAACGCCGAGATGATTCGGCCATTAATTTACTCCTCATAATTGCTTCAGAAGAAACTGATAAAAACAACCAGCTTCCTGAATCTGGTGTAAAAGTGCCACTGACATGGTATTTCCAGCAGTAGATAGCTATCTATTCTAGTGAATAGGTATAACGGATGTCGATATAGAATTCACAGCACCCCCACCGCGAACGTCCATGAAACCAGAAAAACACCCCGCGTATTCGCATTTTCCGTACGGGCGGGGGTGCGTTTATTTTTCTCGCCAGACTGGCATCTGCAGTGGTGGAAACAGGGAGTGAGCAAAGAGGGCGGCGATACATGGGCGAGACCTACCACACACCAGAAAGCACGCTAAATGTGCCCTATACCTATGAATATAAGTCACGCTAAGGTTTCGTAGCAGGGCACGCTGTCGCTGACCGGTTCGACTGCAAAAGGTTCCCGGTTCCGCGAACTATTTTGGTCCCGGCCCAGGCTTTCTGCGCTTTCTCGTAACGTTTTACCAAGTCGTCGAAGTGGTCATCTGAAATAATTCCAACGAACGCGCTGGTACGGGAGACGATGGGCTTTGACACCCGCGCATAACAAAACCCCAGCTAAAACCGTGTTCTAGCTGGGGTTTTCCCTGAGCCACCTGCGAGAATCGAACTCGCGACCTTCTCATTACGAGTGAGACGCTCTGCCGACTGAGCTAAGGTGGCAACGCTGCACAATATTACAGCACCGCCAAGAATCCACGAAACTACCAGGTCAGCGGGCTTCGCAGGCGAGGCGGATGTGGCCGAGCATCCCGTTGAACGCCACGACGGGGCTCACTTGCTGTTGGAGGCGCAGTCGGCATTGGGCGATGGCGTCGAGGCACGCCACGAGCCCCTCGGGGCGGACCTTCTCGGCGAGTTCGGCGGCCAGCGGCTGGAAGTCGGGGTGGGTCAGTGAGACCTGGGCGTCGGACTGGACGGCGAGGGCGTCGCGGTAGATACCGGCGAGGTCCACGAGGATGAGGTCGAAGACGTCGCGCTTGCGGCGGGTGCCGCGCGCTTTCTGGCTCGCCTCGAGCGCTTTGACGGAGGCGGACGCCCCGCGCAGCGCCTTCGCCGCTCCCCTGCCCTTCGCGCCGACACCGAGGGCCTGCTCGAGTTTGGCGCGCTCCTCGGCGTCCTCCTCGGCGTAGTCCTCGACGGCAGTTTTCTCCGTGGCCTTTACCAGGGAGGCCACGGCCTGAAAGGCCTGGGCGCCGTGGAAGACCAGCTCGGCAAGGTTGATCGCCTGGGCGCGGCGGATCTGCACGGACTTGTCGTTGACCATTCGTCGCGCCCGGCCCACGTGTCGCAGGGTGGTGGCGGCGGCGAGGCGGGCGTCAGACTCCGTGGCGCCTTCCTCCTGCATGAGGATGCGCACCACCTCGTCCTCGGAGGGCGCGGGGATATAGAGGTGCCGGCAGCGGGAGCGCAGCGTCTGGGAGAAGTCCTCCGGGTCCGTCGACGGCGCGCACAGGATAATCACGGTGTGGGCTGGGGGCTCCTCCACCGTTTTCAGCAGCGCGTCGGAGGCGTCCTGGCCGAGGCGGTCGGCGTTCTCGATGATGAGGACGCGCCAGGGGGCGACCGTCGGCATGCGGGCGGCCTGCGCGATGTACTCGCGGGTCTCCTTCACCTTAATCGTGAGTTCCTTGGGCACCACGTGCATGACGTCGGTGTGCTGGGAGGACAGCGCGTCGCGGCAGCCTTTGCAGCGCCCGCAGCCGATCTCGTCAGGGTCCGTGCACACCAGCGCAGCCGCGAACGCGAGCGCCGCGTTGGAACGCCCCGAACCGGGAGGCCCCGTGAACAGCCAGGAGTGCGTCATCGCGCGGGCATCGCCGATCCCCCGGGCGGCCGCGGCAGCGTTCATGATGACCTGCTGGACGGAGGGGGCGTCGGCAAGTAATTGACTCACGGTAGGCACAAGCCCCAAGCGTACAGCAGGGCGAAAACCCGCTAAAGTGTTACAGCATGGAACGATTCTGGCGCAGTTTCAAATGGCTGTGGGGCACCTCGTGGCCCCTCTACGCCGCAACTGTGCTCGGAACCAACGTGCTCGGCGCCGTGCTGATCATGCTGTTCGTGCGCTTCCTCATCCCCATGCGGGAGGTGCAGCAACTCAACATTCACGACGAAAGCCTCGGCTTCCTCGGCGCGGCCTACTTCTGCTTTGCCATCTTCGTGGGCATCGTGGTCACCTTCTTCCTGTTCCGGCCGGTGCTGGAGTGGCAGCTCAGTCCCGATGACCACGACCCAAACATGGTGCGCAACCTGGTCATGCGCATCCCGGTGCTGCAGACCGTGATCGTGGTCGGGGTGTGGGCCATCGGCATCATGATCATCACTGTGGCCGCCTGGCGCATCGACCACCAGCTGGCAATCGTGACCTTAGGGTCTACGTCGCTGGCGTGCTTCGTCACTGCCGTGATGACATATCTGCAGGCAGAGCGCCTGGTGCGGCCGGTGGCGGCGTCGGCACTCGCGCGGCGCTTCGAGGACTCCACCCTGGAGCCGCCGATCAAGCACCGCCTATACCTGACGTGGTTCACCACCTCCGCCGTGCCAATGTTCGGAGTGCTCGCCCTGTTCTTCGCGCAGCGCCACGGCTTCTTCTACAACCGCCCCGGCGAGCTCATGCCTGCCGTGCTCGCGCTGACGCTCACCGCACTGGCCACCGGCTTCATCGGCACTGCGTTCGCCATCATGAGCGTGGTGGACCCCATCAAGGAGCTGCAGGAAGCCATCAATAAGGTGCGCCGCGGGGAGCGTAACACCCAGGTCGACATTTACGACGGCTCCGAAATCGGCGTACTACAAGCCGGGTTCAACGAGATGATGCGCGGCCTCAACGAGCGCCAGCGCGTCCGAGACATCTTCGGCCGCTACGTCGGCACCGAGGTCGCCCAGAAGGCGCTCGAGGAGAAGCCGGAGCTCGGCGGGGAGGACCGCCGCGTGGCCGTCGTATTCATCGACGTGATCGGCTCCACCACCTTCGCCGTCAACCACACCCCGGAGCAGGTCGTGGCCGCGCTGAACAACTTCTTCGAGATCGTCGTTGAGGTGGTGCACCGCAACAAGGGCGTGATCAACAAGTTCCAGGGCGACGCCGCGCTGGCCGTGTTCGGTGCGCCCGTCTCCATCCACGACGCCGCCTCCCACGCCCTCCAGGCCGCCCGCGAACTCCGCCGCGAACTGGCGGGCCTGGAACTGCAGGCAGGCATCGGGGTGGCCTCCGGGCACGTGGTCGCCGGCCACATCGGCGGCTCCGACCGCTTCGAATACACCGTGATCGGCGACGCCGTCAACGCCGCCGCCCGCCTCACCGAGCTGGCCAAGGACACCCCGGGCTGCGTGCTCACCAACGCCGCAACCCTGCGCGCCGCCAACGAGGTCGAGCAGCAGCGCTGGACGCTCATGAAGTCCGTGGAGCTGCGCGGGCGCAACCGCATGACGCAGCTGGCCCGCCCGGTGCGCTCCACTCTGGCGGACCGCTACTAGCCGCCCCGCTTACGAGCGCTTCGCGGCCTTCTTCGTCGCCTTCTTGCGCGTCGTCTTCTTCGTTGCCTTCTTCCGCGTGGTCTTGCGCGCGGCCTTCTTGGCTGGCTTCGGGTTCTCCGCCTCGCGGGCCCGGCGCGCGGACAGCAGCTCGTTCGCGCGCTCGTCCGTCATGGTCTCCGGGGTATCGCCACGCTGGAGGGACGCGTTGGTAGTGCCGTCGGTGACGTACGGTCCGAAGCGGCCGTCCTTAATGGACATCGGCTTGCCGGACACGTCGTTGTCGCCGAGCAGCTTCAGCGGCGCCTTCGCCGCCCCGCGCCCGCGGCGCTTCGGCTCCGCGTAGATGCGGCGTGCCTCGTCCAGCGTGATGCTGAAGATTTGCTCCTCGCTGGCCAGGGAGCGCGAGTCGGAACCCTTCTTCAGGTACGGGCCGTAGCGGCCGTTCTGCGCCGTGATCACTTCCCCATCGTCGACGCCCACCTCGCGCGGCAGGCTCAGCAGCTGCAGCGCCTGCTCAAGCGTGACAGAGGCCGGGTCCATCGACTGGAACAGAGACGCCGTCGCGGGCTTGAGCTGCTCGTCGACGAGCTCGGTCATGCGCTTTTCTTTCTGCTTCGCGGCAGTCTTGGTGTCCCAGTTCTTCTTCCGCTTGCCTTCTTCAGCGCGCTGCTTGTCCTCGGCGGCACGCTCCTCGGCGATGATTTCCTCGGCGTGGGCTTGCGCCTTCTCCAGCTCGTCGTCGCCGAGCTGCTCCGTGACGTACGGGCCGAAGCGGCCCTCCTTGGCCACCACCGTGCGCCCGTTGGCCGGGTTCACGCCCAGCTCACGGCCCGACTGCGGGGTGGCGAACAGTTTCTCCGCCAGCTCCAGGGTGACCTCATCAGGCGTGGTCGCCTCCGGGATGTTGGCGCGCTGGTACTCCGGCTCGCCCTCGGCGGTGACACCCACCTGGCGTTCCATGTACGGCCCGTAGCGGCCCACGCGCACGTTGACGGCGCGGCCCTCCGCGTCGTCGAAGAGTTTCAGCGAGTTGACCTGGCGGGCGTCGATACGCTCGAGGTTGTCCTCAATGATGTGCTTGAGACCACCGCGACGCGCAATCGCCTCAGCGGTGTTGTCGCTGGCGTCGGCGTCGCCGAAGTAGAAGCTAGTCAGCCAGCGGGTGCGGTCCTCGTTGCCGTGCGCGATCTCATCAAGCTCGTCTTCCATCGAGGACGTGAAGTCGTAGTCCACCAGGGCGTCGAAGTTGTTCTCCAACAGCCCAACCACAGAAAACGCCACCCAGCTAGGCACCAGCGCGTTGCCGCGGGAGAAGACGTAGCCGCGGTCCTGGATCGTCTTAATAATCGACGCATACGTCGACGGACGCCCAATCCCCAAGTCCTCCATCTTCTTCACCAGGCTCGCCTCCGTGTAGCGCGCCGGCGGGTTCGTGGAGTGTCCATCCGCCGAAATCGCGGTGGTCGGCAGTTCGTCGCCAGCGGTGAGCTGCGGCAAGTGCGTCTCACTGTCGCGGGTGTCCGAGTAGGCGCGCAGCCAACCCGGGAACGTAATCGTGCGGCCGGTCGCAGCAAACTCGGTATCGAAGTCGCCCGCGACCGTCACCTTCGTCGAGTTCCCGCGGGCGTTCTCCATCTGGGAGGCCACCGTGCGCTGCCAAATCAGCTCATAGAGCTTGAACTCCTCTGCGTCCAGCACCTTCGACAGCTGCCCCGGCGTAGCAAAACGCTCACCAGCAGGGCGGATCGCCTCGTGCGCCTCCTGCGAGTTCTTCACCTTCCGGTCGTAGATACGCGGCTTGTCCGCCACGTACTCCGCGCCGTACAGCTCCGTCGCCGCAGCTCGCGCCGCCGACAAGCCCTGCTGGGACAGCGACGTCGAGTCCGTACGCATATACGTAATGTGGCCGTTCTCGTACAGACGCTGCGCAATACGCATCGTACGGGCCGACGTAAAGCGCAACTTCCGCCCGGCCTCCTGCTGCAGAGTGGACGTCATAAAGGGTGCGTACGGCTTGCGGCTGTACGGCTTGTCCTCCACGCTGCTCACCGTCATCGAGGTGCCCTTCAGCGCCCCAGCAAGCTCCTCCGCCACCTGCTTATCGACGACCACAATCCCCTCAGCCGACCCCTTCAGCCGACCGCGATCATCAAAGTCCTTGCCCTGCGCAATCCGCGAACCATTAATCGCAACAAGCTTCGCATCAAACGCCGTACCCCCACCGTACGTCGCAGTCACATCCCAATACTCCGCCGGGATAAACGCCATGCGCTCGCGCTCACGCTCCACAATCACACGCGTCGCCACCGACTGCACACGACCCGCCGACAGCCTCGGCATGACCTTCTTCCACAACACCGGAGAAACCTCGTAGCCATACAACCGGTCCAGAATGCGACGGGTCTCCTGGGCGTCGACAAGATCCATATCCAGCTCGCGGGTATTCTCCGCAGCCTCCCGAATCGCCGACTCCGTAATCTCGTTGAACACCATGCGCTCCACCGGCACCTTCGGCTTCAACGTCTCCAGCAAGTGCCACGCGATCGCCTCACCCTCACGGTCCGGGTCTGTCGCCAGCAGCAGCCTGTCCGCCTGCTTCAACTTCGCCTTCAGGTCAGCGACCTTCTTCTTCTTGTCAGGACTGACAACATATATAGGTGCAAACCCAGACTCCGGATTCACACCCAACTTCGCCCACGGTTCCTTCTTGTACTTCGCAGGGATGTCAGCAGCGCGGCCCGGAAGATCACGAATGTGCCCCACGGAAGCTTCCACAATGTAGTCGCTCCCCAGATACTTCTGGATCTTCTTCGCCTTCGTCGCGGACTCCACGATGACGAGGGTCTTGCCGTCTTCAGCCACGCTTCGTGACACCTCACTTCAAGAACTATGTTCGTTAACTCACATAAGTTGTATCAGACAATATGAATAGCAACCCTACAACTCCTCGTTTTCACCCCCACCAACTACACTGAACCCCCATGAGCACCATCGGGCACCCAAGGAGGTAAAACCCCAGATGATCGACTCCCTCATCGGCTTCCTCCACACCCTGATGGGCACACCCCTCTTCTACCCACTCGTCATACTCCTCATCCTCGGCGACGCACTCATCCCCCTCATCCCCTCCGAAACCGTCCTCAACCTCTCCGGCGCCTTCTCCGCATCCCAAGGCGTCCCCAACGCGTGGGGCATCATCGCCGCCGCCATCATCGGCGGCATCATCGGCGACAACATCTGCTTCCTCCTCGGCGGACGCCTCATCCACGTCGTCGACCGCCTCGACCCCAACTCCAAAGCCGGCCAAGCCATCGACTGGGTGCGCCGCAACATGAACCGCGGCGCCGGCATCACCGTCCTCGTCGCCAGGTTCCTACCCTGGGCACGCTGGGTTGCCACCATCGTGCTGGGCAGCGTGCGCTACAACTGGTTCGCCTTCTTCCTCTACGACACCATCGGCGTCATCATCTGGGCCTGCCTCTCCGTCGGCCTCGGCTACGCCGGCGGCTCCCTCCTTTCCGACTTCCCCCTCCTCGGCATGATCGTCGGCATCGCCCTCGGCGCCCTCGTCGGCTGGATCATGCAGCGCATCCAGTCCTACATCTTCGAACTTTTCGACGTCCGGCGCGGCGTCTCCGCCGTGTAGGTCTTGGCTGTGCTGGCGGCGCGTGCTTCCCAGGTGGCTAATTTCGGCGAGGGAATTTGGTGCTAGTAAACAGGAGTCAGTGCCAAAGGACGCACCCTACTTTTCACGACCTGGGCTTTTCTCGAATCCCCCGGAAGGAATTGCGTCTATTGGCACTGCCACGTGAATGGAACTCAAAAGCAAAAACCCCGGCCGGAGCCGGGGCATGCACCTAGATAGATTAGAGAGCGGTGACCTGCTGGGCCTGTGGGCCCTTGGCGCCCTCGCCGATTTCGAACTCGACCTTCTGGTTCTCCTCGAGGGTGCGGAAACCGCTGCCCTGGATCTCGGAGTAGTGGACGAAGACGTCGGCGGAGCCGTCGTCTGGAGCGATGAAGCCGAAGCCCTTTTCTGCGTTAAACCACTTCACGATGCCTGTAGCCATTGGTGTGTTCCCTTTCAAAAGATGGATAAATGAAGCCGTCCACCAGGGCTGATGTCCTGGCGCCCGCGTAAACAATCCCTCGCGAGCACCGTTGAAGGCGCGCACAAAATTTGTTACTGCCAACCAGTGTGCCACAAACTGGCATACTTTGCTGTGTCATGAAGCAGGATTTTTGTTCTTTTGGGGGCGAGCTCGTTCGCGGGCTTCGCGAGCAGTTCCCCCACTCCACGATCACGCACGTGGAGGAGATTCCGGCGCGCCCGGCGGAGTACGGCGAGTGGCCCGAGTGGGTGCATCCGGCGCTGCGTCACGCGCTGGAGGAGCGCGGTGTGCAGCGGCTGTTTCGCCATCAGCAGCAGTGCGCCGAGGCGGCTTGGCGGGGTGAGGACGTTGTGGTGGCGACGGGGACGTCGTCAGGTAAGTCGTTGGGGTATCAGCTGCCGGTGCTGTCTGCGTTGGCGGCGGACGAGCGGGCGTGTGCGCTGTATATCACGCCGACGAAGGCGTTGGGTTCGGACCAGTTGCAGGCGACACTTGCCTTGACGAAGGATCTACCTGGGGTTACGCCGGCGCCGTATGACGGTGATACGCCGGTTGATGCGCGGCGTGCGATTCGCGATCAGTCGCGGTTCGTGTTCACGAATCCTGACATGCTGCACGCGAGCATCCTTGGTTCGCATGAGCGGTGGGCGCGCCTGCTGCGCCACCTGCGCTTCATCGTGGTAGATGAGTCGCACACCTATCGAGGGGTGTTCGGCGCCAATGTGTCCCTCGTTTTTCGACGCCTGCTTCGCCTCGCCCGCGCGTACGGTTCAGAGCCGACGTTGGTGTTTGCGTCGGCGACGTCGGCGGCCCCGGCGGAGCACGCCGAGCTGCTGTGTGGCAGGCCGGTTCGGGCGGTGGATGTGGATACGGCGCCGACGGGTGAGCGCACCGTGGTGTTGTGGGAGCCGGGTTTCATCGAGGGCGCGGAGGGTGAGCACGGTGCCCCGGTGAGGTATGCGGCGACGACGGAGGCGGCATCGATAATGGCGTGGTTGGTGCGTGAGGGGGCGCGGACCTTGACGTTTGTGCGGTCGCGGCCGGCCGCGGAGATTGTGGCGATGCGCGCGCAGGAGGATTTGAGTGCTGCGGGGCGGCCAGATTTTGCGCGGCGGATCGCGGCGTATCGGGCGGGCTACCTGGCGGAAGACCGGCGTGCGCTGGAGCGCGCCCTGGACGAGGGCGACATCCTGGGCATGGCGACGACGAACGCGCTCGAGCTGGGTATCGACGTCGGCGGACTCGACGCCGTGGTGATGGCTGGCTATCCGGGTACGGTGGCGTCGTTTCGGCAGCAGGCGGGCCGGGCGGGGCGCCGCGGGCAGGGCTCGCTGGTGGTGCTCGTTGCCCGCGACGAGCCGATGGATGCCTTCCTGGTGCACCACCCCGAGGCGCTGCTGGGCCGCCCAGTGGAGCGCAGCGTGTTCAACCCGTCGAACCCGTACATCCTGCGCGGCCACCTCTACCACGCAGCACACGAGCGCCCGCTGACCTCGAAGGACGTCGACGACTTCGGCGCCCACGACGTGGTGGAGCAAATGTGCGAGGAGGGCCTGCTGCGCAAGCGCCCTCGCGGCTGGTTCCCCGCACCTGACGCGGAGGTGACCGTCTCTATCCGCGGCGGTGCTGGCGCCGAGGTGATGATCGTGGACGTCAGCGACGGTCGCCTTTTGGGCACCATCGATGCCGCCCGCGCCCTCACCCAGGTCCACGAGGGCGCCGTGTATGTGCACCAGGGTGAGCACTTCGTGGTGCAGGAACTCAACCTGGACGACTACGTTGCGCTCGTGGAGCCCGCGCAGCCCGACTACACCACCCGCGCCCGCTCCACGACGGACATCCGCATCCTGGGCGAGGCCCACGAGACCCACCAGCTGGCGAAGGGCGTGTGGGTGGCCAGCGTGGACGTCGAGGTCACCGACCGCGTCACCGGCTACGTTGTCCGCCTGGCGGACGGCTCGGTCAGCGAACACATCCCGCTGGACCTGCCCGCGCAGCACCTGGAGACCCGAGCGGTGGCCTACACGATCGACCCCCTGGTGCTGGACTCGCTAGGCATCAGCGCGGGCGAGGTGCCCGGCGCGCTGCACGCCGCGGAGCACGCGGCGATCGGGCTGCTGCCGCTCATCGCCACGTGTGACCGCTGGGACATCGGCGGCGTATCGACGGCCCTCCACCAAGACACACTGCTGCCCACAGTGTTCGTGTACGACGGCCACCCCGGCGGCGCCGGCATGAGCGACGAAGGCTTCGCCCGCTTCCACACGTGGATCACCGCCACCTACGGCGCAGTGGAGTCCTGCCCGTGCGAGCACGGCTGCCCGTCCTGCATCCAGTCTCCAAAGTGCGGCAACGGGAATCAGCCGCTGGATAAGCAGGCGGCGCTGAAGGTGTTGGGGCTCCTGAGCAAGGCGTCATCCGTGGACGCAGAAAACCGGGAATTTGGTGCATAGATCGGGGAGCGAGTGACAAAGGACGCAATCCGGTCGGCCGAATCCGGCAAAAGCCCAGGTCGCAAAAAGTGGGTTGCGTCCTTTGTCACTCGGTTCTGCTGGGGTGACACCAAATCCCTTTGCGCAGGGGTCGCGACCTGGGGAAACGCCACGGCGCCATCCCGAAAAGCGGGATTTTGGTGCACACCTTGGCGCAGCACGCACCAAAATCCATCACAGCCCCTAGCGAGCGGAAATGCTATCCTTTACCTCGAAAGCCCCGGAACGATCCCTGCACTACGAAAGTAGGAGTAAATCGCCGGGGTTACTGGTTTTCAGCTTAATCATAGTCCTTTTGATTGATACACTGCGGGGCATGGATAAACGCACACTCCGCATGTGGATCCCAAACCAGCACGGCGCGTGGGCAATGGCGCTCACCCCCGCCATTGTGGGGACCCTCGGCGTCGCGTTCGGCACCGAGCGCTTCCCGGCCGCGATCGTGTGGTTGTTGATTGCGTGGTTTATCGGATACTGCGCGTTCTTCACGTTCGGCCAGGCGGCCCGGGCACGCACTGTGGAGCGGCGCCGCCAGTACATGCCGCCAGTACTCACCTACGGAGCGATCTCGCTGGTCGCGGTAGCGATCGTGGTCATGCAGGATCCGTCGGTGCTCAGGTGGGCGTGGTGCTACGCCCCACTGGTCGGCATCGCTGTGTGGGAAACACTGCAACGCAGACCGCGCTCGCTGGCCAGTGGCGCAGCGACGACGGTCGCCTCCGCACTACTGGTCGCGGTGATCGCGCACCTAGCCGGGTTGCCGACTGATTGGTCCAGCCCGGCGATCGTCGCGACGACGTTTTTGGCGCTCTACTTCACCGGGACGGTGCCGCTGGTCAAGACAATGGTGCGTGACCGCGGCAGCAGCGCCATGTTGGCGTTCAGTATCGGCTACCACGTGGTGGCAATCGTGGTGATGGTCGTATATACCGTCCTTGTTGGGTTCGGTTGGTGGATGGTTGCGGTACTGGTGTTGGCGCTGGCCCGCGCAGTGTACTTCCCACTGAGCGCGCGTCGCGGAAAGCGGTGGACTGCCAAGGACATCGGCAAGGCGGAGGTTGTGCCGTGCGTCCTGGCGGCGCTCGCGGCACTTGGGGTGCTGCTCACCGGATAGAGCGGCGCCTGACCAGATTGAGCAGGGTGTATCACAGATCTTCCGCTTCTCTGGCGGTAAAGCTGGGATACTGTAGTTTATGTCCTCTCGAAAAATTCTGCTTCGTCCAGAGTATAGCCATCCAAGCTCTTTATGGCCGTCTAAAGAACTAGTAGTCTCTGAGCCTAAAAACCTAGGGTTCTATCTTCCTGAGGAGATAGGGATTAAGCCAGCTTTAGGAAACGAAATCCTTGAGTGGACGAGGGAATTTCAGGATAATTTTCTCGAGAAACCCGATAGCTTTCATCAGCGCCCGCGCTGGAAAGACCAATTCGATAGATTTCAATGGTATGACGCGGGCTGGGATATCACGTACGCCTTGAGAGATTCATTCCCATCGACGCAGATCATTCCCCGGTTTTCGCAATTTGTTTTTTCCATCAATGAGCGAAGAGAGAATTTCGGAAAGCAGCCACTATGCCTTCCCGGGGACGAACGGGAAGGGTACGTGTCCATCAAGGAATGTCGGGAATAATGAAGAATTGTGGATCGCGCCGTCTGGGACAAATATTGCGAACCAAAACCTAAATAAGTTCAAGGGCTTCTTACCCGCGCCGATATATGCTTTTCCTCATAAAATAATCGATGTTCAAACCTACAAGACCCCGTGGCCGGGTGACCCTCGTGTCAATATTCAAAATGCGAAGGGCAAGGCCAAGCCATATCAAGTGAACCAGGTTCTCGAAGCAATTGAGAAACTAGGCACGCAGAAGAGTGAATCGGAGTAGCCAGCATGGACATCAATAAGTACACCTATCAAGTCTCCTGGTCGGAAGAAGATCAGGAGTACGTGGCGACCGTGGCTGAGTTCCCCTCATTGTCTTGGCTGGATGCAGATCGGCACCAGGCCGAGCGCGGTTTGATTGATCTTGTGACTGAGGTTGTCGAAGACATGGAGGCCTCCGGCGAGGTGGTTCCCGTGCCATTGGGGAGTCGTAACTATTCGGGGAAGTTCAACGTGCGCACGTCTCCGTCGCTGCATCGGCGGTTGGTTATCGCCGCTAAAACAGAGGGAATTTCTCTCAACGCACTAGTCAATCAAAAACTCGCGTCCGTCTAACTGGCGCACAGACCACACGCGCACTGAGATGCTCACGACGAGACGCCACTCACCTGCTAGACCGGCCCGGCGCGCGCCTTCTGCACGGCCCGGCCGACGCGCACGCTGACCTGCACGTCCGGCCCGTCAACCTCGCACGTGTCGACGCTTCCACCGTTGGCCTGGGCGGTGTCGTTGGCGGTGGAGCAGGCCTCGACACCTTGGTAGAGGGCGGTGGCCGCGGCGACAGCTGCGAGGTCGGCGGCGACGCGCGCCCGATGGGTGTTCGCCACCCCGGCAACCACCGCCGCAACCGCAAGAGCCAGCGCGGTCACCGCGGCGATGATGCCCGCCGTGGTGACAGATGCGGAGCCTTCGTCGCTTCGGAGTTGACCAAGCATGTCTAGCCTCCGAACTCGGTTGGGAAGACGGCGGTGGCCTCCATGCCGCGCACGCGGGCGGTCACGGTGACCATGCCGCCGCGTTCCTGGGTGGTCACGCGCCCGGCGGGCGGGTCGTAGTCCAGGCCGATGGCGTGCGCGCGGGCTGCGGCCCCGGCGATGTCCACCGCCGAGATGTAGGCGCCCATCGCGGCCAGCGCCGCCACGATCACACCGGCGACGACCACCAGGGCGCTCAGGGAGAGCGCTGCCTCGATGGTGTTCATGGGCTAGCCCGGCTTGTTGGTCAGCGCGTCGGTGATCACGCCTTCGATGGCGTCGGAGACGCCGTTGCTGGTGACCACCATGTACAGCACCCCGGCAAGGGCGGCGGCCGCCAAAGTACCAAAGGCGTATTCGATGGTCGAAAGCCCGTCGTCATTGGATAGTTTCGCCTGCATACGCGTGATAATTCGGGCAGCGGCAGCGTGAACAAGATTCATAGACATTTTTATCTCCTTATTAGTTGTTGGTGTTTTAAAACAGGGTTTGGCCGAGGCTGACCACCACGGGCGCCAGGCCGAGGACGAAGAACGCCGGCAGGAAGAAGGCGGTCAGCGGGAGTGCGATGAGCACCCCGGCGCGCTCGGCGCGGGCGGTGGCGTGGTCGGCGGCGTCTGCGGTCAAGCTGACCGCGATGCGCTCGCAACCCGCGGCGAGGGTTGCACCCGTGGCGTTAGATAAGGCCACCAGGTGCGCGAGCTCCTCCCCGCCCGGCACTGTGTGCAGCTCCGCCCAGGCGCGTGCCGGGTCGGCCCCGAGCGCGCTGAGCGCCGCCACGGTGTGCCATGGGCTTGAGTCCTCGCCGTGGGTGTCGGCCACTGCGCCCGCGGCGGCGGCAACCGGCAGGCCGGCGCGGCAGCACGCCGCGAAGAGCCGGATGTCGGTTGCGCTCCTGCCGGGGCTTGGCGACGGCCCGTCCCGCGGGGTCTTCGGCGCACGCGGCACATCGCGGCCCACTCTGCCGCGCGGGCTGTGCCCGGCGACGGCCATCGCGCCAGCGACGCACAAAGCGGTAACAAACGTACTCATTGGGTTGCCCTTTCAATGATGTGTTGTGACGTACAGAAACCGGCCCCCACCAGCGCAGTGCCAACGATGAGCAACACCCCGCCCAAGTTGGTGCCGGCCAAAAAGTGCAGCGGGCGCGCCCCCATCGCAGCACCCATCCCGATCCCTGCCAGCGGAAGTAGGGAGAGCACCACCGCGCTCGTCTTCGGCCCGGCCAGCGCCGCAGCGGTGGCGGCGCGGTGGCGCAGCGCAGCGTCGATCTCCTCGCGGGCGGCGGTGACCAGGGAGGCGATCGGCACGCCGCGTTGCACCCCGACCCGCCACAGCGCCTCCACCCGGGACAGCTCCGGGGTGCGAAGCCCCGCGGCGTCGCCGGTGCGTAGCACGTGGCAGAACAGGGAGGCGTCGGCACGCAGGTCGGTGGGGGTGGTGTCGGGGAGTTGGTCGGTGGCGCGCAGCGTGGCGTCGAGAAGCGAGGAACCTGCCTGCAAGCTGGCGCTGATGTGCCCCAAGAACTGCGAGGCCGCCTCTTGGCGCCGCACCAGCACCTGCCCGGCGCGGCGTCGCGAGTAGGCGTAGAGTGCCGTCGCCCCGGCGAGCGCCGCAGCGATGACCACCGCCGCGCGATCCGTCACGATGACCAGCAGCGCCACCGCGAGCGCCACCGGCGGCACCCACCCCCACGACACCACGCGCGGGCGAATCCGATGCGCGGGCACCCCTCCCGTCCAGGCCACACAGGCCGCGAATGCGAACAGGTACGTCATGGCCGCTGCCAAATCACTCGCGTGGTCACCGGGTTGCCCTCCAGAGCGCCGACCTGGTGCAGGACGCGGCGGCCGTCGGGGCGGCGCTGCATCACAATCACCGTGTCCAGCGCCGGCGCGAGCTGCGCGTGCAGGGCGTCGCGCCCCATCCCGCCGAGCGCGGCGAGCGCCTCAAACCGGGCCGGGACCTCCTCAATCGCGTTGGCGTGTAAGGTGCCAGCGCCACCCTCGTGACCAGTGTTCAGGGCTGCAAGCAGGTCCGTCACCTCCGCCCCGCGGATCTCCCCCACCACGATCCGGTCCGGGCGCATCCGCAGCGACTGCCGGACAAGGTCCGCAATCGTGACTTGGCCGGCGCCCTCAGTGTTCACCGCCCGCGTATTCAGGTTCAGCACGTGCGGGTGGTTCGGGGTCAGCTCCAAGGTGTCCTCGATCGCCAGGATCCGCTCGTGCGGGGCCACCTCCGCGAGCATCGCGGAGAGCAACGTCGTCTTGCCCGACCCGGTCCCGCCCACGATGACGAAGGCGCGCCGGGCACGCACGATCTCGCGGAGCATCTCGGCGCGCTCCTCATCCATCGTGCCGCTGGCCACCAGCTCGTCGAGGGTGGCGGTGGTGGTGCGCAGCACGCGCAGCGACAGGCACGTGCCCGCCACGGCCGTGGGTGCCAGCACCGCGTGGAAGCGGATAAGCGCGCCGTCCGGCCTGCGGAAATGGCCGTCGCAGTAGGGTTGGGCGTCGTCAAGGCGGCGCCCGCAGCGCAGCGCCAGGCGCGTGGCCAGGCGGCGCACGGACTCCTCGGACTCGAAGCGGATCTCACTGCGCTCGAGGCCGTGCCCGCGGTCCACGAACACGCGGTCGGGGGCGTTGACGCAGATGTCGGTCACCCCGCCACCGACGAGCAGCGGCTCCAGGGGCCCGGCGCCGGAGGTGTCGTCGCGAAGTTGGCGCATCGCCGCCAGCACGTCCACGTCACTGATAACGACGGCCTCTTCGCGAATCAGCGCCGCAAGCCGGGTGGCGTCGACCTCCCCGGGCTCGTCGGCCATGCGGCGTTGCACGCGTAGTAACAAGTCCTGATCCACTAGGCCACCTCCTCGAGCACAGCCTTCGCCGCCTTCGCAAGCCCAGTAGGCAACCGCTGCGGCAGGCCGCGCTGCTCAACGCGCTTCGTCAGCCCGCGGACCTGGCCGATGGTGGCCACCACCCGCGAGCCCGCAATCGCCGCTATCTCATCCACCCCGATGCCGGCCCACCCGATGTCCCTGACCACCAGCACGTGCCGCAGCCCGGCGCGCTCGCACTCGGCGACCAGCTGCGCCGCCGCGGACACCGCCCTGACCTGGGGCGCGACCAGGATCACCACCACATCAACGCGGGCGGGCAGCTGCGTACAAGGAGCGTCCACCACAGTCACCCCGCCGGTGCCGAGCACCTCCACCAGCGCCTCAAGATCCTCCACATCATCCCCGAAACCAGCGCCGGAGGCCTCCCTGCTACACGTCATCACCGCCACGCCGTCCGGGGTGGCGGGCAGCGCACGGCGCACGTCCTCGCGGGCGACCGCGCCCTCCCCGATCGCGATCTCGCCCCACCGCGCGCCGATCTCCTCCTCGATACCGAGCAGCAGGTCCAGCCCGCCGGAGTGCGCGTGCCCATCAACCAGGGTCGACGGTGCCGCGGCCCTGGCGCACGCCGCCGCAAACGTTGAGGCGCCCACGCCGCCGGACGCGCCCACCACGCCGATCACCCGACCCCGCTCCTTCGGTGTCCGCAGCGCCCCGAGCGCGCGCAGCAGCTGTCCGGACTGATCCGGGACGTCGTAGGCGCCGCGCTGCTGGCCGAGCTCGAAACAATTCGGGCGGCGCAGTACCGCGGGTGGCAGGTGGGTGGCGAAGTGGGCGTCGATAAGTATGGCGAAGGCCTGCTCACAACGGCGGGCGACCTCCGCCGGCTCGGCGCTACTGAGGTCGGTGACGGGCATACCTGTTGCCGCCGCGAGGTGCATGGCCTCGGGGTGCAGCGCCGCGTCGCTGACGGCGATGGTGATGTTGTGCGTGCTCATGGCTTCGAGCATCACCCACGCCACAACCGCCCCACAACGGTTTGGAACGCGCCTGTGGATAACTCCCCTGTTGCCTGAACGCTCGACCCTGATTTGTGGATAACATTCTGCACAGCCCAACGCGTTCGTGTATGTGGCGTTAGAATGTGCCTCATGGCTTCGAATTCGGCACCGGTAGCGGCGTTTTTTGATCTGGATAAGACGATCATCGCCACCTCGTCCGTGTTCGCGTTCGGCAAAGAGTTCCTGAACAACGGCATGATCACGCGCCAGGAAGCGCTGGACCTCTACCTGACCAAAGCCGCCTACATGCTCATCGGGCAGAGCAGCGAAAAGATGGACACCACCCGCGACAACCTGGCCAACATGATCACCGGCTGGAGCGTCGAGGACGTCACCGCTGTGACCACCGAGACCATGCACAACGTGATCACCCCGGCGATCTACTCGGAGGCCCGCGAACTCATCGAGGCGCACCGCAAACTCGGCCACGACGTCATTATTATCTCGGCGTCGGCAAATATCCTGGTCGCGCCGATTGCGAAGGAGCTGGGCATCGACATGATTGTCGCCAGTGAGGTCGAGGTTGTCGACGGCACCCTCACCGGCCGCATCACCCGCTACCTCAAAGGCGACGCCAAGGCCGAAGCCATCCGCGAATTCGTCGCCGAACACGGCTACGACCTGGATCGCAGCTACGCCTACTCCGACTCCGCCACCGACATCCCCATGCTGGAGCTGGTTGGCAACCCCGTCGCCGTCAACCCGGACCGGGCGCTGCGCAAGCACGCGCAGGCGGAGGGCTGGGACGTGCAGACGTTCAAGAACCCGGAGCCGCTGATCCAGATGCCGAACGCGAAAGAGGTCGGTATCGGGGCGTCCGTCATCGCGGGCGTGACCGCGTTGGCCGTGGCAGGGACGCTGCTGGCGAAGGCCATCAAGAAAGATAAGTCTGCCTAAGCCCTGAGCGTGTGCGACAAATCCCATCAATGGTTGCTAGGGTTGAGTGCATTCAATAATCGCAGGAAGGTTGAACATACAGTGAGCAACGAAGGTCTGTACACCAGTGGAACGTCCGCAGTGTCCGCAAAGGTTAACTCGATTCCTTTGCACGACACCGATGTCACCCACCCGGGCAAGGACTCCATCGGTACGTTGATTTCGAACGCCTCCGAGCAGGTTTCCACGCTTGTTCGCGGCGAGATTGAGCTGGCCAAGGCCGAGGTCATCGGCGAGGCCAAGAAGGGCGCCGTCGGCGGCGGCCTCCTGGGCGTCGCGGGTGTTATCGCCCTGTACTCCTCCTTCTTCCTCTTCTTCGCGTTCGCCGAGATGCTGTCCTCCTGGATGCACCGGGGTTGGGCGTTCCTGATTGTCTTCGCCATCATGATCGCCCTGGCGGGCATTCTGGCGCTGGTCGGCGTAAAGAGCCTGAAGAAGATCCGCGCGCCGAAGAAGACCATCGATTCCGTCAACGAGCTGAAGAACCTGCGCCCAGGCCAGGCGCAGAAGAACCTTGCCAAGGACAGCTCGGGGCTCTACACGGGCTCGAACTAGGGCGTGCCACACTTTTCGACGTCCCCTTCGGCCATCGACCTACCTGGTCCCTTCACCCACGAGTGGTTGCACACTCGTGGGTTGCGTCTGCATGCGGCCGTCGCAGGCGACCCTACGAATCCGCTGCTGTTGCTGCTGCACAGCGCGTTCGGCGGCTGGTACGACTACCGCAACCGCATCGCCGACTTTGCCGATTCCGGCTACCACGTTGCAGCCCTCGACCTGCGTGGCTGCGGCCTGTCCGACAAGCCGGTGCGCCGCAGCGGCGACGCCCTCCTGCTGCACGCCGGTGACCTGAAGGGCGCGATCCACACGCTGGGCCACGACTCCGCGGAGGTGATCAGCGCGGGCGCCTCCACCGTGATCACGAACACGCTGCGGGAGCGGTCCCCGCACCTGGTCACGCGCCACACCTCAGCACCATGGACCGGCAGCAAAGCCGCCTTTGTACCGACGGCGCTCTACCGCCATGTCCCGGCCCTCTTCGACCAGCTGTGGCTACGCGACCTGCTGCGCAACCAGCCCGAGGACGCCACCGCTGACCACCTGCGCCTGCGCCGGGACGGCACCCACATCACCAACGCGCTGCCCTACATTCTGGAACTCGCGCGCATCGAAGCCCGCATGTAGCTAGCGCCCGACGCACGCCCCCGTACCAACCTGCTCACGCAGCCCAGCGATCTCGCCCGTACGCTCCAGGATCTGCTGCGCGGTGAGCACGTAACCGGTCTCCGTGGCGTCCACAGAGGCGCCAAACACCATGCCCGCGACAGCGCCGGACGGGGTCAGCATCGGCCCACCCGAGTTGCCCTGACGGATATTGCCGCGGATCGTATACACCTGGCGTTGCACGTGCCGCTTCGCGTAAATATCGGGGCCAGACAGGCTGACTTGGTTGCGCACCCGCACCGGCATCGCTTCAAACGGGCCGGACTCCGGGAAACCCATCACCAGGGCGCTGTCGCCGGTGCGCAGCGTGCCCTCGGCCCAGCGCAGCGGCGCGATCCCCAGCGCCTCCGCGTGCAGCACCGCGATGTCCGCCTCCGAGTCGTAGAAGACCACTTTTGCCTTCTTCACCCCAAGCACCGTGTCCAGGGACACCGTCTCCGTACCCGCCACCACGTGCGCGTTGGTGAGCACGTAACCGTCCTCGATCACGAATCCGGAGCCCATCAGCCGCCGACTGCAGGACTCCGCGTCCCCCATCACGTGCACCACGGAGGCGCGGACGGCGTCGACAAGCTCGGGGCGCGCAACCGACGGGTCCGGGGCGTCGACCTCCGCGTGCCCATCCGAGGCAAACGGGGAAATCAGCGGCGGCAGACCCGAATCCGCCAGCACTGCCGCCACCTGCGACGGCAACTGCTTGCCCGCCGCCGGCATCGCGGCATCAATCTGCGTGAGCACCCGCGAGCTCTGCAAGTGCTTCGCCCACGCCCCCGGCAACGACGCCGCCAACGGCATACACACGCACCACACCAACGCCACCGCCACGGCCCCCTGGAACAGGGCACCGAACAGCGAATCGAGACGCTGCGCCGCCTTCCGTCGGAACCGGTCATGCACCCAGTCACCCACCGTCGATCCCGCGAAGGACCCCAGGCAGACCACCAGCACAACCACCACAATCAGCACCGCCACGCGCACCCACTGCGCGTCCGCGCGCTGAATCAACGGCGGCACCCCCACCACCGCGAGCGTCAGGCCAGCCACGATCCCCAGGGCCGACAGCACCGCCGAAAACGCACCGCGACGCCAACCGCTCACACAGGCGGCGAGCACGATGATGAGGATGAGGACGTCGATAAGCACTAGAGCCCCACCGCTTCCTCAAGCTCCTCCAGCGAGCCGAACTCCTTCGGGAACAACCCAACCTGCCGCCCATCGCGCAACACCAACGTCAACGGCACCACCGCAGGCAGCCCCAACGCGCCCGCGAACGCATTCTCACTGTCCTGGTAACTCGGCACATCGACACCCAGATCCCCCAACAACGCCGCCCCATTCGCAGCGTTACCATCCGCATGCACACCCACCACGCGCACGTCCGGGTGCGCCTCCGCCAGCGCGTCAAACAACGGCAACTCCGCGCGGCACGGCTCGCACCACCACGCCCACACGTTCACCACCGTCAAGCCCGACTCCGACTCCTGGCCCGACTCCCCACCCAAACACGGCAACGCGACGCCGGCCACAGTCGGGCCCGGGCAATCCGGGCGCTGCGCCACCTGCGCCGTCGTGGCGGGCTGGTTACCCGGCTGCGCCGGTTCCCCAGGGCGCAACAACTGCCACGCACCCCCAACCACCAGCGCCGACACCACCACAATCGCAGCGACGCTCGCAACCACCGACCTACTCGCGCTCACACCTGCTCCATCTCGCCCTTGACACGTTTCGCCGCCTCAGCAGGATCCGTCGGACCCTCCAGACCAAAGCTGGGACAATCGTACGCGATAGGGCAGACACCACACGCCGGCGACTTGGCATGACACACCCTCCGGCCCTCAAAAATGATCCGATGCGAAAACATCGTCCACTCCGAAGGCTCAATCAACTCCGCCACAGCATGCTCAATCTTCACCGCATTTGAGCCTAAGGAGGCGTCGATAAGCTTCAGCCTGTGCATCAAACGCTGAAAATGCGTATCGACGGTCAGCCCCGGCCTCCCAAACGCATTCCCCCGCACAACGTGCGCCGTCTTGCGCCCCACCCCCGGCAAGCTGACCAGGTCCTCCAACGCGACCGGCACCTCACCCCCAAAATCCGACACCAACTTCTGCCCCAACCCAATCAAGTTCGCAGCCTTCGCACGGAAGAAACCCGTCGGGCGAATGATCTCCTCCACCTCCGCCTGCGACGCCGCCGCGTAATCCGCCGCCGTCGGGTACGCCCGGAACAGCGCGGGGGTGACCTGATTCACCCGCACATCCGTCGTCTGCGCCGACAACACCGTCGCCACCAGCAGCTCCAGCGGGCTCGAAAAATCCAACTCCGCATGGGCATCAGGGAACGCTTTCGCCAGCGTACGATTAATCCTCCGCGCGCGACGCTTCCGCGCCAACGGTGACTCCTCCCCCTTCAACACCGGATGCTTACCAGGGACCCGCCGCTGCTGCGGCGTCAACGAACCAGACATGCTTTCTCACCTTAACGGGGTAAGCGATACGATGGACGCATGGCAGTACTCTTAGTCGTCGCGATTCCCCTCATTCTCGGGTTGTTCACCATAGGAATGGAACACTTAGAGTCCGCAGTCGTCGACTAGTGGTACAGTTCCAATGTGGTGTGACTCACGCACACTTCAAGAGCTAACGTGACAACCGACACGGACTGTCACACCCGTCCACAAGGAGGATTCATGGAAGGCGCACACGAAATTCTCGCCCGCGCGGGCATATTTCAAGGCGTGGATCCCGCGGCCGTCGCAGCACTGATCCAAGACATGGAAACAGTCACCTTCAACCGCGGCACCACCATTTTCGACGAAGGTGAACCCGGCAACCGCCTCTACATCATCATCAGCGGCAAAGTGAAACTCGCCCGCCACGCCCCCGACGGACGCGAAAACCTCCTCTCCGTCATGGGCCCCTCCGACATGTTCGGCGAACTGTCCATCTTCGACCCAGGACCACGCACCTCCTCCGCAGTGTGCGTCACCGAAGTCACCGCGGCCACCATGGACTCCACGCTGCTGAAGAAGTGGATCGACAACCACCCAGAAATCTCCCAGCAGCTCCTCCGCGTCCTGGCCCGCCGCCTCCGCCGCACCAACGCGTCCCTCGCCGACCTCATCTTCACCGACGTTCCCGGCCGCGTTGCCAAAACCCTCCTCCAGCTGGCCAACCGGTTCGGCACCCAGGAAGGCGGCGTCCTGCGCGTGAACCACGACCTCACCCAGGAAGAAATCGCCCAGCTTGTTGGCGCCTCCCGCGAGACCGTCAACAAAGCCCTGGCAACCTTCGCCCACCGCGACTGGATCCGCCTCGAAGGCAAGTCCGTGGTCATCGTGAACACGGAGCACCTCGCCCGCCGCGCGCGGTAGGCTGCTTTTCTAGTTTTTGCCTGTTTTGTGAGCCCCCCGGGCCTTCCCCGGGGGTTTTCTGCCGCACTTGTGAAGTTCCCCTTCACCGTCAGTGCCAAAGGACGCACCTTCTTTTAGGTAGGCCTTTTTCTACCAGGCTTTTTGAATGTCTAGTTTCTTTTGGGTTGCGTCCCTTGGCACTGCGAGGGCCCGGCGCGCACCAAATTCCCACACCAGGCTTCGGCGACCTGGGCTTTTGCAAATCCGTCCGCCAAAAACAAGGAATCTGGTGCCGAGCGGATTGAGCCAAGCACCAAAGGCAACACAAAAGCCCTAGCTGCCAGCATCCACGACTAAGGCAACTAGGGCTCTAGAACTCGAAACGCCAGGAACTAGTGTTCCTTCAGGTAACGCAGGGCGACGCGCGTGGACTGTTCCGCGGCGCCACGGAGGACTGGGTCGACGTCGTCGTAGATGGCGTCGACAAGGGTGTTGATGTCTACGTCCTCGCCGTACTTCTTCAGGGCCTCACGGATTTGGTCGAGGCGCTGCTCGCGGCGGTCGATGTACTTGCGGGCGAACGCGGAGAGGTCCGGGGCGTCGGGGCCGTGGCCTGGGAGCAGCGGGATGTTCTTACCGCGGCGCTCCAGCATGGACAGCGTTTCTAGGTATTGGGCCAGGTCGCCGTCGGTTTCGGAGATCATGGTGGTGTGGCGGCCGGCGATGGTATCGCCGGTAATGATGCCTTCGAGCTGGTCATCTTCGACGTCGTGGGTGTAGACGAAGAAGCAGGTAGAGTCCGCGGTGTGGCCGGGAGTCGCCACGACCTGGATCTTGGGGGAGACGCCTTCGATGGAGATGATTTCGCCATCGGTGAGTGGCTCGGCGCCGTGGGTGTAGCGGGCGTCAAGAGCACGGATTGGGGCGCCGGTGAGCTGCGAGAAGCGGCGGGCGCCGTCGGCGTGGTCGTGGTGGCGGTGAGTCAGGAGGATGAGGGCAACCTTGTCCGCTTTAGACTGCAGGACGTTGAGGTGGCCTTCGTCTTCTGGGCCCGGGTCGACGACGATGCTGCATTCGTCTTCAGGGTCGCGCACAACCCAGGAGTTTGTGCCTTCGAGCGCCGCGTAGCTTGGATTGGGCGCAAGAACGACCGCGACGGATGCCGTTACAGGACGCAACTGACTATAAGCGGGATGCTGCATGCCACCCACCCTACCGCCTTGCGCGCGGAATTTGCTGCGAAACAACGCGATTCCCCCGCTTAGGGGCACCGCGCGGTATCACTGCAGCTCGACGACGAGCTCCACTTCGACTGGGCTGTCGAGCGGCAGCACGGCAACGCCGACGGCGGAGCGGGCGTGGGCGCCGGCGTCGCCAAAAATGTCGCCGATGACGTCGGAGGCGCCGTTGATCACGCCGGGCTGGCCGGTGAAGGCCGGGTCGGAGGCGACGAAGCCCACGACTTTCACCACGCGCTTGATGCGCTCGAGGCCCACCAAATTATCGACGGCAGCTAACGCGTTGAGGGCGGCCTGCCGGGCGTAGCCGTAGGCGTCCTCGGCGGAGACGTCCGCGCCGACTTTGCCGGTGGCGGGCAGGGTGCCGTCGATAAATGGGAGCTGCCCGGAGGTGTGCACGTGGTTGCCGGTCTGCACCGCGGGAACGTAGGCCGCGACGGGCGCGGCGACGGCGGGCAGGGTGATGCCGAGTTCGGTAAGGCGCGCGGCCCAATCAGTGTGTGCCATGGCCTACTCCAGCGGGCGCTTCATGTAAGCGACGACGCTGTCCGGCGTCGGCCCTGGGGTGACGGTGACCAGTTCCCAGCCGTCCTCGCCCCAGGAGTCCAGGATTTGCTTCGTGGCGTGTGTGAGCAACGGAACCGTTGCGTATTCCCATTTCGTCATGGCCACTACCCTAGACGAATTCTAGAGGCCGATAATCTCGCGGCCGGCGACGAGGTGCTCGCCCCAGTCGTTGACCTGTGGGTTCTTGCGCAGGACGGCGCGGCGCTGACGCTCGGTCAGGCCGCCCCACACGCCGAACTCGACCCGGTTTTCGAGGGCCTCGGCGAGGCACTCGAGTTGGACGGGGCAGCGTCGACAAATTTCTGCGGCCTTGCGCTGCTCGGCACCTTGCACGAAGAGAGCGTCTGGGTCACCTGTGCGACAGATTGCACGCGTAATCCACTCCCCACGGTCAAACACAAGATCCCCAGCAGAGTTCACGCGGCGCGGAATGGCGCGGGTGTCCTCGCAAGTCGCGGTTCCAAGAGTGGCAGTCATGAATCGGTCTCCTTTCAAGCGGAGGCAAAGTATAATACTTAGACCCATTAAGCGCTTGTAAGTGTATTCACAGGGTATGCAGCTTGTAAAATGCATCACACGAAAGGTGGGGGCGTCCTATTCACTCTCCCCCGCGTTTCATTTAAGGTAACGGTGTGAGTGCACTTCGTTCCTTTGGAAACCTTTTGCTCGGCCTTTGCGCCGTTGCGCTGGCGATTGCCCTGTGTTTGGCGCCGGTCGCAGGCCTGACGGGCCTCGCGATTGCGCGCACCGCGAATACAATGCAGTCGAATCTGCTCGACCTGACACACGGCGATGTCCCCGGTGTCACGACCGTTACGGACGTCAACGGCACCCCCATTGCGTGGTTATACAAACAGCGTAGATACGAGGTTCCAAGCGAAAAAATTTCAGCGCATGTAAAACATGCGCTGGTTTCCACAGAGGATCGACGCTTTTATATGCACGACGGCGTTGATATGCAGGGCTTCGCGAGGGCCATGGTGACCAATGTGCTGGCGGGTGGTGTCGAGCAGGGGGCGTCGACAATTAATCAGCAGTACGTGAAGAACTACCTGTGGCTGGTGGAGGCAGGTAACGACGAGGAGGCGCAGGCGGCGACCGAGCAGTCGATCCCGAGGAAGCTGCGCGAAATGCGCATGGCATCCGACCTGGACAAGACGCTGACGAAGGACGAGATCCTCACCCGCTACCTCAACCTAGTTTCCTTCGGAAACCACGCCTACGGCATCGAGGCCGCAGCCCGCATCTATTTCGACATCCCGGCCGCTGAACTGAACCCGCCGCAGGCGGCGCTGCTGGTGGGGCTGCTGCAGTCCGTGGAGTACCTGAACCCGTACACGAACCCGGAGGGCGCGACGCAGCGCCGCAACACCGTGCTGCAGAACATGGTGAACGAAGGCCACCTCACGCAGGCGGAAGCGGACCGCTACGCGGCGACCCCACTGGGCGTGGTGGACAAGCCGAAGGGTTTGCCGGACGGCTGCATCACCGCCGGTGACGCAGGCTTTATGTGCGACTACGCCCTGCAGTACCTGGAGAGCAAAGGCTTAAGCCTCGACGAGATCGAGCGCGGCTCCTACACCATCACCACCACCCTCGACCCGGCGGTGCAGGCCTCGACGGTGCAGGCGGTGCGTAACAACGTCAACCCAGCCACCCACGGCGTGGCCGAGGTCCTCAACGTGATCCGGCCCGGCGCGGACTCCCGCGACATCCTCGCGATGGCATCCTCGCGCTACTACGGCCTCGAGCTGGAGAAGCACCAGACGATCATGCCGCAGCCGACCTCCATGGTGGGCAATGGCGCCGGTTCCGTGTTCAAGATTTTCACGGCGGCTGCAGCGCTCGAGCAGGGCTACGGCCTCGACTCCATGCTGAACACCCCGGCGCGCTCCGTGGTCTACGGCATGGGCAAGGGCGGCGCCGCCGGCTGCCCGCCGGGCGCCTACTGCGTGGAGAACGCCGGCGTCTACCCGCCGCAGATGACGCTGCGCGACGCCCTGGCTCAGTCCCCGAACACCTCGTTCATAGAGCTCATCCAGAGCGTCGGCGTCACCCCAACAGTGGATATGGCGGTGCGCCTGGGCCTTCGCTCCTACACCGAACCCAATACGTTTGGCGACGGCCGCTCCGTCGCCCAAGCCGCGAAGGAAGAGAACATGGGCTCCTTCGTCCTCGGCCCCACGGCCGTGAACCCGCTCGAGCTGTCCAACGTGGGCGCCACCCTCGCCGCCGGCGGCCGCTGGTGCGAGCCGAACCCGATCAAGAGCGTCGTGGATAAGCACGGGCAGGAAGTGTTCATCCAGCGCCCGCCGTGCGAGCAGGTCATTGACCCGGACATCGCCGGCGCGCTCGCCCTCGGCATGTCACACGACACTATCGACGGCACCGCCAAGGACGCAGCCGCCGCCTCCCGGTGGACCGCACCCGTCGCTGCCAAGACCGGCACCACGGAGTCCCACCAGTCCTCCGCGTTCCTCGGGTTCACCCGCGGGATGGCCGGCGCGCCATACATCTTCAATGACGGCACCCAGACCACCCCGCTGTGCACCGGCCCGGTTCGCCAATGCTCCGCAGGCAACCTGTTCGGCGGCAACGAGGCCGCGCGCACCTGGTTCCAAGCCGCCCACGGCGTCCCAGGCGCCGCGGCCGCCGGCCTACCACCAACGAACGCGACCTACACGCGGGGCACGAAGCAGTCGGCGCTCGACGCCGTCGTCGGCCTCCCGGCCGCCACCGCGAAGCAGCAGCTCCAGGCGCAAGGGTTCAACGTGACCACCCAAACCGTCTTCGGCAACGGGGCGCCCGCCGGCAACGTCATCGCAGCGATCCCCGCCAACCCGGCGCTCACGCAGGGCACCATGGTGACCCTCAACGTGTCCGACGGCAGCGCCGCCTCCCCCACCGCGTCACCGTCGGCGTCCACCCCGCCACCAACGAGCACGCAGGCCCCCGCCGTCGACTTCGACGGCATCCAGCAATCGCTGAACGACGCCCGCGATGCGCTCACGAACGTCTTCCAATAAGGCTGGTTCCTAGTTCATCCCTAACTCAGGCGGGCCTTGACCACCGTGGAAAGCCGCTTGCCGTCAACACGGCCGGCGGCTTTCGCGTTCGCAGCCTTCATGACCTGCCCCATCTGCGCCATGGACTCGGCGCCGACCTCGGCGACGGCCTCCTCCACCAGGGCGTCAACCTCCTCGTCCGTGAGCTGGGCGGGCTGGTATGCCTCGAGGATTTCGGCTTCGTGGAGTTCGGCGTCGGCAAGCTCTTGGCGGCCGTTCGTGGCGTAAATCTCCGCGGACTCGCGGCGCTTCTTCACCTCGCGGGCAATGATCTTCAGGATCTCCGCATCATCCACCTCGTGCTTCGTACCCTCGGTCTCAGCGGTCTGGATGGCGGCCAGCAACATGCGGATGGTGCCGGTGCGCTCCTTCTCCTTCGCCTTCATCGAAGCCTTCAAGTCTGCGCGCAGCTGTGCTTTCAATTCACTCATGTGGGAAAGCGTAGTCCATCTGTACGCTAGGACGCGTGAATACTTCCCTCAAACGCCTCACGCGTGCCGCCGGCGTCATCGCTGCGACCGGCATGGCCACCGCCGCGTACGGCGTGAGCCAACTCAACAACTACCGACTGAAGGAATACACCCTCCCCCTCCTCCCACCCGGCACCCTCAACGGGCGGGACTCCTTCGACATCCTCCACGTCAGCGACCTCCACATGATCCCAGGCCAACGCGCAAAAGTCGCCTGGGTCTCCAGCCTCGCCGAACTCCGACCCGACCTGGTGATCAACACCGGCGACAACCTCTCCGACCCCAAGGGCGTGCCTTGGGTCTTCCAGGCCCTCGGCCCGCTCCTCGACATCCCGGGCGCCTTCGTCTTCGGCACCAACGACTACTGGGCACCCCGCCCCATCAACCCCTTCAAATACCTCCTCGGCACGAAGCGCGAGCCCTCCTACGTCGACCTCCCCTGGGAAGGCATGCGCGCCGCATTCCAGGAGCACGGCTGGCACGACGCCACACACCGCAGGCTCGAGTTCAAAATTAACGACGTCCGCCTCGCCCTCGCAGGCGTCGACGACCCACACCACAACCTTCACGACTACTCCACCATCGCCGGCGCCCCCAACGCCGACGCGGACCTCGCCATCGCGCTCCTCCACGCCCCCTACCAGGAAGTCCTCGACGCCTTCGAGCGCGACGGCTACCAACTGGCGCTGTCCGGCCACACCCACGGCGGCCAGATCTGCCTACCTGGCGAGCGCGCCATCGTCACCAACGCCGACATCGACCGCGAGCGCGCCTCCGGCCTCCACCGCTTCGGCCGCATGTGGATGGAAGTCTCCAACGGGCTGGGCACCTCCAAGTACGCCCCCGTACGGATCTTCTGCCCGCCATCCGCAGCGCTCCTCCACATCACGGAGCGGCCCTGACCACGGCTTTTGTTTTTCGCGGGCACAGGAGTAAAGTAACCAGGTGCCCACGGGATATGGCGCAGCTTGGTAGCGCGCTTCGTTCGGGACGAAGAGGTCGCAGGTTCAAATCCTGTTATCCCGACCAATGAAACCCCGCCGCTTTCGCGGCGGGGTTTCGGGTTAAGCGACAAAATGTGTGCTTTTCTCGGCGTGTCGACTTAAGTGACAAATTGTGTGCTTTTTCAGGGGTTGGGATGGGTGGGTTGTGGGGTGTTGTGCTGGGGTTATGAGCGTCCTGCCCAGCCGTGTCGGATGGCCCAGGAGGGGTTGAAGTCGGTGTCGATGCCGGTGTCGTAGACTTTCGGCCGGCCGTCGGGTGAGTTGGCTTGGTCGCGTTCACGCATGTGTGCCTGGCGGGCGTGTGCGTAGCCTGCGTGGCCGAAGTCTTGCTCGATTGCTAGCGCCAGCGGGTCATCGTGGTGTTGGGTGTGCAGGTAGAGCCACCAGTCCATGATGATTCGCTGGTGTTCGTCAAATGTGCCGCGGTGGGCTCGGGCGAGGTGTTTTAGTTGTGCGTTTATGCCGCCTTCCAGGCTGTTTGTGATGGTCTTCAGCGTGGTCGTGGTGCGGTGTGGTGGGTTGAGCCAGACGAAGAGGTGGCCTTGTTGGTAGAGACGCTCGAATCGGCGGTAGGCTCTGCGGGCTCTGGGATGGGTGTACCACCATTGCTGGTTGTCGCGGATACGTTTTGGGATCTCTTCTGGGGCGACTTGGTTGCGATAGGTGCGTTGTTTGAGCCAGTCACCGTAGAGGTCATGGAAGCGGTTGAGGCGAAGTACCCAGGTGATTGCCTGGTCACGGGTGGTGATGTGGGTCAGCTGGTTGCCGAGGCGAAGGAGTGCTTTGTGTGCGGCGATTGTGGGTTGGCGTGTGGTGTCTTTGATGGTGTCGCGGCGTACGTGGACGAGGCAGCGTTGAATGGAGGCGTTTGGCCAGCATTGTTTGATGGCTTTGTGGGCGCCACCGGAGCCGTCTGTGGTCACGACGAGGGGTTCGGCGATCATGTCGAAGAGTTTGGCGTAGTCGTAGGCGGTTTCTCGTGTGCACCAGTGCCAGGCGACGACGTGCTCGCTGGTTGCAGCGACAAGCAGGCATTTTTTGTGGAAGTAGGTGCCATCAATAAAAAGCTGGTCGTAGACGCGGTACGGGTCCGGTTTGCACGGGACGATGATGAACCAAAAGTAGGTGAACCAGCGGATGAGTGTGCGCCTGGAGACGTTGTGCGCAGCAGCGACAGCGTCGAGGGGACGCTGGTTGGTGATCCAGTCAATGAAGATGGCAAACCGATATGCGCTGGTCTTGGCTGTGTTGGGATTGGTGAAGGTGTGCCCGCAGTCTGTGCAGCGCCATCGCTGTTTTCCGCTGGATGTGGTGCCCATTTTTGTGGCGGTGTGTTCGCATGCCGGGCATAGGGGCCTGTTGTGTTTTCTCTTTCTGTGTTGAGTTGGCATGCAGCTGGTTTAACAGTCTGCTGTCATAGCACATCCAACGCCTGAAGTGGTGGACCTTCCGGTCTACGGCAGGGAATCCCGATTCAACGAGCACTGTCCCGCCGTAGGCCCAGGCAGGACCTGGAATCCATATCCAAAAAAGCACACATTTTGTCGCTTAACCCGGGGTTTCGCGTTGCTCAGGTGGGCTTGGGACCCGCGCACCACATTCCTTGTTTTTTGGGGAGCACCGTCGGCGTTTCCCCAGGTCGCCAAGGGGCAGGGTGGGAATTTGGTGTCACGACGAACGGGCTAGACACCAAATTCCCGGTTTTCCCACGCAGATCCGGAAAAGCCCAGGTCACGAAAACCTCGTACAGGAATTTGGTGTCACCCCAACCGGGGCGAGTGCCAAAGGACGCAACACCATTTGGATTAGACGTCTAAACTCGCAGGTCCCAAAAGGCCTACTTTTCGGAAGATGCGTCCTTTGGCACTGGCTCACCATCTTTGGAGGAACCGAGGACGGTCATGCCACGGTCAAAGCCCTCGGGCTGGCATGCCTGCGCGATCAGGGAGATCGCCAGGCCGCCGACTGCGATGGCTCCAAGCGCGATAGCAACGGGCTGCAGCTGACGGGCGTCGACGCCGAACTGCCTGTTAATGGCGGCAATCTGGCCCTCGAACCCGTGGCCTACGTGGCGCAGGGAGTCGTTGAACTGCCCAAGAGCGGCGTTGATCTGTGGCTGCATCGTGTTCGCAACGCCAATGCCAACTGCGGCGGCGAGCCCGATTGGCAGCAGCCAGAGGATCGGGCTGTTGAGCGCGAACATGTTGGCCATGCAGCGCTTGAAGCCGTCGGCAGATGAATCGGCTGGAGTGGGAGTAGATGTGGTCGGCGCAGGCGTGGTCGGACTCGTGGTAGTGCCACCCTTCGCGATGACCCCCACGACAGTCTTCACCTCGTATGTTGCGCCCGTGGCTGTGGTGACGGTGACGGGGATGTCAACCTTCTCACCGACTTCGGCGGAGGCGGGTGGGGTGACCAGCAGATCTCCCGAGGCGGACACGGAGGCCCGCCACCCGGTCGGCAGGGCGCCGAGCTTGTAGGTGTTGCCGTCGGTGTGGCCGCTGATCTTGATGGACGTCGGCACGCCCGGCGCGGTGATGGCCGGCGGGTACGACGGTGCTGGCGCGATAGGTACAGAAGGAGCAGTCGGAGTGGCAGTCGGGGACGGCTCCGGCGCAGCAGTCGCGGAAGAAGTAGGTTCAACTGGCCCGGTCGGCACGTTGGCCACGGTGAAGACGGCCTGGGTGGTGTAGGCCTCGCCGTGGGCTGGGGTGACGGTGACAGGGACGCGGATCCAGGCACCTGGGGTGGCGGACTTCGGCGCGGTCGCGGTAACGGTGCCGTGCTCGTCGACGCTCACCTTCCAGCCATTGACCCGGTCGGGTACCGAGTAGCGGTTGCCGTCGGTGGCGTTGGTTGCAGGCTGAGTACTCGTCTCGCCGGGAAGGACGGAGGCGGAGGCGTAGCTGACGTGCGGGGATTCGTCGGTTTCCTTGATGGCCGCGAACGCCGGGACTACCAGGATGGCTCCGTCGGTGTAGGTGACCTTGACGGGGATGAGGATGGAGTCGCCGGGCTTGGCATCGGCTGGCGGCGTCGAGAAGACGCGGCCGTGCTCGTCGACGGTGGCGGTCCAGCCCGGGATGGTTGGCTTCCACTCGGGGTCGATTTCGAAGGTAGCGTCAGAAGGCACCTTGGAGCCTTCGTGGAGAGGGACCTCATCGGTTACGCCCGGTTCCTGGACGACCTTGCCGTAGGTTGGCACGATGTGGCCGACGCCGACCTCGATGATGCGCTTGACCGGGGTCTTGGTCGTGGTGGTGTGTTCGACGGGGTTGCCGACGACGTGGCCGTCGACAAGCTGCCAGGTCTTCTCCGTGATGGTTTGGCCGTAGGAGCCTTCCTGGATGGTCTTGACCACGCCAGCGGGCAGGCTGTCTACCTGGCGGATTTCGGTCTCGAACGGCACGGGGGTGTGGATGGTCTCGCGTAGCTCTGTCTGCTTGGATTCCTTCTTGGTGCCGACCAAAATGACCTGGTCCTCAGCGTCGACGACCTGCGGTTTCTGCGCGATGCCGTCGATAATTTTGTAGGAGATCCTGCCCACCTTGCCGCGCTGTGCGACCTTGTGGGTGCCGGCTTCGAGCGTCGGGTCTTCCCGGATGATGACGCGGTACGGCGTCTCTTCAGACCAGTGGATTTCCGGCGTGACGCCCGGTGTTTCCTTCGTGCCGACGCGCACGATGCGATCCTGCGGGTCCGCGATGCGCGTCTGCTCGATGCGTGTGCTGACCACCTCGGAGTTCGTGATGGTCCTGGTCGTGGTCACTTTGTCGGTGCCGAGCACGCCGGGGTGTTCGGCGTCGACGACCTGCGTGCCTACGTCGAGTGTGGGGTCGAAGACGATCTGTGTCTCAAACGGCACGATGACTTCGTACTCGGTGTTGATGTCGAAGGAGACGTCAGGCGCGGGCTCCCTGACCACGACGAACGCCGCGGTGACCACGTCTTTCGAGCCGTCCTGGTAGGTAACGGTGACGGGGACGTTGAGGTGGTTACCCGACTCGGCATCCTTCGGCGGGGTCGCGGTGACCACGCCAGCGTCGTCGACGCGCAGCTTCCAGCCGTCGAGGCTCGCAGGCACGCTGAACGGCGTCTTTTCCGCGAGGTCGCGGGCAGGGATGCGGGTGGGCTCGGTGATCTCAGATCGCTTGTCGACGCCCGGCTTCGCCTCCTGCTGCTCGTATCGCGGCTCGTAGACGGCGCGCTGCTCACCGAGGACGACCACGGTGGCGACGATGATGGCGGTCGTGCCGTCCTTATAGGTCACGCGCACCGGGATGTCCGCGGAGCTGCCCGGTACGGCGCGCTCGCTGACCGGGGTGGTGATGGTGCCCGTCTTCGGGTCGATCTTGACCTGCTCCCACCGGAGGTTACGCGGCGGAGCGATGTAGTGCTTGTCCTTCGGGTCCGTGATCAGTGCGAACTTCGGTTCCGAAATGTCCCGGACGCTTCCAGTGTCCAGCTTGCTCGTGACCGTGGTGCCCGGCTTGCCCGACTTGGTTTGGTACCGCGGGTTGTTCATGCCCTTGTCGTCGCCGACGACGGTGAACGCCGCCGGGACGTCCGCCTCGGAGCCGTCCGGGTAGCGGACGTGGATGTCGATGATCGCCTGGTCACCGGGCCGCGCGTCCTTCGGCGGAGTGGCCGTGACCACGCCCTCCTTCGACACGTCGAACGTCCAGCCGTCCGGGAGTTGCTCCGGCAGGCTGTACTTCGCCTTCACCGGGTCCGCCAGCAGGGTGCTGATCATCGAGGAGACCGGCAGCCCGGGCTTGGTGAAGCTCTGCGGGTAGTTCGCAACGTCGGTGCCCGTACCGTCGCCGATCACGTTGATGGTGGCGGTGGTTTCCTGCGGCACGGCGCCGCTGGCGTAGTGGGTACGCACCGGCACCGTGATGTAGGCGCCCGGCAGCGCGGTGTCCGGGATGGTGACGGTCAGCTCGCCGGTGGTGGCGTCGAGAGTGACGTTCCAGTCGCCGACTTTGTACTGCTGGGAGCCGTTAGGGAAGGTGTAGCGGTTCGGTGTTTCGTCGTGCGCGTTGCCGCCGAGGCCAACCTTCGGCACGGTCGGCGTGAGCGTCACGCGGTCTGCCGCCTCACCCGAGGCCGAGCCATATGACGGCACCTTCACGTCCGAGAACACCTGGAAGGACACCGGAGCTTCGTCGGTCGTACCGTCCGGGTAGGTCGCCTTCACCACGGGTTTGATGGTGGTGAAGTTCGGCACGGTTGCCTTCGCCTTCGCGGTGACGGTGCCTTCCTTATCGACTGTGACGTTCCAGCCGTCTTTGTCGGAGGGGGCGTCGATAAGCTCGAATTTCTTCGGCTTGATGACGTCCCCCTTGCCCAGCACCCGTGTCAGGCTCGCCTTGGCGGTAAGTGTTGTGTTTTGGGCGCCCCGCACTGGCTCCGCGGGGTACTCGAGGTTGGTCTGCTGCGTGTGATTCGGCTCGACGACAACGAGCAGCGGGATGGCGTCCTTGGAGCCGTTCGAGTAACGAACATGCACCACAGGCTGCGCAAACGTCCCAGGGGTCGGCTTATCGACGCCCTCCGGCGCCGTCATGATCACCCTGTAGTCGCCCTTTTCCTCGTCGGCGAACTTGGCGGTCCAGCCGTCGTAGACGAGGCTCTCGTCGAGGGTGATGGTGGCGTCGAACTTCTCCCTCAGGTCGGCGAGGGTGTGCCCGTTTGCGTCGGGAAGCTCCTCGAAGACAATCGCATCCTTTGAGATCCCGGAGGTGATGGTGACCTCAGACCTGGTGAACTGCGGATCGTGGTAGAGCGTGTCGTCGACGCTGATCGCGTGCGAGCTGAGCTCGTTGGCGGTGTTGTAGCGTGGCAGCGCAATGGAGCTGTCCGTCACCCCAACCCTTGTATCTTCGTACGCGTGGTTCTGAGCGATAGCCTCGAGCTCCTCGACGCTGCGCGGCAGCGCAACCGCGGTAAACGTGAGGCCCTGGAGGCCGTCGAGCTCGGCGTCGTCGGCGAACTTCGGCCAGGTAAGGAAGAAGTCGGAGCCGTCACGAGTGATGGTGACGTGCTCGAGCACCTTGCCGCTGCCGTCCGCGACCTGGATACGCAGGCGGCTCAGGTCACGTTCCGTGAACATCCCGCCAGCAGAGGCGATCTTGACCTTCTCCCCCGGCTTGATCACGGCCTTCGAAATGTGCTCCCAATCAAGTTTGAGGGGGACGCAATCGTCGGTCTCGCTCGGCCAAGGGTTTGCGTTCGCGTCAGCTTGGAAGTTTTGGCTTTTGAAAAACCTGTGGTCAGAGTCTTCCTTTGTGTAAGCCCCTTTCCACGCAAAGGTGAGCCCTTCCGGACTCACGGCTTGTTGCTGGAACTGTTCCGTGAAGGGGAACGCGCCGTTCAAGTTGCGCTGAACTCGGGAAGCGGTAATCTCGGCGGGCTCAGCAGTGTTGTTCACCGTGAACGGGTTACCGCCATCGAGCTTCTCACCCGCGGGGACAACGCCTAGCTCGCCAGCTTCGACTGGAACAGGCCCGCTGTCGCTAAACCCTGTATCCGTGAAGGTGCGCTGCTTGTCCGCGTTGAAGTGCAGCTGGATGCCGAACTCAGTTGCACTCTCGGAGTACTCGCCAGGGTTGAGCGCGTCAAACCTGAAACCCGCAACGTCCTTGCCGACATCGTCCTTCTCCAGCACCACTCGGCAGGCATCATCGCCCAGCCCCTCTGACTTCGCCTGCTGCTCAGCGCCGATCACCGCACCGGTGTACGCCAAGTTCTCCTGCGCATATGCAGCAGGGGAAGGTACAACCACAGCCGCGCTCCCCAACGCGAGCGCTATCGCAGACGTTACGGTAACTCCAACACGTACTTTCCGACGCCCCGCGCCCGGAAATGTGCCTTGCATGTGGCTGCCCTTCACTTTTCACAACGATTTGTCAGTAACAGCGTAATTCGGGCTGTGCGCTTCGTACACTCTTAACGTTGCATAAGTGGCAATAAGTGAAGGCCCCGCCAGCCGAAGCCGACGGGGCCTTCCCCATCCCTAACCCCTTTCTTGCCCACAATGGGCGAAAGGAGACCACTCAATCCAAGCCCCTATTACTTGAAATGAGCATCGCTAGATTAACACAAACCCATCCGAAAGTAGGAACCATGTCCGTGTGCTCGGATTATTCCTCCACGTGAACCGCAACGTCACGTCGCTGCGGTACTCCGCCCAGCAGCCCGACCGCCGCGACGAGCGCGCTCATAGCGATACCAATCCATAGTGCCTGCGCAGAACCGTTATTGCCCGCGCTCGAGAGCGACGCGGCCAGCCAGTGCATCGGCATCGCCGAAGAAAGCGCCTCGAGGACCCCACTAACAGGGGCAGCTGCGGCGGCTTTCCAAACCCACCCGACTACCCCCATCTGAAGAATTATCAGGATTGCCGCAACCAGGCTCCCCCATCCGCGACCAAACAGTGCCGCAAGCGCGGTCGTCACTCCGGTAGAGGCAGCTGCGCCGCACAGCAGCGCGAGAGCCGCGATTCCCAGGGTCGCCGGGCTCAAGTTGTGGCCGAGGATAAACACAAGGGTCCAACCGGCGACCGCCAGGAGCACGACGCCTAGCGCCAGCGCCAGCCAGCGCCTCGTGCGGGACAGCCACGCCGCCGCGGCGACGCCGACGCCGCCCAACCCCACGAGTGCCGCGACCAGCATCGCCGCGACCGGGGCCAGCGAGGACTCCTGCGGCTCCTGCGCTGCGCCCTCCACGCCCGCCTGGGCCGCCGCCGGCGCCGGGAGCGCGCCACGCACCGCGCGAATCTGGTCGGCGGTCAGGTTCGCCATGTGGTCAATCTTTGCGACACCCTCATCAAGCTGTGCAATACCGCCGACCGCGCCCTGCGCCTCGTTATTGAGCTGAGTCAGTCCACTCGCCAGCTGCTGGGCGCCGTTCGTGGCCGTGTAGACGCCGTCGTGGTAGGCGTAGCCCGGCACCGCTAGCTGGTTGGCTACCTCGCGGGAGCCGTCGCGCAGCTTGTTCATCTGGGCGACAACCTCCGGCGGCAACTGGGCATTGTCCGCCTGGACCTTCAGTTGTTGAAGCTGCTCGCGTGCGGCGATGACGTCCGGGTCCTTGGAGGCCTTCGTCGATACGAGGGCGCGGTCGATGGCAGCGGTGACCTGGCCACGCACTGCATCGAAGGCCGTGGCCTGCTCAACAACCTGGCCAATCGCGTCCGCGACCTCCGTCGCGCCACCCCCGAGCTGGCCCGTCGCCGCCTGTAGCTGCACCATCCCGGCCGACAACTCCTGCGCACCAGCCTGCGCCTGGGAGATCGCGGCGACGAGTTCGTCGGCGCCGCCGGTGAGTTGGGAGGTGCCGTCGACAAGCTCTTTGGTGCCCTGCGTGAGAAAGCCCGCCTGCGTGTTGGCCTCCCCCGCCGCGCGGCGCGCCTCGTTCGGGTTGCCCTGATCCGACGGCAACTGCGGCGCGCTGGCATCCCCCTGCGTGGACATCCAAGTACTCACCGGGCTCAACGGCAGGAACGCCGCAACAATACACACCAACAACACACACAACACGCGCCACTTCATGGTGCACAATGTAACCCCTGCAACTGCATGAATGCTGGAAGGCACACCGCACGCTCCCAAAGATGTTGTGGCCTTGTCCAAGCTTGTTGCTACCCTTTAAAGCAACTGACAGTTTTCAAATCCCAAACTCAGAGAGGGTTCACCATGGCACTACCTCTCGTGCTCGCATTCGTGGCCGCGACAGTTCCGCTATCGCCGCTGCTCGTGCGAGTTTTCGACAGGAAAGCAGGCTGGCCGCTGGCGCTCCTGCTGTTCGCCGCAGCGGTCACGCTGGGCCGCGAATTTCCCAGCATTTCCCAAGGCAACGTGGAAACGTGGTCCGTCACCTGGGCCAACGACATCCTCGGGCCCGGCACCGAAATCGCGTTCTCACTGCGCGCGGACGGCCTGAGCATCTTCTTTGCGTTGCTCGCACTCGTCATTGGCGGCATTGTCCTCATATATTCGGCCGCATACCTGCCGAAGCGCGAGGGCAACACCAGCTTCTACACCATCATGACGGCGTTTACCCTCTCGGTGCTGCTGCTCGTGCTTGCGGACGACACCGTGCTCCTCTTCATCGGCTGGGAGCTCGTCTCGATCGCGTCCTTCATGCTCATCGCCCGCTCCGGCTCCGGCGGCGAAGCCGGCTCCTACCGCACGCTCATCCTGACCTTCTTCGGCGGGCTGACGCTGCTGGCGGGCCTGGCGGTCGTCTCCGTCGCGGCAGGAACGACGCAGCTCAGCGCAGTGCTCGCGTCGCCGGTCTGGGCGCAGTCGCCGGGGCTGACCACCACGGTGGCGCTGCTCATCGGCTTCTCCGCCTTCACCAAGGCCGCGCAATTCCCTTTCCACTTCTGGCTGCCTGAAGCCATGGCGGCAGCCACCCCAGTCTCCGCGTTCCTGCACGCGGCGGCAGTGGTCAAGGCGGGCGTCTACGTCCTGCTGCGCTTCTCCACCATCTTCCACGACGTCACCGCGTGGAACACGCTGCTGCTGGTCACCGGCCTGTTTACCGCGCTGATGTCGGCAGCCTTCGCCATTACGAAGACGGACCTGAAGCACCTGACGGCTTACTCCACGGTTTCCCACCTGGGTTGGATCGTCGCGGCGATCGGCATCGGCACCCCGGCGGCACTCGCCGCCGCGATGGTGCACACGCTGGCCCACGCGCTATTCAAGTCCTCCCTGTTCATGCTCATCGGCGTCATTGACCACCAGGCCGGCTCCCGCGACATCCGCCGCCTCGGCCAGCTGTACAAGCAGCTGCCGTTCACCTTCGCCTCCACCTGCGTGGCCGCGGCCTCCATGGCCGCCATCCCGCCACTGTTCGGCTTCATCTCGAAGGAATCCATCCTCACAGCGTTCGACGCCACAAGCTTCGGCCCGCTGCTGCTCGCCATCGCCGGGCTTGCCGCCCTGCTGACCTTCATCTACTCGGCGAAGATCGTCTTCGGCGCATTTATCGACGGCACCAAGCCCATGCCGCACGTCACCGAAGCGCCCGTCGCGCTCTGGCTGCCAGCCGCGCTGCCCGGCCTGACCTCCCTGGTCCTGCCGTTCACGCTCGGCTGGGTAGACAACCCGATCAACGCGGGCGTGCACACCATCACTGGCGACACCGAGTTCCACTCGCACCTGGCACTGTGGCACGGCCTGAACGCGCCATTCATCGTCTCGCTCATCGTGCTCGTGCTGGGTGTTTGCTTCGTCCTCTTCGTGCGCAAACCGTTCTTCGCGGCCGTCGAGAACAAGCAGCTGCTGCCAACCAGCGGCAATGACCTACTCAACGCCATGGTCCGCGGGCTTTCCAAGGTGGGCCGCTGGCTCGGCGCGATGGCGGACACGTTCAACCCGTCGCGCCACCTGCTGCCACTCGTGCTGTGCATCCTCGTCCTGGGCGTCAGCACCGCCGTGCTCACCCAGGGTGTCGACGGCATGCCGCTCGCCCCACGCGCCGAGGGCATCGACGTGTGGTGGGACCTCATCCCATTCGCCATCATCGCCCTGTCCGTCATCGGCCTGGTGCGCACCCGCTCCCGCCTCGCCGCGGCGGTACTGCTGGGCACCACCGGCGTCGGCATGACGCTGCAGATGCTCATGCTCGGCGCACCCGACGTGGCACTCACCCAGTTCCTCGTCGAGTCGCTGACCGTCGTGATCATCATGGTGGTGCTGCGCTACCAGCCACGCACCTTCCCCAAGACCCCGACCTCACGCAAGGTCTTCGCGGCCGTCGTCGCTGCCATCGCCGGCGTGGTCGCCTTCCTCGGCGTCTACGCCCTGCTGGGCCGCCACGACCGCTCCGACCTCGCCCTGTGGTACCTCACCGAGGGCGGCAAGATGACCAGCGCCGACAACATCGTCGCCGTCATCATCGTTGAGTTCCGTGGCTTCGATACCCTCGGCGAGCTCTCCGTGCTCGGCATGGCGGCAGTGGTCATCGCGGCCGTCGTCCAGTCCATGCCACGCCACATGTTCGAGGCCGGCACCCGCCCACGCCCATTCGGCCAGTCGCAGCTCAACTCGCTGCCACTGCGCAAGGCGTCCGCGCTCGTCGTACCGATCCTCGCACTGCTGTCCATCCTCATCTTCTTCCGTGGCCACACAGCACCCGGCGGCGGCTTCGTCGCAGCGCTCGTACTGGCCACCGCGTTTGGCCTCAACTACCTGTCCCGTGGCGCGGACGCGTACGTCGTCAAGCAACTCACCCCGATCAGGCTGACAGGCTGGGGCATCATCATCGCCATCAGCTCCGGCTTCCTCGGGTTCCTCGAAGGCGGCTTCATGTACGCCATCCACGGCACCATCGCTGGGGAGCACATGACGACGTCCCTCATCTTCGACTTCGGCATCTACCTCGCCGTGCTCGGCATGGTCACGCAGGCGCTCAACGCGCTCGGCGGCTACCTACGCCCCGGCACCGAGATTTCCGACCTCACCTACACCCGCGGCGGCGAAAACCCACTGCCGGATGTACCAGAGCCGGAAGCACCCGCCGAGCCTGTCGACGCCCACCCAGCCCCACTCAACCCCGCGGAAAACCCGCGCCCAGTTACCACGAAGGAGCTGTAAACCACATGGTCATGGCACTTACCATCGCGGTCCTGGTTGCAGGGTCCGTCTACATGATCCTGCAGCGCGGCATGGTCCGCATCATCTTCGGCATGTCCCTCTTCGGGCACGCCTCCAACCTGACGCTGCTTGCCACCGGCGTCGGCGCCTGGCGCGGCGAGGCATTCCCCTCCCGCACCGAATTCGCCGACTTGTCCGACCCACTCCCGCAGGCCTTCGTGCTCACCGCCATCGTCATCGCCATGGCGACGACCACGATCCTGCTCATGCTGGCCTCACTCGGCAAGGATGACGACACCATGGACAACCCGACCGGCGTCGCAGGCACCTACGACCTGATGCGCCTGAGCCCGTCCGCGCTGTCCACCGCAGGCCGCACCGCGCGCCTCAACCCGAACAAGATGAACAACACGGAAGGAGCACCACGCGCATGAGTGCGGACGCAATCCTCCCAGTCTTCGTCGCGCTGCCACTCATCATGGCGGCGGTGACGACGCTCAGTCCCTGGAAGCGCGGCAACGACGCCCTGGGCCTCATCATCCCCGCCATCAACCTCGGCATGGCCATCTGGTTGTACGGCTACACCGCCGAGCACGGCACCATCTCCCACGTCATCGGCCTGTACCAGGGCGGCGTCGGCATCTCCTTCGCCGCCGACCAGTTCTCGGCCATCATGCTGATCACCACCATGATCGTGGCGCTGACCTCCAACTGGTTCGCCAGCGTGGCCGGTGAAACCCAGGCGCGCTACTTCACGCCGCTAACCCTGGTGCTTATCACCGGTGTCTCCGGCGCACTGCTCACCGCGGACCTGTTCAACTTCTTCGTCATGATCGAGGTCATGCTGCTGCCGTCCTACGGCCTCATCGCCATGACCGGCACCCGCAACCGCCTGCTGTCCGCCCGCACGTTCGTGCTGGTGAACCTGGCGGCGTCGACACTGCTCGTGATGGGCGTGGGCTACATCTACGGTGTTGCCGGCGCCGTCAACATCGCCGCCCTGCGCGGCGCCGCGGCCGGCAACGGCCCGATCACCGTGGCCACCGGCCTGGTCGTCATCGCCATCGCCGCCAAAGCCGGCGTCTTCCCGGTCCACACCTGGCTGCCACGCACCTACCCCTCCACCAGTGCCGCCGTCATGGGCCTGTTCTCCGGCCTGCACACCAAGGTGGCCGTCTACATGCTCTTCCGCATCTGGGTGGTCATCTTCGACATGGACGCGCGCTGGAACGCACTGATCATCGTCATCATGGTGATCTCGATGCTCATCGGTGGCTTCGCCGGCCTTGCCGAGCACACCATGCGCCGCGTCCTGGGCTACCAGATGGTCAACGGCATGCCGTTCATCCTCATCATGCTGGCCTTTACTAACGACGACGCCCGCTACGCCCTCGCCGCCGGCCTCATGTACACGCTGCACCACATGATCACCATCGCAGCACTCGTGCTCAACGTCGGTGCGATCGAGGAAACCTACGGCACCGGCACCATCTCGAAGCTGTCCGGCCTCGCACGCCGCGACCCGCTCACCTCCGCGGTCTTCGTCGCCGGCGCGTTCTCCATCGTCGGCTTCCCGCCGTTCTCCGGCCTCTTCGGCAAAGTCACCATCGTGCTCGCAGCCGCCACGGCCGGCGACTGGCGCTCCTGGGTGGCAATCACCACCATCATCGTCGCGTCCTTCGGTGCGTTGCTGTCCATGATGCGCGTCTGGAAGCGCGTCTTCTGGGGCCGCCCAATGCAGCACTACCCGAAGGCCCTCAACGTCCGCGCGAAGCTGCTCGCACCGTCCGCGCTGCTCATGTTCATGTCCCTCGGCATGTTCATCGGCGCCGGCCCACTCTGGGCAGCCAGCACCGCGGCCGTCGATAGCCTTCTCGACGTCGACTCCTACACCACCGCCGTCCTCGGCGACGACGCCATCGGCATCCCCGATGTGGACACCCTCCAAGGAGGTAACTAACCATGCTGCAACGCTTCGTACACGGCGTGGGCTACACCGCCTGGCTCATCAAAGAAATCTTCGCCGCAGGCTTCAGCGCCGCCGCGGCCGCATTCAAGCCCAACACCGGGCTCGACCCGATCATCATCTACTACCCGCTGCGCCTGACCACCGACTGGCAGGTCTTCTGGTACTCCACCTCCATCACCGTCACCCCGGGCACGCTGTCCCTCGGGCTGCGCTACCCCGCCCAGGAAGGCGGACCGATGGTGCTGCTGGTCCAAGCGGCGTTCGGCAGCGACCCATTAGATCAGATCGCTGGCCTGATCGACATGGAGGAGCGCATCAACCCGGCGGTCAAAGCCACCCCGCTGGACCCCGCATCCATCGGGTGGGACCCCTACGTGGACCTCGGCGACCCCGACGACCACACCCTGCCACCAGCGGAAAGGATGGACTAGAACATGTTTGAAATGATCCTCATGGGCTGCGTCATCGTCATGGCGCTCAGCCTGCTCGTCGGCCTCGCTGGTCTGATCCTGGTCAAGGACGAGCTTTCCCGCGCCGTCATGGCCGACCTCATTTTCTACGCCATGGTCACCATCTTCCTCGTCTGGTCCATCTGGACCCAGACCATGATCGGCTACGAAATCGCCATCCTCGCAGGCCTCGTCTGTGGCGTTATCCCGACCATTTCCATGGCCCGCATCATCACGAGAGGACGCCGCTAATGACCATCATCGAAATCATCGTCGCAGCGCTCGTCATCGTGGCCACCCTACTGGTGGTCGCCACCGCGCTCCTGCAGCTGCGCGCCCCCGACGCACTGACCCGCGCGAACCTGCTCGGCCCAACCGTCTGCCTCGCCTTCCCGATCCTGGTCGTTGCCAAGCTGATCTGGTCTTGGTCCACCACCGGCTTCGACCTCAATGACTTCCTCCGCGCCATCATCGCCATCGCCGGCGTATGGATCGTCGGCTCCGTCGGCTCCTTCATCATGGGCCGCACCCTCTACGGCGTGACCGTCTCCGATAAGCGCGACCGCCACCCGAACCGGCCAAACTACCGGATTTAGGTCTGGTTTTGGGAGGGTGGTGCTCAGGCACCGCCATGTGAGCCGCCGAGCTTGCCCAACAAACACCAAAACCCGCCGGGACGTCACCGTCCTGGCGGGTTTAAATCGTTAAGGGTTACTTCTGCTGCGCTGCGCGCTTAGCGGCGAAGGATTCGCGGACCTTGGTTTCCAGGTCAGCGTCGACCTTGCCCCAGTATTCGTAGACGCGCTCCTCGATCTCCTTGTTGGTGATCGCCATCATCTTGTTGGTGATGTTGTGCACGAAGCGTTCCTTGGCGGCGTCGTCGAAGACGTCGCGGTAGAGGGTGCCGGCTTGGCCGAAGTCGTCATCCTCAGCGTGCTTGACGTAGGCGGCGCGCACCAGGTCGGTGCCCTCCGGGTCCGGGTTGATGTAGAGGTTCTCGGCGAGACCGAGATCCTGGCCGCTCGCGGAGGTTTCGCCGTCGTCGAGGTAGCCGGCGCCCTTCTCGTAGGAGTTCGGGCTGTAGTTTGGTTCGTTCTCTTCGTTGAAGAAGTATGCCATGGAGCCGCGCTCTGCGTAGGTGTTCACCTCGTTGATCGGGCGGTTGACCGGCAGATCCTTGTAGTTGGCGCCGATGCGGTAGCGCTGCTGGTCAGCGTACGCAAAGACGCGGGCCTGAAGCATGCGGTCTGGGGACAGGCCGACACCTGGGACCAAGTTGGCTGGGTCGAGTGCCAGCTGCTCGATCTGTGCGTGGAAGTTCTTCGGGTTGCGGTTGAGGACGAAGTAGCCGACGTCGATAAGCGGGTAGTCCTTCTGCGACCACGTCTTGGTGAGGTCGAACGGGTTGAAGCGGTAGTCTTTCGCTTCCTCGAACGGCATGATCTGGACCTTGACGTCCCAGATTGGGTAGTCCCCCTCCTTGATGGCATTGAAGAGGTCCTCGCGCTGGAAGTCCGGGTCCGTGCCGGCCTTCTCGGTGGCTTCTTCGTCGGTGAAGCATTCCCAGCCCTGGCGGGTCTTGAAGTGGTACTTGACCCAAACTGGGATGCCTTCCTCGTTGATCCACTGGAAGGTGTGGGAGCCGAATCCGTCCTGGTGACGGGAGGTCTTCGGAGTGCCGCGGTCGCCGAGTAGGTAGGTCACCTGGTGGGCGGATTCAGGGGTGCGGGTCCAGAAGTCCCACTGCATCTCGTCATCGCGCAGGCCGGAGTTCGGCTGGCGCTTCTGGGAGTGGATGAAGTCCGGGAACTTGATGCCGTCGCGCAGGAAGAACGTCGGGGTGTTATTGCCGACAATGTCATAGTTGCCGTCTTCGGTGTAGAAGCGCAGTGCGAAACCGTGGACGTCACGCCAAGTGTCTGGGGAGCCTGCCTCACCAGCAACGGTGGAGAAGCGTGCAGCCATCGGGGTGACGGTGCCAGGCTGGAAGAGCTTCGCCTTCGTGTACTTGGACACGTCCTCGGTGATGTGCAGCTCACCGAATGCTCCGTGGCCCTTCGCGTGTGGAATACGTTCGGGGACATTCTCGCGGTTGAAGTGCGCAAGCTTCTCGATGAGGTGAATGTCATCCAGGACATTCGCGCCCTGACGGCCCTGCGTAACACTCACGTTTTCCGATGGGACGGGCTGGCCACTGAGCTGGGTAGTTTGACCCTTGCCCGCTGGACGTTCGCCGTTCGAAAGGATGTGGTCTACGTTCTTCTCTGCCATTGTTAGGCCCTCCTTATGGGTTGGTGTTTATTTATACCGTACGTGAATATCAGAGTGACATCAAGGGTTTTCCCGATACTGGTACCCTTTTTATTCGTGAACAGCAGCGATAGCCAGTACGTCACCGACCTCGCCCTCCGGGCCGGCCGGGGCGACAAAGCTGCCCTCACCGACTTCATCGCCGCCACCCAGGACGACGTCTGGCGCCTCCTCGCCCACCTCGCGGGACACGACGCCGCCGACGACCTCACCCAAGAGACCTACCTGCGCGCCCTCGGCGCCCTCCCGCGCTTCGCCGGCCGCTCCACCGCCCGCACGTGGCTCCTCTCCATCGCGCGCCGCACCTGGATCGACTCCGTGCGCCACGACCGCAGTCGCCCGCGCGCCACCAACAGTGGCTACGACGACGTCGCCAACCAACAGCCCAGCACCGACGACCCGAACCTGTGGCCCGAAGTTATCGACGCCCACAATCTCCTCAACGAACTCGCCCCCGACAGGCGCGAAGCCATCGTCCTCACGCAAGTGCTCGGCTACAGCTACGAGGAAGCCGCCAAAATCGCTGGCGTGCGCATCGGGACCATCCGCTCCCGCGTCGCCCGCGCCCGAAAAGACATCATGCGACTTACGGAACAGACCTAGCCCGTTACCCCCTTTTCGTTTGTTTCGTTTATGTGTATGATGACAGTATGCCACAACATGAAGAAATGACAAGCTCCCACGTAGAGCGACTAGCACGCCAGGCACTCGAAGACCTTGACGTCGCGCTTTCTCGATCCACCTCGAGCAGCGTTGACATCGTTGTCGATGGGACCCGGCAGCCAATCGAGATCTCACGCTCTGCGGCTTCCGCGCTACGCGAGGTGCTCGCCAACGAGGCCGATGGCAGGCAGGTCAAAATTGTTCCGGTGCAAAAAGAGCTCACCACCCAGCAGGCGGCAGACCTCCTCCATGTGTCCAGACCTCACGTCGTGAAGCTCATCGACACCGGCCAATTAGCCGGCCACAAAGTCGGGGCACACCGGCGCCTATACGCCGACGACGTCTTCGCCTTCAAACGCGAAAGGGACGCAGCGCAGCGCGCCAACCCGGACGAATGATCCACCTGGAACCAAACCAAAAAGGTTCCGAATTCACCGACCAGGCCCAACCCATCAACTACACTGCCTTTTATGATTCGAAACGCAATAGCGATCTCCTTTGCCTTCATCGGCATCGTTGTCGGCGCCGGGTTTGCGTCCGGCCAGGAAGCGATGCAGTACTTTGTAGCCTTCGGCACGCAAGGCATTTGGGGAGCACTCTTGAGCTCGGCCCTGATGTTGGTTGGCGGTATCTCCATCCTCCAGCTTGGCTCATACTTCCAGGCGACTGAACACATGGAAGTGCTCGGTAACATCACCGGCAAGGTCATGGGCTGGGTTCTGGACATCTCGACCATCATCACGCTGTTCTCCATCGGGTTCATCATGTTCGCAGGTGCGGGTGCGAACCTGAACCAGCAGTTCGGTATCCCGGTCTGGATCGGCGCGGTCATCATGCTGGCAATGGTGCTCGGCGTGGGCATGCTGGACGTCAATAAGGTGACCAGCGCAATCGGCATCCTCACCCCGTTCCTCCTGATCTTCGTGATCGGCGGCTGTACCTGGACCATCGTCAACGCGCAGCCAGACTGGGACAGCATCAACATCGCGGCCCAGGACGTCGCAACCGAGCTGCCAAACTGGTGGATCGCCGCACTGAACTACACCGGTCTGAACTTCATCTGCGTTGTGTCCATGGCGGTCGTCATCGGCGGCAACTACCTCGACCCGCGCGAAACCGGCCTCGGCGGCCTCTTCGGCGGCATTGCCTACCTCGCGATGCTGCTCCTGCTCGGCATGGGCCTCATGGTCAGCATCAGCGACGTCAACGGCCACGACATGCCGATGCTCACCCTCATCAACAACATCAACCCAACACTCGGCCTCATCATGACGTTCGTGATCTTCGGCATGATTTTCGCCACCTCGTTGGGCATGTTCTACGCCCTGGGCAAGCGCCTGGCGCGCGGTCGCCAGCAGAAGTTCCGCGTCATCTACATCTCCGCGTGCCTGATCGGGTTCGTCCTGTCCTTCGTCGGCTTCAAGGACTTAATCTCGTTCGTCTACCCGATCCTGGGCTACCTGGGCCTGGTACTCATCGTCGTGGTCACATTAGCCCGCATCCGCGGCTCGGAAACCCTGCGCCACGAAGGCAGCCTGCGACGCCGCGCCCTCGAGCTCATGAAGGACAAACTCGATCCGCGCGTGAAGTTCACCCGCCACGACCAGCGCGAGCTGGACAAGATTACCGAGAAGTCCGTCATGGAAAATAAGGACTTCAAGGAAGCCATGATCGAAGAGGCCGAGCAGGCCCTCGAAGCGGAAGAAGTCCTCGAGACGGACGGAGCTGAGAGCCAGGCTAAATAATCCTGCTCCGCCAAGTGCCAAGGGACGCAAGATGCGTGCTTTGGCACTTTTTCTTTAGCCCAAGCAAGGATGCGCGCACCAAATTCCTGTTTTTCGGAGAGGGGTCGGGACGTTTCCCCAGGTCGTAGGCGGTACTTGATCGAATGTGGTGCCCCCACCACCCGGTCCGACACCAAATTCCCGCTTTTCAGGAGCAGCCCTGAGCGTTTCCCCAGGTCGTTGATTCTGCATGGGCGAATTTGGTGTGCACCCAGAGAGGCCTAGTGCCAAAGGACGCAACCGGTTTTGGTGCAGCCATTCAACACTGCAGGTCAGCAATGTGCTAGATGTTTTCAGGTGCGTCCATTGGCACTGGTTACCTAGCAACCACACCTCAAACCCTGGATCCAGGAAAGTATTTGGGCATTTCCCCTGGTCACGGACCGGCCTGCCCCAAAAGCCGAAGCAGAAAAGCGGCCCCGCCAGGGAACAAACCCCAGGGGACCGCCCTCAAGCGCCCTCAAGTGCCCTCAAGAAGCCAGAAAAGCTACTTCACAAGCAGCTCCGCGATCTGAATCGTGTTCAGTGCGGCGCCCTTGCGCAGGTTGTCGCCGGAGACGACGAACACGAGGCCGCGGTTGCCGTCGACGGCCTGGTCCTGGCGGATGCGGCCGACGAGGGAATCGTCTTTGCCGGCGGCGGCGAGAGGGGTCGGTACGTCGACGACGGAGACGCCCGGCGCGGCCTCCAGCACGGCGCGAGCCTGGTCAGGGGTGATTTCCTTCTCAAACTCGGCGTGGACGACCATGGTGTGCCCGGTGAACACTGGGACGCGGACGCAGGTGCCGGAGACGCGCAGGTCTGGGATGGAGAGGATCTTGCGCGATTCGTTGCGGAGTTTCTGCTCCTCGTCGGTTTCTTCGGTGCCGTCGTCGACGAGGTTGCCGGCGAGTGGCAGCGCGTTGAAGGCGATCGGCGCGACGTATGGGCCGAGCTCCTCGGGCTGGAGGAGGGAGCCGTCGAGGGCGAGTTCGGTGTTGCGCTCGCCGATTTCGGCGACCTGGTTTGCAAGCGCCTGCACACCGGCGAGGCCGGAGCCGGAAACAGCCTGGTAGGAGGCTACGCGCATGGTGTGAAGGCCGGCGGCGTCATGGAGTGCCTTGGCCACGGGCATGATTGCCATGGTGGTGCAGTTCGGGTTCGCGATGATGCCTTTGGCTGGCGCCTTGGCTTCGTCGGGGTTGACCTCGGAGACGATGAGGGGGACGTCATCGTCTTTGCGCCACGCGGAGGAGTTGTCTACGACGGTGGCGCCGGCGGCTGCGAAGACTGGGGCCCACTGCTTGGAGGTGCCGCCGCCTGCGGAGAAGAGCGCGATGTCGACGTCGGCGACGGAGTCTTCGGTGACCTGGGTGAGGTCTTCGACGACGACGTCCTGGCCGCGGTATTCGAGGTGCTTACCCGCGGAGCGTGGTGATGCGAAGAAGCGCACCTTGTCCGCTGGGAAGTCTCGTTCGGCGAGGATTTCGCGCATGACGCGGCCGACCTGGCCGGTTGCACCTACTACTGCGATGGTGGTCATGAAGTGTGTCCTTTCTTAGCGTCCGGTGCCAGCGTAGACGATGGCTGGTTCGTCGCCGCCGAGTTCGAACTTGTCGTGGATAGCGCGGGTGGCTTCCTCAAGGTCGATTTCGCGTACAACGGCAGTGATGCGGATTTCGGAGGTGGTGATCATGTCGATGTTCACGCCGGCGTCGCGAAGTGCTTCGGTGAAGTCGGCGGTGACGCCCGGGTGGGTCTTCATGCCTGCACCGATGAGGGACACCTTGCCGATCTGGTCGTTGTAGGTGATGTTGTCCCAGCCTTCTTTCGCCTGGAGGGCCTTGAGCAGTTCCATGGCGCGGGGGCCGTCGGCAATTGGGAGGGTGAAGGTGATGTCGGTGGTCAGGTTGTGGAGGCTGGAGATGTTCTGCAGCACCATGTCGATGTTGATCTCGTTGTCGGCGAGGACGCGGAACACCTTGGCTGCTTCCCCTGGCAGGTCCTTGACGCCGAGGATGGTGATTTTCGCTTCGGAGGCGTCGGTGGCAACGCCGGACAGTACTGCTTCTTCCATGGGGATATCCTCCAATGCTCCGGCGACGAGGGTGCCGGGATCGTTGCTGTATGACGAACGCACCCGCATGGGTACGTTGAATGCGCGCGCATATTCCACACTGCGCAGCACAAGGATTTTCGAGCCGGACGCGGCGAGCTCAAGCATCTCTTCGAAGCAGAGCTTGTCGAGTTTGCGGGCATCGTGGACGATGCGTGGGTCGGCGGTGTAGACGCCGTCAACGTCCGAGTAGATTTCGCACTCGTCGGCGCCGAGGGCGGCGGCGAGGGCGACGGCAGTGGTGTCGGACCCGCCGCGGCCGAGGGTGGTGACGTCCTTGGTGTCACGGTTGACGCCCTGGAAACCGGCGACGATGGCGATGCGGCCGGCGTCGATAGCTTCTTGGACGCGGCCCGGCGTCACCTCAATAATGCGGGCGTTGCCGTGGCGCTCGGTGGTGATGACGCCCGCTTGCGAGCCGGTGAAGGACTGCACATCAGCGCCGAAGGATGCGACCGCCATCGCGACCAGCGAGTTCGAGATGCGCTCGCCTGCGGTGAGCAGCATGTCCATCTCGCGGGCGGGTGGGGTTGGGTTGACGCGGGCGGCGAGGTCCAGCAGCTCGTCGGTGGTGTCGCCCATTGCGGAACACACCACTACGACATCGTGCCCCTGCTTCTTAGTGGCAACGATGCGTTCAGCAACCGCGCGTATGCGGTCGGCGCTTTCGAGGGACGAGCCCCCGTATTTCTGCACGATCAATGCCATGGTAGAACCTTCCATCGGTGTAAAAACTGTCGCGTGAAAATCCGCACTATAAGAATAGCGTCCCAAAAACGACTATGGGGCGACATGGCACAGAAAATTAGTATTATCGTTGACCATGCAGAACGACTTCCTTGCGATTAGCTTTGCGCTCACGTCTGCGCTGCTCATCGCGGTGGGGACGGTGTGGCGCCACCGCATCTTGCGCGCCGGCCGCTCCACAACGGAGGTCAATCCCTCACCGCTTTCTTCTTTGCGACGCCCCGCCTGGTGGGCATCGCTCGCCCTTGCGCTGGCCGCGTACGGATTTCAGGCGCTGGCGCTGGCGTTCGGATCCCTGCTGGTAGTCCAGCCGATTCTGGTGCTGTCACTGATGTTCACGCTGCTACTTTCGGCGCGCGTGGAGCACCGCACAATGTCGCCGCAGGGCACGGCGTGGGCGACGCTGCTGACCATTTTCGTTGCGGTGGTGATCCTGGTGGGCCGCCCGGTTCCGGGCACCGCCCCGCCGGGGATGGTCGGCTGGGTGCTGGCAATCGGGGTTGGGCTGGCCTGGATGGTCGGGACGGTCGCGTTCGCCCGCACCCGTGGCGCCGCTACGCAGGCGCTGGCCTACGGCATCCTGTGCGGCGCGATCTTCGGCTACCTGGCGGTGTTTTCCAAGGTGGCTGTGGACGCCTACGTACACGGCGGAGTCGTTGGACTTGTGGAGTCGTGGCAGTTCTGGGCCATGCTGGCCTGCGCGGTGCTGGGCACGGCAGTGCAGCAGTTCGCGTTCGGCGCCAGCAAGCTGGCCACCACGCTGCCGGCCATGAAGGTTGTTGAGCCGCTGGTTGCACTCACCTTGGGCATCGTGCTGCTTGGGGAGAACTTCGCCGTGTCCAGTGTTGGGGGTTGGGTAGCGATGGTGGCGTCGATAATTATGATGCTGGCCAGCGCGGCGATGCTCACACGGGTCAGTATTCAAGTGGGATAGGCCCAAACCGTGTATGCTTTGGCGCATGTCACATCAGCTGCTGCTCCTAATCTGCCGCGGCGGGATACAGGCCTCGTTGTAACACGGCCGGCGCCCGTCGCGGAGTTTGTGCACGCCGACCGTGAAACTCGCCACGAAGGAGAACAGCCACAATGACCACCCAACCAGCCTGGAATAAGCAGCAGCCATCGAAGATGCCAGCGCACCGCTACCTGCCGTTTGCGCAGGAGGTAGAGCCTATCCGCCTGCCGGATCGCACCTGGCCAGACGCCACCATCACGCACGCGCCACAGTGGTGCGCGGTGGACCTGCGCGACGGCAACCAGGCCCTGATTGACCCGATGAACCCGGAGCGCAAGCGCCGCATGTTCAACCTGCTGGTGGAGATGGGTTACAAGGAGATCGAGGTGGGCTTCCCGTCCGCCTCGCAGACTGACTTCAACTTTGTGCGCGAGATCATCGAGCAGGACATGATCCCGGATGACGTCACCATCCAGGTGCTGGTGCAGGCCCGTGAGCACCTGATTCGCCGCACGTTCGAGGCTTGCTCAGGCGCGAAGAACGTGATCGTGCACTTCTACAACTCCACGTCGAAGCTGCAGCGTGAGGTGGTGTTCCGCAAGGACCGCCCGGCGATCAAGAAGCTGGCGACGGACGCGGCGGAGCTGATCAAGGGCATCGCGAAGGATTACCCGGACACGAACTGGCGCTGGCAGTACTCGCCGGAATCCTTCACGGGCACTGAGCTGGACTTCGCGGCTGAGGTGTGCGACGCCGTCGTCGAGATCATGGACGCGACCCCTGAGCAGCCAATGATCATCAACCTGCCGGCGACCGTCGAAATGATTACCCCAAATGTGTATGCGGACTCGGTCGAGTGGATGCACCGCAACCTGAAGCGCCGCGACTCCATCATCCTGTCGCTGCACCCCCACAACGACCGCGGCGAAGGCATCGCCGCGGCCGAGCTGGGCTACATGGCAGGCGCGGACCGCATCGAGGGCTGCCTGTTCGGCAACGGTGAGCGCACCGGCAACGTCGACCTGATCACGCTGGGCCTGAACATGCTGACGCAGGGCGTCGACCCGCAGATCGACTTCTCTGATATCCAGCGCATCCGCGACGTTGTGGAGTACTGCAACCAGCTGCGCGTCCCCGAGCGCCACCCATACGGCGGCGACCTGGTCTTCACCGCGTTCTCCGGCTCGCACCAGGACGCTATTAATAAAGGCCTGGACGCGCTGGCGAGCAAGGTGCGCCCGGGCGCAAACTCCACCGCGGTGCAGTGGGAAGAGCTGCGCGAGACGGTCTGGGAGGTCCCGTACCTGCCGATCGACCCGAAGGATGTGGGCCGCGACTACGAGGCCGTCATCCGCGTCAACTCCCAGTCCGGCAAGGGTGGCGTTGCCTACATCATGAAGACGGACCACGGCATCGATATGCCGAAGGCGATGCAGCCGGAGTTCTCGGCGGTGGTGCAGAACATCACCGACAACGAAGGCGGCGAGGTCAACTCGAAGAACATGTGGGACATCTTCGCCACGACCTACCTGGACCTGGATGCCCCGCTGGAGCTGCACTCCTTCCGCACGTCGGATGAGGAGGGCAAGGACGCCACGACGACCGGGATCCGCGCGCGCGTGACCTACAACGGCCAGGACCACGAAGTCACGGGTGTCGGCAACGGCCCGATCGCGGCGTTCGCGAACGCTCTGGAGAACATCGGCATCAACGTCGAGGTGCAGGACTACTCGCAGCGCGCCCGCTCCGCGGGTGACGACGCCGACGCGGCCTGCTACATCTACGCGGATGTCGACGGCAAGTGTGCGTGGGGCGCTGGCGTGGCAGGATCGACGACGCTGGCGTCGATGCAGGCCATCGTGTCCGCGGTGAACCGCTCAACAGTCGCGTAACACCACCCCCGTCAGGGGGGTCGTTCTGCCTGGCGGACTGAGATGCGAGTGATAAAGCGCGCTCGCTTCTCTTACGCCGCTCTCAGCGAATAAGAATCCGCGCTGCGTACGAACATGACGTGCCACACGCCTCCACAGGTCGACATGCGTTTACCCAGGTGCGGGCCTTATACTCATTGCTCGGAGATTTATCTACTGGCGAGGCAGCACCGGGTAAGGCAGGGCGAAATGGCAACAACATACGTGGTTCCAGACCACGGGCTTGGTGCTGTTCGCAACATCCCGGTGCACGAGGCGGAGCAAGAGCACATCATTCACCTGCTCGATTCCGCCGATACGGACGTAGCAGACCTCGCGGCGCTGCTTATCCCGCGCGCTGAGTGCGGCGGGTTCGACATTCACTTCCAGGACTCAGTGCTCGGCAGCATGAGCGCCTCGGACGCGCGCGAGTACGCGGAGCTGTCCTGGATCGTGGAAGCCTCGATGATCCCGCAGGTCACGGTGCGCGCCACCCGCCTTGCGGACGGCTCCCTGCAAACCGTCCTCCGCCTGCCACGCCCCGGCCTGTGCATCCCCACCAACCAGCCCCCGACCGAGCCGTGGGTGTTTCTCGACGACACCCGCACCTACGACGTCTCCTTCCTCCCGGACGCGCAGGAAGCCCAGGAAGTTTCGGTGCTGGACCGGAAGCATTACCTGCTCACGCTGAGCGCCACTGAGGATGCCGCCGAAGATACTGTGCAGGTCGCGATTGGGGATCGGGCCGTCGGCACCCTGGTGGGGCCAGTGGCCACCGCGCTGCTGCCGACGCTGCAGTCCCTCAGCGAGCGTGGCCTGCTGGCGGTAGCTCACGGCTACCTCGCGCCGTTGGGCGGCAAGCCGTCGTTGAGCGTGACCGTTGGCCCACTCGCCCCGGACGTGCTTCCGCCCCTCTCCCCGATTCCGCCGGTGCAGGTCCACCCGCGCCACCCGGATACCTCGGCGATGTCGGCGACCACCGTGATCCCCGTGGTACGCCCAGAGGAGCTGGAAGACAGCGCCGACGCGGTGGCCAAGTCCGCCGCAGCGAAGGCTGATTCGGAGGAGTTCCCCGCCATGGAGACCCCGGCGGACGAGAAGGCCCCGGAGGCGCAGCCGAAGAAGAACCAGCCGATCCACCCGATGCGCTGGGTAGCCGCTGTCATCGGCGCGCTGCTGATCGCGCTGATCGGCTCGGTGGCGTTCAGCGAGCAGTGGAGCGGCTCGCCGGACACAGTTTCCACGTACATGACGGAGCCTGCGCACTCCCCGAGCAAGTCCGGCCAGAAGCCGGAACCTTCGAAGCGGTCGACGGAACAGACCACCGAGGAGACCACGCCGCCTTCTTCGGAGCCCGCGTCTGAGCCGGCCTCGGCTCCAGCCCCGGCGCAACAGGAACCGGCGTACCAGGTGCCAGCACAGCCGGCCCCGGTGTGGCAGGCCCCAGCGCCTGCGCCCGTGCCCGCCCCTGCGCCCGCACCAGCGCCTGTGCAGCAGCCCGCTCCCGTGCAGGAACAGCCCGCGCCGGCCCCTGCACCAGCGCCTGCCCCCGACTACCAGTACAATTTCGGCGGCCTGCAGATCCAGTCGGACACGCCGCTCGGCGGGCCATTACACCGCGTGCAGTGGCCATAGCTACTATCAGAGTGATGACAACACCTGACCACGAGCTCTTTCCGTTCGTCGCGGTAAGCGCCCTTTCGACAAGCATCCACCCCTCCACGGGGCGTTTGCTCACCCTCGATGCGGTCACGTTCGACGAAAACGGCGAGGTCGGCGAGGACTTCCACGCCGTGTTCAACCCGGTCAAAGACGCCGGTCCGCGCCACCTCCACAACCTGGAGAAGAGCGACTTCGCTCAGGCGCCACGGTTCGCGCGGCACCTCAAGACACTCAACAAGCTTATCGACGGCCGCACCCTCATCGTGCTCGACAGCCCCACGGAGTGGGGGTACCTCGTCTCCGAGTCGCGCCGCGCCATGAACGCCGCCGCCCGCGCCAACCGCCAACGCGCCCGCAAACACAACCGGCGCCGCCAGCGCGTCGGCCACATCCCGCGCCCCGAAGCAATCGTGGACATCCTCGGCAGCGCGCGCCGCCAGGGCCACATCCTCATCGACGAGCGACTCAACGCCGTGGCCAACCAAGTCGGCGTGCTCTCCGAACCGGCCACCGCCACCGTCGAACGCGCCAGCGTCCCCGAGGAGGAACTCTCCCGGGCGGCCACACTGAAGCTCGTCGCGGTGTACCTGCAGCTGCGCGAAAACGGCACGCTGACCAGCATTGACCCGGAGGACCTCAAGGCGGACCGCTTCGGCCTGCAGCGCTCCGCACTGCGGGTGGACGCGCATAAGCGCGAAGGGGACGTCGATAATCCGGGCGTCTACACGGGTGCGGGCCTCAAGCCAGGCATGGAGATCTCCATCTCCGACGACGTCGCCGTCGACCCCGACGAGCTCATCCAGGCCGCGCTCGACGCCGGGCTGAACTACCAAGAAAAGCTCACACGCACCGCATCCCTCGTAGTATCCGACGCCCCCTCCCGCGGCGCAGAACTGCGTGGCAAAGCGATGCACGCGCACCGCAAAAACATCCCGGTGCTCAGCGCGCAGGAGTTTCTCCAGGCCGTAGCGCGCGACTAACGTAGAGGCATGCTCTCACAACTGCGTACCTCTGTTGCGCTGGCCGCCGCGAAGGCCGCCACGTTCGCGTCGCGCGCCACCGGCCGCGGCGCCGGCGGCATGATCGGCGGGCTCGTTGCCAACGCGATCGACCCGAACATCATGGCAGGCCTGTCCAAGGGGCGCCCGGCCGTGCTGGTGACGGGCACGAACGGCAAGTCCACCACCACAAAGATGCTGGTAGCGGCGCTGCGCTCCACCAGGACCGTGGCCACCAACGACGGCGGCGACAACATGGACGCCGGCATCATCTCCGCGCTCATGGCGGGCAAGGACGCCTCCACGATCGCGCTCGAGGTCGACGAGCTGCACGTCCCCCACATCGCCGACCGGCTGCAGCCGAAGGCGTTCGTGCTGCTCAACCTGTCGCGCGACCAGCTGGACCGCGTCGGTGAGATCAACAAGATCGAGCGCGCCCTCCGCGGCGCCGTCAACGCCCACCCGGAGGCCACTGTCATCGCTAACTGCGACGACGTGCTGATGACCTCCGTCGCCTGGGACCACCCCAACGTCATCTGGGTTTCCGCGGGCGCCGGCTGGCTCGGCGACTCCGTCACCAACCCCCGCAGCGGCGGCCACGTCGTACGCACCGAGGACGACTGGTACGCCGTCGAGCCCCTCCCCGACGGCTCTGAGTTTCGACGCCCCACCCCCACCTACGCCGTCACCGACGACGGCCTGCGCTGCCCGGATGGGGGCGTCGTCACGCTTGACCTCGCGCTACCCGGGCGGGCGAACCGCGGCAACGCCGCACAGGCCGTAGCCTGCGCCGTCGACGTCTTCGGTGTACCACTCGCCTCCGCGCTCGCCGCCGTCGCCGACGTCCAAGACGTCGCTGGACGCTACTCCACCATCCACTTCGGCGACCACGAAGTCCGCCTCCTGCTGGCCAAGAACCCGGCAGGCTGGCAAGAGGCCCTCTCCATGGTGGACCGCACCGCCGACGGCCTCGTCATCGCCGTCAACGGCCAAGTCGCCGACGGCGAAGACCTCTCCTGGCTCTGGGACGTCAAATTCGAAGACTTCCACGGCATCGCCGTCAAAGCCGCCGGCGAACGCGGCACCGACCTCGCCGTGCGCCTGCTCTACGCCGACATCGAACACGAACTGATCCACAACTGCGTCGACGCCATCCGCGCCTGCCCACCCGGCCGCGTCGAAGTGCTGGCCAACTACACCGCCTTCCGCGACCTCAAAAAGGACCTACACAAGGAGCTGGACCGTGACTAACACTTTGACCATCGGCCTGCTGCTGCCCGACGTACTCGGCACCTACGGCGACGACGGCAACGCCCTCGTCCTGCGCCAACGCGCCCGCATGCGAGGCATCGACACCCACATCCGACCCATCCCCCTCACCGAGGACATCCCCTCCGACTGCGACATCTACACCCTCGGCGGCGGCGAGGACTCCGCCCAAATCATCGCGGCCTCGCGCCTCCAAGCATCCCCCGGCCTGCAGCACGCCATCGACGCCGGCCGCCCCGTCTTCGCCGTCTGCGCCGGCATGCAGGTCCTCGGCCACAGCTTCACCGCCCACGGCGAAGAAGTCGCCGGCATCGGCGTCCTCGACGTCCACACCTCCCCCATGCCCGAGCGCGCCATCGGGGAAGTCCAATCCCACCCACTTCTCGACGGCCTCTCCGCCCCCCTCACCGGATTCGAAAACCACATGGGCGGCACCACCCTCGGCCCCGACGCCTCCCCACTCGGCCAGGTGAAACGCGGCGTGGGCAACAACGTGGGTGCTGGTTCTCGGGCTGGCGTTGAGGGCGTTGTGCAGGGCAGTGTCATCGCCACCTACATGCACGGCCCCGCCCTGGCCCGCAACCCCGAACTTGCCGACCTCCTCCTCGCCCGCGCCCTCGGCATCCACGCCCAGGAACTCACCCCACTCGCGTTGCCCGAGGTGGACCAGCTGCGCAAGGAGCGCCTCAGGTAGGTTGCCGCTAGCGCTCTAGGAGCCAGTGCCAAAGGACGCAATTCGTTCCGAGGAACTCGGGAAAAGCCCAGGTCGCAAATAAGCGGTTGCGTCCTTTGGCACTCGGCCCGGTTGGGGTGACACCAAATTCCCTCATTGGATTTTCGCGACCTGGGGAAACGCCTCAGCGCCTGCTCGAACGCTCAATGATATTTCGCAATAGCCAGCAATGAACGCTTGCATTGCGCAAGACGTTACATTATCTTCTGAAACATATAGCGCACCTTGTCCAGGCGGCTGTTTGGACGGCGGGGCTGGATGACTGGCTTGCCGACAGCGGCCTGATACCCTTTCAGTTCTGTAAGGCATACGCTCTGCCCGTTGGTGTAAAAGGCCAGATCAGTACGGTATGCCTGTATACAGCGGGCGGGAATCTCGCCAGTAAAGACAACTTCATCCTTTTTTACCTGGACCGTTTCGATGGTGGCACAGTATTTCGGTGCATCATGATAAGCCCTGGAAAGATATTCCCGGGGCGCATAGAGGGTGAAGGAGAGATAAGGTTCCAGCAGTTGCGTCCCTGATTCCTTCAATGCCTGTTCCAATACAATCGGGGCCAATGAGCGGAAGTCCGCCGGCGTGCTGACCGGACTGTAATAAAGCCCGTATTCAAAGCAAATCTTACAGTCCGTTACGTTCCAGCCGAACAAGCCCTGCTCCAGCCCGTAACGGATACCATCCCTGACAGCGTTTTGAAAACTCTGGTTCAAGTATCCCAGCGAAACCCGGCTCTCGTATTGTACACCGGAGCCAAGCGGGAGTGGTGTAACAGACAGTCCGATGGATGCCCAAAACGGGTTGGGCGGCACCTCGATATGGATGGTGTGGCTGGCTGCTTTGAGCGGCCGCTCCATATAAATGACGGTGGGTTCCTTTACCACTGTTTCAAGCTTGTATTTTTCCGACAGCAAAGCGGAAACAACCTCCAACTGCACCCGGCCCAAAAAAGAAAGAATGATCTCATGGGTGATGGAATCCACCTCGCAGCGCAAAAGCGGGTCAGTATCCGCAAGTTGCGTAAGAGCGTCCAGCAGCCGTTCTCTTTGCGCTGCCGTTTTCGGCGCAATCGACGTCCGCAGCATGGGGAGGGGGTCCTCACGCCACCTTTTACGAGGGAGCCGGGTTGGGTCCCCTAATACATCGTTTAACCTCACGCTGTCGCTGGGAAGGATAACAATTTCACCCGGATAAGCGGTGTCTGTCCGAACAATTTCCCCTTTGGATGGAATACGCATCTCTGTGATTTTCAGCTTTTCTCTCCCGGCCAGGGCCACCGTATCCCGCAGGCGCAGCGTTCCGCTGTATAGCCGTAGATAGACACGCCGCTGGCCGCAATCTGTATACTCCACCTTGAAAACGCTGCCGCATAGGGCGGCGCTCCCCTGTTCCCCAATCGGTTGGAACAGCCCTGTCACCGCATCCATCAACGGTTGAATGCCAAGGCCCTTTTTGGCGCTGCCATAATAGACCGGGAACAGGGAGGCGTCTTGAACCCGCCGCTGTTCCTCCCGCACAAGTTTTTCCCGGCTGATTGGTTCTCCTGCGATATACTTTTCCAATAATTTATCGTTATTTTCGATGACCGCATCCCATGCTTCTATGTCGGTATTTTCCTCCAGGACTATTTCCGGGGACAGCGACACCGTCTGCTTGATGATAATATCGGCGGAGAGCTTATCCCGAACAGACTGAACCACGCTCTGCAAATCAACGCCAGCCTGGTCGATCTTGTTGATAAAGATAACGGTGGGAATGTTCATTTTCCGCAGGGCATGGAACAGAATACGGGTCTGGGCCTGCACGCCATCTTTAGCGGAGATCACCAAGATGGCCCCATCTAAAACAGCCAAAGAGCGGTACACCTCCGCCAAAAAATCCATGTGGCCGGGCGTATCCACAATGCTGACTTTACATCTGTGCCACTGGAAGGAAGTGACTGCCGCTTGAATGGTAATCCCACGCTGCCGCTCCAAAAACATGGTGTCCGTCCTCGTTGTCCCTTTTTCGACGCTCCCCGGTTCTGAAATGGCTCCGCTGGCATATAGCAGGCTCTCCGTCAAGGTCGTCTTTCCAGCGTCTACATGGGCAAGAATTCCAATATTGATTATTTTCATGTGATTGTCCTCCCTTTACTGCCCCGAAGGGCATAAAAATCGGGTTAAGGGTCAAAAAGTGTGTCCGGAATCGCGGATTTTCACGGATTGACCTGTAGGTTTCCGGAAAGTATATGCTCCGGAAGCATATATCTAGCCCCCGACGGGAAATCCTCGGTGTGGCAGCCGTGATGTGCTATGCGCGGCGTGGTGTGGTGTCGCAATGTCGAAGAACCAACCACGCTGCCACTGCGGCGGTGAAATGAAACGCAACGGCACCACCAGCAAAGGCACCACCAGATGGCGCTGCAAACAATGCGGCGCCTCCAGCGTCAAACGTCGAAACGACATCACCAACGCGGCAGTGTTCACCCAGTTCATCGAGCATTGCACCACCGCAATATCACTCGACGACCTAGCCAAACGAAACGGTGTTAGCCGCGCCACCATGAAGCGGCGCTTCAAGTGGTGCTGGCTCGTTGATGTGCCTGACCCCACCGCCGGCCACCACAAGCGGATCTACGACCAGGTATTTCTCGATGGCACCTACACCGCCGGTGGCTGCCTGATCGTCGCGGCGACCATCGACCACGTGATCGCCTGGCACTGGTGCAAACACGAAACCACCCGCGACTACCAACTGCTGCTTGAACGCATCGAAGCCCCACTCATCGCCGTCATCGACGGCGGCCAAGGCGCATACAGCGCAATCAAAAAGTGCTGGCCGACTACGAAAATTCAACGCTGCCTCGTCCACGCCCAACGCGTGGTCCGCCGCTACACTACCACCAACCCACGCACCGATGCCGGGCGCACCATCTACCGACTTGCGCTGAAACTGACCCGGATCACCACACTGGATGAAGCCGCCGCGTGGGGTGTGCAACTGCACGAGTTTTCAACGATCTACCGGGAATGGATGAACGAGAAAACCATGATCAAAGACCCCAAAACAGGTGCATGGACCCGCGTGTGGACCCACCACAACGTGCGCAAGGCCTACAACAGCCTCAACCATCTTTGGCGGTCCGAGATGCTGTTTGTCTACCTCAACCCGCCAGCAGGAGTCCTTGCGCCCGAGCGGATCAAATCCACCACCAACAGCTTAGAAGGCGGCATCAACGCCCAGCTCAAACTGCTCGCCAGAACCCACCGCGGCAGATCAGGCGAACGACAACGCCGCATGCTGGATTGGTGGCTCTACTTAAAAACGGAACTGCCTGACGATCCAGTACGAATCGCCAGGCAGTCCGACTGGGGCCAGGGCCAACTCGCCAAAGTATCCACCCTGACCCAAACCGAGAACCAAGCCGACCACGAAACAGGACGCCCAGCCCTCTACGACAACGCTATCGACACCGACTACACCCACTCAATCGGCATTCAAAAAGGCCAAATCTAACCCCCGCGACACGCCGAGCCAGACACACATTTTGACCCTTAACCCTAAAAATCCCCAGCAGTAAAATACTTTTACCACTGGGGATGATAATTTGCGGACATACACATATACAGCATACACCTGTTTGTGAGTGCTGTTTTTGGGGATATGTCAAAATTGATAAGGCAAAAGTATTCTTAAATTGGGTACAAAAAACTAAGCCCCTACAAAAGGGACTATCATAATCCTTTGTTCCCACTATTTGATTATAGTTTTATTTAAGAATACCTTGCCGCATATTTTTTACTCCTTTTCTGGAATTGAATTATTATATCACATCAGTTTTAGGAAAACAAGTATCTAAAAGAAATTTTTCTTCCCCTTATATGTAACAATCATACCGGCTTCCTAACGTTCAGAATGGTTTCTACTGTCTGCTGCGGTGTTTGGTTGGAATTGTCCAGCCAAAAGCCGATCCGTGGTGTTGTCTGCATTTTACTAAATACAAATTCAATGTATACAGAAAGAAATATATAAGGAGTGGGAGGGATTCCGCCGTAGTCGGCATTGTAGGAAAATCCAAAAGTTTAGATTTTCTCAAAATGCTTATCTTTTGGTCTTTGGTTCGGAATAGTGTAGTGCTGGCGGTCTATCTATTGTTTTCGGTTGCTTGCTTCTTTACCGTACATGAGCATTCAGTGTTGGGGATAAACACGACTGCCGCAGCATCCGGCATGACCAACTCACTATCGGAAAGCGTGGCACCGGGTGCAAGGGTGACAGTCGGCAACGCCAGCACATCGCGTGCAGAAAGCATGCTTGCACGCCGACGTTTACGAGTCCTGCCGGGGTCGGGGTTGGTGTTGTAATCGGCCCAATCCTTCTCTGGTGGCTTGGGGATCAGCGGGGGAATATCGTGTGGGGACATGGGTGCGGACCTCCTTCGGGTTCTGGCCCACAACCAGCCTGCCACCTAGGGTCAGTGAGGGAATTTGGTGCACAGCACCTCCTACAACGTGAGCCGCCCGGAGAGCGCGCGGGAGAGGGTGAGTTCGTCGACGAACTCGAGGTCGCCGCCGAGCGGCATGCCGGATGCCAGGCGGGAGACGGTCAGATCTGGGAAGTCTTTGAGCAGGCGGGCCAGGTAGGAGGCGGTGGCTTCGCCTTCGGTGTCGGGGTCGGTGGCGAGGATGACTTCGGTGATTTGGGGGGCGTCGTCACCGTCGAGGTCGGGGAGGACGCCGCCGATGCGCTTCAGCAGGGGTGTGACGGCGAGGTCCTTGGGGCCCACGTTCGCGAGTGGGTCCAGTGCCCCGCCGAGCACGTGGTAGCGGCCGTTAAACTCGCCGGTCCGCTCGATGACCTGGATGTCTTTGGCGTCTTCGACGACGCAGATGAGGTCTTTTTTGCGACCGGAGTCGGCGCAGATGCGGCAGACCGCTTCGCGGGAGACGTTGTTGCAGATGCGGCAGAACGTCACGCCGTCGCGGACGCCGGCGAGGGCGGCGCGGAGTCGGTCGATATCTTCGGGCTCGGTTTGGAGGAGGTGGAAGGCGATCCGTTGCGCAGACTTGGGTCCGACGCCGGGGAGGCGCGAGAGCTCGTCGATAAGGTCTTGGAGCGGTCCTTCGAACATGGGGGTCCTTTACAACACAAAACGCCTGGCGAAGTGCCAGGCGTTCAAGCGGGTGGGTTTAGATGATGCCGCCGAACGGAATCTCACCAGGTGCAGGCTGCTGACCACCAGGAGCCTCCTGTGGCATTGCGCCGCCGGTCAGTGGGCCGATCTTCTCCTGTGCCAGTTCGCCGGCCTTGTTGTGGGCGTCGCGGTATGCGGCGAGGATGAGGTCCTGCAGCGTCTCGACGTCGTCGGCGTCAACAGCCTCCGGCTTGATCTGCAGGTCGGTGATCTCTGCGCCACCGGTCATGACGACGGTGACCAGGCCGCCGCCAGCGGTGCCGGTGACGGTGGTGCTGAGCAGCTCCTGCTGTGCCTGCTGCAGCGCCTGCTGCACCTCGGCTGCCTGGCGGATGAGTTCCTGCATGTCCTGAGGCATATTTGGCTGGGTCATGGTGTGTAACACCCTTTCGTGTCAGTGATTTTGTCTAATTTGCTCACCAGTGTACCCGGTGATTCCTGAATGCTTACAAGGGCTTGGCTCCAAGTTCGCTGGCAAGCAAGTCCATGGCGACTTCGGTGGCGTCGCGACGATCGAAGGTCGCCGACTCGGCCTCGGCCTGGTCGACCATGTCGCGCTCTTCGTCCTCTTGACTGTAGGGCTCAGGCGGCGGCGGTGGCGGTTCCCATCCGGCGTCTTCGTGGAATGGTTCGGGCGGCGGTGGGACTTCCTCGCGCTCGCGGCGCTCCTGTTGCGCGCTGCGCTGCCCGGCGGCCTTCGCTATCGCCCGCCAGTCAGTGGGCTGCTGCGCTGCGGGTTTTGGGGTTGCTTCACTTTTCGACGCCCCCTTCGCCCCTTTCGTGCCCACCACGCAACGCACGGCAACCTTGGTGCCAAGCGCTTCGGAGAACACCGCGACGATGTCCGCGTTGTTGTTGTCGGCGTTGAGGCGCTCCGCGAGGGCACCCGTGTTATGTCCGATGAGCAGTGTGGGCTGGCCGTCTTCGTTGTCGAAGGAGAGCGGTTTGGCCTCGGCAAGCATGATTTCGGCGACCTGGTTGCGCTTGCCCACAGCTTGGCGCAGCTTCATCCAGTCACGCTGCACGAGTTCGAGGAGGTCCTCCGCAGGTGCTGGCTCTGGCTTCGGTGCCGGGGTTGGTTCCGGCTTCGGCGGCGTTGCGGGTTCCGCGGGTGGTTGCGGCACCGGCTTCGGTTCAGGCTTCGGCTCGGGCTTGGGCTCAGGCTTTGGCGCGCTCTGCGCCTTGCGGCGCTCCGCGATCCTGGCCGCAGCAGCCGCAGCGGCCGCGGCTCCCCCACCCTGCGACGGGGCCGACTGGGCAGGCTGGGCCGCCTGCGCAGGGGCAGCAGGCGCCGGTGCAGCTGAGGTAGCCGAGGAAACCGCCGGGCGGTCGCCCATCGTGAGCAGGTGCGCCATCATCACTTCCAGCAGCAGGCGCGGGGACGTCGCGCCGCGCAGGTCCGCGATGCGGTCGTTGACCTCGGTCGCGAGCGCGGCCAGCGTCGACGGGTGGAACTGTTGCGCTTCGGCGCGGAGGATTTCGGCGCGGTCGACGGGGGCGTCGACAAGCCCTTCGCCGAAGGCATCCGGCACGGTGACGATGAGCAGCAGGTCACGCAGTCGGTCCAGCAGGTCGAGGGCGAAACGGCGCGGCTCGTGGCCGGACTCGATCACCTTGTCGATGGTGTGGAACATCGCCGCGGCGTCCTTGGTGGCGAGGGCGTCGATGGCGGCGTCGAGAAGCGTGAGGTCCGTGACCCCGAGCAGCGGCAGCGCCATCTCGTAGGTCAGGCCGTCCGGGCCGGCGCCCGCCAACAGCTGGTCCAGCACGGACAGCGTGTCGCGCGGCGAACCGCCGCCAGCGCGGATGACCAGCGGGTACACGTTCTCGTCGACGTACGCACCCTCCTCCGCCACAATGTTTTCCAACAGGTGGCGCATCGCCTGCGGGGTCAGCAGGCGGAACGGGTAGTTGTGGGTACGCGAGCGAATCGTGCCGAGGATCTTCTCCGGCTCGGTCGTCGCAAAGATGAAGATGAGGTGCTCTGGCGGCTCCTCCACAATCTTGAGCAGGGCGTTGTTGCCGGAGGGCGAAATCATGTGCGCCTCGTCGATGATGAAGACGCGGTAGCGGGACTCCGCAGGCGCGAACATGGCGCGTTCGCGCAGCTCACGCATGTCGTCGACACCGCCGTGGGAGGCGGCGTCCAGCTCCATCACGTCCAGGTTCCCGGTGCCACCCGGCGCCAGCGACACGCAGGACGCGCACTTGCCGCACGGAGTGGACGTCGGCCCCTCAACGCAGTTCAACGAGCGCGCCAGAATGCGCGCAGAGGACGTCTTGCCGCACCCCCGCGGCCCCGAAAACAGGTACGCATGGCTGATGCGCCCGTTGTCGAGAGCGTTCGATAACGGCACAGTCACCTGGTCTTGCCCAACCAGCTCACCAAACGTTGCAGGACGATATTTCCGGTACAGAGCCACGGCGCCAAGTGTAGACGATCAGCCCTCTTCCCGGCACCAATCTTTCACATCCACGCCACGCCTGCGCAGACGCCGCTCCAGCACCGGATAGCCCTGCTCGGAGGCGATCCCGAACTCCTCATCGGTGAGCGCAATCAGCTCCAGAAGCAGCGTGATCCGGCGCGGCTCACGCACCATCGGGGTGCCCTGCGCGAACACCTCCGGCTCCCGCAGCAGCCCGTGCCGCACGGTGCCCGGCGCGTCCGCCAGCAGCCCCTCGAGTAGCACGCCAGGCTGCCCCGGCACGCCAAGGCGCTCAAGCTCGCGGGTCACGTCCACAACGGCCTGGGCAAGCACCTGCTTATCGACGTCCCCCACCGCCATCACCTCGCACACAACTTCGGGGCCGCCATCGTGAAGCGCCACCAGCCCCATGTCAGTACCGCTGAACCCGGCGGTAACCGCCACGTTCGCACCGTTCAGTTCCGCGGTGGCGACGGCGCGGGCGTCGACAAGCGAAAGCTGCATCCCCGGAAACACCGAGGCCAGCCAGGCGACAAGCTCGTCGCCCGTCATGCGCCGAGCTTCTCCACCGCCGCCAGCAGCACGCACGTGGCCACGCCGTCCATCGCCTTCGTGACCTCCTCAAGCGGCGGCAGCGACGGCGCCAAACGAATATTACGATCGTGCGGGTCCTTCCCCTTCGGGAACGCCGAACCCGCCTTCGTCAGGCTGATGCCGGCCTGCTTCGCCAGCTCCCACACGCGAGTCGCAGTCCCATCCATCACGTCCAAGGAGATGAAGTAGCCGCCCTTCGGCGTCGACCAAGACGCCACGCCCGTGCCCCCGAGCCGGTTCTCCAGCACCTCAAGCACAGCCTCAAACTTCGGCGCCAGCGACTCAGCATGCTTCCGCATCACCTCACGCACACCATTCGCGTCCTTGAAGTACATCGCGTGCGCCAACTGGTTCACCTTGTTCGGGCCGATGCCTCGCACATTCGCGATCGACTCATACCACTCCAGGTTCTCCTCCGACGAGGCAAAGAACGCCACACCCGAGCCCGCGTGCGTAATTTTCGACGTCGACGACATGTACCAGAACCGGTTCGGGTTACCCGCCTTCGCCGACAGCGCAAGCACGTCCGCGTTCACCGGGAACGTATCCGTCAGCGTGTGTACCGCGTACGCGTTGTCCCACACAATGCGGAAGTCCGGCGCGGCCGTCTCCATCGCCGCCAGGCGCTCGATAGTCGCCTGCGAGTACACCGCGCCCGTCGGGTTAGAAAACACCGGCACGCACCACATGCCCTTCACGGCAGGGTCCTTCACCAGTTCCTCCACGACGTCCATGTCGGGGCCGTCCTCCAGCAGCGGGACAGTGATCATTTCGAAGCCGAAGCGCTCCGTAATCGTGAAGTGGCGGTCATAGCCGGGCACTGGGCACAGCCACTTAATCGCGTGCTCGCGCTGCTCATCCGCCCACGGCCGCGGCGAATCATTCGTCCCAAACGTGTACGCCCAGGACACCAGGTCAAACATAATATTTAGCGACGACGAGTCTCCCGCCACCAACAGCTTCGGGTCAATGCCGAGCGCCTCGGCCCACAACTCACGCAACTGCAAAATGCCCGTCAGGCCGCCGTAATTACGCACGTCCACACCCGAGGCGTCACGGTGATTCCCCACACCCGGCAGGGCCAACAGGTCGTCCGCCAAGTCCAACTGGCGCGCCGAGGGCTTCCCCCTCGTGAGATCCAACGCCATGTTGGTCTCCTCCAGCTGCTTGTACTGCTCACGCAACTCAGCAGCCAGGCTTGCAAGCTGCTCAGCATCTAGTTCTTTCAACGGGGTGTTCAATGTCTTGGTGTCCTATTCGAGTACGTCGGCGTATCTACTAACGACCCATCATCGTACTAGCGACACCCCACCCCGCGCGACGGTTTTTCCCCAGTTTTACCCCATAAAAAAGGGGACCTCACGCACCTGCCAGCGCCCGCTTACCCTTGCTGCGTTCCCGCCCTGGGGGAGTTCACGAGATGAGCACCGCGTGAGATCCTGCAGAACACTCTAGCCTGAAGCTTTAGGCGTTGCAAAACATTGACTGCGCAGGCGTTTTGTCGGAACCTGGGGGGATGGGTTAAAGTAGTCCCTCGACGCATGATGTGTCGCAACTAGGAGGATTCGACTAGCGGCCTATGTCACACGCCTGGAACGCGTGCGGGTTTCACGACCCTCGTGGGTTCAAATCCCACATCCTCCGCGCTATTCAGACAGCGCATCCGGTTGAAGTTTTTCGCCGGGTGCGCTGTTTTTGTATTTGCATTGGGCTTGCTGTGCACCACATTCCCTGTTTTTCGGAGTGGTGCCCGAGCATTTCCCCAGGTCGCGCTCGCTTCGTGAGGGAATGTGGTGCACTACCCATCGCCCGAGTGCCAAAGGACGCAACCCACTTTTCACGACCTGGGCTTTTACCCCCTCCCCCAACAAAAACTGCGTCCTTTGGCACTTGCACCACGCACGGAGACACCAAATTCCCCCACCGGCTGCCAGTGACCTTGACTTTTCCAATCCGTCCCGCGAAAACCCAGGAATGTGGTGCGCGAGGAGGGTAGTTGCGCACCAAAATCCGGCATTTTGAAAAGTCGCCAAGGCATTTCCCCAGGTCGCACCGACCGTATGAGGGAATTTGGTGCGCGGGTCCAGCACGACAAAACCCCGCGACCCAACTCACAGGTCGCGGGGTTGTATACAGAGGAGCTACTTGTTCTCTGTAGTGGTCGGCTCAGCCGAGGTCGTGGCTGGTGCCGTCGTGGGAGCTGCCGTCGAGGTCGTGGCAGGTGCCGTGGTCGATGGCTTCCGGCCGAGGAAGTCGCCGAGCGAGGAGCCCTCGTTGGAGCTCTGCTGGATCTTGTTGGCTGCGCCGTTCTCGCCTGGGGCACACAGGGAGAGCAGGCCGGCCAGGGCACCAATGCCGAGCGTGACCGCTGCGATGGCGCCGAGGGCTTCGGTGGCCTGCGGGCCGAACTTGGCGTTCAGGCGGGCGGCTTCAACGTCGAGCTGCTTCAGGAAGTCAGGTCGGTTGTCGCCGAAGTTGCCGAACGGGTTCGGGATGTTCATCTGCTCGGAGACACGGCGCGCGGAGGCGCTGATCTCTGGGCCCATTGCGGCGATGAGTGGCGCGCCGACGGCGACTGCCAACCCGAGCGGGATGAGCCACAGGAGTGGCCCGCCGTGGGAGGACATGTCGGCGAAGCAGCGCTGCAGGTCATCGGTCGAGCTCTTGCCTGGGGTCTTCGGCTGGTCTTCACCCTGGACAACGACGTGGACGGTGACGTCGCCTTCGCGGCCTGGGATCGTGATGTCGAAGCCCTTGGGGTCCGGGGTTCGCTCAGCTGGCGGGACGATGATGACCTTGTCGCCCTCGCGCTGAGCGGTCCAGCCGTCGGGGAGTTTGAGGTCGCCGATGTTAGCACCTGGCACGTGGACCTCAACGTGCGATGTGCCCGGTTTGACCTCAATGGTCGGAGGGGTGTTACCTGCGGAGGTTGACGGGGTGTCACCGCTGACGGTAACGACGGCTGGGCGGGTGACGGTTTTGCCGCCTGGGTAGGTGACCTCTACTGGGACGACGATCTGGTCTCCTGGTTTGGCGTTGCTAGGTGGCGTGACGGAGACTGAGCCGCCGTCGTTGATGGTGACGCTCCAGCCTTCCGGCGCCTTCCAGCCGTCGACGATCTTGAAGGTCGCGCCGTCAGGCTGCGTGCTTGGCGGCACGACAACGGTGACGCCGCCCTTGGTACGGCCAGGGTTGTAGTCGACTGGTGGCTGGCCTTCGGGGGTGTCGGCGTCGTCAACAACCAGGATGGTTGCTGGGCGGGTTACCTTCTGGCCGCCTGGGTAGGTGATGTCGACTGGGACGACGGTGTAGTCGCCGGACTTGGCGTCGGCAGGCGGGGTGGCGGTGACGGAGCCGTCCTCGCCGACGGTGACCTTCCAGCCCTTCGGCGCCTTGTACTCAGGCGAGATTACGAAGGCGGTGCCGCCCGGCGCGCGTGGCGTCGGGTTGACGGTCACGGTCTGGTTCGGCTTGGTCTGCTTCGGGGCGTAGTTCTGGTCGGGGGCGGACGGGGTGGCCGGGTTCGGGTCGACGGGTGCGGCCGGGTCGTCGATGACGGTCACGACGATTGGGCGCGTGATGGTGTTGCCGTTCGGGTCGGTGACCTGCACGTTAATCACGCCGAAGTCGCCTGGCTTGGCGTCTGCTGGTGGGGTGACGTGCGCGACACCGGTGTTCTCGTCAATGTTGATGGTCCAGCCTTCAGGGATGTCCTTCTGCTCGACAACGTAGGTGGAGCCCTCGGTGCCACCCTTCGGGGTGACAACTACGACGGTGCCCGGCTTGGTCGGCTTCGGTGGGAACTGGACGTCGTTGGTGCCCTTGGGGGCGTCGTCGACAACTACGACGACCGCTGGGCGAGTGATCGAGGAACCATCCGGGTAGGTGATCTGGACAGGCACGACAATGCGGTCGCCTGGCTTGGCATCGGCCGGCGGGGTCGCGGTGACGGAGCCGTCCTCGCCGACGGTGACCTTCCAGCCCTTCGGTGCCTCGTAGGCGTCGTGGATGGTGAACGTGGTGCCCTTCGGCGCATCAGCGCTGAACTCTGGGGCGTCCACGGTGACCTCGACGCCTGGACGGGTGGTTTCCGCCAGGTAGTACGCGTCTGGGTTCTGTGCCTGCGGCGGCGCGCTGACGATGACGGTGCCCGGTACGACCTTGGTGGAGCCGTCTGGGAAGGTCACCTCGACGTTGATGGTCTTGGTTTCGCCGTCGCGGGCGTTCGCCGGCGGCGTTGCGGTGATCTCGCCGGTGCGCTTATCGACGCCCACCTTCCAATCACCGAGCTGCTGGTCAGGGGCGATCTTGAAGGTCGTGTCGGCTGGCAGCTCCTGGTCACGGACCTGCGGCAGCGTCACTGTGACGGATGGGCGGGTGATCACGACGTCGTAGCCAGGGGTGTGCTCCTGTGCCAGGGTCGTGTCAACGCCGACCACGGACTCCAGCACGTCGTGGGATCCGTCTGGGTAGGTGGCCTTGACCTGCACGGTCACGGTGTCTTCCAGGCGCGCGCTCATCGGCGCGGTGACCTTGAGCGCGTTGCTGCCCTCTTCCAGGGTGACGTCCCATGGGCGGGCCTCACTGCTTGGGGTAGCGCCGACGACCTCGAAGGTGGTGCCGTCAGGGTACTTCGGGCTGCCCGGCTTCAGCGCGACGGTTGCCGTCTTGCCCGGGGAGGTCTTCTCGTTGCCGTAGCTTGGGGCCCACTGCTGGGTCTTGAGCTGGAACGTTTCGCCGATCTTGGCGTTGTCCTTGTACTTCTGCAGGTTGAGCTGGTCGGAGCCATCCCGCGGGGTGGCGTACACCTCAACCTGGAGCGCCTCCGGCTTCTCGTTGTCGATTTCGCCGGTCCCGCCGACAGGCAGGGTGACATGCACGCGGCCATCCTTATCGACGCGCGCATTCGCGCCCTCGACAGCCTTACCGTTTCGCGTCACGACAGCAATCACACGAGCGTAATCTTCTCCAGCACCGTTGGTGACCTGGATGTTCGTCGCAAACTCCTTGCCGTTCGCGGTGACAACCGGCACCTCGTCCTGAGCCGCCTGCAGCGGGAAGCACTGCGCGTTCTCTGCCGGGACCGGCAGCAGGTCAACCTCGGCGATGTTGCGGGCTTCGAAGCCCAGGCGGTTCGGGAAGTTCTCGTAGCCGTTGCCTACGCTTCGGGCGACCCACGCGAACGTGCGTGTCTCGCCTTCCTTGATGTCCTTCACGTCCTCGAGGGTGACCTTCGCGGACACCACCGGGGAGCCTTCCGAAAGGTGCAGCTCGACCGGCTCAACGTGCGCGGTGCCGGTGACCTTCAGGTCCATATTGGTGGTGCTATCCTCGCCGGAACGCACCGCTCCTGGGATAGTCTCCCCTACAGACACCGCCGAAAGGGTGAAGGTCTCCTCGAAATCAGAGATGCCGGTCTGGTTCATGCGCAGCTCGGAAACCATCGAGTCCACAGCGTGCTCGCCGTCGCCGTGGAGGCTGACCCAGTAGTACACCTCAACCTGGCCCTGCTCGTTGACAACGGCGCGGGTGCCCGGCTCAAACGAGCCCTCGTTCGGAGTACTCACGCCACCGATGCGCTGGTGCGGGAACAAGGTGTTCGCGCTCAGCACGTCGTGGCATCGGTTCTCTTCGGCGCTCTGCGCGTCCACCTGTGGCACCACGAGCGCGGACGCCCCCAGCGCCAGCGCCACCACAGTGGCTGACATTCTACGATTTCGCATTCTGAAACTCCCCTCAAAGGCAACTGTGTGTTATTTGTGCTATCCATTCATCATGAACGGTTTTTAAGAAGTTTCAAGTACTTTTGACAGTTTATTTTCAGCGAACGTCCGGACCTGCACAGTTGTCGTCAAAATATTTGCATCACATGCATGTTATTCAACCAGCGGTTACCCCCGCTCGGGTGTATTTGTCCAGACGAAAGGATCCGCTGAGAGCCTCTCAGGGTCAAAGCGCTCAAGGATCTCCTGCGCCGTCACAGCGCCTGCGCACCCAATCGATTCTGCAAGCGCCCGCACCACGCCATCCACCCCAATGCGCTGCGACATCTCCGCAAACGTCACCGCCCCGTCGCGCTTCGCCAACCGCTTGCCCTCCGCGTTGAGCACCAGCGGCACGTGCACATACTCGGGTTCCTGCCCGCCCAACAAGTGCGTCATGTACGCCTGCGCGGGCGCCGACATCAACAAATCATCCCCACGAACCACCTGGTCAACCCCCTGGTCCACGTCGTCGACGACCACCGCCAAGTTATACGCCCAGTCCCCCGCCTGCGCCTGCGCAAGGTTACCGCCGCGACGCACCACCACGTCATCGACAGGCCCAGTCACCTCCCCGGCAAAGAAGTCACGAACCGTCCACTCCCGCACATCGGCACGCAGGCGAAGGGCAGGCATGCGGCCCTGCTGCGAAAGCTGGTGGCGTCGAAAAGCTCGCTGCTCCTCATCCAAATCCCTGCATGTGCCCGGGTACATCCCAGGCTGCGCATGCGGCGCACTCGCCGCCTCCCGAATCTCGCGGCGCGTGCAGTAGCACTCATACACCGGGAGCTGCGACAACGCCGCCTCATACAACGCCGAACGCTGCGACTGCCACACCACCGGCGGATCAAAATCAAGACCCAACGCCAACAAGTCCTCTATTTGACGACGCCCCGCCGCCTCCGACGAACGCTCCGAATCAACATCCTCCACCCGCAACCAAAAACGCCGCCCACTCTGACGCGCGAACAACCACGCCAGCAACGCCGTCCGCAAATTACCGAAATGGAGATCCCCACTCGGAGAAGGTGCATACCGTCCAGCATTCATGTGTATAGGATATGTAGCCGTGACAAACCAAGAAACTTTTGCGCGATCGCTTTACCCTGTACTGGTATCTGTGTTCTGCGCCGTCTTCCTCATTTCCAACATCACAGCACAGAAGGGAGTCGCCCTCGGACCATTCATCACCGACGGCGCCTTCTTCCTCTTCCCACTTGCATACGTCCTCGGCGACGTGCTCGCCGAAGTCTACGGATTCAAAGCCGCCCGCCGGGCGATCTTCACCGGATTCGGCATCGCCATCCTGGCCGTCGTGTCCTTCTACATCGCCATCTGGCTCCCCGGCGCCGACTTCTACGACATGCAAGAACCCTTCTCGACGATCCTCGGCCTCATGCCGCGCATCGTCATGGCGTCCCTGGCCGGCTACATCGCAGGCCAGCTGCTCAACGCGTGGGTGTTGCAGAAAATGAAAGACCGGTTCGGACACGACCGCCTATGGGCTCGCCTCATCGGCTCCACCATCGTCGGCGAGTTCGCCGATACCCTCCTGTTCTGCGCCATCGCAGCGGCGGTCATCGGCATCGAAACGCCAGGTCAGTTCATCAACTACGTCGTCGTCGGCTTCCTGTGGAAGACCCTGCTCGAAGTCGTCCTACTCCCGATCACGTACCCGACCATCGCGTGGGTGCGCCGCCGCGAGCAGGAACTGCACGCGGAGCTGCGAAGCTAACGCCCAGAGCCAGCGCTAGGAGCTGGCTCGAACACCAATCTGAGATCAAGGGCAGCAAGCACTTTGAGCAAAGTGTCAACAGTCGGGTTACCAAGCCCGTTTTCAATGCGGCTCAACTCGGCTTGCTGGATCCCAGCGGAATCTGCAACCTCTTGCTGCGTTGCGTCGCGTTCTTTCCTCGCTGCCATCAGGGCAGCACCCACTGCCCTTCGGTCTGCAATCTCGGAAGCAAACGCACGAGCAGCAGCATCTCGCACGATCTCAGCAGCTGGTGAAGCTGCTTCCCGATACGGTTTTACGAATTCTTCAAATGCTGTAGTCCCCATTCCCACACCTTTCATCCGCTGATTCAATACCCCTGATCTTATGTGTTACAGCACATAAGATCAAGAGGGTTGGTCACGCTTCCACTGCTCCAACGCAGCCCTTGCAGCTCGAATCTCCTTCTGTTCTTGCTTGCTACTTGGCGCACGCAGTTTGTTGTACCCACCCAGCAACAGAGCCTCTAGCCACCATCATCTACTTCCCCGCGTAGTACCTGCCCATAAACTCGTCGCGGAACGCCTCGTACTCCCCGGCATCGATGGCGTGGCGGATGTTGTCCACCAGGCGGATCATGAACTCCAGGTTGTGCATGGTGCACAGCGTCCCCGCCAAGAACTCCTTGGCCTTGAGCAGGTGGTGGATGTAGGCGCGCGAGTAGTTCTCGGAGACGTAGCCGCCGAACTCCTCGTCGACGCCGGAGAAGTCCCGCTTGAACCGGGCGTTCATCAGGTTCATGCGTCCGTCCAGCGTATAGACGCCCCCACGGCGACCAAGCCGCGTCGGCGCGACGCAGTCGAACGTGTCGGCGCCGGCTTCGACGGCGGTGAAAATGTCGTCCGGCTCGGAGATGCCCAGCAGGTGGCGCGGCTTGTCCACGGGCAGCTCATCGGTGACCCAGCCGACGATGGTGCCCAGGTTTTCCTTCTCCAGGGCGCCGCCGATGCCGAAGCCACCGAAGCCGCGTCGGCCGGCCTCGCGCGCCTCCCTGTCGAGGTCGAGCAGTCCGCGGGTGGCGTGGCGTCGTAAATCTTCGTACTGGGCGCCCTGCACCACGCCCCACAGTGACTGCTTCGGGCGGTGCGTGCGCGCCTCGGTGAGGCGGTGGTGCTCGTCGAGGCAGCGCTTCGCCCAGCGGTGGGTGCGCTCCACGGAACGCTCCTGGTAGTCGCGGGTATCCACGAGGGTGGTGAGCTCGTCGAAGGCGAACATGATGTCGGCGCCGAGCTGGTGTTGGATCTGCATGCTCACCTCGGGGGTGAAGCGGTGCTTGGAACCGTCGATGACAGACTTGAAGTCGACGCCGTCTTCGTCGACCATCGCCATGCGCTTGCGCTTCTCAGCCCGGATGTCTTTGTCGGTGAGCCCGGCGGTGTCCATGGCCAGGACCTTCTTGAAGCCGACGCCCAGGCTCATCACCTGGAAGCCACCCGAGTCCGTGTAGGTCGGGCCGTCCCAATTCTCGAAGGCGGCGACGCCCCCGGCCTCGTCCACGATGTCGGGGCCGGGCTGCAGGTACAGGTGGTAGGCGTTGGACAGGATCGCCTGCGCACCGGTCTGGTGGATCTGCTCCGGGGTGAGCGTCTTCACCGTGGCCTTCGTGGCCACCGGGATGAACGCCGGGGTCTGGATCGGGCCGTGCGGCGTATGGATCACACCCGTGCGCCCATGCTTACCCGGCGCGTCATACAGGGTGGTGTTCAGGTCGAAGGAAAGGTCGTCGGTCATGCGTGCTCCAGTGATTCGGGGTGGAATTCGGCTTCGAGTTCGGTGCCCTCCACGTCAACTTCCGGCAGCACCTTGTCCAGCCACTTCGGCATCCACCAGGTGGAACGGCCCAGGATGAACATCGTAGCGGGGACGAGCGCCATGCGGACGAAGAAGGCGTCGAAAAATACGGCGGCGCCGAGCGTAAAGCCAAAGATTTGGATGAACGGCAACGGCTGGTCGATGAACGCCACGAACACCGCAATCATGATGACTGCTGCGGCCGTGACCACGCGCGCGCCCTGCACGAAGCCCTCGACGGTGGACTCGCGCACCGCCTTGATTTCCGCCTCCGGGTCGCCGGCGCGGCGCAACTTCAGGTAGCGCTCGCGGATGCGGGTCACCAGGAAGACCTGGTAGTCCATGGCCAGGCCGAACGTGACGCCGATCAGGAAGATCGGCATAAATGACAGGATCGGGCCGGGGGTGTTCACAAGTCCGCCCCAGCCGAGCTGGAACAGGCCCACCGTCATACCGAACGCCGCGCCGACCGACAGCAGGAAGCCAAGGCCCGCCACCACCGGCACCAGGATGGAGCGGAACACCAGGATCAGCAGGATGATCGCAAGCCCAACCACAATCGCCAGGTAGAGCGGCATCGCGTCGCCCAGCTCCTCAGTAATGTCCATCTGCACCGCAGTGAGACCCGTCAGGCCTATCGACGTCCCCGTCGCATCCTCCACCTGGACATTGTTCGCACGCAGCGCATGCGCCACCTCCAGCGTGTACTCCTCTTCCGGACCGCCCTTCGGGGTGGCCAGGATCCGGGCCGCCGTCAGGTCCTCATTCGCGCCGACGAGCTGCGCGTGCTCGATACCGTTGACGCTGTTGGCCTCCTGCACCGCGTACATAAACGACGCCAGCGCTGCCTTCTGCGCGCGCCCGCCAGCCTCGTCCGGCATCATCGCCATGTACGGCTGCAGCATCTCCGCGTCCGGGTTGACGGAGGTGGCGTCGACAACCAGGAGGAACGGTGCGTTGACCCCCGGGCCGAAGCCCTCCGCCATCAGGTCCGCCGACTTGCGCTGCGTCGTGTCCAGGTTCGACGTCGTATCCGACGGCAACGCCATCTCCAGCTGCAGCAAGGGTGACGCCAGCGCACCCAGCCCCAGCACGACCACCGTCATCACCAGCACCGGGAACCTGCGCACCACATTCACCCAGGACCGGCCCACCGACTTCGCCGACAAGTCGCGGCCAGGCCGCTTACCCGGGCCAGGGTTGCCCGCGAACCACGGCAGCTTCCCACCAAACGAGCGATCACCCCACACCCCCAGCAGCGCCGGGAGCAGCGTTAATGCCACAAGCACCGCGATGAGCACCGTCAGCGCCGCCGCCAGGCCCATCCACGTCAAAAACTCAATACCTGCCAAGGAGAGCGCCACCAGCGCTGTGAACACCGTCGCCCCCGCGAACACCACCGAGGACCCGGCCGTGCCCACCGCCAGGCCCGCCGCCTCCGGCGCGTCCAGCGTCTGCCGTTCCTGCCTGTACCGCGACAGGATGAACAGCGCGTAGTCAATACCGACAGCCAGGCCGATCATCACCGCCAGCACCGGCGTGACCTCGTTGAGCTCCACCCAATGCGTCGTGATCAGCACCGCCAGCACACCAATACCCACCCCCACAACAGCACTCACAATCGGCATTGTCGACGCCACCAAGGACCCAAACGTCACAATCAACACCACGAACGCCACCGCGAGCCCCACCATCTCCGACGTCGTCTTAATTTGGATCGGGTCTCCGAACCCGGCACCACCGGCCTCAACCTGCAGGCCAGCCTCCCGGCCGATCTCCAGCGCCTCATTGACCACGGCGCGCTCTTCCTCCGACACCGACATCGAAGACTCCGCACCAAACTCAAACGTGGTGTACCCGATCCGGCCATCATCCGACACCATCCGCAGGTAGTACGCGTCCTGCTTCGCCTGCTCCTCAGGCAGGCCCATCTGCGTCATCTGCCCGACGATCATCTCCCCCAGCTCCCGGTTCACATTCACCGGGTTGCCAAACCTGTCCGTCCCCGTCAGCCCCTCCAGGTGCTCCTCGATGTAGCCGACCGTCGCGTCCATCCCCGCCATGAACTCCGGCTCATCTAATCGACGCCCCTCCGGCGCCGCAAACACCAAATTCACCCCGGGCGCCGTCGCCACGTTCCCTTCACCCGGGAAGTGTCGGTCCATGTCCTCCAACGCATCGATCGCCGGTGTTCCCGAAATCGAGAACTCCGACGTAAACGGCTTCATCAGCGAAAACGCCCCTGCCGCCGTCGCCCCGAGCAGCAACAGCCACGCCACGATCACCTTCCACTTATGCAGAAATGACCAGCGCCCAAGCCGAAACAGCATTTTCGCCACGGTGTTTACGTCCTCACTGTCGCTTCTCGATTCTGACTGCCACCAAACCGTGGCACACTACCAGGCCATCTTATAGGCGAACCCTTGCTGGACTCGATTTCCCTTCATACCCAGGTCACCGGTTTGACCAAGCGAAATTGTTCCCCGCCTTAGACGACCTGGGGAAACGCACCGACCCCACCCCAAAACAGGGAATGTGGTGCACATACAAAGGAGCGAGTGCCAAAAGACGCAACACCATACCTCTAGCCCTTTTCTGGCCTGCGGGAATACAAATGCTCGTTTTGCGAATTGCGTCCTTTGGCACTCGCGCACTCGGGGCCCCCAAAAACCAAAACAACGCACCCCAGGCGAACCCAGGGTGCGTTGTTTTTAATTGGCGGTAGCGGCGGGATTTGAACCCGCGGAGGTTTTACCCTCACTCGCTTTCGAGGCGAGTACCTTCGGCCGCTCGGACACGCTACCGCAAACCAGAGTAACGGTTCTTGCCCGAGCAACCAAATCAAGGCGGGGACTAGTCGTTCAGCTTGTCCTCGACCTTGGCGGCAACTTCGTTTGCCTTGTCCTTGACGGAGTCGGCTGCCTCGTTGACCTTGTCCTTTGCGTCGCCAATGAGCTGGTTTGCCTTGCCTTCGTTCTCGAGGGACTTGTCGTCGGAAAGCTTGCCAGCTGCTTCCTTAGCGGTGCCCTTCAGCTTGTCTGCTGCTCCTTCAAAAGCCATGAGATTGCTCCTTTTCGTTTCGTATTTAAGCTAACGGTTCCCCATGGTAGCCACTTTGGCAGGACGGCGCTGTAACAATTCGGTTAAGTATTAGCGCAGGCCCCGGAAAAAGTCGGCGAGGAGGGCGGCGTTTTCGGGCTCCATGATCCCGCCGCGGACTTGGATCTGGTGGAGGTGGTGAGGGTCGCGGAGGGCGTCAAACAGGGAGCCAACGGCGCCGGTTTTGGGCTCGAAGGCGCCGAAGATGAGCGAGTCGATGCGGGCGCCGAGCAGGGCCCCGGCACACATGGTGCAGGGTTCCAAGGTGACGACGAGCTCGCAGCCGTCAAGGCGCCAGGTCCCGAGGGTGCGCGCGGCGTCCCGGATCGCTTCGACTTCGGCGTGGGCGGTGGGGTCTTGGCGTTGTTCGCGCCGGTTGACGCCGCGGCCGATCACCTCGCCGCCAGCGTCGAAGACGAGGGCGCCGACGGGCACGTCGCCGGGCGGGGTCGTTGCCGCGAGGTCGAGCGCTTGTTGCATGCGGGCGGTGGCGCGCCGCTGCCAGCTTGAGCAGGCCAACGTTACCGCAGTGCTTCGTGAAGTTCGTCGGCGAAGCCGAGGGCGTCGGCGATGTCGTCAATGAGGTCGGCGGGTTCTTCGTCGGCGTCGAGAAGGAGGCTGAGGCGTTCTTCGGTGAGGCCGAGGTCGGCGAGGATGTCGAAGTCGCCGTCGGCCCAGCTGTCGGTGTCGTCGAGGTCGTCGGGGTCGATGTCGGGGATGTCGCAGCCGGCTTCTTCGAGGGCGTCGGCGGCGTAGTCGTCGTCGACGGCGATGGGGGCGTCGCTAAGGAGGATGCGTGCCCTGTTTGGGCCTGGGCGCAGCACCACAACGTACTCATTTTCGACGTTGAGCAGCGCAAACGCCGGGCCTTCGCTGCGGAGGCGGCGTACTGCGGCGATGGTGTCTTCCAGCGAGTCGAAGCTGTCGTTGTAGCGGTGCACGGACCATGCGCCGTCGTGCTGGGCGACTGTCACTGCGTACCCGTCTGGAAATTCCTGTGCCATGTCTCACGACATTAGCCTGCACGCAGTGAATTTGTCACTAGAATGTGAAACCGTGACTGCCTCATTCCTACATTCTTCGCGCCACCTGCCTCCCGTCTGCATTGTTGGGCTGGGGTTGATCGGTGGCTCCATCATTCGCGACCTCACCGCGGCCGGCCACGATGCGTTCGGCTACACGCACTCGAATGCGGGCACGAGGGCTGCGCAAAAAGATGGTTTCGACGTCACCAACGATCTCGAAGCCGCACTGCAGAAGGCAGAGGCGCAGCAGGCCCTGATCGTGATCGCGGTACCGATGGATGCCGTGGCGACCGTCCTGGACGCCATCGCGGAGCACGCTCCGAGCTGCGGCATTACAGACGTGGTGAGCGTGAAGCAGCCGGTGTACGACCTCGTGCTGGAGCGCGGTCTTGAGGAACGCTACGTTGGCGGGCACCCGATGGCCGGCACCGAGTTTTCCGGCTGGTCGGCGTCCCAAGAGGGGCTGTTCCAGCGCGCGGCGTGGGTGGTGACGTATGACTACGCGGAGAGCGTCGACAAGGTGCCACAGACGTGGGCGAGCCTGTTCGCGGACGTGTGCAACCTGGTCGCGGTGACGGGCGCTGAGGCCGTGCCGGTGTCGGTGAAGCGCCACGACGAGGCAGTGGCCCGCGTGTCCCACCTTCCGCATGTGATTGCGGAGGCGCTCTCCGTGGTCGGGGATCGCGGCGGCACGTTGGCGCAGTCGCTTGCGGCTGGCTCATTCAAGGGCGCCACGCGCGTCGCGGGCACGGACCCGTCGCTGGTCCGCAACATGTGCGAAACCAACGCGGAGAGCCTCGTCAGCATCATCGACGAGTTCACCGAACTTCTTGCCGACGCCCGCTCCGCCCTCTCCGCCGACGCTCCTTCCATGAAGCGCCTCGCCGAGAACGGCCACCGGGCGCACACCCGTATGCTGGCACGTTCGGGCGCGCGACGTGAGTCGGTGTCACCGGTGAAGATTTCTTCGCGCCCTGTGATGCGCCTGCACCCGGGCGCGCCAGGCTGGGTGAAGCAGCTGCGCCAGATCGAGTCTCTGGGCGGGCGCGTCGAGGTGTTCTAGCTCGCGTTTGCTGGGTATGACGAAGGCCCGAGGGGATCACTCCCTTCGGGCCTTTACTCTGTACTGCTAATGCGCTTTATGCGTCGCGGCGACGTCCCATGAAGACGTACGCGCCACCGATCAGGAACAGCACAATGCCGAGCGTGATCACGCCGGACATCGGGGTACCGGTATCGGCGAGGTCCCCGCTGCGGGTCGACGTGGTCGTCGAGGAGGACTTGCTGGAGCTACGCGACGTGCTCTTCGCCGTGGAACGGGACGCTGCCGTGCTTCGGGACGTTGCGCTGGTGGTGCGTCCGGTGGACACGGTGCCGGAGCTCTTGGAGTTGGAGAACGTTGAGGTCGTCGAAGTCTTCGAGCTCGTCGACTTCGAGCCTGCAGCTCCCGCGCCTGCACCCGCGAGGGCACCGAACGCGCCGAGCAGTGGCTTGACTTCCTTGAATACCTCAAGGATCTCCTGCGGCTTGGACTTCGTGCTCGTTGCACGGGTGTCCTTGTCCAGGGTGATTTCCTTGACCAGGTCGTCCTTCTTGATCTGGATGGACTTGTTCTTAAACCCTTCCGGCGCCTCTGCGAGACGGACCGTGAAGCTCTTGTCGTTGAGCTCTAGTGGCAGGGTCGTCGACATGTAGCCGTCGGCGTCGGTCGAGCCGTCGAGCTCCCGGTTGTCCAGGCTCGGCACGACCAGGCGTGCACCCTCGACCGGCTTCTTATCACTGCCACTACCTGCGTAGATCTCGACCTCGAGCGTGCGCGGCTCCGCGGCCTCTTCCTTCTTAGTGGTCGTGGTCTGAGTCGTTGTCGTTGCAGACGTCGTTGCCGCCTGCGTCGTTGGCTCGGAAGGCGTCGGGGTCTCCGTCACCGTGGACTCAGTGGTTGTCGTCGTCGTTCCAGTCTCCGACTTCGGCGTATCCGTGTCCTTTTCCTCACCCGCGTGCTTGATGGCGGTGAATCCGAACTTCTTATCGGCGCCGAGCACCTCGCTGAGCGTGTCGTCGCCGTCCTGGGAGAACGTGGCCACGAGCTCGTCGCCAGGGCCGATCTTCAGCTGCGTCGGCTTGAACTCGACGGTGTTGCCGTCCTTGTCGCCGGCAACAAAGACGTCGGTGTCCTTGGTCACTGCGTAGGCAACCTCACCCAGACGGTCGATGCCCTCGGTCTTGACGCCATGTGCCACCTTCAACGTGGTCACGCTGAGCTTGTCGGTGTCGGTGTTCAGGGTCCACAGCGCTGGCTTGCCGTCGAGGGTTTCAGCGTATGCGTGCAGGTACTCCCCCTTCGGGTCGACCTTCTTGGAAGCCGTGCCCCACGCACCCGGTGCCTTGAAGTCCTTCGGCTTGCTGAAGGTATCCACCGACACCTTGTGCTCAGTGAACACCGGGGTGGAGGCCGTGCTCAGCTTGTCCAGGTCGATGGCGTAGTAGCTGTCGCCGTCCTTAGCCAGCTCCTCCGACACAATAAGGCGACCATGAGAGGTAATGGTTGCCGTGGTGATGTCGGTTGGAAGTGCGCCGTGCTCGACGCGTGCAGCCCCAAGATCCTCGACGTTGCCCGTCGCCGGATCGATCTTCAGCAGGTGGTTCTCCTGCGGCGCGGTGGACAGCGCGTAGACGCTGCCGTCGGTTGGGTGCCCCGCAACCGCCGTGTACGTCCACGCACCGGACTCGAGCTCTACACCGCTCGTACCAGTGCCCGGCTTATCGCTTGTCGACGCCTTCTTCGGCTTCGCTGGCGTCGTCGCCACTGCTGGTGCGCCCGCGACGGACGGGGCAACGCTCACGGTTGGGGTGGCGCTGGCGCTCGGCGTCACGCTGGAGGAAGCAATGCTCGAAGGAGCGGTTGCTGTCGTGGTGACGGGCGCCTGGGTGGGCGTCTCGGTCGTGGTGTCAGCGTTCGCTGCCACTGGGACGAGTGTGAATGTCCCGGCGAGTGCGGACGCCATCGCCAAGCGGCCGTAGTAACCAGCGGTCTTCGAAATTTTCATTGTTCCCTCTCGTATAGGTTGCGGGGCTGCAAACCCAGTAATCCACCATTCAATGTACAAAACGATGTGGTACTTCTCAAGCAGCAACCCGCCACCATTTTCGTGGTGGCGGGTTGCTTTTCGCTCGTCCTTAGCGCTTTGGGCTAAGAGACCTTTTCCTCACTAGGGGTCTGCTCTTTCTTGCTGGAGCTTTCACCCTTGCTGGAGCCGTCAGCACCAGCTTCGCAGGCTGCGTAAGCAAGGCCCACCGCGATGGCACCGACCGCGACCAGGATGATGGCCAGCACTGCCGGACCCGCTGCTGGGTGCAGCTGCTCAAGCTGGCGGCTGATCTGGTTCATCCACGCCGGACGCTCGATTGCGAGCTGCGGCATGGCCTGGTTGAACTGCTTGACCACGGCGTTGAACTGATCCTCGTAGATGACCAGGCTGCCCGCCATCGCGCCGACCAGCAGGCCGAGCGGGATGAGGTACATCGCCGGGTTCGAGGCGGAGGAGGTCTCCGTGATGCAGCGCCCAAGGGAGCTGCCTTCCTTCGGAACTTCCGCCTTCACCAGCTGGATACTGAGGTCCGTCGGCTGTTCTGCTTCGACCTCGAACAGCTTGGTGGTGATCTTCCCACCCTTGGCTGCCTTCTCGGTCGGGATGCCGTACTCGCCAGCGATTTTCATGACGTCCTCGGACGGGTTGGTCACGCGCAGCTTGTACTTGCCTGGCGTGACGTTGCCGTAGGCAAACTTTCCGTTACCGTCGACGGTTGCGCTCAGGGAGGTCTTGTTGTCCTCCGAGATGAGCTCAACCTTCGCCTCCGTGAGCAGGCCAGCCGGCAGGCCGCTGAGCACACCATCGATGTAGCCCTTCGGGGTCTTGCCCTCAGACACAATCACGTGTGCGTTACCCCACGAGTTCTTGTTCGGGGTAACCGTCAGGATTGACGGTGGGTCCTCCTCGTAGATGCCCTTCTCTTCTTCAATACCTGGGCTACGACGCGGCTGGTCAAGGTCGGCCTTCACCAGCGCCTTGTTGTGGTGACGGGTGCCTGGCTTCAGCGGCGGTAGCGCAGCGGTGAGGAAGACGCGCTCGCCTGGCAGCAGGGTGCGGTTCCAGTCGCTCGGCAGGTCGATTTCCATCGGCTTGCATTCGTTGGAATCGTCTTCGCTTGTGCCTTCATTCCACTCGCAGACCTCGTCCGTCAGGGTGACGTTGTACATCGGTGCGGCGCCACGGTTCATGATCTCGTAGGTGAAGTACATGTCTTCATCCACATCGAGGGACACTGGCTTGTTCTTATCCACACCGAACCGTGCGTTGACCTTCTTCTCCACAGAGGCAGAACCAATTCTTGCCACTGCGTTATCAGGTGTCGACGCCACCATCTGGCCCTTGCTGCCCGTACCGCGGGCCGTCGCGATGTTGTTCACAACGGACATGTCCTTCTGCGGCGGAATCTTCGCGGAGGCAAACACGTGCTCGCCCGGCTCCAAGGTGCGATTCTCTGGCTTATCCCAGCCCTCAGGCCAGGTGATCTTGGCATCTCCCAGGAATGGGTCATCCAGGGTGATGTTCTTGATGATCTCGTCAGTCTCGTTGGTGATCACGAAGCCGTAGATCAGGTCCCAGTCCTCAGGGAGGATCGGGGCGCTGTCCATATCGTCGGCGTCGTACCCGCGGACACGCTTGCTCAGCTTGAGCTGCTTCTCCGTCAGGTGGACGCCAGGGATTGCAACGTCCTGGCCAGGCTTGACCGGAACGTACATTGGGTCTACGTTCTGGATACCCTGCGGGGTGAACACCTCGATGGTGGAGGTACCCGGCAGCGCCTTATCGAAGACGAACTTACCATTCTTGTCGGTGGCGACCACGCTGGTATCACCACGCGGGTCGGTCGCGGTCACGATGACGCCTTCGACTGGGTTGCCGGAGCCGTCGTCAACAACACCTTCGACGTTGCTTCGCGGTGCCTTGATGTTGACAAGGCCAAGCTCGATCGCCTTGTCCTCAGTGACAGTGACCTTCTTCGGCCAGCCCTTCGGCTTTGGCCAGCCATCTGGGACGTCGAGCTCAATGGTGTACTCACCTGGCTCAAGGCGATCCGTGGTGAAGTAGCCGTCCTTGCCAATCTTCACCGCTGGAAGTGTCTCGATAGGCTTGCCGTCCTCGTCAAGGCGTGGGCTGCCGTCCTTATTCTTTGCGGTGCCCTTGATGCGAACCGTGCCGCCCTTGATTGGGTAGTTGCCGTCATCAAGGAGCCAGCCGCTGATCGTGCCTGGTGCTGCACCTGGCTTCGGGTTCGGCGTCGGCTTACGCTCAAGATAGACCCGCAGGTCGCCGTTCGTCTTGCCAGCCTCAACAACGACACGCTGGTAACGCGGCGTATTGAAGCCCTCCGGTGCCTCCACCTGGACGACGTACTCGCCCGGCTCGAGACCGGAAGCCGTGAAGATACCCGAATCGTTCGTGGTGACCTGCGTAGATCCGCCACCGAGGCGGAGGATGTTCACCTTCGCGCCAGCAATCTGCTCGACTGGCTTGCCCTCGCTCACGCCGAGCACGTTGCCCTGCAGGGTACCCGTGGTCGGGGTGTTCTCAACTGGGATCCTCTCCAGTTTGATGTCCTGGGCATAGTTGTCCAGGCCCGTATCGATGACAACGGTGATGTCCGCACGCTCGAGGTAGCCCTCCGGCTGCGCGATCTTCAACTGGTAGTTACCGGTTGGGATGCCGTTGCGACGGAACGAACCGTCAGCGTTAATAGCCACCGGGTAGCGTCCAGCGTCGCCAACAAGAACCAGGCCGGTCTGCGGCAGCGGAGCATTCGTCGCCTTGTCGTAGACACCACCGATGAAGCTACCGGTTTCGGCCTCCACCTCGCTCTTCTTCAGCGTGATGGTCGGGACGACACGCTCCTTACCGGCGTCGATCTTGACCGGGATGTTGTCCACCGGTTCGTAGCCAACAGGCTGGGTCACCTTGAGACTGTAGGAGCCTGCTGGGATGGTGGCGTCGTCAAATGTGCCGTCTTCGGCGACCTTGACGTCGATGGTGTTGCCCTTGCCGGAGGTCGGCTCGAGCGAGATACCAACGTTCGCAACCGGTTCACCGGCCTCGTCCTCAACGTTGCCCTTGATGGTGCTCTTCGTCGGCTTCGTCTCGAGGGTGATGTCAAGAGCCGTTTCCTCGGCAGGCTTCACCGTGGCGGTCAGACCGCGAACCGACTTGAACTTCTCCGGCTGCACAACGTCAACCGTATAATCGCCCACCGGGACCTTGGTGAAGGAGAACGTGCCGTCTTCGGCAGATTCAGATTCGATTGGCTGCTGGCCTGCTCGCTGCAGCTTGATCTTGACCTTGCCAACAGGCTCGCCGTTCTCGTCACGGACAGTGCCTGCAACGTCGCCGATCTCGGCGGTGAACTTAATCACGCCCAAGTCAGCTTCCTTGCCTGGGTAGACCGTCAGTGGTGGAACACTTACGCGCTTGTAGTTGTCCGGGGACTTGACCTCAACATTGTACGTACCTGCTGGTAGCTCTGGCACGGCAATGTTGCCTTCGTTGTTGAATTCCAGATCGATTGGATCGCCGGACTCCGGTACCAGTCGGATCTCGGCACCGTCGACAACCTTGTTGTTCGAGAATTCGACCTTACCCTTCATGCTGCCTGGCTTGCGCTGCAAGGAGACCTGGACAGGATCCGTACCCTGGCCAAGCACAACCTCGAAGCTTTCGCTCTCACCAGCGAGGTGGGTGTCAGTCTCCTCGACCTTCACCGTGTAGGTACCCGGCTCCATCTTGTCGAATGCAAAGCTACCGGACTTATCGGTGGTCTGGGTCTTTACTACCTCACCGTTCTGGATCAACTGTGCTTCGACGCCTTCGATGGCATTGCCGCCGTCGTCAAGCACGGAGCCGTTGAGGCGCTTAAGGTCTCGGGTGACCTCGATGGTGATCTCTTTCTGATCACCTGGCAGCAGACCGTTCACGGTGAGGTTGTTACCGGTGTACTCGCTAGTCTTCGGGACCTCAAAGGTTGCGTTGCCTTCGCTGAGGCCCTCGACGACGAACTTGCCGTCCTTGTCAGTCGTGACTTCTTGCGTGCCTTCGTTCGTCACCTTGACGGTGGCGCCAGCAACTGGCTGCTTGTTTTCGTCGACGACGGTACCGATCACCGTCGCGGACTCGTTGGTCACCCTGACGAATTCCTTGTTATCAGCTGCTGTGGTGCCAGGCTTGATGGTGACGCCGGACTTCGATCCACCCTTGTGGCGATCCGTCGGCTCAACCTCAATCGTGTAAGTACCTGGGCGCAGCTCGTTGAACTCGACCTTGCCGTTCACGTCACCGGTGCCCTTGGTCTCTGCACCGTTTTCATCAATCAGCTTGATGACTGGTGACGAGATAGCACGGCTCTTCTCATCCATGACGTGGACCGTCATGGATGCATCTTTACGACGCAGCTTCACATCGCGAACGACGTTGCCCGCTGCATCGACCTTGAGCTCAATACCCTGGGCCTCGTCGTATGCTGCAGAGTCGTCAATGGTGACCTTGTAGGTACCGACTGGAACCTTATCGAAAGCGACCTTGCCGTTTGCGGTGGTCAAGTCCTTGTTGATTTGCGTCTTGTAAGCGTCAGACTGCGTACCCTTAAGCCGTACCTTCACACCGTTTACTGGCTGCCCTGCATCGTCAGTGACGTTAATCGTGACGGTGCCCGGGTTACGCGTGACGATGTAGTTAGCGCGGCCACCTGCAGCCCACCTCACGGTGACCTTACCCTGCGTCGAACCATGAGTGTCGTTTGCCTCAACCTGGACGATGTACTCACCAGCAGGCAGGTTGCCCGAGGTGTACACGCCGCGCTCGCCTTCGGTCCAGGTAGTGTCAACGTCCTTGAGAGTCAGCTTTGCGCCACTGACTAGCTCGCCGGCCTCATTACGGACGGTCGCGACAATTGGAGCGCGATTTTCCTTGAGGTCAAACTCAACCTTTGCAGCCTCTCCAGGCTTGACGGTGACAGACTTGGTCGTCTCGTCGAAGCGGCCATCACCCGAGTTTCGGACCGTGACCTCGTACTTACCTGGCAGCAGCTTCGCGGAACCGGTATTTGCAAAGGAGAACTTACCGCTCGAGTCAACGCCACCGAAGTCGATGTACGCGCCGTTCTGGCCCTTTGCTTCCACCGAGACACCACCCGAAGCAGGCTTCCCGTCGATGCGGACGGTGCCTTCAATGCGGGAGGTTGCTCGGTCGACCTTGATGTCTTCGACAGTCTTCCTCTCCGCTGCCTTGAGCGCGGAGAACTTCTGCGAGGCCTCTGCGTAGGTGCCGTCACCTGCGGCAGCAACGGTTACCGAGTCAGTACCAGCCGCGACCCTGTTAAAGGTGTAGTAGCCGTTCCAGTTCGTACGAACCGTCTCATTGCCAACTCGAACTTCGGCATTCACCACTGGCTTGCCATCGTCGTAGATGACGCGACCGTTGATCTCGCCTGGGTTCTTCTTCAGCGTGATCTCCTGGACTTGCATGCCATCCTTGGGATCAATCGTGACGGTTCGAGGAGCATTTTCGAACGTGTACTTGTCGCCCAGGTCGCCCTTCGGAGAAGTCAGCTTGAGATCGTAGGTGCCTGGGTACAGCACCTGCTGGACAAAGCCGTTCTTATCAGTGACGCCCTTACGTCCATCGGCGCCGTCTGCCTTCTTATAGTTCGGGCTCGGAGCGACTTCCCACGTCACGCCCGCAGCCCCCTCTTCACCGCCGAGGAACTGGAGAAGGAGTTCCTTCGTCATAAAGTTCGGCTTCAGCGGGTCAGGAAGATCGTAGGTTTTGCCACCTTCAGTCTTATTGACCGGCACTGACCTATTCAGCTCGTAGGTGTAGTCAGTTTTATTGACCTTTACCTGAACCGACTCCGTGGGCTTCACACCCGCAACGACGAACTGACCGCGAGAGTCTGTCTTCGCACTTTTGCCGTTTACAGAGACTGTGGCATCAGAAATTGGATTATCAAACTGGTCGAGCACCACACCTCGGTAAGAAGCCAACGTCTTGGACACGGTGGCGCGGACAATCTTGCTTTCGCCTGGAAGCACGAGCTCGTAACCACTGCCCACGACCTTTCCGTTTCGGTCGATAAGCTGGACGGAGACCTCACCCGGCTTGACAACGCCAAGGTCGAATCCTGCTTGATTCTGGTACGGGTAGTCGCCCCAAGTCTGATTGTTGTATTTCAGGCGAATCTTTCCGCCATCAAAGTTCTCGTTGCTTGGGACCTGGATCTCTACCTTCGCGCGGGCCTCTTTCAACGTTGGTCGGAAGTCAACTCCGTCGACCGTACGGTTACTAATATTCACCGTTCGTGAAACGGTATTGATGTAGTCACCAGAGAGCTGGAAGCGGTAGCTTCCATTGTCCAGACCCTGAATCTTGTAACCCCCAGAGTCCAGGAGAGATACCTTCCGGACCTCGCGTTTGTTTTGGTCAAACACTGTGAGGGTAAGCCCTTGCGCGGCATTGAACGAGTAACCAGACGGCAGGTAAACCCTACCGCTGACCTCCTTGCGCTGCAGGTAGAACCTGATTTCACTTGGCCGGTTCCCTGGAATATTGAACGACTGTGCTGATGTAGGGAAGTATTCATCTGAGCCGCTGTACGAAATTTGGTAGTCGCCGTAGCTTCCGGTTAGTTCATTCGACGACCAATTCCCATGACCAATTGAAGCTCCGTTACTCGGGCCAAGGTCGGTACGTTTGATCTGCAGGCTACCTCCCGTGTTCCACAGCGGGTAGCCATGACGATCGTGCATATGGACCAAAACGGTCCCCTTGCGCTCCTCAAGTTTGATATTGAGGTAGGACTGCTGGTCAGCACTGATTGTAACGCTGCCGCTTGACGTTGAAGTCTTATCGTTCAGGCGAGCTTCCCAGCCGTACGTCCCAGCATTGAACTTCTCGCTCACAAACCAGCCGTTGCCACCAACTTGAACTGGGCGCCCATCAATCTTCAGGTCAACATCGGAGGCCGAGTAGCCATTCGGTACCTGTACAAGGCCCGCTACCCAACCTTGTTTGGGGGCTTCTGGTTTCTTTTCCTCAGCTTCACGGTGCCCAAAGCCTCCCTGAATGCGACCTTGCTCGAAGTTTCCCAAGAGCTTTCGATCGAGATCGTTCGCAGACTCAATCCACAATGAGTGGACGTCAGACTGTGGGAGGTAACAAGGCGAAGAGGTGGTGCACTTGGAGGAGAGATCAAGCTTATAGGACTTCCCGTCAGAGGTGATCGGAAAATCAAACTCGCCTAGAGTCTCAACAGCTTCAGCACCCTGCTTGATCTGGACTTTTACCTTACCGATCGGCACGATCGGCTTTTTGGACTCCAGCCAAGGAGTGATTGTAAAAATCCCGGAGATAGGGATTGGATATCGCGCCGACCCTACAGACTGTATCGCCCACGAAATTTTTCGCTGCCCCTTTTTAGTCACTTTTGCCTGCTGAATGGGCAAATCAGTGATAACAGTTGCCGACGCCGACGGCAGCGCCACCTCAGCGACGTGGTTGCTCACCGCCGGGACGGTCATCCCGCCGACAGCCAGAGAGAAAGCGGTCGCCGTAGCGACGGCCGCCCTGCGAATGCTGGAAAACAGCCCGCGTCCGGACTTACCGTTTCCGGTCATTATGATCTCCTGATTCGTAAATTATTGAGAGAAATTCGAAGCCTAGGAGCGAGCGCACAGACTTCTCCTAAGTAATCTGTACAAATATACGTCGTTTACCACCGTCAACTCAAGCTAAGAGCTACATATACGCAGCGCAAGAATCGCAAATCCCCTCTTCGCACCGCTCCAACTATCGACGCCCCCTCCGACCTGCGCCCTTAGTCCAAATCAATCAGGCACCCCCAACACACGCCTGGCAAACCTTGCAAAAAGCTGAGAGCAGCTGGTCCCCCTTTTTATTTCCCAGTTCGCCGATTGTCAATGACGGAATGAGTGCCAAGAGACACAATCCGAGAAAACGTGACCAATATACACGCAGGTCAGAAAAGGACTAGGCTTCAAGGGGTGCGTCTTTTGGCACCGCCTCAAAGAATAAAGCAGAAACCCCAGCCCACACGCGGTGGACTGGGGTTTTATTTGGTGCGCCCGGAGGGATTCGAACCCCCAACCTTCTGATCCGTAGTCAGATGCTCTATCCGTTGAGCCACGGGCGCGGTGTTTTGCTGCCTTGTAAGCAACGAAAGAGACTCTACACCGAAACTGCGAGTGCAGCAAAACGCCTGTTAGATGCCCAGAACCGCCTTCGCAATAAAGAAGTAGATAATCAGACCGGTGGCATCACAGAACGTAGAGATGAACGGGTTGGAGAACACGGCTGGGTCGGCGCCAATGGTCTTAGCGATGATTGGCATCACGCCGCCCACGGTTGCGGCCATCGTGCAGACCAGCAGCAGCGTCAACCCAATGACAATGCCCACCGACTGCCCGAACACCAGCCCTGCCAGTACAAACCCCAACGTGCCAAGCACGGCACCGAGCAGCATACCCACCCGCATTTCGCGCCACGCCACCTTAGCCACGTCGCGGTTACGGACGTCATTGAGCGCGAGCGCGCGGGTCACGGTGGTGGCGGCCTGGTTGCCGGTATTACCGCCGGTACCCGTCAGCAGCGGGATGAATAAGGACAACACGACGGCCTTCTCAAGCGTGTCCTCGAAAATACCGAGCACCTGCACGGTCAGGATCGCGGAGACCGCAAGCACCAGCAGCCACACGATACGGCTCTTGACCAGGGCCTGCACCGGCGTTGAGAGGTACGGGCGCTTCAGGGACTCGGACGCACCCAGGCGGGCTGTGTCCTCGCTGTCTGCTTCCTCGACGATGTCGTGGGCCTCGTCGTATGTGAATATGCCCACCAGGTGGTGCTCATTATCGACGACCGGCAGCGCCAGCAAGTTTGACGACAGGAACCAGCGCGCGGTGTCCTCTGCCTCGTCGGAGGCGTAAGCGTACTGCGCTTCCCGCATGACCTCGGAAACGGGTTGGTTGGCGTGGGATTGGAAGAGGCGTCGTAAAGAAACGATGCCTACGAGCGTGCGGTGCGCATCCGTGACGGGGACGGTGTAGATCGTCTCCAGACTGTCGACGTTCTCGCGGAGATTATCGACGACCTCCTTGACCGTCATCTCTGGCGTGACCAGCGGCACCTCCGGCGACATGGTGCGGCCGACGGTGCCCTTCTCGTAGCCGAGGACGACGTTGGTGACGCGCTGGTCGTCCTCGTCGAGCTCGTGCATAAGGCGGGCGGCGACCTCGGGAGGGAGCTCGTCGAGGAGGGCCACGCGGTCCTCGGCGCCGAGGGCGTCGAAGAAACCGACGACGGCTTCGTCGCCAAGCGCGGTGACCATGTCAGCCTGGTGGGCTGGGTCGAGGACGTCGAAAACCATCGCGGAACGTTCCGGCGACAGCAGGCGCAGGATCTTCGCACCGTTCGTGACGTCGGTGCGCTCAATCATCGCGATGATGTCCTTGAGGCGGACGTGCTTCAGCTGCTCCTGAAGCTCGGAGAGCTCCTCTATCTCAGGGTCGTGGTCCTCCAGCCGCCGCTCGAGCTCGTAGAGCTGCTCGGGGTCATTGATCTTCATCTCCACGTCCTTTCACCTCACCACGATCGGCCAAGTCAAGCATTGCAAGCGTAGCCGCACTTACCCCCGGAGGTGGAATAGCGCACCTTTTTGTTCAGCGAACTACCTGCATGTTTTGCCTATCCCTTTACGTTCCTCGCCTTGGGCGGGGGTGAGAATGTTAAGTTTTACTGGACAGAAACGATATCAATCTGTGACATACCTGTACTGCAGGTCCAGTGCAGCGTTTCCGCTCTTGAGCAAAGGACAAGTTTATGGCATACAGCACGCGCACAAAGCGCATCTCTATCGCTGCCGGTGCGCTTTCCATCGCGCTGGTCGCCCCATTCGTCAGCGTCTCGACGTCCGACCTCCCCGCAGCCCACGCCCAGACAGTGGCGACGCAGGCATCCGACTTCGAGACGCCAGAAGAGGTCAACTTCTGGGACGTTGATTCGGTCAAGCTCAAAGACATCGCCCTGAACCCTGGCGACAAGGTGGAGACCTACTACAACTGGAAGACGGTCCCCACGTACCGCTGGAAGGTGACCTTCGACGACCTCGGCGCCCTGACCGTTGGGCGTCCGACCGACGGCTTGGCGTTCAGCAGCAAGGTCGGTAAGACCATCGAGATCCCGATCAAGGTCACCCCGGCCTCCGGCGAGCCGTACGAAGCCACGCTGAAAATCACCGTCAAGGACGAGAAGCCAGCGGAGGAGACCACCACGCCGGAAACCACCACGCCGGAAACCACCACGCCGGAAACCACCACGGCTGAGTCCGAGGCGCCGTCTGAGTCCTCCGAGCCGGAGGCACCAGCAGAATCGGAGGCACCAGCCGAGTCGGAGGGGCCGTCGACAAGCGAGGAAGCCCCAGCCCCTGAGGCGCCGAAGTTCGACTTCGACAAGACCTACGAGGCCGAGAACTTCTGGAACAAAGAAACCGTGCCCGTGCCGGACGCCAAGCTCGAGCCCGGCGACAAGATCGCGTCGACCTACTGGGATAGCACCACGCGCTGGCCGGTGACCGTCGATGCGGAGGGCAACGTCACCATCGGGAAGCCGTGGAACAAGATCACCTTCAACAACGCCATCAAGTCTGGTAGCGCGGATATTCCGGTCACCATCACGCCGAAGGAAGGCGAACCGTACTCCGGCACCCTGAAGGTCAAACTCACCGACACCATGCCTCCCGCCAAGTGGGAAGGCGACCTGCCGGACTTCAGCAAGATCTACTCAGTCGACTTCGAGAAGCAGCGCGTGAAGCCGGTTCCGGGCCTCACCCTGCCGGAAAACGTCACGATTGAGCGCAGCGGCGCGAAGTACCCGCTCTGGTCCTTCACCAACCTCAACGGCGAAGTGCAGGTCAACGCACCCGCCACCTTCACCCCGGGCGTATTCGACCTGCCAGTCAAAATTAGCGACGGCACCTCCACCGTCGAGCGCACCATCCGCATCAACGCCACCAACCCGCAGACCACTGGCGGGGAAATCGCGAAGGGTGTCGGCGGCGTCCTCGGCCCGATCCTGGGCGGCCTGATCGGCGGCGGCACCGGCGGCATCGGCGGCGCTATCGGTAACTTGCTCGGCGGCCTCATCGGTGGCGGCTCCGGCGGCTCTGGTGAGGACGGCAAGGGCGGCTCGGGCGGCGGGCTGCTCGGCAGCCTGAAGGGCGCGCTCGAGGGCATCGTCAAGGTTGAAGACGGCGCGATCCGCATCGAGAACAACGGCAACAACAACGGCCATGTCACCGTCACCGGCAACGCGAACCCGACGGTCAACATCTCCGACAACGGTTCCAACAACGGTAACCCGCAGGTCAGCGTCGTTGTCACGGATAACGCCAAGGTCCACGACAACGGCAACGTCACCATCACGGGCAACGCCAACCCGACCGTGAACATTTCCGACAACGGCAACAACAACGGCAACCCAAACGTTGTTGTGACCAACAACGCGAACCCGACCGTCAACATCACCGATAACGCGAACAACAACGCGTCGAACAACGGCAACCCGGACATCAAGATCTCGGATAACGCCAAGGCGTCCGTTGTTGTGACCAACAACGCGAACCCGACCGTCAACGTCTCCGATAACGCGTCGAACAACGGCAACCCAAACGTCGTGGTCACCAACAACGCCAACCCGACCGTCAACGTCTCCGATAACGCCAACAACAACGGCAACCCAGACGTGAAGATCTCTGACAACGCTAAGGCGACCGTCGTGGTCACCAACAACGCGAACCCGACCGTCAACGTTTCGGACAACGGCAACAACAACGGCAACCCAGACATCAAGGTCTCCGATAACGCGAACCCGAACGTGCAGGGCATCCCGCTCAGCTCCGGCGGCGGCTCCTCCAAGCGCGGCGGCCAAGGCGGCGAAGGCCAGGGCGCTGGCAATGGCGGCTCCTCGAATCTGAACGCGCGCGTCGGCGCAGAGGGTGGCATTTCCGACCCACGCTGCATCGCAACCCTGGTCGGCCTCGGCCTTCCGCTGCTTGCCGCAATCCCGGTTGCACTGTCGAACCAGCTCGGTATTCAGGCTGCGGGCGTCGATAAGAACTCGATTGACCGCGCACTCCGCGACACCGCCCGCTCCCTCAACGTCGACGCAAACACGCTGACTGCGGTCGGCGGCGGCCTGGTCGGCGTCGTGGTGACCCTGCTGGCGATCGCCGGCCTGCGCAGCTGCATCCCGAACGTCAAGGACATCGACATCACCGTCGGCAGCTCCGGCAACCAGGGCCAGCAGCCGACCGGCTCAGTGACCACCACCGCGCCAGTCGTCCCCACCACCCCAGCGAAGTAAGGGCGCCGGGCGCTACTCGAACACAGTGCGGTTCGAGATGCGCCCCAACCCCTCAATCTCAATCGTGACGACGTCCCCGTCGCCCACGTAACGCTTCGGGTCGCGCGCATGCCCAACCCCGCCCGGCGTACCAGTCAGAATGACGTCGCCGGGGTTCAGCGGGTAAATGTGCGAAATGTACTCAATCAGAAACTCCGGTGTAAACACCAGGTCAGACGTCGAATCGTTCTGCACCACCTCGCCGTTGAGGCGCGTCGTGAGCTGCCCCGCACCCGCCCACTCGTCGCGAGTGGTCAGCCACGGCCCGAATCCCGCGGACTTCTCCAGGGACTTGCCCTGGTGCCACTGCAGGGTGGAGTACTGGTAGTCGCGCATCGTGTAATCATTGGCCACCGCGTAGCCCGCGATGTAATCAGCCGCGTCCGCCTCTACTACTCGACGCGCCCTCTTCCCAATCACAACCGCCAACTCCCCCTCCCAATCCAGGGCTCCCCTGCCCCATTCGGGAACGTTCACATCGTCATAGGGGCCGGTGAGGGCGTCAGCAAACTTAATGAACAGCGTCGGGACCTTCGGCAGCTCACGACCCATTTCCTTGATGTGGTTCGCGTAGTTCAGGCCGACACAAATGACCTTGCCCGGGCGAGGCACAACAGGCGCCAGGTCCTTGTCCTGGAAGGTGATCTGCTCCCCTTCCTCCGCGGCGAGCTCCTGCCAATTCTCTTGGGCGAGGAGCTCGCCTACGTCATGGAAGCCGAGCTTCACCGCAGTCGTTTCCCCGGTGCGGCGCGCGGCGGTCGTGGTTCCGCCGGGTTGGCGAAGTGTCATCAGTTGCATAGTGCGATTCCTTTCGGTGCGTGTGTGTACGCACGACGCTACCGGCCCGCATATGCGCGCGCACCAGATTCGCCAATTCGCGCGACGGCGCTCGGCGTTTTCCCAGTTCGCTGATGGGCTGGGAGGGAATTTGGTGTCCCCCAGCCGATTGAGTGCCAAGGGACGCAATTCGAAAAATCCGCCCGGGCATATGAGCAGGTCACCAAAGGGCTAGGCAATAATGGTTGCGTCCATTGGCACTGAGACACTGGCACAAGCAACACAACAACCCCAGCCCACACACAGTGGACTGGGGTTTGATCTGGTGCGCCCGGAGGGATTCGAACCCCCAACCTTCTGATCCGTAGTCAGATGCTCTATCCGTTGAGCCACGGGCGCGTGGCGGAGACGACAGGATTTGAACCTGCGGCCCTCCGCAAAGAGGGCAACTCCTTAGCAGGGAGCCCCATTCGGCCGCTCTGGCACGTCTCCAGACCTTCGCCCATAGTACACACACCTCGAACGGGGAACAAAACGAAGGCCCCTCACCAACCGGTAAGGGGCCTTCACGTGCGGAGACGAGGGGATTTGAACCCCTGGAGGTGTGACCCTCGCTGGTTTTCAAGACCAGTGCATTCGGCCGCTCTGCCACGTCTCCAATGTTGCGTGATTCTACAGCACCCCCTTGCTGAACGCGAAAATTCAGTACGCTGGCCCGGTATGAGCAGTATGAGCACACAGAACACGAACACTATGCAGGCCATCGTCCAGACTGATACCTCGGACCCGCAAGCTCTCGAACTGACAACCGTTCCCCTCCCCGAGCTGAAAGAAGGCGAAGTACTGGTGAAAGTGCACGCCGCGGGTGTGAATCGCGGGGACCTGATGCAGGCGAAGGGGATGTACCCGCCGCCGAAGGGCGAGTCGGAAATTATGGGGCTGGAGTGCGCGGGCACCATCGCCGATCCGGGCACGACCAGCCGCCGACAAGGTGAAGAGGTCGGCTGCCTGCTGGCAGGCGGCGGCTACGCCGAGTACGTGGCGGTGCCGGAGGGCCAGCTCACGCCGAAGCCAACCAACCTCACTCTCACGGAGACCGCCGGCGTTGTGGAGGCGGCTGCCACGGTGTGGTCGAACCTGGGGATGGTCGCCGGGTTGCAGTCCGGGGACAAGGTGCTCATCCACGGCGGGGCGGGCGGCATCGGCTCCTTCGCGATCCAGCTGTGCAAAGCCATGGGCTGCGAAGTCGCCGTGACCGCGGGGAGCGCCGAGAAGCTCGAGTACTGCAGGCAGCTCGGCGCGGACAGGCTCATCAATTACAAGGAGCAGCGCTTCGAGGAGGAGCTCGCGGGCTGGGCGGACATCATCCTGGACGTCATCGGCGGCTCCTACCTGGAGGCCAACATCAAGTCGCTGGCGGTGGACGGCAGGCTCGTCGTCATTGGGTTGCAGGGTGGGCCGAAGGGCACGCTGAGCCTGGGCCGCATGCTCACGCGCCGCCAATCCGTCCACGCGACCACGCTGCGCGCCCGCCCGCGCCCCATGAAAGCAGCGATCGTGGCAAGCACGGTGGAGCACGTGTGGCCGCTCATTGAAGCAGGCCACATCACACCGAACATCTCCCGGACCTTCCCCCTTATCGACGCCCGCTGCGCCCACTCCTACCTCAACTCCGGCGAGCACACCGGCAAGGTAGTCCTGGAGGTCGAAACCGCTTAGGCCAGGGAGGCCACGGTGCGGATCAGCTGCTCGATGTCCACTTCCGTATTGAAGGGACCCAGCCCGACGGCGACCGCGCCGCCCATCTCGGCGACACCCATGTCCTGCAGTAGCGGTGTGGTCGGAGCTGGCGTCGATACGATGCCGTTGGCGAACAGCCGCTGGTGCACCGTCTCTGCCGGCACGCCGTGCACACCGAAGACCAGGCGCGGGGTGTGCTCCATGCGCGAGCCCTCAGCGGCCTCGCCGGACACACCCACGATGTGCACCGACGGCAACGTGCCCAGGAAGGTGTGCAGGTCGTCGCGCAGGCCGCGCATGTAGCGCTGCGTCAGCCCCATCGAGAACTCCAGCCGGTTGCGGCGGGTCTTGCGGCGCCCCGGCTCCTCCACCAGGCGCGCGTAGTGATCGACGATGGCGGATACCCCGCCGGCGAGGCCCGTCGATACGTCGAGCTGCAACGCCGACATATCCAGCCTTCCGAACATTGCCTCATCCCGGAACACCAGCGCCGCCACCTGCGGCCCGCCGAGCTCCGCGACGTCAATGCCCAAAATATCCGCGCCGAAACTATCGAAGTCCATCAGGTAATACGGCGCGTACGCCGAGACGTCCGCGAGCACCCACGCGCGGGAACGATCCCGCACCGTATCCGCAATGTCCGCCACGCGGACCACAGACCCCAGCACTTCATGCGCAGCGGGGACTGCCACCAGGCGCGTCGAGCCGTCCACCAACTCGCCGAACTGCCAGGCAGGCACGTCACCCGTCGCGAGATCCGTCTGCGCCCAACGCAGCTGCGCATCCTCCGCGCAGCGCGCCAACGCGTCCGTCAACACCGGGCGGTCCGCATTGCACACCACCACCGACGAACGGTGCCGAAACAGCGGGCGCATCGCCAACACCAACGCCGAATACAACACCGGTAGCGACGGCCCCAACACCACACGCTCGGGCGAAACGTTGCACAGGTCGGCGATGGCGGAGCGGGCGTCGAAAAGAAAACTTTGCCCCTCAGGCACACCGACAGTCGGGCGAGCATGCGAACCGACCCGCGGCTCAGGGCGCGCAACCGCCGTCGACATACGGAACGAACGCGCAACCGCCGCCGACACCCGCTCCGGAATCTGCGGGCAATCATGCGCATTCATGTAGGTCCAGCCGTCAGAAAGAGAGGTGTACAGCCCACGCACACTAGCAACGTCATACGACTGCAACGACACCACGACCTCCTCCAGGCAACACTTCCAATCATTATGCACGCCCGAACACCGCAGCGCACCCCACCCGCAGCATGCTGCCAAAACACCGCCCAACGCACACGCAAGCTAGGGTATGAACCGTGCACAATACAAACCAGCTCCGAAACGACGTCGCAAGGATGACCTCCGAGCCACACCACGACGACGCTCCGAAATCACAGTCGAAAACGCTGAAGCTGGCATTCCGCGACCTCATCCGCGGATGGGGCCAACACGAACTCTGGCTCCAACTAGGCTGGCAAGACATCAAACAGCGCTACCGGCGCTCCACCCTCGGCCCGCTCTGGATCACCATCGCCACCGGCGTGATGGCGCTCGCCCTCGGGCTGCTCTACTCCATGCTGTTCCAAATCAGCGTGCGCGAATTCCTCCCACACGTCACCGTCGGCTTCATCGTCTGGGGATTCATCTCTGGCTGCATCAAAGACGGCGCGGAAGTCTTCATCGAAAACGAAGGCCTGATCAAGCAGCTACCGTCGGCACTGTCGGTCCACGTGTACCGCCTCGTGTGGCGCCAACTCCTCTTCCTGGCCCACAACCTGGTCATCTGGGTCATCCTGGTCATCGCGTTCCGCATTCACCTCGGCTGGCAAGTCCTGCTCGCCATCCCGGCGATGGCGCTCCTCGTGGTCAACGGGGTGTGGGTGACCATGCTCTTCGGCATCATCGCCACCCGATTCCGCGACGTCGCCCCGCTTCTGGAAGCGCTCGTGCAGCTGCTGTTCTACGTCACCCCGATCGTCTGGACCACCCACACACTCAAGGAGCAAGGCGGCGACGTCGCTAAGCGAGCCATGCTCGCCGAAATCAACCCCCTCTACCACTACCTCGAGATCGTGCGCGCCCCCATGATCGGCCAAGAACTCGCCGGCTACCACTGGATCGTCGTCGGCGTCTGCACCATCATCGGCCTGCTGCTCGCCCTGCTCGCCATGCGCCAAATGCGCTTCCGCGTGCCGTACTGGGTCTAAGGAGAAGGAGTCACACATGGTTTCCATCGACACCTACAACGCCTGCGTCGACTTCCCAATTTTCGACGCCAAATCCCGCTCACTCAAAAAGGCAGTCATGTCCTCCGCCGGTGGCAAAATCGGCAAGAATGCCTCCAACACCGTGGTCGTCGAAGCACTCAAGGACATCAACCTCCACCTGCGCGAAGGCGACCGCGTGGGCCTGGTCGGCCACAACGGCGCCGGCAAATCCACGTTGCTACGCTTGCTCTCCGGCATCTACGAACCCACCCGCGGCGTCGCCGACGTCCGCGGCCGCGTCGCCCCCGTCTTCGACCTCGGCGTCGGCATGGACCCCGAAATCTCCGGCTACGAAAACATCATCATCCGCGGCCTCTTCCTCGGCCAGACCCGCAAACAGATGAAAGCCAAGATGGACGAAATCGCCGAATTCTCCGAACTCGGCGACTACCTCTCCATGCCCCTGCGCACCTACTCCACCGGCATGCGCGTTCGCCTAGCCCTGGGCGTGGTCACCTCCATCGAACCCGAAATCCTGCTCCTCGACGAAGGCATCGGCGCCGTTGACTCCGCCTTCATGGCCAAAGCCCGCGTCCGGTTGGCCGAACTCGTCGAGCGCTCCGGCATCCTCGTCTTCGCCTCCCACTCCAACGACTTCCTGGCACAGTTGTGCAACACCGCCCTGTGGGTGGACAAAGGCGAAATCAGGAAAGCCGGCCTGGTCTCCGAGGTCGTGGGTGCCTACGAAGGGCCCGAAGCCGGCCAGTACGTCGACGACCTGGTCACGCGGTTCCAGGCGGAGTAGGCGCCGGGCTGGGTGGGCGCTGGTTTCGGTCGGTTTTCGCTGGCCGGAGCTTCTCTGAAACCCAAATGGGAGTAACAGGATTGTAGTAATCCCCTTTTCGCAATCATTTTCGAGGATTACTACAATCCACCTACTACATTTTGCAGTTTTTGCCAGTTTTCGAACGACCGTTTGGCGGTCTGCCCTCCCGTTTCCCCTCCAAGGTTAGAAGCGTGCGATGCAGGTCGCGCATTTTCATCCAGCCCGGCCGATTTCTGGCGACCAGCATCGCAATCCTTTAACACCTCGACCGGAACCAAAAACCGCGCAAAACCCCCGCGAACCCCCACCCCGCCCCGCCGATGGTGCACAATATGAGGCATGACTGGAACTGGAACGGCACACCTGAAAAGTAGTGGTTCGACGGCGGCGGTGATTGTGACGCATAAGCGTGTCGAGATGCTGCGGCATTCCCTGGAACAGGTGGTGAACCAGACGCACCCGGTGCAGTGGGTGATCGTGGTGGATAACGGCTCTGAGCAGGCTGTTCAGGAACTGCTGCAGGAGTTGGCTGGGGATCGGGCGGTGTATTTGCCGTCGAAGACGAACTTGGGTGGTGCTGGCGGTTTCGCGTATGGCTTTTTGACGGCGCTGGCGTTGGGGGCGGACGCGATTTGGTGCGCGGACGACGATGGCCGCCCGGCGGACCACGGCGTGTTGGAGGAGCTGTATCGCGTGGCGGAGCAGCACCGGCTGCATGAGGTGAGCCCGGTCGTGGCGAATATTGGGGATCCGGCGAAGTTGGCGTTTCCCCTGCGCCAGGGCTTGGAGTGGAAGCGGACGACGGCTGAGTTGGAGGGGTCGTTCTTGCCCGATTATGCGTCCTTATTTAATGGGGCGTTGATCTCGGCGGAGGCGATGGAGCGGATTGGTGTGCCGGATTATCGCCTGTTCATTCGGGGTGATGAGGTGGAGTATCACCGGCGTTTGTCGCAGTCGGGGCTGCGGTATGGCACGGCGCTGACCACGAAGTATTTGCACCCGGATGGGTCGGGCGAGTTCCACCCGATTATGGGTGGCAGGGCGCATGCGCAGTGGCCGGATAATGAGTCGAAAAGGTATTTCACGTATAGGAATCGCGGCTACATCATTAATCAGCAGGGTATGAAGAAGATGAAGCTGCAGGAAGTGGTGCGCTTCGGGTGGTTCTTCCTAGTGGAGCGGAAGGATCCGAAGGGCTTCCTGCAGTGGCTGCGTCTGCTGCGGATGGGGGCGCGGGAGGACTTTAGGCGTCCTTAAAGATGACCTTGCTTTGGAGGACGAAGTTGGTGACGGTGGCGACGCCTTGGGCGATGACGAAGCTGATGCCGTCTTTCCAGGGGTTGTGGAGTCCGAGCGCGATGAGTGGCGGTTCGGTCCACTTGTAGAGCAGGACTTGGACGGCGAATGTGCAGGCGTAGAGCACGAAGACGGCGCCTGCCTTCTTCGCGCTGACTTCGGATTTGAAGGCGTAGCGCGAGTTGAGCACGTAGGCGGTGGCGGTGCCGAAGACCCAGCCGATCATTTTGGCCAGGTCGCGTTGCAGGTCGGCACCTTCGGTGAGTGTGTAGGTGATGCCGAAGTCGATGACGGCGCAGCCGATGCCGATGATGAGGAATGGCAGCGCTTGCTGCTTCATCGCGCTCACAGTTGTTTCGCCCCGAGGTACGCGAGGGCTGCGACGGTGCCGATCGCCACGTTGGGCTTTGCGACGCCCCTCCGGCCCAGCCAGCCTGCCAGTTTCTTTTGCGCCTGCACTCCGGCGGCGAAGGCGCCGACGGCGGCCACGGCGATGCCGCCGATGGTGAACCAGGTGGTGGCGATGGATTCGGCTTCGCCTTGTTCGGATTCGAGGACGGCGGTCAGGTCGTTGCGTGGGTCCTCGTCGAAGGCGTTGAAGGCGGCGATGGTGGCGAGGTTGGCGGCGCCGAGGAGGGTCCAGGCCAGCGCTTTGCGCGTGGTGAAGTCGGGGACGGAGGCGGCGGCGAGGATGTAGGCGGCTTGGATGCACTGGCCACCGAAGGTGTCGTCGAGGGCGTTGTAGTCGATGGTGGGCTCGTCGACAAGTGATTGAATCGTGTCAGTCATGGTGTCCAATGCTACTAGTAGGGTGAAAAGCATGACTAAGCATGAGGAGATTCATGAGGCGGCGCAGCGCGTCGAGGTGCCGCTGTCCGATTACATGGTGAGGCTGTTCGCGGAGGAGCTGCCGTTTGTGGATTCGATGTCGCGTGGGCGCATCTATGAGCTACTGCGGGAGCATAAGGCTGCGGGGAAGCCGGAAATTACGTCGCAGGAGGAGCTTCCTGCAGAAATCAGGGAGCTTATGGACCTTTAGTTTGATGTTTTTATAGGTTTTTCGACTTACATCATTTAGACTCGAACCGAATGTCTTCGCACTTCGGCGAAGCAACGACGACAAGAAGAAGCGAAAGAGATGGAACTACACACCAATCTTAAGTCACTCTACGGCTGGGGCCGCACGGCTCCGTCGACTGCGCATGTGCTGTCCACGCCTGACGTGGAGGTCATCAAGCAAGCCGTCGCACAGGTCGCGCAGGATAACGAGAGCCTGCCTGAGCACGCTCGCCGCGGCGTCATCGCCCGTGGTCTGGGCCGCTCCTACGGCGACCCAGCACAGAACGGTGGCGGCCTGGTCATCGACATCAACGAGCTGAACAAGATCCACTCGATTGATCCGGAGACCGGCATCGTCGACGTGGACTCGGGCGTCAACCTGGACCAGCTGATGAAGGCGGCCCTGCCGTACGGCCTGTGGGTTCCGGTCCTGCCGGGCACCCGCCAGGTCACCATCGGTGGCGCGATCGGTCCGGACATCCACGGTAAGAACCACCACTCCGCTGGTTCCTTCGGCGACCACGTGGTCTCCATGGAGCTGCTGGTGGCGGACGGCCGCGTCCTGCACCTCGAGCCGGAAGGCAGCGCGGACGACCCGGACGGCACGCTGTTCTGGGCGACGGTCGGCGGCATGGGCCTGACCGGCATCATCTTGCGTGCACGCATCCAGATGACCAAGACGGAGACCGCGTACTTCCTGTCTGACACGGAGCGCACCAGCACCCTGGATGAGACGATCGCGCTGCACTCGGACGGTTCCGAAGTCAACTACACCTACTCCTCCGCGTGGTTCGACGCCATCTCCGCGCCGCCGAAGACGGGCCGTTCCACCATCTCCCGTGGCTCGCTGGCGACGCTGGCGCAGCTGGAGGAGTACGCGCCGAAGCTGGCGAAGGACCCGCTGCGTTTCAAGGCGCCTCAGCTGATGACGGTGCCGGACATCTTCCCGTCCTGGACCATGAACAAGCTGACGCTGTCCGCCATCGGCGAGGCCTATTACATGATGGGCGCCCCGAGCAAGAACGACATCAAGAACCTGACGCAGTTCTACCAGCCGCTCGACCTGATTGGTGAGTGGAACCGCGGCTACGGCAGCGCGGGCTTCCTGCAGTACCAGTTCGTGGTGCCGACGACCGCTGTGGAGCCGTTCAAGGACATCATCTACCAGATCCAGTCCTCCGGCCACTACACGGCGCTGAACGTGTTCAAGCTGTTCGGCGAGGGCAACCGCGCGCCGCTGTCCTACCCGATGAAGGGCTGGAACGTCTGCGTGGACTTCCCGATCCGCCCGGGCCTCAACGAGTTCCTGGACCGCCTGGATGACCAGGTGATGGAGTTCGGCGGCCGTCTCTACCTGGCGAAGGAGTCCCGTACGTCGGCAGAGAAGTTCCACAAGATGTACCCAGGTCTGGAGGGCTGGCTGAAGACCCGCCGCGAGATCGACCCGACCGGCGTCTTCGCTTCCGACATGTCCCGCCGCCTCGAGCTGAACTAGCTGAATGAACTGAAGGAGATTTTTCACATGTTGAATGCAGTAGGCCAAGCGCAAAACATTCTGCTCGTGGGTGGCACCTCGGACATCGGCCTCGCCATTGTGCGCGAGTTCGTGTCCCGCGGAGGCAACCCGAATGTCACGCTTGCAGCTCGCAAGAACTCCCCGCGTATCGACGCCGCCGTTGCTGAGGTCACCAACGCAGGTGCAGGCTCCGTTGAGGTCCTGGACTTCGACGCGACCGATTTCGCGTCTCACCCGGACGTGATCAAGCAGGCGTTCTCCGGTGGCGATGTTGACGTCGCCGTGGTTGCTTTCGGCACCCTGGGTGACCAGGAGCAGCTGTGGCAGGACCAGGCGGCAGCCGTGGAGTCGGCGCAGGTGAACTACACCGCGTTCGTGTCCGTCGGCGTGCTGTTGGGCCAGGAGATGAAGCGCCAGGGCCACGGCACCATCATCACGATGAGCTCCGTTGCGGGCCAGCGTGTGCGTCGTTCCAACTTTGTGTACGGCGCGTCGAAGTCCGGCATGGATGCCTTCTACCTCCAGTTGGGTGAGGCGCTTCGTGACTCCGGCGTGAAGGTGACTGTGGTTCGCCCAGGCCAGGTACGTACCAAGATGACGGATGGGCTGGAGGAGGCTCCGCTGACCGTCGATAAGGAAGAGGTAGCGCAGGCTGCCGTTGAGTCGGCGCTGAAGGGCGAGCCGAGCGTGTTCGTGCACAAGCTGTTCGGCCCGATTTCTTTGGTGCTGCAGCACATCCCAGCGGCGATTATGCGCAAGCTCAACTTCTAATTCCCGGCGGGGAACGTGGTGGATGCGCTGCGATGTGCCAAACTGAGTGCATGACAGATACATCCATCCAACCCACGCTGGAGTTCAAGACCGTCGACTACGAGCCTGACTCTGTGTCATGGACGTCGGCGGTCTTGCGCATGCTTGCGGCCGGTGCCAGCGCGGCGGTGGTGACGTTGGCGGTGTGGTACGTGCTGCACTCCACGTCGCTGCCTGCGTTTAATACCTCGATGGTGACGCGCGCTCTATCCACGGGCGGCTCTTTCGTTGTGATTCTGTGCGCGGCGTTGGCGTGCTGGGCGTGGGTGCGGAAGCGCCTGTCGCGGCCGGTGCGCGTGCTGTGCCAGGCTGTCTGCGGGCTGGCCCCGGCTGGTCTGGTGATTACGGCGCTGGGGATCCCGCTGGCGTCGACACGCTTGTGGCTGGACGGCATCCAGGTGGATCAGGGGTTCCGCACCCAGTTCTTGAGCCGGATGACCGAGGTGGCCACCAACCAGGACATGAACTACCTGGACCTGCCTACCTTCTACCCGATTGGGTGGTTCTGGCTCGGCGGGCGCCTCGCGCACCTGCTGGGCATGGAAGGCTGGGAAGTATACCAGCCGTGGGCGCTGGTATCCCTGGCTGCCGCGGCGTGCGCGCTGGTACCGATTTGGCGGAAGCTGTGCGGCTCCCTGCCGGTATCCACGCTGATCGCGCTCGTATCGACGGGCATTGTGCTCACCGAGACGCCTGACGAGCCCTACGCGGCGATCGTCGCCCTCTTCGCCCCCGCGGCCGCTGTCACCGCGTACAAGGCGCTGACGGGCTCCTGGCAGGCCACGGTGGTGCTGGCGCTCTACCTGGGCGTTTCCGCCATGTTCTACACCCTGTTTACTGCGATCGCCGCGCTGACCGTTGTGGTGATCGCGGTGCTGTTGTGGTTCCGCCGCAAGTTCGCGCGCGGCCCCGTCGTGCACCTTTTGGCTTCCGGGGTGGGTGCGCTGTGCATCGCGGCGATTGGTTGGGCGCCGTACCTGTACGAGTCGGCCTTCGGCGGTTTCGACGTGCGCCACACCGCGAACCACTTCCTGCCCGCCCAGGGCACGGTGATCCCGCTGCCGTTCTTCTCCCTGTCCATCATCGGCGTGCTGTCGGTGTTGGGCCTGATCTTCATGGTTGGGCGCCTGCATGTGCCTGAGGTGGCGTCGTTAGCTGTGATGGTGGTGGTCTGCTACACCTGGGTGATCGTCTCGATGTTTGCGTCGCTGCTGGGCACGTCCCTGCTGGGCTTCCGCATCGAGGTGCTGCTGATGCTGCTGTTTTCCACCGTGGGTATCTTCGCGGTGGCGGACTTGCGCACTGCTGGCGTCGATTATTACTACCCGGGCCACTTCAAGGAGCGCACGCAGCGCGTGATCACCGCGGTGCTCATCATCGTGGTGGCTGCGGGCACGCTCTCGTTCGTGCAGCGCATCCCGGCGGTCAACGAGGCACACATTGACCAGGCGTACTCGGATACGGACGGCTTCGGCGAGCGCGCCGACCGATTCCCGCCGGACCCGGGCCGCTACTACGGCGAGATCGACGAGTTCATTCAGTCGCACGGCTACACCCCTGGGGAGACCGTGGTGTACACGGATGAGATCAACTTCATGGCGTTCAAGCCCTACCACGGCTTCAACGCGTTCACCAGCCATTACGCTAACCCGCTTGGGGAGTTCCACCTGCGCAACGAGGCACTTTCGCAGTGGGCGAAGCTCTCCTTCGACGCCCCCGAGGAGCTCGACGCCGCCATGCAGGACACGAAGTGGACGGCGCCGCAGGCATTCATTTTCCGCGGAACCATGAACGAAGACCCGCGCGAAGACCGCGCCGACGCCACCGAGAACCGGGATGTGGCGTGGAAGACGCACATCGGCCACAACATCTTCCCGAGCGAGCCGAACGTGCGCTACGAAGGCCTGTTCTTTAACCCGAAGGCGTTCCCCCGCGAGACGTGGGACGCGAAGCAGATTGGTCCGTTTGTCGTGGTGGTTCGCAATGCCGCCACGCCTGAGAAGTAGAGTATGCCCCTGTGACAACTGAGACATCCGTGAATCCCGTGAACCCTGCGAACCCACAGAGTGCGGCGAGCACGCCCGGCGCGCAACAACCTCGGCGCGCCCCGCGCCAGCTGGTGACTGCGACCGTCGTGTCCGGCTTCATCGCCTTCGTGTTGCTGCTGCTGACGCCGCTGCTGCCTGTGACGCAGGTGCAGTCGTCAGTGCAGTGGCCGCAAGGCGGCTCGGTGGGGTCGGTGAATGCCCCGCTGATTTCGCTGGCGCCGCAGGAGATTGACATGACGGTGCCGCTGGAGGCGACGCGTCACCTGCGTGAAGGCCAGAACATTATTGTGTCGACGCTGCCTGCGTCCTCGGAGGAAGCGACGGACCGTGGCCTGTTTGTGTCGGCGCCGGATGGCGGGTTGGTGGTCAGCTCGATTAATAAGGTGCTCTTCGAGCTGAGCCCCGGCGAGCTGGCGGGTATCGGCCCGGATAAGCAGCTGCGGGTGCACATCACGGATGAACAGGCAGAGATTTCGGTGCCGGGCACCAGCTTCGAGGAGGTCCTCGAGGATGACTACCGTCCGCAGCTCAGTGGCCTGTACTCGGAGCTGAAGGAGGAGTCATCGACGCAGCTTATCGACGCCGGGCTCGCCGCCAACATCGAGATCAACTCTCGCTTTACGTCCAGCCCGACCCTGGTGAAGTCGCTAGCGATGTGGCTGGGGCTGGCTGCGATGGCGGTGAGCCTGTGGGGGCTGTGGCGCCTGGATCAGCTTGATGGGCGTCGCATCCCGCTGTTCAACCGGCGCTGGCGCACGTTCAAGCCGCTGGACGCGGTGGTGCTGGCGGTGCTGGGGTTCTGGCACGTGTTCGGCGCGAACACCTCGGATGACGGCTTCCTGCTGACGATGGCGCGGGTCTCGAACGACTCGGACTACATGGCGAACTATTACCGCTGGTACGGCGTGCCCGAGGCGCCGTTCGGTTCCCCGTTCTATGACGTGTTGGCGTTGTTGGCGAAGGTGACCACGGCGTCGATGTGGATGCGCCTGCCGACGCTGCTGGCCGCCATTTTGGCGTGGTGGCTGATTTCCCGCGAGCTGCTGCCGCGCTTCGGCGCGGTGATTGCTGACCGCCGGATGGCGTACTGGACTGCGGCGTTTGTGTTCCTGGCGTTCTGGCTGCCGTACAACAACGGCACCCGCCCGGAGCCGATTATCGCGATGGGGTTGACGCTGACGTGGGCGCTGTTTGAGCGCACGATCGCCACGAAGCGACTGGCCCCGGCGGCGCTGGGCACGGTGGTGGCGGCGTTCACGCTGGCCTGTGGCCCGACGGGTCTGGCGGCGGTGGGCGTGTTCCTGATCTGCCTGCCTGAGGTGTTCCGCATCATGAACAAGCGACGCGCGATTGCGCCGGGCATCGCGTACATAGCGGCGTTTTTGGCGGCGGGCTTCGCCGTGATGGTGCCGGTGTTCAAGGACCAGACGCTGGCGACGGTGTTGGAGGCCACCAAGGTGCGCGGCGAGGTCGGCCCGGCGCTGTCCTGGTACTCGGAGTGGGTGCGCTACGGCACGCTGTTCCAGGAAGCTGTCGACGGCTCGCTGTCGCGCCGCTTCCCGATGCTGGTCTTCGCCTTCTGCGTAGTCCTCATCCTGTTTTCGATGGCACGCCACGGCGCGATCCCAGGCACGCCTGCGAAGCCGACGCAGCGCCTGATGCTGATCATCGGGCTGTCCACGTTCTTCCTGATGTTCACCCCGACGAAGTGGACGCACCACTTCGGTATCTATGCGGGTATCGGCGGTGTGGTCGCAGCACTCGGCGCGGTGGTGCTGTCTCACTTTGCGCTGCAGTCGGCGCGCAACCGCTCCTTTGCGATCGCCGCGGTGCTCTTCCTGGTGTCCCTGAGTCTGGCGGGCTGGAACGCCTGGTGGTACGTGTCCTCCTTCGGCGTGCCGTGGTGGGACAAGAACCCACAGGTGAAGGGCATTGAGGCGAACACTGTTTTGCTCGGAATTACGCTGGTGATTGCCTTGGTGGGCGTCGTCCAGTGGCTGCGGCCGCGCCCTGATTCTGCGCGGGAGCGCGCGGCGGCGTCGCGCTGGGCTGGCGTGATGGCCGCGCCGATCGCCGTCGCCGCGGTACTCATGGTGGCGTTTTCCTGCCTGACCTTTGTGAAGGCGTTTGCGGAGCAGACTCCGAACTACTCGGTGGGCATGGGCAACGTGAAGACGTTCAAGGGTGACATCTGCGCCCTCGGCAGCGAGATCTTGCTGGAGACCGACACGAACGATTCCTTCCTCACCCCCGTCGACGGGGTGCCGCTGGGCCGCTCGCTGGACTCCGGCGTGAACCGCGCGTTCCACCCGGACGGCGTGCCTGCCACGATCGCGGACGACAACGCCGACACCACGGATACGAAATCGGGCGACGACACCGCCATCGAAACCGTCCAGTCGGATGCAAACGAGGAGCCTGAGCTCTCCTCGGATGCACGCAGCGTCGAGGGCAACCGCCCGTTCACGCTGCGCGGTGTCAACGGGTCGACGGTGCGCCTGCCGTTCAACCTGGACTTCAACCGCATCCCGCTGCTGGGCACATACGACGAGCGCGCGACGCGCACGGCCTACCTGGAAACCACCTGGTTCGAGCTGCCACAGAAGCGTGACGACGCCCCCCTGCTGGTCACGTCCGTGGCTGGCAAGATCGCGCACCACGACATTAATGGCGTCGAGAAGGAAGGTGCCGAGCTGGTGCTGGAGTACGGCGTGCGCAGCGACGACGGCTCGATAAAGACCCTGGGCGAGACCGAGATGCTGGACCAGGGCCCGACACCGAAGTGGCGCAACCTGCGCTACCCCATCGCGGACCTGCCTGAGGAGGCGAACGTGGTGCGCCTCGTCGCCGAGGACGCCTCCCTTGCGGAGGACGACTGGATGGCCGTCACCCCGCTGCGCAACCCGACGCTGCAGCCGCTGAACAAGATGTTCGACTCGGACACCCCGGGCCTGCTCGACTGGTCGGTGGCCTTCCAGTACCCGTGCCAGCGCACGTTCAACCACTTCGCCGGCGTGACCGAGATTCCGGAGTTCCGCATCATGCCTGACGCACCGGGCAAGCAGCAGCTGTCCGGCTTCATGGACTTCCTGGGCGGCGGTGCGCTGTCCACCGCGGAGGCCGTGAACTACTCCTACCAGGTGCCGGGGTACATGAAGGGCGACTGGCAGCGCGACTGGGGTTCCCTGTCCCGCTACCAGCTGCGCACGAACTCCATCGGTGAGGTGCCAGCGCTCGCGGAGATCCAGCTCGAAGAGGTCACCCGTTCAGGGTGGTGGACCCCAGGCCCGATGAAGATTCGGGAGGTCTAACAGCTAAGATGAGGCGCCATGCGCGCTTTCTCATCCCTCCGCTCCGTTCTTGTTGCCGCCGCTACCGCCGCCCTTGTCGCGGTTGGTGCGGCGGCTCCGGCGTCTGCGCAGCAGCTGCAGCTGCCGGCGCCGATCGCACCGTCGTTCCGGCTGCCGAGCCTGCTGAAGTCCCAGGGCTGCAAGTCGGAGTACTTGATTGCGGTGCCGGGTGGCGTCAATACGATGCCGGGGCTACCGCGCAACCTGCCGCACGGCGGGAACGTGTGGCTCACGGGCGTGCTTACCCAGCTGTATACGGGTGGGCAGATTCAGCCGCTGTGGATCGCGTACGACGCCGCGCCGTTCGCCACCACGCAGTACCAGACGGCGTCGAATCGTGGCTACGCGGAGACGAAGAAGGCCGTCGCGGGCATCGCGAACGCCTGCCCGAACGCGCGCTTCAGCTTCACTGGCTACTCCCTCGGCGCGGATATTGTGTCGCGGATGCTGAATAACATTGCGCATGACCGTGGCCCTATCGCGAAGGAGCGCGTCGTCTCGGCTGCCCTGTTTTCCAGCCCCTACCAGGGCGGGAACGGTGCGGTGATGTCTGTGGGAACGTCGCCACACGTGCGCGGCGCGCTCGGTGAGCTGGAGGGCGGCTATGGCGACCTCGGTGAGCGCGTGCTGGAGATCTGCAACACCGGCGACATCGTGTGTTCCCCGTCGGAGGATCAGCGCGAGATCGTCGACCCTGCGATGGACGTCAACCTGAGCAGCGGCGGGATGCCCCGCTGGGTGATTGACATCGCGCGCGCGAACGACGGCCGCACGAGCAGCATCATCCACTCGATCGGTGCGCACGGGTCCTACACGCTGGCGCAGCAGCATGAGGCTGCGAACTGGATCGCCAACCACCGCTAGTCCCGCCGACGCGCATGTCCGCCCCACACGTTAGAGTTGTGGGCATGCATGATCTTTTTCATCACGTAAACGGCGAGTGGGTCGAATCCCACGAGATCCCAGCCGATCGCGGTATCGACGGCTCCTTCTACGCCCTGCGCGACAAGGCGGAGGAGGACGTCCACACGATCGTCTCGGAGACCAGCGACCTGTTCGCCTCCTTCATGGATACCGACGCCATCAACGCCGCAGGCACCGCGCCTCTGCAGCCGGACCTGGACCTGATCGCGGTGAAAGATATCGAGGAGTTCGCCCACAACCTGGGCGTGCTCGACCGCACGGGTGTCGGCTCCCCCCTGGCCTTTTGGGTTGAAAAGGACTCCCAGGGCGAGGACAGCGTGCCCTACCTTGTCCAATCCGGCCTTGGCCTGCCGGATGAGGCTTACTACCGGGAGGACGCCCACGCGGAGACCCGCGCCACCTACCAGAAGCACGTGGCCCGCATGCTGGCGTTTTTGGACCCGGCGTACCTGCTGGGGCTTACGCCTGAGGTGGCGGCGCAGCGCATCATGAACCTGGAGACCCAGGTGGCGGCCAGCCACTGGGATGTGGTGCGCAGCCGGGACGCGATGGCTACCTACAACCCGGTGGAGTTGGCGGAGTTGCCGTCGATAATTGTGACGATGCTGCGCGGCGCCGGGCTTCGCGACGGCCGCGTGATCAACATGATGCCCTCCTTCACCGAGGACTTAGCGACGATGCTTCGCCCCGAAACCCTCGCCGACTGGCAACTGTGGGCGGCGTGGACCGTGCTGCGCTCGCGCGCAAGCGTGCTCACCGAGGAGATCGGGCGGGCGAACTTCGAGTTTTACGGCACGGTGCTCTCCGGCGCGACGCAGCAGCGCGACCGCTGGAAGCGCGGCGTGGGGCTGGTGGAGTCGCTGGTGGGCGAGGAGATCGGCAAAGAGTATGTGGCGCGCCACTTCCCCGCCAAGTCGAAGGAGCAGATGCTCTCCCTGGTGGACTACCTCGTGCGCGCCTACGAGCAGCGCATCAGCAACCTGCCGTGGATGACACCCGCCACCCGCGAGCGCGCCCTGGAGAAGCTGCGCCTGTTCCAGGCGAAGATCGGCTACCCGGAAACCTGGCGCAGCTACGAGGGCCTGACCTTTGACCCTTCCGGTGAGCAGCTGGTGGCCAACGTGCGCCGCGGCGCCGCCTTCGAGCATGACTACCAGCTGGGCAAGATCGGCAAGCCTTCGGACCGCTCCGAGTGGGTGACCACCCCGCAGACCGTCAACGCGTTCTACAACCCAGTGGTCAACGACATCACCTTCCCTGCCGCGATCCTGCAGCCGCCGTTCTTCGACCCGGAGGCGGACCCGGCGCGCAACTTCGGCGCGATCGGCGCGGTGATTGGCCACGAGATCGGCCACGGTTTCGACGACCAGGGCTCGCGTTACGACGGCCACGGCAACCTCAACTCCTGGTGGACCGACGAGGACCGCGCCCACTTCGAGGAACGCACCGCGAAGCTGGTGGAGCAGTTCCAGGGTCTGGTGCCTTCTGTGCTGGAGGGCCAGGACGTGGCGGGGGTCAACGGCGAGTTCACGCTCGGCGAGAATATCGGCGACCTGGGCGGCCTTGGTATCGCGGTAGTGGCGTACCAGCTGTACTGCGCCGACAACAACGTCGAGCCGAACCTGAAGGAGCTCTTCCTGGCGTGGGCCCGCGTGTGGCGTTCGAAGGCGCGGCCGGAGATGGCGACGCAGCTGCTGGCGATTGACCCGCACTCGCCGAACGAGTTCCGCTGCAACGTCATCGCCTCCAACGTTGACGAGTTTTACGAGGCCTTCGACGTGGAGCCCGGCTCCCCGATGTGGATCGCCCCGGAGGAAAGGGTCAAAATATGGTAGAGGAATCGTCGCTTCAGCCCGGCGCGGAGGGCGCGCACTACCCGCTCAACGAGCAGGGTTCCGAGGAGTTCCAGGTCGGTGGCGTGGAGCGCACCCTGCCGGAGTCCGAGCAGCTCGCGCAGCTGGTGTCCTACATCGAGGCGTCCTACGAGGACTCCCCGCAGTACCTGGCGTTGCTTCCGGACCGGATTACGCACGCCGCGATGCTAATGCTGGGCTCCGCAGTGGATCACCAGATGCCGGGCGTGGCGTTGACCGGGGACGTCTCCGTCGAGGACGCCCCGCTGGGCCAGGTGTTCACCTCATCGAAGGCGCCCGCAAAGGGCGGCGTGTGGGTGGTGTCTTGCTACGACGGGCCAGCGGATGCCCGCGAGTTCGCCTGGCGCCCCGAGGTTGCCGCCTGCGCTGAGCAGGCCGGTGCCCGCGCCTACGACGTAGACGACCCGACTGGCGTCGCCTCCGCCGTGCATGCCGCACGCCAGGAAGGCGCGGACGTGGTCGCGGTGTGGGGCACCGGCTCCTCCTGCGGGCTGCTGCCTGCGGGCGCGGACGCCTACGTGCTCACCTTCCCCGCCGAAGCCACCGCAGCAGTAGCAACCGGCGACGCGAAGGTGCTGCTCCAGCGCGCGTCCGACGCGGCGTGGGAACAGCCCTCAGTCGAGGGGGCGGAAGTGAAAGAGTACGTCTCCACCGGGGTGATCGCTACCCCGGCCCAGCACCGGCGCAAGGTCCTGGATGCCGCGGAGTTTCTTGCCGGACTTGGTACGGCCGAACGCTGACGCGGGCGTGGCGTCGTGGCGCTGCACGATGCCACGGCGTACGTCGACGGTGTTGTGGTAGGCGCTGCCGTTCGTCAGCGCCGCCACCGCCCACGTCTCATCCAGCGTGGTGCCCCAGGAGACAGAGGCGGTCGCTGTGGTGGCCTCGTTGGCCCAGCCCATCTTGGAACCCTGCACGCCGCGCAGACGCGCGGTGCCGAACTGCTGACCAAACCCGTCAGAGGCCACCAGCGACTGCCGACGCATCCCGTCCAACAGCGGCTCAGCAACCGGGTCCCACAGGATGGCCGCGATGAAGGTGGCCACGTCCCTCGCAGACGTCAACGTCGTGCCCCACGCGCCGACGCGCTGCGTTCGCTCCAGCTCGAAGTCGGCGGCAATCTCGTCGATGGCCTGCGGGTAGCGGGCGTCGAGTTCCTCGGCGATCGCGTCGTTGGACACCCGCACCATCTCCTCAACTTGCGCCTTCTCCTCCTTCGTGCCGTTGTAGAGCACCCAGTACCCCAGGTAGAGCTTGGCCAGGGACAGCGCGGCGCGTGGCTCTTCGCCCGCCGGGGAGATCGACACCCGGCCGTCCGGGTGCACCACCGCCAGCGCAGTGCGCTCCCGCGTGTAGCCGGGGTTCACGTGAAAGCCCTGCAACGCGGGCATCAGCGCGCACACCAGCAGCGCAGCAATCCACTTCTTCAACACAGTGCTTCCGCTTCGTTTCGCGCCCTAGAGGTCCAGGATGGAGTCCGCTTCACTGACGTCCTCACCGACCGGCTCCGGCACCTCACACAGGTACACGTTGGCGCCGGTGGCGTCCTTCGCCCCAAGCATCGGGCCGAACGGGCTGAGCGTCGGGCCAGCCAACACCTGGCCGCCACCCATGCGCACCGCGTGGGATGCCGCATCAACGTCCTTGACGCCGAAGTAGGAGTGCCAGACCGCCGCAAGGCCGTGCTGCTGCAGCCGCGGGTCCAGACGCAGGCCCAAGAACGCCGCGCCCTCCTGCAGCGCAATGTAGTAGCCGCTTTCTTTGCGCAGCTCCCAATCGAACAGCTCCCCGTAGAAGTCCACGGTGGCCTCATCCGGCGCCACGCACTCGTACCACACCGAAACACCCGGCTCACCAGCGGCAACGAAGGCATCCTCCCCCGCCGGGCGCATCAAGCCGAACAGGCCACCGGACGAGTCGGCACACACCGTCATCACACCGAAGTCCACCTCCTGGGAGCTCAGCACCTTGCCCCCCAGCGGCTCCACGCGTGACTCAATCGAGCCGTCCGCGTCCATGAAGTACGTCACCCACAGGTCCCGCTCCTGCTTTGACGGCACGAACCCCGCCACCGGCAGCCCGTCCTTGCGGGCAACCCGGTACGTCTCGCCCGTAACTTCCCACCCGAGCACCTTCGAGTAGAAGTACGCGGACTTCTGCACGTCTTTGGTCAAGCAGTCCTGCCAGTACGGCATCCCTGGTGTTCCCTGAAACGCAGGCATTTACATGTTCCTCCACTTTTCCGGATCGAAATCGTCGTTCGCGGTGCGCTCATCGAAGTAGTCGCCGTCATCCCCGCCGGTGCTCACGGTTGCTGTTTGGGTGCCGACGGTGACGGAGTCGGCGTCGAAAAGCAGGTGCCCGCGCGCACGCACCACCTCCCCATTGACACTGACCTCGCCGGCGTTGATGAGCTCCTTGGCGTGCCCGCCGGACTCCACAAGGTTGGCCACCTTCAAAAACTGACCGAGCTTAATGCTCTCCCCCGAAATCACCACATCAAACGCCATGATTACACCACCGGCGGAGCAAGCTTGACCGCAGTGCCCACCGCGGACACCAACATCATGCCGCCGTCAGCGCCCATGGACTCGTAGTCCACCTTCACGCCAACCACCGCGTCAGCCCCCATCTCCGCGGCGCGATGCCACAGCTCGTTCAGGGCCTCCTCGCGGGCGCGCACGACGTCGGCCTCCCACGCGGCGGCGCGACCACCCACAATGTTGCGAATGCCCGCCGCGAAATCCTTGAACACATTCATGCCGACGATCGCCTCGCCGCCCACGATGCGCATGTACTCAGCGATGGTGCCCCCATCGACGGAATTAGTAGTGCTTAGAATCATGCAGCCAGTCTAAGCCACGCCCCCGACACTTAGCGTTCAGCCTGGTCAGTCGGCATAATCGACAACGTATCGATGTTCACGTGCGGCGGCAAACTCGCCACCCAGCGCACCGCCTCCGCAATGTCCTCCGCGGTCAAGTTCAACTTGCCCTCGTACACCGCGTACGCACGCTCGGCATCGCCCGCGAAACGGTTCAGGGAGAAGTCCGTCTTCACCCGGCCAGGGTCAATCTCCGTAACACGGATGTTGTTCTCCGCCTCCTCCCGTCGCAGCGCCCGCGTGATCCCGCGCAGCCCGTACTTCGCCGCGTTATAGCCGCTGCCGCCCTTGTACGCGTCAGTCGCCGCCACGGACCCAATGTTCACCACCAGACCGGACGCCTCCAGCAGGTGCGGGTACAGGGCCTTCGTCACCCGCATGGTGCCGAGCACGTTCGTCTCGTACATCCACTGCCAGTCGGCGGGGTTCGCGTCGCGAAGCAGGTCGAGGCCCTTCGCGCCGCCCGCATTATTCACCAGCAGCCCAACCGGCCCCTCAATTATCGACGCCAACTCCCCCACACTCACCTCATCCGTCACATCAAGGCGCACCGCCACGCCCCCGATCTCTTCTGCGATGGCCTGGCAGTGCTCCACCCGGCGCGCCGCCACGTACACCTTCCAACCGTCCGCGGCGAGCGCCCGCGCACACGCCTCCCCGATCCCGGCGGAGCCTCCCGTTACTACGGCTACTTTCGTTGTCTCTGTCATGGTTGGCAGTGTAGTGCTCGTGCGGGCTCGGCGTGCCTGGGCGTTTGGGTGATCGTCCTGCTTTTTCAAATCTCAGGGTTATACTCTCACCTGCAGTGCGTACCCATTCATGTGAGTACTTCACTGTCCGCAGGAGTTTATTCACCTGCGCCTCTCCGTGGGATTTCGTCCCTCACCTGCGGAAGGACCCTATGGGGCGGCGCCTGATAAGGAGGAATCCTATGGGTTGCTTCATGCTCCAAATTGGGCTTAAGAGACATTTTGTGTGTATAAATCTATCTGGTTTCCTGGGATGACCTCGGACAACAACCAGATATGGTTTTCAAAACAGTTCCATTCGCCCGTTTCGAGAAACCAACACCAAATGACGTCTGGTGTGTGGTATGAAGTCTGCGGGTAGCGCAGGGACCCCAGCGAGATCGAGTGCTCTAGGGGGGTGGTTTACAAGTAGTCCGCGAATCGGTCGGGGTAAGCCACGGCTAGTTGGTTGATGGCTTGTTTCCACCCGGTGGCTTTCGCTCCTTCAATATAGCCGTTGCACTCAATGTCGCGCTTTGCTTTCTTCGCTCGCTGGGCGGCACGCTTGTTCGATGTTGCAGATCATCAGCCACAGCGTCTTTAGTGCGGCAGTATCGTTCGGGAATTGGCCCCTGTTGCGGGTAGCTTTACGCAGTTCAGCATTCAGCGACTCGATTGAATTGGTGGTGTAGAGCACCCGGCGTGCCGCCGGCGGAAACTGCAGAAACGGCACGAACCGCTCCCAGGCGTCGCGCCAGACTTTGACCGACTGGGGGTATTTCCGGCCCAGTTCACTGGCCTCGAAAGCATCCAGGCTGGCACGTGCGGTGTCCTCGTTAGCGGCTGTGTAGACCTCACGCAGCGCGCGGGAGACTGCTTTGCGGTCCTGGTAGGACACCCACCGGTTCGCAGCCCGAATCAGGTGCACAATACAGGTCTGTACCATGGAATTCGGCCAGGTTGCCTCCACGGCTTCCGGCAAGCCTTTGAGCCCGTCGCAGCACACAATGAACACGTCTTGGACACCGCGGTTAGCCAGATCCGCACACACCGATGCCCAGAATGCGGCTCCTTCATTGTCGGCGATCCACAGTCCCAGGATGTGCTTGATGCCGTCCATGTCGACACCAACCGCCATGTAGCAAGCCTTGTTGACCACGCGGTGGCCGTCACGGATTTTCACGCGTAGCGCGTCGAGGAAGATCACCGGGTAAAACTCGTCGAGCTGGCGGTTTTGCCAGATCATGACCTCGTCTAACACCGCATCGGTAATGGTGCTGATCGTATCCGGGCTCATATCCACCCCAAGGGTGGTCGCGAGGTGATGCTGGATATCGCGCACGGTCATCCCACCGGCGTAGAGCGAGATAATCATGTCGTCGAGCTCTGTGAGCCGACGTGCACCCTTGGGCACCATCCGGGGAGTAAACGTGCCGGCACGATCCCTGGGCACGGTCACCTCAACTGCGCCGTAGCCAGAATTGACGGTCTTGGTGTACGACCCGTTACGGTGATTATTCTCCTGTGCGGTTTCGACCTGGGATTTCGCTTTGCGGTCGGAATGGCCGTAGCCCAAGTGCGCATCCATCTCCGCCTTAAGGCCAGCGTTGATTGATGCTTGCAGCAGGCCTTTGACCAGCTCGCTTGCATCATCAGCGGAGCTCGACAGCTCGCTAATCAAGCTGGCGATTTCAGAATTTTCCATCAGCTTCTCGCTGATCTCGTTGACCCTCGCCGGGTCATGGTTTTCTTCGGTGACACCGTAGTCATTATCGGTGAAACTCCTTCTAGATCAGAGCCTCACACACAAACTTCCTGACACCCTTCAGGAATGACAGGCGAGGAGCAATCCGCGGGGACGGATAAGGCCACAGCGCGTTCAAATGTCTCACATGAGTGCAACGGTGAGGGGTGTAGAGAACGCACGGTGGGCGGTTGCGAATAAGTGACCACGCTGGCAGCCAAGAGGTACGAGCGATGAAAGATCAGCTCGAGCATTAGCGAACGTACTGACGTCGCTTTATTAGGTGTACTGACCGGGTACGTTGCGGGCACGCCGGTTCGGCGCACCGCCACAGCCGCTTGCGCCACACCAGCAGCACCGGCCGCCCCGCCGAGGGGATGTCACGCACCAGATGCTCACGCCGGCCGTGGGCCACCGCGACCACCCCGCACCGCGGGCACCCGGTCACCGACTCGGAGGTCTCCACCAACAGCTCCAGCTCACCGCCGTACTCACCGACGGCAAGCACCACCAACCCCGAGATGCCGAGCATCGCAGCGGACAGGACGGTAGCCTCAACACTCACCTGGGACTCCTCTCGATCCGTTGCTTGGTCGCTACGAATCGTGGAGTCCCAGGCCCGTCTTCACCAGCCCAACCCGGTCAGCGCGTCGCAACCCGGCTACCACGCTTGGTGAGGAAAAGCTGCTAACATGGTTCGGCGACGGCCCGGGCACGTCCTTGTTCCTAACCGTCGTGCGCTGGGGTCCGCGTGGACCGCTCGGCCAGCGTCCATCCAGTCAGGAGGAAGTCAGCAAATGTTCGACGACAACGGCTCATTCCTACTCGCCATGTTCGAGTTCTTCATCTTCTTCGCATGGTTGATGTCCCTGTGGTGGATCTTCGGAGATCTCTTCCGCAGCAAGGACCTCGGCGGCTTCGCGAAGGCGCTGTGGGTGGTGTTCATCCTCGCGCTGCCGTTCATCGGAATGCTCGCGTACCTGCTTGTTCGAGGTCGGGGGATGACCGACCGCGCGGTCGAGGCGCGCCAGGAGCTCCAGCAGCGGCAGGATGAGTACATCAAGTCCGTCGCCGGCGGCTCCGCCGGATCGAGCCCGACCGATGAGATCGCCTCGGCGAAGGCCCTTCTCGACTCGGGAGCGATTACCCAGCAGGAGTTCGACCAGATCAAGGCAAGGGCGCTCTCCTCGGTCTGACCCTGGTCCGCTCCCTCGCCAGCCGCAGCGTCGCGGTCCGAGGGCGGCCATCCGGCGCGGCCTAGGTATTCGCCAAGTGTGCGGCTTGCGCGCGCGAGCAGGCGCATACCGGGCAGAGGGTGTCCGATTGTTTGTGTGCGGGGGGTGTTCCTATATAGGTTGTCAACTCCGTGGGTGGGCTTGTTGGGGGCATGAAGGGCTTCTGCTTCGCCGTGT